>JANMMZ010000085.1:0-65491 GCA_031373665.1 Saprospiraceae bacterium | reverse complement strand
CAAGAGCATACACTCACGTTGCCTTTGTTCCAAAATGGCACAGGACCTCAAACCGTGACGGCTACTATATTCAACCCAACCGCTTATGGTGACGGGGTATCAGGCAACAATACTGCTTCGGTAAACATCTCTACCCTCTGGGGAGGCGGAGGTGGCGACCGCAACATGGAAACAAGCAATACTGGCCTGACAACCATTAGACCCAATCCTGCTTTCAATGAATTGCAGGTAAACCTGCCTGCCGATACTTACCACTCGCTGGCCATTTATAACATGGACGGCAAAAATGTATATACAGAACAAGTCGTTTCGAAGGTGCAAACTTTGATTGATATAGCGGCATTGCCATCAGGAATTTACCTTATCCGACTCCATGGAAAGGGCATCAATGAAATACTCAAATTTGTGAAGATCTAACACTTATATTTTCAAAACCCTGATTACACCCGAATTCGACCGAGAAAACACGAGCCATTCCATTCATTTGGAGTGGCTTTTTTTATTGACTAAAAGCAATATAATGTATTTGGTGTCCTTCTAAAAGACACCCATGAAATCGATATTATGATATTTAAAAAATTATATTTTGTTTTTTAGTTAAAATAAACTATTAAATACTTAAATTAAAATTTAAAATATTGGTATGTTTTATTTTTAAAATATTCTCATAAATAATTGATTGCCAATTACATACACAAAAATTTATGTATTATTTATAAACATTTGCTTATACTTACAAGTAATAAAATATCTTTTTTCTAGCCCTCCATTAGATCATTCTCCCGTATTCAGAATCAGCAACAAGTTGATTATTAGTTAATAATAAATACTTTAATTTATTTATATTTATTTTTGATTTCATTTTTGGAATCGGTCGTTAAAAGAGTCATTGGGCTGTGTAATATATCGCAAAAAACAAACTGCATTCCTAAGAAAATATTGAACACTACTGTCTATAAATGTGCATAGAGAATACTAGTATATTTGCTTCTTAACTTATTTAATCATCAATATTACATCGTCTTATGAATCATTATTATCGCTTTCCGTTGAGGTATTTCCTGCTATAGGCCACCATAGCATTTTCACTTTTAATCTTACCCCCCACTATTATATACTGGCACTTTACATAGGTGTTGGCAGGTATATCTATGTGGTAAATAACAGAAATAGAAACCTTGTAACGCCATTACAACGTGCCAGTATATTAAAAATCATTCATTTAATTTTTAATGTACTTTAATCTTGAAAAATTACGCTTTTCGCCTTCTCCGCAAAAGGAATCTATTGATTTTCCTTGCCCCTTGGTTCGTTTGCCATTTTTTACACGCACAATGCAATCCTCCAAGTTCAATCTGGCTTCATACATTCCAAACTTCTACCTCATTCACGTTGAAGTGGGTAGCGGTTTCAGAAGCCACCCAGTATCAAATCAGATACTACGAGACGGCAGTTCCGTCTGTAAAGACCATTGTTGACAATTTTGGGCCACCACCTTACACGTTAAGTGGGTTAAATAGAAATACCAATTATACGATTCAAATTCGATCCAAATGTAGCACTGGTTTCTCTGATTGGGGTACGGCAGTTCATTACTTGACTTCAAATGGGTCTGGGATGTGTAGCCCTCCTACGGGAGTGACCGCAAGTACAGGTCTTTCAAATATCCTTGTTTCTTGGTCATCTTCTGGAGCCCACACCATTAGGTATCGCCCCGGTACATCGGGCGATTGGTTGATCCCAGCGGGGGGGTTATCGGTAATGGCATCTCCATTTTCAATTGCAGGTCTGCCATCAGGCACTTATCAAGTAGAAGTAAAAAGCAACTGTAACGCTACCTCCAGTACGTACGTACAAGTAATAGCCCACATAGGTGGGTGCGCTACCCCATCTGCCCCTGCGGTGACTGCTGGCAGCACCAATGCAACGGTCGTGTTACCAGCGGCCAGCGGTGTCACAGGGTATCATGTGCAGTACCGGCAGGGCAACAGTGGCGGATGGATAACCGCTGGCACCAATATCACCACTCCCGTATATACGCTGAATCCACCGCTGGAGCCTTCTACGGTTTATCAGGTACAAACTCAAGCAATATGTCCGTCGGGCACCAGTGCCTACTCCCCTTCAAGTACTTTTACTACGCAGGAGGCGATATCTTGTTTGGCCAATAAAAATTTTGGAAAGCAATTAACCCCTACTGAAATAGCACAAATAAATAACAATTATAATGCTCCAAGTCCTTTTAACCTCGGTTCTATGATTGCCGTCAATGACGGCGGACTGATATTTAGGGCGTTTCAAAATGAGGCTTTCAACCAGATCACTCAACTGACTACTCAGTATAGGAACTTTCATGTGATGGATGAGGATTTCAACAGTAAGACCACCTTGACTAGCCTGATGAACAGTGTGCCTTATCCTTGGGGGGCAGATCAAATTTTGCCATTTTATAATCAAACCATAAAGCCCAAAAACACCACGCCGGAAGGTACCCCCGCCTTCACTGCGTTTAATAAAGGGCTTTACAATATATATAGGAATACGCATGGCTTTATGAATATCACAGCCGCTACGGAGTTGTTATTTTACCCATACACTTGGAAAGAAAAAATATACAATGAAAGCGAATGGTCTAATGCTGGACCTGCGGGTATAAGAAACGCTTTTGAGAACTATACCAAAAAATTCATAGACGAGTATGCCCCACCAAATGGCACAAGTGCCCAAATACTGGTACACAATTATCAGATAGGCAACGAACTATGGGACTATCCAGTAAAATCAGATTACCACGCCCTATTGACAGGCGCACGGAATGCTTTTGTGGGAAAATATGGCGCAAAATCATTGGGTGGGTGGAAAATGAAGTTGGTGGTTGGAGCATTTCAGGCCATCAAGGAAAATGATTGCGGTTCGGCCCTCCGGGATTATTCAAACTGCGGGGGATCGCTAGAGCGACATGATTTTATTGGCGATTACTTGAATGTTGCCGATTGCGAAGTGCTCAAAGATTTAGATGCTATTGATTGCCATCCTTATAGCCTTGGTGCTGGTACCTTGCAGTGGACTTATCCAGAAAATCCCAGTTCTGAAACCCGCCAAATCCGAAATCTTGCAGGATGGCGAGATGCTAATAAGAACGCCAGTTCTGGCATTTTGAGCAATGTACAGTTATGGTCGTCAGAGTTCGGATTTGACAGTAATCCGAATACAGGAGTTGGAGAAAAAACCCAGTCGGCTTACTTAATCAGGGGCTTAATGTTGCACAGTAGGTACCACTTCTCCAAGGTGTTTTTCTATAATGGTTATGATCATTCGAAGGCTACAGATGCCGCATATAGTGGTTTATTCCAAAGTTCAGGGTTCTGGAAGTTAGGTACTAATCCTAACAATAGTGCTTGGGCATCCCCATTTATAGCCCACGGCGCCACCCCCAAACCATCATGGCATGGTATGATGGATTTAAAAAACCGATTCAACAACCATGTCTTTTACAAAGCATTGTATGAAGACCAAGATGCTTTTGTATATTTGATCGCAAAAAGTGATGGGACTGATCCATACCTGATCTTTTGGGCACCACAACGAACCACCGATGCCGATATCAATACGGATATACCCATCAGTAAAACGATCACTTGGTCAGAAATACTACCGGGTAGTTATAGCGTTAACACCACCAATGCACAGGTATTTGCGGAAAGCACTTCGCCCGGACAGGTATTTTCATCAGCATCTGGCGTTATGTGTGGCACCACTACCTTAACCACCATTCGGAAAAACCCCGCTTTTATTCAGTTGGTTGCTTGCAATGCCTGCACCAATGTTACCCAAGCCGGCCAGATAGTGGCACCTGTACCAACCAGCGGGTCAAGTGGATTTAATCCGGGTTTGATCGCAAGCAGTACGCCCGCTAGTGGCGGAACGGGTGGTGTTGTGGTATATCAGTGGCAACAATCCTCTAATAACAGTACCTTTGTAGATATTTCTAATGAAACAGGTCTTGTTTTTGATCCACCAGCACTTACCCAAACCACTTATTATAGGCGGGCAGCCAAGCGAACCATTTGCAATGACTATGTTTACACCCCTTCTATTGCCATCCAAATTACTGGGCTTTGCTCCAATATAGCCTCATTCTTGCGTCGGCCTCATACGAATGTTGGGTGTAACGCAGCAGGTGACTATTATTTTGAAATTGTGATGGCCAATGTAACCGTCTCTGATGAGGTCATCATCAGTGGTCTTCCTTCCGGTGGAATCAGCACAGACATGTCGAGCCTGAACAACGTGGCACTTAATACCGCGACCTTCAACTATAACCTAGCCTTTATCACCAATACCAGTTATCGGTGGAAGGTAAATGCCGCCAATGGCCCTACCCAAACGCTTAGGTTATTCTTTTGTTGGTCCAATAGTTACCCCAATCCAGTTTCTAATACCACTGCCACGGTTTTGTGTTCCGGAATTGTAACGCCGTGTGCTTTATCGGCTAACCTAATGGGTCGTGACAATGGCGATTTAAATGAAAGTGTGCGTACGCCTGCTCAAGATGATCTCCAATTCCAGATTCAGCCCAATCCGGGTAAAGATCGGTTGATCTTGACTTATTTCGGCCCAGAAACCACACAAGCAACCATTAGTATTGTCTCAGTTACGGGTCAAGTAGTGTCATCTCAAGATGTTTTAAATATAGAAGGCCAAGATCAATGGATTATAGATACGGCGCAATTATCTCAAGGTATTTATATTGTTCGGCTACAGACGAATACTGGAGTGAAGCATCGTATTTGGGAGCGGTTGTGAGGGGGCTATCATCATTGGATCGCTCAAGCGCAACACGCACCCGCTCCCAAATTTGGGAGCGGGTGTGAGGGGGCTATCATGCCCCCTCCCTCAATGCACCACAATAAGTTTCTGAATAATAGGCTCCCGCGCATCAATATAAGCCGCAATAATATAAGCCCCTGCTGCCCAGTCAGATACATCCAAGCGATAGGCTTCCATACCAGCGATAAAGGGGATTTCTCTAACTAGTTGCCCAGCCACATTCCATACCTGTATCCTAATGCCTTCGCACTGTGGGACATAGAGCAATACCTCCTGATTGGCAGGATTGGGAAATACCCTGAATTGCTCAAAAGTATAATATGATTGATTTGGATTATCAATGCCCAAGGAATCGCAAGGGCTGTCTTTCAAATCAAACAAATTGAAGTTGGGAAAATAGTTGATGACAAAAGCAGAATATCGTGGCAATGTCACTCCCCGTTGCTCAAAATTGCAGGCTTGGCCAGCCTTGTTGGGTTCATGTATGACGTGGAGATAGCGCGTACTATTTGAATGATTTACATATATCTTTCCGTCAGGGGCATTGCGCATCTGGAAAAAATTAGTCGCAAAAAAATCATCATCTAAATATCGATCCCATTCCGCAATCAGTTCGTAATCTCCATTTTCTATATGCTCTTCGCAAATATCAAATTGGTACAGGGCTTCATTATTGTTAAAATATAAATATCTATTGTTGGGAGATACGGCTAATCCACAGGCCTGTACAGGTATTTTTGGGTACTTAATATAGGGTGGCAGGGCAAACGCCCTTCTAAGGGTGAGTTCCCCGGAACACCGGTCAAAATCATAAATTTCTACTTCTCCTGCTTTGATGACCCGACAGTATTTAGTACCATCCGGAGAAAAGGTAGCCTGCCCACCCCAGCACTCGTGCCCATACTCGTCGGGGATCACTTCTTCTTCATAGAGTGGAGGCGTATCGGTAGGGACTATATATTTGACCGTATATGGAAAATAAGGGGGTGCGAAGGTCTGTAACACCGGCTCCTGGAATCCTTCGGGTGTTAGTAATATTTTCCAAAAAGCCCTGTTTCTTCCCCTGGGCATCACTACCCACCAATCGCGCCCGTTTCCATGCCGTACCGCAGCAACAGCGTCGTGCAGGCTGTCAGCCACCAGAGTCTGGTTTTTTTGTACCACCCTGCCTAGACCGTTGTTTGCCTGAATGTCTATTTCAGAAAAGTAAAAGCGGTCATTTACCAAATCATAGATACTGGTATCTGAGGTTTCAATCAATCTCAAATGTAAGAGAAAATGTCGTTTATTATCGCCTGGCATAGGGAGGGTCATATTTCCACTGCGTATATAAAATATTCCTATGTTTTCTTCGCAGTTGTACTCATAATCAGTCGCACCCAGATTGATTTCATCTCCATTTTCCATCAATTTATGTTCTTTATTAAATATGGAACAACCATTGGTGTAAAAAAGCAGGTTGCCGCCCTCGTCGTTTGCTACGGCGGAGATAGGACCTCCGAAAATATCAAACTTTTCGACGGTGTAACCCTTATCTGTAAATTTCATAAACATACCTCCAAACTCTTCGTTATTGGGCATTCCGGGTATTAATGTTGGATAACCCAGTATCCAAGTATAATCATTTTTGGCCTGGCTATATAGTAAGGAGGTATTACAAAGTATAAGCAGCAATATTAGTGTTTTTTGCATATTAAAGGCCATTTTGTGTTTGATATATAGTTTTGCCACGCCATTCCCTGACCATTCTGTCAGGGCGCGGCGTGGCAAGACTATGTTGGGATGAAAGATTATTTAAGAATGGTGAATTTATGGGTCTGGGCTGGTTGGCCAGTACCCACCATCCGAAGGAAGTAAACCCCATTGGAAAGACCTGTGGTGTTCAGGCTTTCCTGAGTCATTTCTTTTACTGAGGTTGTACTGACGACAGTACCGGATACATTCAATATTTCTAAGATTCCTGAGAATGAATGCCCTCCAAAATCAACTACCAATACATCATTGGCTGGATTGGGCCAAATGGATGCAGGGTGAGGTTGGTGTCGTGTCACCGGCGTTTCCCGCTCTTCACCTCCAGCACCGATACCCTGACCACACAACGGATCAAATCCTTCCCGACCAAATTTATAAGACTCTGGGGAGGGAAGCATTTCCCTGGCGATGGTGACCGCTTCGCCCCCTGTGGCAGGGCAGGAGTAAGCAATAGCACGCAGGGAGACACTGTCCGCAGCAGTCCAATCGGATTGAATTTGTTGTTTAACTTTGAGGAGAAGTAAAGTCCTGAAATTGGTTTCCAAACTGGTGGTTTGAGGTAGCAATCTGATGAATTCCAGGGCAGGTTCCAGTTTGGCGTATCGGGCGGAGAGGATGGAAGAAGTCAGCGTCTCTAGTTGTGTCTGTTGCCCACTCACCTGCTCTAAGAGGCTGGTCTTAGAGGTTTGCCAGGCTGGATTGATCGTAAGGGTGTCTGCACCTTCCCATACTTCTATCTGATTCAGGCTCTCTGCCAGTGATTGTAGATTGGTATATGCCTGACTTAATCCTGCCTGCTCTGTCGGAGTCATCACTGCGGCCTCATGGAGCAGGCGCTCGGCTTTGGCAAACTTCCAATGGAATCCATTCACTTTGGTGGCATAGTATTGTTCTGCCTCGGTATTCCCTGCAAAAGTGGCCGGGAATCGGATCATCTGAGATAAAAGATTGCGCTCAAAATCCCAGGCGGCGGCGGCACTCATCGCTCCATACTCGTTGTTCAAAAACTGGTGAACCATGTCACCTGTAGGGGGTGTTCCAAATCCACCGGGGGGGAGGGGGGGAGGAACAACGGCATCACAAAAGGGGGTGCCAGAGGTTTGGCCGTTAGCAAGGGAAACAAACCATGTGGCTGGACTAAATGAGGGTGGTCTAAATCTATATGGGTCTCCATTCGAGTTATCAACTTGCCATGTTATACTTTGAGCATTAGGAGCAGTATTATTCGCTGCCTGTATAAAATAATAATCCCCTATCCATCGGTTCATCCTATAATTGTGGTTATTTGGTATTTGATCCCAAACCTCTAAACCAATAATGGCATCCTGAATGATATTGCGACCGAACTCAATGTTGGCACAATTTTTCATAAAATGGTAACTATGCCTGGTATCATCGACGTCATTTTTGCATATGGCTACATTCAGTGACCCTTCTGTATGAATCCCACAACGCAGCCAAGAGTCTCGGAGACTGTTCAGACCGGGAAAACGAGTACTCGTGATCGTATTATCAGGGCCGACTATATTACTGACTCCATCAACATTTTGCATCGAAATACCAACACTGGTCACATCAGAGGTGGGTGCCGTAGCAAAAACATAATTGATGATATTGCCAGACAATTGATACCCATCCGCATCACCAGATACCCATATCCCATCCACAGCGCCACTTGCTTGTGTTACTGTTACTCCCGGGCAGGTGATTTGGTTTTCGTCAATCACTGCCCGATCAGTAGCCCCTGGTTGGGTGGTGATGTTTATGACTCGTATCGAACTGGGCAGCGTAGCAGTAGGCATCGTCATAACATTACCTCGAATACGGGTATTGATTGCCGTGGAGCCGGTGTTGGCTGCGCGGTTTAATAAAATAGATTGCTCAGAAGGGGGTAATAGTTTCATAATATTTCTACTGATATCAACCTTGTATGGGTTGGTAGAGTTTATGACTTCAATATCAGATTTTGTGTTTCCGTCAAATAAGGCATCTTGAATAATCAGTTGTTGGGTTTGCTCTGAACGGATCCCTCGATGGTTATTGACAAAGGAACAGCTAACATTATTGCTGAAAATGCTTTGCATGGTCAGTGAAGAATGTCTGGAGTGAATTCCAACCGAAAAACTATTTTCATTGTCTGGCCTTACACAGTCTTTAAAAACGCAATTTTTGATGGTGATGTTTGAACCACCGGTTATTCTGACACCAGTAGTCATCCATTCTATATTGTTTACTGCACCACTTGTACCAATAGTACCTGTACAGTCGTTCAATCTCATCGCGTTGATAGGCGTAACACCCATTATATGTGGTGAAAGAAATGGTGGATCAACACTCATACTAATGTTACTTTTAAAAATATTCCCTGTAAAAGCAGCAAAAGTAAGATTGTCCAAATGATTGGCAGTGATTGAACACGAATTGCGCCCGAAATAACACCCTGTTATCCGTGTATTTTCATTGTTAAATTTTGGCCCAAATACAATCCCTTGCTGACCATCACGAATGACACTGTTTTCAAAAACAATCGAACTTTTATCATTCACCTTGATAGCCTTCCACATGCCATCGCACCCATATATTCTACTACCGTAAAGTAATCCAAAAGTAGCGTTATTGATGTTTAAAATGGCACCAGGATCCATTAATACAGTACAGTAAGCCAAGGTAATGTTGGCATTGAAGTTCACCGTCCCAGTGATGCGAATATTTTCCGATGTGAACGTAGCGGCTGTAGTGACCGTTGTATTGGTAAATGTCCTGTTAAATGTCGGGAGCGGATTGCAACTCTGCCCATTTAAATCCCAAAGAAATGATAGCATAAGGGCAACTAGAATAAAGCTACGCGCGGTGGTTGCTGCGCGGTGGTTGCTGCGCTGGCAAAGATAAATAGATTGTAACATTTTTTATAAAAGAATTTTTGGGTCAAACGCTCGTTTGCGGGTGACTCATGGTGATAAATGGAGGGATTAAATGAAAGTGTATGAACGTTGCAACGAAACAAGATACAAATATAAGTACTAAATCTGAGACCACCAAATACTTGTTTTTGGATAAGTCAGGTTTCTGAAATGACCAAATATAATTTTTCAACCTCATTCTTATGGAGAAATCCAAAAATATCAAAACAAAAAAATATTTATAAAAAAAATGCAGATTTATATATTGAATAATTGGGTTATTCGGTTTTGTGTAGGTCGAGCAAAGCCTAGCAAGAGGGAGCGTAATGGTTTGAAAAAATTATATTTGGGCATCGTTCTACCCTTTCAGTGTTTTCTAAAATGCCAAAGTAGAATATGACTCACCAAAGGCAACATCAAAAAGCAATCAAGCAAAATAAGTACGTAGATTTGCACCTCTAAACATAACAACAATCAAGAAGCAATCCATTTTCTGGTTCTTTTTTGCGTGCTCGATGCTGGCATTAAGGTTTTTATTCCAAGCGTTTCCCGATTGGGCGGAGCGATGGTACAGCCGTGGCTTTTTTCAAGGGGTTCGGTGGGTATTTGATGTTGGGTTGGGTTGGTTGCCTTTCCCCCTCACTTATTTGTTTTTTGGATACCTGATTTGGCATCTATCCAAAGGCTTTTATACGCTGGTATTTACGAAGGCCATTCCTTTAAAAAAACGAGTATTTCAATCCATCATCCAAGTATTTACCTTTGTTTGTGGAATAATAGCCTTGTTTTATGCCTTATGGGGATTCAATTATAACCGTATTCCGATAACCCAACAACTCTCCATACCAAGTATCACGCTCACAGAAGCGGATATTAAAGATGCTTTGGAGGTGCAGACCAAATTGGTGTTAGATCTCCGAAAATCTATCCAACCCGACAGCAGTCAAGTCATTGATGCGGCTGTTTCGAGTGGTAGTACGGAGGGGGCTATTCGCAGTGCGGTGGTATCCCAATTGAAAGCCTTGGGGTATCCGACCACGGGTGCGCCACGAGGCCGACAACCATTTTGGGATGGGTTTCTGCTCCGATTTGGAGCGGCGGGTATTTACAATCCGTTTACGGGAGAGTGTAACATAGATCAAGGACTGTATTTTTTAACCAAACCTTACAATCTGGCCCATGAATTCTGCCATGGGTATGGGTTCGGCGATGAAGGTACTTGCAACTTTTTGGCGTATATTGCCTTAGAACAGGCTCAGGACCCCTTCTTGAGGTATTCGGCTGCTTTTGATTTTTGGCGCGAACTGGCGGGGGCTTACCGCCATTTGCAGCCCGATTTATATGCCGATTTCCGCAAGGCGTTGCCGGCAGGACTCATCGGAGATTTGGAAGCAATATACCGACAAAACGACCGATATCCTGAATTTTTTGAGGTGTTTCGGTACAAGGCTTATGACCATTTTTTGAAAGCACAAGGCATATCGGAGGGGATGCAAAATTACAGCAAGGTGATTCCTTTGGTGTTGGCTTGGAGGGAGAGAAGGTGAGAGGGGTTTCACCACGCAGTGTACGCTCATCATCACCGCCTTGTAGAGTCTTAAAAAAGGTATCTTTGCCGCTTATCCAGTACCAGCACAAAGATCATGCTATTGATACATCGCAATTTATTGAAAATAAACCTCTTGATTTGGGTAGGATCGGTGATGGGTTGGCAGTGCAACCGACCCGTGCCGCCGCTTTTTGTAGAATTGGCTCCTGAAAAAACAGGCATTGCCTTTGAAAATACCTTGCCGGAGCAAAGCCCCAATGGGATGAATATCATACAATACCTCTATTATTACAATGGCGGGGGCGTAGCCACGGGCGATGTCAACAATGACGGATGGATAGATATTTACTTTAGTTCTAATATCAATCAGAATCAGTTATTTCTGAACAAAGGTGGGTTTGGGTTTGAAGATGCCACTGCCCAATCAGGGGTAGGCGGCCAAGGATCATGGAAAACGGGGATCACCATGGCTGATGTAAATGGTGATGGTTGGTTGGATATTTACGTGTGTCAGGTAGGGCAATACAAGCAATTTCAAGGCAAAAATCAATTATTTATCAACCGAGGAAACAGCCCCCAAGGCAGTTGGCAAGGCTACGAAGAGGCCGCAGCGGCCTATGGGTTGGCGGTATCTGCCTTTAGTACCCAAGCGGCATTTTTTGATTATGATTTAGATGACGACCTTGATTGTTTTTTGCTCTGTCACAGTGTACACTCTCCAGATTCTTATAAAGATAGCAGTATTTCGAGGGTATATGATCCGCTTTCGAGCGATCGTTTGTTTAGAAATGACGGTCATGTATTCACCAATATTACCCCAAAATCGGGCCTTCGTGATGGCAAATCAGGTTACGGATTGGGGGTATGTGTCAGCGACTTGAACAATGACCGATACCCAGATATTTATGTAGCCAATGATTTTCATGAGCAAGATTTTGTGTATATGAACGTGGGCGGAAAATATTTTAAAGAGCAATCATCGGAGGCAGTTGGTCATAGTTCTAATTTCTCTATGGGTTGCGATATTGCTGATTTCAACAATGACCTGTTGCCCGACATCATCACCTTGGACATGAAACCAGAACAAGAGTCCATTTTGAAAGCCTCTGCCCCAGCCGATCCATACCAGATCTATCAATTCAAACATGATTACGGGTATCATTGGCAGTTTGCCCGCAACAACTTACAACTCAACCAAACCCATGATCCCAACAAGGTGCAATTTGCTGAAATCGGGCAATTGGCGGGGGTAGCCACCACCGATTGGTCATGGAGTGCCTTATTCGCCGATCTCGATTTGGATGGATACAAAGACCTTTGGATCACCAATGGGATTCCGCACCGACCCAACGACATAGAGTACAATAAATTCATCTCTTCGGCAGCCGTTCAAAAGAAGGCCTCCGATCTGGAACTCATCACTCAAATGCCTAGCGGAGCGGCGGCCAACTATGTTTTTCAGAATCAAAAAAATCTGTGTTTTAAGGATAAGTCGGCTGATTGGGGCTTGGATAAAATCGGGTTTTCAAATGGTGCTGCTTACGCTGATTTTGATCAAGATGGCGACTTGGATTTGGTGGTCAATAACCTGAACGCGAAAGCAACTGTCTATGAAAACAACGTTGCTAACGCGCACTATTTGAAGGTAAAATTGCGTCAAAAAGGCAAAAACCCCTTTGCAATTGGTGCAAAAATTCAGGTTTGGGCCAATGGGGTCGTGCAAAAAGTGGAAAACCAACCTGTGCGTGGATTCCAAAGTAGTGTGGAGCCGGGTTGTCTTTATATTGGATTAGGTATCGCCCACAACATTGATTCTTTATGGGTGATTTGGCCTAATGGCCAATATGAAGCCCATCGGAATATCACCGCCGATCAGGTACTGACCTTTGAAAAATCAGGTGCCGCACTACCCTACCCTGACCTTGCAAATCGTGGGATTGGCCACTCGGTAAAAACGACTTTCGTCACCTTAGATTCTACCATCGGCACGGATATACTTCAAGAAAAATTGCTCCCTTGGAGCATGTATCAAGGCGTAAAACCGATTGATTATCGGGATGCTAACCATGATGGTCTCCTCGACATTATTACGACCAAGGGGTTCATTTTTCAAGGAAAAAATGGAAAATTTGCGGCTCAACCCACCGCCTTTGGGATTACCGTTGAAGCCCATAGCCAAGAAAGTGTGGTGCGGTGCGCAGATTTCGACAACAATGGCTGTGAGGATCGGTTTCTAGGAACACATTTTGCCAGTGCAGCCTACGGAATTCCTACTAATTCGACTTTGTTGAGAGGTACTGGCACAGGGGCTTATCTACCAGAAGGAGTAGCCCTGCCTAACCTGCCTCCTTCCATCAAGGATGCTCGTTGGGCCGATATGGATGGCGATGGTCGCCTTGACTTGATGGTGGCGGGCGATTGGTCGCCCATTGTGTGTTATTTGAATAAACCTAGTGGTTTTGAACACCATGAACTCTCCAATTCGGAGGGTTTATGGAACTGCCTTTCCGTCCCCGCAGACCTTGACCACGATGGGGATTTGGATATAGTGGCCGGTAATAGAGGCTTTAATTCCAATTTGAGTGCTAGTATAGCGGCACCACTGGAACTTTGGGTCAAAGATTTTGATGGAAATGGGTCTTTTGATCCTATCTTGACTTACTATCGCCAAGGGAAGTCGCATGTTCTAGTGGATAAAGACCTGTTGGTCAGTCAAATACCCATGCTTAAAAAGCGATTTGTGACTTATAAAAAATACGCTGATAGTGATTTTAATGGGATATTCACGAAGGATATGCTCCAAAATACAGTGCATTACAGGGCTAATACCCTCGGCTCTGCGTGGCTTGAAAACAAGGGTGGAGGCCAATTTGAAATGCACTTACTCCCGATCGAAGCACAAATGAGTAACGTGACTGCCGCGCTGATATTTGATTATCAAAACGATGGCCATCCTGATATACTGGTGGCTGGCAATATGCTGGAAGTGCAGCCCTATATCGGGCGTATAGACGCTGGAGATGGGCAATTGTTGGTTGGCGATGGGAAGGGAGGTTTCAAGCCCTTACCTGTCACTTTGGGACTCCGAGGCAGGGTTACTGACTTGTATGAGTGGAAGCCGGGGGAAATTTTGGTGGTGCGGTAGGGTTGAGATTATTGCATCATAACCGTCTGACTAAGCCTAAAATTGTGATTCGTATTTGATTTTCAGTTTAGAAAAAACACTACATTTTCCCTTGCTTTTGTCACTTTTTTCGTCAAAAAAGTAACCAAAAAGACCTGGCTTTATATAAATTCCACGACTGCGCTACTCAAAAAAATGCTAAAACTTATCTTTTTTAAAAAACTCGCCGCATGATAGAGCGGGGCTTTGCCCCGTCTCTTGGTCATGGCTCAGAAAGTTTTTAAAAAGACAATTTTTGCCTGCGGCAAGCATTTTTTTGAGTGCTCCGTCGGAATTTATATAAGGCCATTGAAGTAGGGTAAATAGCAACAACCTTTTAGCCAACAACGATGGAGGTACAAGCATCAATTTATTGACCTTAGCCTGATGGCCTACACATGGAAATGCGAATAGAAACCACGCCACGTCGTAAGATCTACAAAACGCGGATTTAGGCGGGGTTTTTATTTAAAAACAGTAAAAAAATAGCACATCTAACAAGCGTCGTGTTAGGTGTGCTATTTTTTATATAGTGCAGCCGATGTGATGCACTTCTTAAACTATTGATAAAGGCTTAGTTGAGGCCCAATTTTACCTTCAAGAGCGAAGTGACATCCAGCGATTCATGGCCGTAAAGCACCACTTGGGTACTGGAGTCAAATACAAATTGAAAACCATTTTCGGCAGCCACCACTTTCATGGCTTCGTTTACTTTATCAAAGATTGGCTTATACAATTCTTGGCGTTTTTGCGCTAATTTAGAGTAAACCTCTTGCTCATAATCAGCGATAGATTCCTGTTCGGCTTGCAACAATGCCGTCTGGGTTTCGCCATCTACTCGCGAAATAGCACCGCGATCTTGTTTAGATTTCAGTTCGGCAGCCTTATCCTGCAAGTTTTTTACACGCTGTTGGCCTACTTTAGTCAATTGAGTCTGAAATGCTTGCAAATCGCTATCGGCAGCCTTCACTTCGGGCAATTGGGTCATAAGAAGAGCAGAGTTGCAAAACCCAAATTTTTGGGCACTTGCAAGGGTTGTGATACTTAAAAGCAGGCTCAGTGCCAGCAAAAAAGTCTTATTCATAATTAATGTGTTTCTAAAATTTAAAGAATGAAACCGCAAAGATAGGGAATTAAGTAACGATTAAGTAAAGTTTCGATAGGTATTCACACGGTCTAGCCTTTTTTAAGCATCGTTTTGATATCTTCTGTTTTATCGTTGCGCTTGTCTGCAAAGATCATACCTGACGCGCTGCCTTTTTCAAAGATAAATTCATAGCCTTTCTCAGTAGCAAAACGCTCAATGGCACCATACACTTTGTCTTGGATGGGCTTTACAAGTTCTTCGCGCTTTTTGAATAGAGAGCCTTCAGAACCAAATTTTTGGCGTTGCATTTCGCGCACTTCTTTTTCTTTGGTTAGAATTTCCTCTTCACGTTGTTTTTTCATTTCATCGCTGAGCAACACTTGTTCTGCTTGGTACTTGCTGTACATACCTTTTACTTTGTCTTGCTCTTGCGCAATTTCTTGTCGCCATTGTGTGGCCACTTTATCCAATTGCTCTTGGGCTTTTTGATAATCTGGTAGGCTTTCTAAAACGTCGGTGACATCTACAAAAGCGATACGTTGGGCTTGAGCAGTCAAAGCAACAGCCAATACAAATAGAACGGATGAAAAAATCTTCTTAAACATAATTGATTAATATTATTTGATGGTGAATAAGGCAAAAGTACTAGTATTTCTAGTTCCTTGCAGTGATTAGACGTAACAATGTGTAGTAAAGTTGCTTAGTATTTCTTGGTTTTTTGAATGTTTTTTTTATAATAAATTGATTGTCAATATCTTATTAAAATGAACATCCAAAGGCTTTGCTAAACATTAACCACTGCTTAACCGCTTTTAAATTAATTTTAACGTGGTTATTCCTTCCGAGCCAAGTAACGGCGAAATAATAACTTATCCTTTTTATCTGATTGTTTCACCATTACTAATTCGTAATTTTGCCCGCCCTAAAGAATGCGTCAATAATACCTTATTCATTTGATGCAACATTCCGAACCATTATTGTCTGAAATTTTAGAAATAGCACCACACTTGACACACCTAATTTCGCCCGACCACATAACCCTCGACCAAATTGAGCACCTGATAACGGGATCGGGATCACTGGCCTTATCGGAGGCCGCCACTCAGCAGATCAATGCTTGCAGGGCTTTTTTGGAGCAAAAAATATCGAATACCGATCACCTTCATTATGGGATCAATACTGGTTTCGGTTCCCTTTGCAATATCCGAATCTCCGCTGCCGATATAGAACAGTTGCAGTATAACCTTGTCGTGAGCCATGCCGCTGGCACTGGCGATACCGTGCCGCCAGCGGTGGTTAAGATCATGCTTTTGCTCAAAATACAAAGCCTTTCTTACGGACATTCCGGTATTCGATTGGCCTTGGTGGAGCGATTGATTAATTTTTACAATGCTGATGTATTGCCCGTTATTTTTGAGTTGGGATCCTTGGGTGCCTCTGGCGATCTGGCTCCTTTGGCACACTTGAGCCTGCCCCTCATTGGGCTGGGTGAAGTATGGTATCGAGGCCAACGAATACCCTCCAATGAGGCATTGAAATTGCAAGGGTGGAACCCCTTAGTTTTTAAAGAAAAAGAGGCATTAGCCCTCCTCAATGGCACCCAGTTTTCAGCGGCTTATGCCGTATGGTGCGCTTTGAAAGCGCGTACATTGGCGCGCCAAGCAGATATCAACGCGGCTGTAGGTTATGATGCTTTTCATTGCAGTCTCTCGCCCCTCCACGAGGGCATACACCGGATCAGGCCTCACCAAGGTCAGGTGGATACTGCTCGCAACCTCCGCCATTGGCTCGAAGGCAGCGAGATAGCCCAGACTCCTAAGACGACCGTGCAAGACCCCTATGCTTTCCGTTGCGTACCACAGGTGCATGGAGCCAGCCATGATGCCCTCCGTTATATAGCACAAGTGATTACCACCGAAGTCAATTCTGTGACGGACAACCCAAATTTATTTCCAGAAGAAGACCTCATTGTCTCTGGTGGTAATTTCCACGCGCAGCCCTTGGCATTGCCCTTGGATTATATGGCTTTGGCTTTGTCCGAATTGGGCAGCATCTCCGAACGGCGGGTCTATCAACTCATCAGCGGCACTAGGGGGCTGCCTGCTTTTCTGACCGAAAACCCAGGCCTGCACTCTGGCATGATGATCGCTCAATATACCGCCGCTTCCATTGTGAGTCAAAACAAAACGCTTTGTATGCCTGCCTCCGCAGATAGTATTGTGAGTTGCAATGGACAAGAAGACCACGTAAGTATGGCCGCCAATGCGGCTACCAAAGCCATGCGGGTGGTACTCAATTTGGAGCGTTTGTTGGCGATAGAATTGATGATTGTGATGCAAGCCCTTGATTTCAGGAGGCCACAACGGTCTTCGCCCCAAACGGAAGCCTTGTATGTACAATACCGTCAGGTGGTGCCGCGCTTGAAAGAGGATCGGATATTGAGTGTGGATATTGAGCGGTCGGTGATGTTTTTGCGGAGCCAATAGGGCAGGGTTGATCGGTTGTCGCAAAACCAGCCTCGGAGAGGCTTCCCATTTGTAGGAGTTTACATTTTACCACAATCTCGACCTCGGATGAGGTCCTCCATTTGTTAAATCCATTGGTTTTATTGATGATTTCGGCGTCATTCTTAGTAATACGGATTAAATAACTTCCTCCACTTTAGAGGTAAAAAGCAAGATAAAAGTAGGAATGATTTAAAAATGAGTATAAAGTACAGCAGCATAATATTCACTAGTTAAAATCACTACAGGCTTCCTTGCTTTTGTCACTTTTTTCGTCAAAAAAGTAACCCAAAAGACTTGGCTTTATCTAAATTCCACGACTGCGCTACTCAAAAAAACGCTAAAACTTATCTTTTTAAAAAAACTCGCCGCATGATGGAGCGGGGGCTGCGCCCCGACACTTGATCATGGCTCAAACAGTTTTTAAAAAGCCAAGTTTTGCCTGCGGCACGCATTTTTTTGAGTGCTCCGTCGGAATTTAGATAAGGCCATTGAAGTAGGGTAAATGGCAACAGCCTTTTACCAAGAAAAGCAAGATAAAAAATACCAGATTCAAGTATTCCTGATTTTTTAAAGTGACAAAATAAAATTAACTTAACGACATTGCCCTAACGCTCACTCTTGCTTCTTCCGCCTCACCACACAAACTGGCCGAAAACCAATGGTCGCACTCGCCTGGGTGGGGTGTTGGATTTTGCGTACACTGATTTGCATATAAAACGGCTCATCTACCCAAGAACCACCTTTCACAATCATATAATCGTCGTATTGATGCGTCGGAAATGGAGGCCGAAACCGATTCAACAACTTTGAGTTGTACAAAAGATCTGGCTTTTTTTCTAGTTTTTTTTCTATTATCTCTGCAAGGGCAATAGAATCAATAGAAAAGCGGTCAGAAGTCCACTCCGCAGCATTGCCTGCCATTTGATACAATCCAGCACCATTGTGTTCGTAGGATTGAACTGGAGCAGTGTAGGTATAACCATCTTCCCGATATCCTAATAAAGTAAAATCTGCTTGAGGTGTTCTCGTAGGGCCAGCGTTGCATTGAAAATGAAGGCCATTTTTATCTATTTTAAAGTATTCTAAATCCCAAGGAAACATTCTTCTGTACCTACTCCCTTGCCTATCTTTTGCATACAAATCAGGGCCCAATGCCGCCAATTCCCACTCCGCTTCAGTAGGCAGCCGTATTTCGACACTGTATTCGCTATTGTCTAGTAAGGCATTGATTTGCTTGGTCTGCCAGGCGCAATACCGAACGGCTTGATCCCAAGTGACACAAATAACGGGATGCTGATGAAAGGTTGGATGCTTAAAATACTTATCGGCTATCGGTTTGTTAAAAGAGTATGGGAACTCCGAGAGCCAAACAGTAGTATCTGGGCAATCTGTTGAGGCCGTGTTTCCCCGACAAAACTTATGATAAGCCTTCACCGAAACCTCATATCGGTTGATGTAAAAAGCGGACACCGCAAGTGTTTTTGGCAGATGAAATTGCAGACTATCCCAACCGAAATACACCCCTGTAAGCAGTGAATCACCTTTCACAAAGGCGAAGTCAACCAGCATTTTCTGTGCAGGTTTGGGTAATACAGAAACGGGCAGTGTTTGTGCATGTAGGCGAAGAAGGCCTAGCGTAAAAAGAAGAATGATTGTTGTTTTTTTCATGTTACTAATATTTTTATGAAGGGCAAATATACATATATTTTATGAAGTATAAACGATGCCTATTTAAAGAATCATGGTTTTCCTATAAAAATTTGTTTCATTGAGTGCAGGGCAAATATGGCAAGTATCGCCTAATCCTGCCCGCCACTAGGTTGTGTTGAGCAACAAAGACATTCCACCAAAACGGGAAGATTTGTTTTGATGGGTTGTAGGACTGTTGCAGAAGAGGGTTAACAAAAAGAGGCCGTCATGTAAGTTGAACTTATGTGACGGCCTCTTTTTGTACTACCAAGGGCCATTCTGTTTAACTTGATAAAAGCGCGTTCCATCAAACCGGAAAAGACCTGATCCTGCACCCCACCACATATTTCCTGACTTATCTTGATACATACTTTGAACACAGCAATTAAGACCATCTTTTACTGTAAACACCGTAAATGCTTTGGGATTTGGTAAGGGAATAGAAGGATCAAATCTAGTAGTACTGCCTCGGGCTGTAACCCAAACAATACCTGACTGTTCTATAATCATTCCCCAAAATTCAGTTCCGCCTAATCCGTCTTTGGGGGTATATTCTGTTAAGGTTTTTCCATCATATTTGCAAATGCCGTTTTTCATAGTAAACCACACATTTCCATCTTTATCCTCTGCGATTCCTCCTGCATAGTTCTCTCCCAAACCTTCCTTTTCTGCAATATTGGTAATTGTTTTTCCATCATAGCGAAAGACACCTTTATTCGAAGAAGCAAACCAAATGTTGCCACTTTTGTCTTCCATGATGCCAGCAATATTTATAGAAGGAAGTAGTTGAAATAATGAAAAACTTTGACCGCCTTTGCTATCGGCAGACGGGTCATATTGGTAAACGCCGCCATGTGTGCCCACCCAAATAGTACCTGATTTGTCAACAAGGATGCTTTTTCGACTTATGTCTATATGGTTTAGTCCATCTTTTTGATTGTAATTTTTAAAAGTTTTTCCATCATATTTATAAACGCCTTGGTCAGTCCCAAACCAAAGATTACCATTTTTATCTTCATTGATGGCATAAACTGTGTTGTTATTAAAACCATCAGGATTGGAAAAGTAGGTCAATGTTTTTTCATCATATCTCACTACGCCTTCGCCTAACGTACCAAACCATAAATTCCCTTTAGAATCCTGAAAAATACTTCGGATATATTGACTGACTAAGGTGGTATCAAAATCAGGAGCTACAGCAATGGACTTAAAGTTTTTTATTACTGTTGGACTTGATTTGGAAATATTGGGGGGATTAAATGTGTTTGTTTTTTCTTGCGCGTTGCAAGAACTAATGATTGTCAACAAGATAAAAAGTATTATTTTGTTTAATGTATCACGTATAGCGAAAAAAATATTTTCAATGATTGTTTGAATTATCTCAGGTTTGTTGTCCATGTTAATTTTAAAATTTTAATGTTAGTTTTGGCTATGTTTCCTTGAAAAGCCTTGAAAAAAATAATTAGTTCATTGAAAAAACATCCGATTTAATTTGATAACTGATACAGTGATGGGCGAAGCCTGCTCAAAATTAATAGGTGGTGGCGCAACCTGAAACAAAACCCTATTTACAAATTGGGCTGCTTGCAGATTGGGTAGAACTTAGTAAGATATATTGGTTGCCTCTCTGCCCGTACCGACGTTTAGGAGGGATGGACATCTGTGCAAAGTTGAGCGATTTATCTATTTGCCTAGTTCATTCCCGCAGCAGCGGGACAGGTCGTGCGGCTTTGCAAATGTGCCACCAAAAGCATGGGCTATCCTGCCATTCCGTTTATAAACGTTTCTACAAAGTCCATGATACGTTTTAAAATTCTTTCACCCAGTTTTTTTCTTTGAAGCAAACTTGGTTTTTCGCCTTCAATGAGTTCTAAAACTTCGTCTCTTAATGGTGGCCTTTCTGCAAACAAATAGTCTTCAATTAATTTTTCTGTCTTGTCGGGTGAAAGGCTTTCTTCAATCACCAATTTAGAAAATGCCTTTTGCTGTTCTTCGTTCCAATATTTGTCGAACGCCGGTGCAACTTCGTCTGTATCCACAATTACTGGCAAATTCTCTTGTATAAATTTTTCTATCAACTCTCGTTTGCTACGTAAAGTCGTTTCGGTGCTTAACAAGTTGAATATTTCTTGTTCTGCTTTTGTCGTGTCTTTTTGAGCTTGTGCTTTTAGTTTGATTAAAAGTTGAATGATATAAGCAACATTTATTTCGTCACGGTGAATTAATTCCAACTCAAAATCCACATCTTCTAAAATGGAAACCTTCTCTTTTTGGTGGTTGCTTTTTACTTTGTCGTAAAGGTCGAGATACTTGCTTTTAAAATCTTCAAATTGTTGCTCGGTCATTTCCAAGTCTTCCCATTTGAAGTCTGAAAATGCAGTGAGAACATTTTTTATTCTCATCAAATCTCTGAAAGCCTTTATGAATTCAAGTTCGTCATCTTCTGTTTGTAAATCATCAACGCTGTCTGTAGTTGGTGTCAAAGAAATTAAATGTTCAAAGGCTTCGTCAAACTTGGCTGTGTAGTCTTCATACGGTTTCATGATGATTACTTCAATCGCTTCTTTGTTGCTAAATAAAGTAATCGCTTCGTCTGTGCGGTTTTTGAGGTTGCGAAACGCAACAATATTTCCTTGGCTTTTTTGCTCGTTTAAAATTCTGTTGGTTCGGCTATATGCTTGTATTAGTCCGTGATATCGTAGGTTTTTGTCCACATACATGGTGTTCAATGTTGGGCTGTCAAAACCCGTAAGGAACATATTTACCACTATTAAAATGTCAATTTTGCGTTCCTTGACTTTCTTTGAAATGTCGTTGTAATAGTTGTAAAAACTTTGGCTGTCTTTGGTCGTGAAATTATCACCAAATAGTTTGTTGTAATCACCTATAAATTCTTCTAACTTGTCTCTGCTATGCGAATTGATTTTATATTCGGGCTTTGATTCTGCCACTAGATTCAAATCAACATTGTCAAAATCTTGTTCAAAGTTGATAAAGCCGTTGGCATCTGCATCATCTTCATTTGCCCCATAACTGAATATGGTTGCAATGTTCAAATTGTGTAATCCTTCGGCTTTTTTCTTTTTGAATAAATCAACGTATTTGATAAGCGTAGGCACATTATTGATACAAAACATAGCCGTAAACGCTCGGCTGTGTGTTTTGCGGTTGTGGTGTGCAATAATGTAATCTGTTATTTTTTCTAAACGGGTTTCATCTTCCATCAACTCTTTAGTGTCAATGTCTTCTACCTCAATATCAATATTGGTCTCTCGTCCGTCTTTATGCTTATATCTGCCTACATATTCAACCGAAAACTTCAATACATTTTCGTCTTTGATAGCATCTGTAATTACATACTTATGCAAACAGTCTTCAAATAAATCTTTGGTGGTTCGCTTGCCGTGTTCGTTTTTAGCAGCATTGTCTGCAAAAATGGGAGTGCCTGTAAACCCAAACAATTGAGCATTATTGAAAAAGTCCTTTATTCTTTTGTGAGTATCGCCAAATTGGCTTCTGTGGCACTCGTCAAAAATAAAAATGATGCGTTTGTCTTTCAGTTCAGCCATTTTAGCCTCATACTTCAATTTGCTGATTGCAGTATTGAGTTTTTGAATGGTGGTTACTATGAGTTTGGAATTTTTGGCCTCTCCTTTTTTGTCAACATAAGTGCCTGTAAATTGCTTTACTAAGTTTTGCGTATTGTCTGTTCCGTCAATACAACCTTCTTGAAAACTGTTGAATTCTTTAGTCGTTTGGTAATCCAAATCTTTTCTATCCACCACAAAAACCACTTTATGAACTTGTGGCAAAGCCATTAAAATCTGACTGGCTTTAAAACTTGTGAGGGTTTTACCCGAACCTGTGGTATGCCATATATAACCGTTTTTGGGTTGACTCGTAAGGCCTTGTGACTTTACTCTTTCTATTAAAGCTTCCACAGCATAGAACTGATACGGACGAAGTACCATTGGAATTTTATAGGCTTCGTTCAGCACAATGTACTTGCATATCATTTTGCTCAAGTGGCAAGGCTCTAAAAATGTATCCGTAAAGCCATTTAGTATATTAGAAACCCTTTTGTTTGCTGCATCTGTCCAATAGAAAGTTTGTTTGAAACTTTGGTTGCGGTTGTTGGCGTAGTACTTTGTATTTACGCCATTGCTGATAATGAAGATTTGAACATACTGAAACAAAGCAGCGTTTGCACCAAACGAATGCCGTTGATAACGGTTGATTTGATTGAACGCTTCTTTCAATTCTAAGCCTCTGCGCTTCAGTTCTATTTGCACCAATGGCAAACCGTTGATGAGAATGGTTACATCATAACGGTTTTTGAATTTTCCTTCCTGGCTTACTTGGTTGGTTACTTGATATTCATTTTGACACCAATGCTCCGTATTCAAAAATTCAAAATACAGGTTGTCTCCATGCTCCCGAACAAGGTGTTGCTTTTGGCGAAGCATTTTTGATTTTTCAAAAACAGACCCTTTGCTCAACAGGTTTAAAATCTTCTCAAACTCTGTTTGGGTAAATTGTGCATTGCCTGTTTTAGTTAGGGCGGATTGGTTGTGTTTTTCCAATTGCCCTTTGAGGTTGAGCAATACATCTTTTTCACTATTGATGACAATATAGCCGTACCCCAATTTTTGCAACTGGGCAATGAGTTGTTCTTCTAATATTTGTTCCGACTGTCTGCTCATTTAATTACGAATTTTTAATTACGAATTTTTAATTACGAATTACGAATTTTTAATTACGAATTGTGAATTACGAATTACGATTTTGTATTTTAATTGAGTTATAGTTTTTATATTTTTATTATGATTTTTCATTCGTAATTTTAAATTCGTCATTCGTAATTTTGAATTCGTCATTCGTAATTAATTTTGAATTACGAGATTTGATTGTGCGTTGAATACTTCCAATTATTTTTTGAATTTCTGTTATGTCATTCAACAGACTTTCGCTTTGCTCTTTTGTTAAATAACCAGTGTCTGTCAATAACCGTATCCAATAATGTGTTTCCCTTGCTTCTTTGTATGAAATGGTTAGTTTGGCAAAAAAATCCTTTTCACTTTGCCCACCAATGGCTTCTTCAACATTTGCACCAACCGATGTGCCGCATCTTAAAAGCTGTTTGCTTAAAGTAAACTCTTTTTTCTCGTCACATAAATATTGATACACTTTTACAATTCTCACTGCAAAAGCATAATTTTTTTGTTGTATAATATTGTCAGTTTTCATTTTTGTGATTCGTAATTAAATATTCGTAATTAAACATTCGTAATTAAATATTCGTAATTGAACTTGGTAGCATTAATAGAAATGGAATAGCTTGGTTGTAATCCAATTTTTCGTAAAAAATTCCGAGCCTGTTCAGATTTTTGTAATAGTTGTTTACGTTTTTATAATAATTCAATTCACTTTGTATATACCAAACTTTTTCGCCCAGCATTTGAGCCAAAAACCATTTTTCTAATAATCTTCCTGCTCTTCCGTTTCCATCTTCAAAAGGGTGAATATTTACAAAAACAATATGAATGAATGATGCAAAAAAGAATGTTTCTTCTATGCTTAATCTTTCTTTTTTTAGTTGCTCAATATCTTTCCAAAGTCTGGCAAACAAGGGTTTTACTTCGCTCCCCAAGGCAGCTTCATATTGTATGCGGAATGTTTTATGCTCCATTACCACCATATTGCCTGTTCTGCAAACGCCTCTTTTATTGGGGGCTAAAAGATGTGCTGACAATAATTTATGGGTTTCTAAAAAATTTTTTTCGGTGAGTTCATTTTTTTGGGCAAACAGATAAGCATTATACAAATCGTTTGGTTTTTCAACCAAGTCTTCCAGATACTCAATATTCAACATTTTGTGTTTGATGTAGCTGTCAATTTCCATTTGTTCGCCCTCAATTTTGCTCGATGCCATAGCTGATACCGAAGTGTAAAAACTAAAAGTATCAGTAGAAATCTCTGCGTCCTTCAAGGCATCAAATGCTTTCTGCAAACCCTTAGGCACTTGCTCCAAATAAACAGGGAGCAAATCAGTGGGTATTATTTGTAATTTGTAATTCTTCATTTGTAATTAATTTTAACAAAACATTTTTTGTAAAAGCCCCTTTTTCCACGTTTCGGTTTGGGTTATTTGGGTTTGCGTATGGTTTATTTTTTCGTCTAGGGCGGATAGGAAATTGGCGATGGCGGTTTGTTCTTTGAGGCAGGGGATTGATATTGCAATATTGAAAAAATCTTCTAATCCAATATTCAACAAACCATGATTTCTTGCTCCTTCCTGTGCTACTTTTTCAATTTCACTATTATGAATACCTGTTTCAAAAAAATGCTCCATAAATGAATTATTTATCACTTCATTAAATTTAAAACAGATATACAATGTTGAAACTACACCTTTTCCATATCTATTTAAACACTTAATTGCACCCATTGGATAACCATTTGAATAACTTTTATTGTATGCAAAATCTCCATTTTCTAATAAATAATACCCTGTTACATCTTTCGCAGAAACAGATTTATTGAAAAATTCTAATTGGCTTATCAATCCATATTGTGCAGAAATTGTAAGAACATTTGTATTCCCTTCTTTATTTTTCAATGTTTTCCTTTTTGCCACCTCCCCCAACTTCTTCACTTCCCAATCTGGAAAGTTGCTGCCATCTTTTTGTCTGAAGCGTACATTGTCTGAATCACGGATTTTTAAGGATTGCGCAGATTCCACGGATTCATTGTCAAAATCTGTGTCATCTTTAAATCCATCTAATCCGTGATTCAGACAGAAGAGTTTTTGCATCACCCCTTTTTTGTAATCTTCTAAAAGGCCTTTTTTCTTTTTGAGGGCTTGGATTTTTTCATCTACTGCGGTGAGGAAGGTGGCGATTTTGGTTTGTTCGGGTAGGGTGGGGAAAGAGAATATTCCATTTTCAACAACATTCCAATCTGCTCTTGGCATTTTAGAGCCACTTGATTGATTTGCTAAATCAATAAATGAATCTGTTTGCACTATCCTAAATAAAAAGTCATTTGAAATATTCAGCCCTTTCAATACCCAAATTTCTGACGAACAAACTCCTTCAAAAGGTGCTAGTAAATACTTTTTTAGATAAGGTCTTAATTTTCCAAAAAGCACATCGCCTTTATCAAATTTATTCTTAATACTTCCTGAATTTTTTCCATCAATATATCCCAGTAATTGGCTTGAATCCGAAGATAAATGTTCTAATTCAATACATTTCACAGATTCTCGTTCTTTTTCAGGATTATATTTACCTGACTTATTGGTCGCTACTTCCCCCAACTTCTTTTCTTTCCATTCCTCATTAAACTCAGGAAAACGCAATACTGGAATGTTGTCTGAATCACGGATTTTAAAGGATTGCACAGATTTCACGGATTTTTTTTGATTATTTTCCGATTTTAAATCAGTGTCATCCTTTAATCCGTTTAATCCGTGATTCTGACTATTTTTTAATCCGTGATGCTGACTATTTTTCAATCCGTGATGCTGACTATTTTGTTTTATCATAGTACAATACGTTTAAAAGTGAGCGATTTGCTCCCAAAATTTATTAATAAACCAACTTCTAATTTATAGGCTTTGAGGTAGTTCAAAGCTTGTGCTAAATGCACGTCTTCTAATTGAATAACGGCTTTTAACTCCACCAAAATTTTTCCCTCTACTACAAAATCTGCTCTTCTTGTACCAATAGGTTCTGGCAAATCCTTATAAAAAATATCTTGTTCTATTTCTCTGGCAAATTCTAATCCTTTCTGCTTCATTTCCCAAGCCAATGCTCTCTGATAAATGACTTCTTGAAAGCCGTTGCCTAAAAATTTATGCACTTCAAACGAAGCACCTAATATTTTTTCGGTTATGTCCTTGTATTTTAATGCTGTGTTCATATTCCGTGAAATCATTAAATCCATTAAATCTGTGATTCAGACAATTAAAAAGGTGTTGAAATACCCAATTCCTTACAAAACTGTGCAATGGTTTTGTCAGTATCCGCCATTGATTCATCCAATGCTTTGAGTGCTGTGGCGATGGCTTCAATGTCTATATTTTCTTCTGCCTCAAAGGTATCTACATACCTTGGTATATTCAGGTTGTAATCGTTTTTAGCAATTTCCTCTAATGTTGCTTTCTTGCTGTACTTTGGCAATTCCGTTCTCTTACGGTACGTGTCAATAATTAAATCAATGTCTTTGGGCCTTAAAACATTTTGGGTTTTCACTTTCTCAAAATGCTGGCTGGCATCTATGAACAAAATGTCATCAGGGTTTTCTCTACACTTTTTGAAAACCAAAATACACGTTGGAATACTGGTACCATAAAATATATTGGCTGGCAAGCCAATGACGGCATCTAAAAAGTTTTTGTTTTCTATCAAATACGTTCGAATGTGTTGCTCTGCACCACCTCTAAACAAAGCACCGTGCGGCAAAACAATGGCCATCGTGCCATTGTCTGCCAAATGGTAAATCATGTGTTGCACAAAAGCAAAGTCGGCTTTACTACTGGGTGCAAGTCGTCCGTATTGGCTAAAACGGTCGTCACTGGTAAACAATGGGTTGGCACTCCATTGAGCCGAAAATGGTGGATTGGCTACAATGGCTTCAAATTGTTGGTCAATATGCTGTGGGTGTTCGAGTGTATCGTCCTGTTTAATATCAAATTGGCGGTAATGCACCCCGTGCAAAATCATATTCATGCGGGCAAGGTTGTAAGTAGTACGGTTCATTTCTTGTCCGTAAAAATTACTTACATCTTCTACCTCCCTTGCCACACGAAGCAACAAAGAACCCGAACCACAAGTAGGGTCATAAACTGATTTTAGTTTTTGTTTTCCTGTGGTTACTATTTTTGCCAAAATTGTAGAGACTTGTTGCGGTGTATAAAATTCACCTGCTTTTTTTCCTGCACCACTGGCAAATTGTCCAATCAAATATTCGTAAGCATCGCCCAAAACATCATTTTCATGTTGATGAGCACGGCCATGTTGATCAACTAACATGAAATCAATTTTGTCAAGGTGCGTTAGCACTTTTGCAATGATTGCATTTCTTGCCTCTGGAGTTTTGCCTAATTTTGAACTATTCAAATCCATATCCTCAAAGAGATTCTCATAATCTTCTTCGCTTTCAGTACCCATGGTACTCAACTGGATATTGATCAGGATTTTTTGTAAATCTTCTAAAATGAAATTGGTTTCATTAATTACGAATTGAGAATTACGAATTACTTTTTTTGAGTCTTCTTTTTCATTCGTCACTTCTAATTCGTCATTCGTAATTAAATTTCCTCGTTTGGCAACTTCTGTAAACAGTTCTTCAGGTCTTAGAAAGTAGCCCAATTTTTCCAAGGCTTCTTCTTTTATGGCTTCAATAAATGCTGCCCCGTCTGTAGTCTTTGGTGTTATTTCTTGAAACTTGATATTGTCTTGTTTCAAGATTTCGTCAGCGAAAATGTTCATTTTCTCGCTTAGGTATTTATAGAAAATGAAACCCAAAATGTAGTCACGAAATTCGTCTGCATTCATTTTGCCACGTAGCGTATTGGCAATGTTCCAAAGTTGCGATTCCAACCCCCTTTTATAATCTTCACTCATGCTGAATGTCTTTATTTTTTAGGCTGCTAAGGTACAATTTATAATTTGGTTATTGTCAAAAGTTGAGGTACAGTTTTCCATTTTGCCACTAATCACGAAAAGTGTACCACTTGTAAGTCAATATTATATTCAATGCCGCGCCGGGTTACCTGCCAAAATTGGAGCGGGGGCCTGCGGGCACAAGCTTTACTGTCTCCGCTCAGCCTGTCCGCTATTCTTAAAAACTGGTGAAAATCAATATTATTATCTGGAACTATGCTTGGCTGCCCCTATGGTTGGTGCTAACTAACGGGGGCACTGGCTACGTGGACGCGCTTAGTCGGACATTTTAGACAGTGCATTGTTAGATGTTTAGGGGGTTTTAAATATTTTTTTGCGCCAGGTTTTTAGTAAATTTGGATTAATCCCTCGAAGTAAATTGGGATTATCTTCGGCATTAATGAACCATGCTTCTAAATTCGTGTTATCGAAATTTTGAACTCCTTTATTTTTCAAAGCAGCAATGCTCTTATCTAATTCCTTAAGTTCATTTTTGTCTTTGGATAAAATGTAGTTAGTCATGTGTTTATAAAATAAATAAGCGACTTGACCATTTTTATCTCGATATCTTTGAAACTTATTGCCAAAGTTATCTTCAAAGATAGTAATATAATATTTAGATTCATCAAAACGAAAGTTTACAAATGACAATTCGATTAAATTTATAGTATTTGTATTAAATTCTTCTCCTAGTTGTACCGACCTATCCAAATCACTTTTTATTTTATTGTAATCATTATCATTAGATATTCTTCCGTTTATAGAGGAGTTCTCCCAGTTGCCAAACCCACGAATTTGATAACCCTTCCAATGATTCGGGTTAAGTGCTACCATGGTATCCCCAATTGAAATCATATTGATCAAGTCGTTTTTATTCGGGTAGCTATTTTTTTTATCATCTAGGTATTTTTGATAGTAAGCTACTCCCCTAAAAGATAGTAATGTCATTTTAAGTTCGTCATAATTATTTAAAAATAAATTATTTTTTGCCTCTTCAATCTTTTCAAGAGACTTTTTTGCTTTGTCTAAAACCCTTTCATACTGTTTACGATTGTAATCAAGGTTCATTGTATGTAAATCTGATGTAACAGAAATTAGTGAACTTGAAAGTTTTGACAATTTTGTAATTTCTATCTTATTTTGATTTGATTCTTCTTTAAAATCTCTTAAATTATCATAAACCAACCAATATAGTCCAAATGTAACAGCGAATACGATTCCGGCTGCCCATTGTAAAAATTTGGTCGTATGCCCAATTACATTCCATTTTCCTAAAACTTGCGTTGATAGTGTTTTATTAATATCTTCATAACTACTTAGACGCTTTTCTAAAAAATCAACCTTCTGTTTGAGGATAGTGATATCGTCATTTTCAATATTTGACTTCGCCATGTTTATTTATTTTTATATTGTTTTTGTTACGTCTAACTATGGTTTCCCGCAACGCCCCACATACCCCAAGTTGCACAAAAATCCGCCATATCACCAGTCCAGTTGCGGCAATCCAACCAAATCTAGTCAGATTCCCGCAACTACCCACCCAAACAACCCCAAAAAAAATGCGGATACCCAGCCCCAAAGGCCAAGTATCCGCACTGTATGCAAGGCAAGATTGAATGATATTTGGTACGAGTGGTTCAAGTGATGATATTTTGATGGCACAAATATATGTCAAGTTTCTATAACTCGCAATAATCTAGGGATTTTTTTATGTTACCCCAACTATTTTTAGCAATATAGATTCAATCTCATAATATTAATGGATACCACGGCTTCACCCACGATAACATCACTCCCCCCTCCATCATGTCCGAAACCGAACATCATTAGTTCGCGTTCGGACACTTCTAGTTTCAAATAAATATTTTAAAGCCTTGATATTCAGCATATTACAAAAATGGCTTAATGATTGAACCTATATTGGCTACTAAAAATTACGACTATGGTATCCAATTATCTAAAAATCGCTGTCCGAAATCTCTTCAGAAACAAACTCCACGCAGTGCTAAACATCGCTGGCCTGACCTTCGGTCTTGCCTGTTTTTTGATATTAGGCCTTTACGTCATTGATGAGATTACCTACGACAGTCATCATACCAATGCTGATCGAATATGCCGTGTTATCAAGCACAGAAAATCACCCGATGAGGATGTTAAAATAGCAGGAGCAAGTTACAAACTGGCGGAAGCATCGAAAATCAGTATTGGAGAAATTGAAAATACAGCCCGCATGGCACAAGGGGGTAGAGATATGCTTGAAAACTTGGCAGATCAGAAAAAAGTGAATGAAGAAATCACGGTTGCCAACAATGGTTTAATGGAGATATTTGATTTTGAAGCCCTTGATGGTAATCCCAAAACGGCTTTGACGGCTCCCAACTCCATTGTCATTGTGGAAGCGTTGGCCCTTCAACTTTTTGGCAGTACACAAGTAGCCGGAAAGACGTTGAAATGGCAAGGCTATGAACAACCATTTACTGTTACCGCAGTGCTTAAAAATCATCCTCGGAATTCAAGTTTTGATTTTAGTTCTGTTTATTCCGAAAGCACCTATTATGCTGATTCCAGTTATGTAAATGAGGTGAATAGCGATTGGGGCTCAAGCGAATATTCCGTTTATACGCTGCTCCGAAAAGATGCCAACCTTGTCGCTGTTTCACAAAAACTAGGGCAATTGGTCAATGCCAACTATAAGCCAGCACTGGGTGTATCATTGGCCTATAGCCTTCAGCCACTCAAAGATGTTCACCTTCATTCCGAAAGCATTACGGATGGTGCCAGAAACTTCAATCAATTGGGAGCCGGCACAGGGTATCTTTTGTACGTGAAAATATTTGCGTTGGTCGCTCTTTTTGTATTGATGATTGCTTGTATCAACTATATGAATCTCACTACTGCTAAAGCCTCCAATCGCAGCAAAGAGATTGGGATAAAAAAGGTTGTGGGTGCATTTAAAGGGCAATTGGTAACACAATTTCTGGTAGAATCAGTATTGGTAACGCTATTTTCTTTTGTTTTGGCTATTTTATTGGTCAATTTAATGATCCCGTTTTTCAATGAATTTACCAACAAACAACTCTCACTTGGTTTTTCAACCGATTATAGGATTTGGGTTGCATCATTTAGTGTGGCTATCTTGACAGGTATATTATCAGGCTCTTATCCAGCATTGATGCTTTCCCAATTTAGCCCTAATATGTTATTGAAAAGTCTAAAAATTCAAGACAAATCAGGTTTTTCTTTGCGAAAAGGCTTGGTTGTTTTCCAATTTTCGGTATCTGTATTTATGATCATTGCAACCATCGTGATGTTTTTGCAAGTTCGTTTCGTCAACAGCAAAGATTTGGGGTTCAATAAAGACCTTTTGGTGGTCGTGGATATCAACAGTGGCACGATAAGAAGAGCAGCCTCCACCATCGTTTCAGAATTTGAAAAAATACCCAATGTAAAAAATGTATCCACTACTTCACGGGTGCCAGGTGAATGGAAAAATATTCCCAGTGTTAAAATAAGGCAAATGGGCTATCCTGATGAACAGAAAGTTTCATATTTGTTAGGCGTGGATGAGCATTTTTCCAATACCTTTGAGGTAGAATTATTGAAAGGCAAAAATTTCAGCGGTTTGGGCGATACTTCCTCTGTTTTATTAAATGAAACGGCGGCCAAACTCCTAAATATCACAGAGCCATCTGATCAATTGATTGAAATTCCGGCTGCATCATACGGCGGAACGTATGTCCCGCTTCGTGGCAATCAGGCATTTAAAGCCCGGGTGATTGGGATAGTAAAAGATTTCAATTTTCAGACATTAAGAGAAAAAATTGCCCCTTTGGTCTTGGCGTATCGGCAAAATCCCGTTCAAAACATTGATTATTATACTTCAAGAATCGAATCAAAAGACGCTGCCACCACCATAAAAGCGATGGAAGGTATTTTAGCAAAAATTGATCCTGATGAACTGTTTGAATACCATTACCTCGACCAGCAATTGGCTCTTTTTTATACCGAAGATGCCCGCCGTGAAGCCATGTTGATTTGGGCGGCAATAGCGGCGATTTTCATCGCTTGCATTGGCTTGTTTGGTCTGGCTACCTATGCTGCGGAGCAGCGAATCAAAGAAATAGGCATCCGAAAGGTACTAGGTGCATCTATTGCGGGCATCACGGGGCTTTTGGCCAAAGATTTCCTACAATTAGTTGTCATTGCGATCCTAATTGCTTCGCCAATTGCTTATTACTTTATGAATAATTGGCTTGCCGACTTCGCTTATCGGATTGATATTTCGTGGTGGATATTCGCAGTGGCTGGCTTGGCAGCGGTATTGATTGCGTTTTTGACAGTAGGTTTCCAGTCGGTGAAAGCGGCTTTGGCCAATCCAGTTAAGAGCCTGCGCAGCGAATAAGGCACGAAATCCCGATTTTTCTTCGGGATAAAATCACTCCGAAGTGAGTGATGGAATCCCGATTTTCCTTCGGGATGAAGAGCCTGCGCAGCGAGTGATTTGCCGATGTCTATATTTATTAAAAAATAAACTTGTTGTATATGTATGAAATGGCCATTTTTTTTCGCACTATGATGCGACGGATGCGACGAAATAAGATGTACGCATTCATCAATATCGCTGGCCTGAGCGTTGGGTTGGCTTGTTTTATGCTCATCGCTACTTATGTGGTGTCCGAGTTGAGTTACGATGGCTTCCAACAGCAAGGCGACCGAATTTTCAGGCTAACCACACTGGTTCAAGATAGTGGAGAGACCTCCGAATTTAGCACGACTCCCACTGCCGCTTATCCTGAATTTAAGCGAGTTTTTCCCGAAGTGGAGTCGGGTGTTCGGATTTATAGCACTTCAGATTTTTCACCTGCGGTGCTGCGGTATCATGACGAGGCACGGGAAGAAAAAGGCTTTTTATGGGCAGATTCAACATTTTTTGACATCTTTTCTTTCAAAGTAATCAAAGGTGACCCGCGTACGATGCTCGATCAGATGAACACCGTGGTACTGACTGAGCAGATGGCCAACCAGTATTTTGGTAAAGAAGACCCGATGGGCAAGACTTTGCGGTTGGGAGCCAGCACTGACCTGACAGTGAGTGGCGTGGTAGCCGATCCACCCCAAAACTCGCAAATCAAGTTCGACTTTGTGGCTTCATTCCATACCTTGGAAAACTGGCGCGAGCACATTTGGGGTTCGGCCAATTTTTATACCTACCTACTGCTCACCGATCCGATGGCAGCGGTACCGATAGAAGCCAAAATCAAAGACCATATGGCTCAAGTGATGAAGGGTGATTTTACGGCAGGCAGTTATCTTACTTACGTGTTGCAACCCATGCGCGAAGTACACCTAAAGGCCCGCGTAGCAGGTGGGCTGGAGCCGGGTAATGATATCCAGTACCTCTATATTTTTTCGGCTATTGCACTCCTGATCTTACTGATTGCCTGTATCAACTACATCAACTTGACCACTGCGCAAGCCATTGAGCGAGCCAGCGAAACAGGTATCCGCAAAGTAGTGGGCGCCTTCCGTGGACAATTGGTGCGGCAATTCATTGGCGAATCAGTCTTTTTTACCAGCATTGCCTTGGCACTCGCTTCACTGACCACCTTCTTATTGCTCCCTGCTTTCAGCAGATTGAGTGGACGTGATCTCAGTTTTGTTTTTATGGAAAGCCCCCTTGCACTGGCTGGATTTCTGGGTCTAGGTGTAGTGGTCAGCCTTCTTGCAGGCGGATATCCGGCCTTTGTGCTGTCCAATTTTCAACCAGTGAAAGTACTAAAAGGCAATTTTAAAACCACCGGAAGCGGAGGCGGTCTCCGTCGAGGCTTGGTGGTGTTTCAGTTTGTAGTATCCATCCTATTGTTTATTGGCACCTTCGTCATCAACCAACAGATGACCTATATCCAAAACCGAAAATTGGGCTACGACAAAGAGCGAGTCGTGGTACTACCCATGGATCGGATAGTGAGAAAAAACCTTACCAGCATCAAAAATGAGTTAAAATCTGACTCCCGAATCCAACAGGTGGCGGCAGGCTCCGAGACCCCCACCTTGGTAAAGGGAGGCTACAGTGTGTGGGCAGAGGGCAAACCCGAAGACTTTCAGTTGGGCATCAGCGCGGTGGGTACAGACTATGACTATATCAAAACACTGGGCATCCAACTGGTAGCGGGGCAAGACTTTGTCGAATCAGACATCGCTCAGATTGCTATGGACAGTGCAGAACTACGACGTTATTGCTTCATCATCAATGAGTCAGCAGCGAAAACACTGGGCTGGACACCCCAAATGGCTATTGGTAAGCGGTTGAGCCTCAACGGGAGAGACGGCACGGTGAAGGGAGTCAGCAAAGATTTCCATATCGCTTCATTGCACGAAAACATTGGCCCACTGGCCCTATTCCTTACCGATCAGGAGGTGAATAAATTGCTCATCAAATTTAATGGCGACGACATACAAGCCACCCTGAGCAGTATCGAAAGCACGTGGAAAAAGGTGGCGCCTCATCGTCCTTTCAACTATGAGTTTCTTGATCAAGAGTTTGACGAAATGTATCGCACCGAACAGCAATCGGGCAGTATAGCCACTTTATTTGCCCTGCTGGCAGTTTTCATTGCCGGTATCGGGCTATTTGGGCTGGCTACCTATACCACGCGGCAACGCACCAAAGAAATCGGCATCCGAAAAGTACTCGGAGCCTCGGTCGCGGGTATTACGGGTATGCTTGCTAAGGATTTTTTGAAACTCGTGGTCATCGCCATTGTCATCGCTTCTCCGATTGCCTATTATTTAATGGATAAGTGGCTGGCTGATTTTGCCTATCGCATTGAAGTGGAGTGGTGGATGTTTGCCATCGCAGGTTTGGTGGCGGTATTGATCGCATTTTTGACCGTAGGTTTCCAGTCGGTGAAGGCGGCTTTGGTGAATCCAGTGAAATCACTCAGGAGTGAATGATACCCCCTTCGTATTTTGTAAGAAAAGATTAAATTTTATCCACAAGCATTTGATTTATAATGTATTGGATGCACAAATAAAATAGAATAATGATTGCGAACAGTTTGAAGATGATCCTACGGGGATACCTTAGAAACCGCACGTTTACGTTGCTAAATCTGACCAGTTTGGTAATTGGTCTTTTTGTGGCCTATACGGCTATTAGTTACATCGGATTCGAATGGAGCTACGATAAGTTTCACCAAAATTCGGACAATATTTATCGGGTTGAGTGGACGTACCGCTCTCAGGATTACAGTATAATTGGCTTCCCAGGGTCAGGACTAAATGCTGATGAACAGGCTCGGCAAGCCCAAGCCTTCAAATCTGCAACGGGTGTCAAGGAGGTGGTTCAGTTTGTGGTGTCGCCAACGGTGGCGTTTATTCAGTCAGACGATAAAAAAATTGAGGTAAAAGATGTATTGACGACCAATACACCCACCGCTTTTACCGCCATGTTTACGTGGACATTGAAGCACGGCAGTTTTAAAAATTTTGGCGAAGGAACAAAAAAAGCCCTTTTGACGGCTTCCGTAGCGGAAAAATTGTACGGTAAAGACGGACTTAATAACGGTACGGCGATTAATAAATTGGTGAAAATTGGGGGAGAAGATTATGCGGTAGCTGCCATCATTGAAGACGTTCCCCTAAATGCCAATTTTGATTTTAGTGTCGCGTTGAATAATCCTACAATCAATTATTGGGGCTGTCATGTGTACGTACAAAAAGATAAAGTCAGTGATGTACAAACCGTTGAAAATCAATTGAATATTGCTTTCGCAGCGTTCAATCCAAAAGTTGCCAAAGATGTTTTGTATAAAAAACATTCTTTACAACCGATCGCCAATATTCATTTCAGAGAAAATGTGTTATATGAACTAAAACCGACCGGTAATAGTCTGTACATCACGCTCATCGGTTTTTTTGCTTTGTTTATCACGCTCATTACTTTATTCAATTATGCCAATTTAACGCTTGCAATTAAATCAAAACAAAGTAAAACCATTGGCATTAGAAAAGTTATTGGGGCTAAAAGTTCGGGCATTACGGCTCAATTTATTGTCGAAAGTGTCTTGCTATCCTTGATTGCTTTGCCCATAACGGCGGTACTGATACACGTATTAATGCCTTTTTTCAATACATTTATGGCAACCGACATCAGCGCAAACGTTTTGGCTAATCCACAAACGTTTCTGTTGCTCTTTGTGTTGGCCGTATCGGTTGGTACGTTGGCGAGCCTTTTCCCTGCTTTCTATTTATCAAAAAAAGATACGGTTACGCTGTTTAAAGAAGGCTTAAAAAGCAATAATTTTCAACGTTTTCCAATTCGACGATACTTGGTTGCCAGTCAATTTGTCATACTCATTTCCATTACTTCGATTTCTTATTTTATCCATCAGCAAATCAATTTTATTGATAATAAAAATATTGGATTCCGAAAAAACGGGATTTTATACGCCTACACAACCGAAGAAAGCCAAGCTGTTTTTCAAGAAAAATTGCGTCAAATTCCCGAAATAAAAGCGGTTGGGAACGGTTCAACTTTTGGTATCGAACCGTTTAACCAAATGACGTACAAAATGGAAGGAATAGATGTCGTTTTCGACGATGCCAACCAATTATATCTCGATTATGAAGGCGTAAAAGCCTATGATTTAAAAACAACTTTAAACGCGCCCACGACTACTGCCACAACGCTCATCAATCGGACGGCGGCTGAAAAGTTGGCAAAAACCAAGGGCGTTTCCGCCGATAAATTGATTGGCACAACCATCATCACCGAGCCAGAATACACCAATGCAGCAACAGGTCAGGTTGGCGTACCTTTCACCATAGCGGGCATATTTGAAGACATTAATCTGTTTTCATTGCACAATAAAATTGAGCCTTATTTTATCACCGTATCCGAAAGGGTACGTATGGACGGGCGCAGCATTGTTTTATTTGATGCAAAGAATACGGCTAACGTGGTCAAAAATATCAGTGCCATTCATGCGGAACTCAATCAAACCACGCCGTTGGATATAGAATTTTTGGACGAAAATTTAGCAAAATTATATACTCAAGACCAGCGTACAGCGCATCTTTTGCTCTACTTCAACATCATTGCTGTCTTTTTGGCTTCTTTAGGCATCATTGGCATCACGCTATTTTTGACGGTGGCACGCATCAAAGAAATAGGCATCCGCAAAGTTCTCGGCGCATCGCCTTTTTCTATTATCCAGATTTTAACAAAAGAATACATTTATATGGTGAGTATTGCCATGATTATAAGCATACCAATTGCTCTGTACGTTACAAATACTTGGCTAAGTAATTTTGCATATCAAGTTGACATTCAATATTTCATGATGCTTATTATCGGTATTCTTACGTTTGTTCTGACGGCTGTGATTGTCGGCGTTGTGACCTATAAAGCAGCGGTGGATAATCCAATCAGGTCGCTTCGCTCAGAGTAACAAAAAAGATATTTTATAATAAAAATAAATAATAATATGCGATTAATTCAAACTTTTGCCCGACATTCGGCAACCTTATTTTTAATGATGTTTTTGTACGCAGGCGTTTGTTCTGCCCAAAGTGAAAAAACACTGTTCGGTACCCGAAAATTGAAAAGTAGTGGCGGTTGGGGTGGATACCGGTTGCAGGCAGGAAATATTGCGGATCAAGAGGCGCGGATTTCAAGTTTTACTTTTATAGGCGAGTATGAACGCAAGTTCATCGCGGGGTATAATTTCAATTGGGTATCCAATGATGTGCCTTATCGGTTTGAACAAAAAGTGCAAAATATCAAACTGCGGTGGCATTCGCTCCAATTGGGTTATATGCTGGCTGCGCACCGAGTAGTACACCCCATTATTGAGCTAGATTTGGGCATTGGTCGCGTCAAAATGAATGACATTGGCAAAGACAGGTTATTCATTGCCAGCCCTAGTGTTGGCATTGAGTTGAATTTATACCGATGGTTTCACCTGTCCTTAGAAGGCGGGTACCGTGCCGTGACCGATGTCCAGTTGGCCGATTTAAACAATCAAAAATTGTCAGGAGCATTTGGTATGCTTACCTTAAAATTTGGATGGTCAGACCCAGCCTTGAACAATAAACAACAAGATAACAAGTGATAAAAACAACAAACATGAAAGAGTTACTAAAAAATACATTCCGCAGCCTGAGCCGTCAAAAAGGCTTCGCTGCACTCAATTTTGTAGGCTTATCTGTAGCACTCACCATCAGTTTACTGATTGGGCTTATGGTTTTTCATGAGCGTAGTTTTGATGATTTTCACCCTGATGGCGAGCGGATTTTTCGAGTTGTAACACGGATGGATAGCCCCAATGGAGAAATAGACAAATTTGCCCAAGGGGCTACGATAATGCCTTCGGTTGCAAAGGCAGAATTGGGAGAAAATGGCCAATTTGCCGAAGTTATTTACTCTGATCAAGCATTGGTGCGGCTATCAGCCACCCAATTTTTCACGGAAAAAGACTTGGTTTTTGTGGATACCGCGTTTTTTGATTTATTTCATTTTGAAACTAAAAAAGGAAATGCGCGTACGGCACTTACCCAGCCCAATGTGGTGATGCTGACCGAAACCACGGCTGCCAAGTATTTTCTAAAAGAAGACCCTATCGGCAAGCAAATCATCCTCGAATTGGAGGATTGTCTGGTAAAGGAGTTTGAAGTAGTGGGTATCATGGCCGATGCACCAGCCAATTCACATTTGCCATTCAATATGCTTATATCGGCGGCTTCTCGAACACCCAATCCTGATGCTAGTTGGGGGTGGTTTATGAGTGGACAATTTTTGTATGTAAAAACAGGCGCCAAGATGGATGCTGCCCAAATCGGCGAGCGAATCACGAACCTAGCCAATACTCGCAAAGACAAAGAGGATCCCAGCAAATACACTTATACCCTTCAACCACTGGCTGATATTCATACCAACTTGGATTATGCCGATGGCAATGCCACTTATACCGCCGATTTTGAGCAGTTTTATTGGATTGGAGCCATTACCTTATTCTTGTTGCTGATTGCGGTGGTCAACTACGTAAACTTGGCTACGGCCATTGCCCAGCGCAAAGCCCGCGAAGTAGGCGTACGCAAAACCCTCGGTGCAAGTAGGGCTCAGTTAGCACTGCGTTTCTGGTTTGAAACCTTTGTATTGGTGGCAGGTGCTGCCGCTTTTTCGGCTATTGCAGCCCATTTAATACTCCCTGTCCTTAATAATTTTTTGGACAAACACATTGTATCGGATTGGTTGTCACCCCAAATGCTGGGATTCATGGCTGCGCTTTGTTTGCTCACTACGTTGGCAGCAGGATTCTACCCAGCCTTTGTATTAGCGGGTTTTAGTCCGGTAGAAGCCTTTCGCGGAAAACTTTCCACTAAAGGCATGGGCAATTCTCTGATCCTACGTCGGAGTTTGGTGGCTTTCCAATTCATGGTGGCACAAGTGTTTATAGTAGCGGTGATCGTGGCGGCCATGCAAATGCAATTCATCCGCTCCAAACCACTTGGATTTAATAAAGAAGGTGTGGTGAATCTCCGTTTACCAGAGGCAAAACCTGAACAAATCTCTGCGTTTCGCTCTGAAGTAGCCCGTATTTCGGGTGTACAGACCACTACTTATTGCATTGGGGCGCCCACTTCTCGGTCTGGATTTACAACCAGATTCAATCGCCCAGAACTATACGAACAACAGAAATTGGAAGTAGCCATGAAAGTTGCCGATCCACAATACCTCGAAACCTACGGTTTAGAACTGGTGGATGGTCGTTTTTTGACCGATGCCGATATGGCACAAGCAGCGGAATCAGTAGCCAAAGATGCACGTAAATACGTATGTGTACTGAATGAAACCGCTGTAAAAAACCTCGGTTATACGACCACTGCACTCGCCATAGGCAATCCGGTAAAAACTGGAGCCAACGGAATTGTAGCGACCATCGTAGGCGTTGTGCGCGATTTCCATACCCAATCGTTGCGCAGCCCGCTTCAATCGGTGGCGATATTACCCCTCCACAATTTCAAAAACTCCTTGGGTATTCGCCTCGACCCTGCGGCGGCCAATACCGCAACGCTCTCAAAAATAGAATCGGCTTGGAAAACTATTTTCCCCGCCGACTTGTTCACTGCTTCTTTCTTAGATGAATTTCTTGTCAGCCTTTATCAGGAAGAAAGGCGCGTCTTTTCTATTTTCAAACTGGTAGCCTTATTGGCCCTACTCATCAATGCATTGGGGCTGATCGGCCTGACGGTATTTGTGGTGGAGGCCAAGACCAAAGAAATTGGGATTCGAAAAGTGCTGGGCGCATCTATAGCGAGTATTACGGGGCTTTTGACCCTCGATTTCTTGAAGTTGGCTTTGATCGCCTTAACATTGGCTACGCCTTTGGCGTGGTGGGCCATGCAAAAATGGCTCTCTGATTTCACCTACCGCATTGACATTGCTTGGTGGATGTTTGCAGCAGCAGGCGCGGCAGCAATGATCATCGCACTGGTAACAGTTGGTGGACAGGCCATGAAGGCCGCACTAGCCAATCCAGCCAAATCTTTAAAATCTGAATAAAGTTATGATATACAATCATTTCAAAATGGCATGGCGCAGCCTAAGCAGCCGCCGTATGTATAGTGCGCTCAACATTGCTGGATTGGCTTTGGGCATTACTGCCTTTGCTTTGATCCTACAATACGTTAGTTTGGAGCAAAGTGTCAATCGGTTTCATACAAAACTACCCCAGATGTACCGTGTTTTGTGCCAAAGTTCAGACGGAAAATCATGGCCGGAGGTAGAACCTGGTTGGGCAACAAAATCAACGGAGAATTTCCCTGAAATCAAGGCATTTTGCCGATTTGGGGAAGGGATTGGCCAAGGGATTGTCAAAAACGAGGCAAAAAACCTATCTTATCGGGAGAAGAATGTCTGCTATGGAGAAGGCAATTTCTTTGAGTTCTTCAGTTTCCCAGTGATCCAAGGAGACGCTGCCGCATTAAAACAGCCTGATGTGGTTTTTATTTCAAAATCATACGCTAAAAAGTATTTTGGGCAAGAAAATCCTTTGGAAAAATCCTTGACCTTATATAATCAATTTGGAAACCATCGCTACATCGTGGGAGGTGTTTTTGAAGACATGGGTGAAAATTCAGATATCCGTTTTGACATGGTTTTTTCCTTGGAAACCTTGAAAAATGAAGCCAATCTGAACGAAAACGGTTGGGCTAGGTTGGATAACCTAGATTCTCAATTCACCAATATGTTTTTCCTCCTCGATCAGCATTCTGATCCGGTAGCATTGGAGCAAAAATTGACAGCCCTACGTCGCAACCTTCAACCTGAAAAAGATGCGGTGTCTTTCCGACTTCAAGCATTTGGGGAAACACATTTGGCTAATAATTTCACCGATAACTTGTTCCACACTGGCAATGTTCGGTACGTTTACATGCTGGCTGGTATTGGATTCTTGATCCTGCTCATTGCTTGGTTTAACTACGTCAATTTAAGCACTGCCAATGCCCTCCGCAGAGCCAAAGAGGTGGGCGTTCGAAAGGCCATCGGTGCAAGTAAAGGCACGTTGATTGCCCAGTTTCTGAGCGAAACACTGGTCGTTAACTTATTGGCCCTAACCTTGGCAGTTATATTAATTGTCGCATTGCAACCGCTTTTCAACCTTGTCATCGGCAAAACCCTTGACCTATCCGCACTATTCCAAACCCGTGTCTGGCTTTATGGTTTGGGTGCGTTGTTCTTAGGCTCTCTTTTATCTGGTGCTTTTACAGCCAATGCTATTGCACGCTACAATCCTATAGAAACCCTAAGAGGCAAACTGACCAAATCCGTCAGTGGACTGCGGTTACGCCAAACATTGGTGGTGGCACAATTTGGCATTTCCACGGTATTGATCTTATTTACGGTGGTTATATATAGCCAATTAAAATACATGCAAAACAAAGAGTTGGGCATCAATACCGAGCAATTGCTGGTGATCAGAGGGCCTGAAATAGGCCGTGACAGCACCTACAAGTTTAGAAAAACAGGGTTTGGGAACGCCATCGCTACCCAGAATTTTGTACAGGATTATTGTGCGACGGGTAGTGTGCCAAGTGAGGGTTATAATTTTGCTACCGCTGGGTTTACCTCTCCAAAATCTAAGCCCAATGACGAGGAAAAATCGTACAATTTTGCCATCATCGGCGAGCGATTCTTAGATGTATATGGATTGCCCTTGCGTACAGGGCGCAATTTCACTGGTGCCGAATGCAATATAGAATGGAATGACAATAGCAAAATTTTGGTCAATGAAAAGGCCCTCGCTTCGCTGGGATTAACAGCGGAAGAGGCCCTTACGACAAAAATAAAATGGGACGAGCGGTACCTAGACATTGTGGGCGTGGTGAAAGATTACCATCATACAAGTTTACAAAAACCGATCGAGCCGATCTTGTATTACCCGCAAAACAACAGTGCCTACTTTACCGTAAGGCTTACGGCCAACGATTTACCAGCAAAAATCGCTGCCTTAGAAAAAATATATGGGCAGTATTTTAGTGGAAATCCATTTGAATACTTTTTTGCCGACGATAATTTTCAAAAAGCATACCTCAGTGAACAGCAATACTCTTGGTTGTTTGCGGCAGCGTCCTTGTGGGCCATATTTATTGCTTGCTTGGGCTTGTTTGGGTTGGTATCATTCACAATCGAATCAAAAGTAAAGGAAATGGGTATCCGAAAAGTACTTGGTGCTTCGGTAGCAGGCATCACGGGCTTGCTAACCAAAGACTTTTTGAAATTGGTTGTGATCGCTATTGTCATCGCTTCGCCCATTGCCTACTACTTTATGAATAAATGGCTCGCCGATTTCGCGTATCGGATTGATATTCAATGGTGGATGTTCGTAACTGCGGGTGCGGCGGCCATGCTGATTGCGTTTTTGACGGTGGGTTTTCAGAGTGTGAAAGCAGCATTGGCGAATCCTGTTGAGAGCCTGCGCAGCGAATAAGGCACGAAATCCCGATTTTTTTTCGGGATGAAGTCGCTGCGGAGTGAGTAGGGTCAGCAATGCTATTTTTTCAAAAAACAAGATCAATAACACACAAAAAATTGATTTTCAGTAAAATATAAAAAAATGCTAACTAACTATTTCAAACTCGCCTGGCGCAATCTCCGCAAACAGCGTGGTTTTGCGGCCATCAACATTCTCGGCTTGGCGTTAGGCCTCACTTGTTGCTTACTCATCGCGTTGTGGGTGCTGGACGAACTAAGTTTCGACCGCTTCAATGTCCATGCAAACCGCATTTACCGGATTGATTCCGAGATCAATTTTGGGGGTGCCGAGTCCAACGTCATTGAGGCTCCGGCGCCGCTCGGCCCTTTGCTGGCGCGAGAATATCCGCAGGTGGAAACAACCTGCCGTTTGCGCAATTTTGGACATTTGCCCGTCTGGAAGGGCGACCAATTGTTTGAAGAAAACCAGGCGATTTTAGCGGACAGCACTTTGTTTCGGGTATTCAGCCTGCCCTTGGTGGCAGGCGACCCGAAAACGGCTTTGGTACGACCGTACACCCTGGTCATCAGCGAGACGATTGCCAACAAATATTTCCCAAAAGGCGATGCACTTGGTCAGTCACTTTCCTTGAACAGTAAGGAAGACCAGTACGAAATCAGCGGAGTCGTGCGCGACATGCCGGAAAATAGTCATTTTCAATTCGATTTTTTGATGAGCATGTCCACGCTTGCCGAGAGTGCAGAGGATGCATGGTTAAGTAGCAATTTTCACACCTATATTTTGTTCCAAAAAGGCGCGGATGCTGTTGCTTTTGCCCCGGAACTGCCCAAAATCGTCCGAAAACACATCGGCGGACAGGCCCAACAAATACTTAATACTTCTTGGGATGACATGCTGAAGGCTGGCACCCGCTACGAGTTCAAGTTGCTACCTCTGACCGACATCCACCTGTATGCAGGCGCACAATCGGGGGCTTTGCGTCCCCCTGGGAGTATCGAATTGGTATGGGTGTTTTCGGCTATTGCTTTATTTGTTTTGGTACTGGCTGTGGTTAATTTTATGAACCTAAGCACAGCCCGCTCCTCGATGCGGGCACGGGAGGTAGGCGTTCGGAAGGCATTGGGTTCGCAAAAAAACCAATTGGTAAGCCAGTTTTTGTCCGAATCACTATTGGTGAGCAGCCTTGCCATGAGTATTGCGGTGCTGGCGACAGCGACTTTGTTACCCGCATTCAATAATTTGACAGAAAAACACATCGCCTTCGATTTTATCCAACGCCCTTGGTTGATAGCCATTTTGATCGGCTTCACGATTTTGACGGGTCTTTTGTCGGGTCTTTATCCGGCATTCTTCCTGTCGGCCTTTAGTCCGGTGCGCGTGCTCAAGGGGCAATTAACGAGCGGGGCGGGCGGCAAGCTATTGCGCAATGGCCTCGTCACCTTCCAGTTTTCGACCTCCATACTCCTTATTGTGGGCGTTTTGGTCGTGTATAGACAATTGGATTTCATACAGCACAAAGACCTCGGCTACGATCGCGAACAAGTTTTGATCCTCAACGGCACCCAATCTTTGGGCGATAAAGCCCAAATCCTCAAAAACGAAATATTACAATTGCCAAAAGTCACACACTGCACAGTCACCGGTTATTTGCCGACCAATGGCAATGGCAACAACAACGGCTTTTTCAAGGACAGAAATACCAGTGCTGAGAACGCAATTTCCTTAAACGACTGGAAAGTGGACGCTGGCTACATCCCAACCCTCGGCATCCGAATGGCGGCTGGCCGCAATTTCAGGGAAGGCTCCCCGGCGGATTCCAATGCCGTCATTATCAACCAATCGGCGGCCAAAATGCTCGGTTTTGCCAATCCCATTGATCAAAATTTGTACACAGTGGATGTGTCCGACGGCGCATCAAAGGGCCTCACCGATTGGAAAATCATTGGCGTGGTGGAAGATTTCAATTTTGAAAACCTCCGCAACAAAGTGGAGCCGTTGGTGCTGATTCAAAGCAATTACTCGGGTAACATCAGTTTTCGCCTTCAAAACGGCGATGTGCAAGGCACGTTGGCAGAAATCCAGGCTATTTGGCAAAAAAACGGGCCGGGACTGCCCTTCGATTACGAGTTCATGAACGAGCAGTTCGATCAGATGTACCGGAGCGACAGGCGCACAGGCGTGTTGGCATTGCTTGCCGCTGGCATCGCCATTTTTGTGGCCTGTCTGGGCTTGTTTGGCTTGGCTGCTTTCACCGCCGAAAGACGCACCAAAGAAATCGGCATCCGAAAAGTGCTCGGTGCCTCGGTAGCGGGTATCACGGGCTTGTTAGCCAAAGACTTCCTAAAACTCGTCGTCATCGCCATTGTCATCGCTTCGCCCATTGCCTACTACTTTATGAATAAATGGCTCGCCGATTTCGCGTATCGCATTGATATTCAATGGTGGATGTTCGTAACTGCGGGTTTAGCAGCCATGCTGATTGCGTTTTTGACGGTGGGTTTTCAGAGTGTGAAAGCAGCATTGGCGAATCCTGTTGAGAGCCTGCGCAGCGAATAAGGCACGAAATCCCGATTTTTTTTCGGGATCAAGTCGCTCCGTTCAGAGTGATGGAATCCCGATTCTTCTTCGGGATGAAAAGTTTGCGGAGCGAATAACACATTTAAAAAAATATAAATATAAAATTATGTTTACCTTCAACTTAAAAATTGCCTTTCGCAATATCTGGAACAACAAAGTGTATTCTCTGGTCAATATCATTGGCTTGGCATTAAGCATGGCTTGTTGCTTGGTGATTGGTGTTTTTATTTGGAATGAAGTGCATTATGATACTTTTCACTCTAATGTTGACAACATCTATCGCGTAACGGAAAAGCAAATTCAAGCAGGGAAACTTTATGATGTAGCCGTTACGCCAGGCCCATTGGCGCCGGCTTTGCAAAAGGATTTTCCAGAGGTTGTGAACACCGTTAGTTTCATGCAATGGAGCGGTACGTTGAAGAACGACATAAATGTTTTTGAGGAAAAAAAGATATTGATAACCGAAAACAGCCTGTTTAGTGTCTTCAATTTTCCTTTGCTCCAAGGCGATAGCAAAACGGCTTTGCAATCGCTTGACGACATTGTGATAACAGAAAACGTCGCGGAAAAATACTTCGGTCAAGATTGGCAAAGCAAGCCCTCCCTGTTGGGACAGATTTTTGTACTGAACAATGAATTTAACTTCAAATTAGCGGGTATTGTCCAAAACCCGCCTGAAAATTCAAGCATTCAGTTCCAAGTGTTGTTGCCGAAACCTCTTCTGCTCAAAATAGATGAATGGTCGAACAAATGGGGCAGCAATAGTTGGCACACCTACGTCCAACTAAATCCGAAAGCGGATGTGCCAGCATTTGCGGAAAAGATAAAAAACCAACTACACGTTTATAACGACAAAACAGAGGATTTACTGCAATTGCAGCCGCTGAAAGCGCAATACCTGTATTCTAAATTTGATTTTCAAACCGATTGGGGCAAACGCAGCAATGCGAAATATGTCAAGATATTCGCCGCCGTTGGATTGCTTTTGTTGCTGATTGCATGCTTCAATTTTATCAATCTTTCGACAGCGCGTTCTTTGAAAAGATCGTTGGAAGTAGGCGTGCGAAAAGTCAATGGTGCATCGCGCAAACAATTGATTGTCCAGTTTTTATGCGAATCCTTGCTGATTACAAGCCTTGCGGGTATTGTTGCGATTGTGCCGTTTCAGAGATTACAATCGCTCGTCTATGATCTGACTGATAAGGTCGTGTCTATTTCATTTACTCCGTCTTTATTGCTCGGATTTTTCCTTGCATTTGTCTTTATCATCGGGTTGGTGGCAGGTATTTATCCCGCCTTTATCATGTCGGCTTTCAAGCCTCTTAGAAATTTAAAAAATACGAATACCAAACAATCGGGTAAAACCCTCCAACAGGGCTTGGTGGTTTTTCAGTTTGGCATTTCCATCGTCTTGATGATTTGCTCGTTTTTGATGTATAATCAACTGCGATTTATGCAACAATACGACCTTGGATTCAACAAAGAACAACTGATAACGCTGCGTTTGAAAGGTGGTTTGAGAGACAAATCCGCGTTGTTGAAGCAAGATTTGGAAAAACAAAGTGCGATTGTCACTGCCGCACCCGCTACGATGTCGCTTGTAAACGTGGACAATTCTGCGGATTTGAAATGGAAAGGGATGCAAGCGTCGGAGGTGTTTTTAACCGTCGGTGCAAACGTTGACCCGACCTTTATCCCCGCGCTTGGGATGCAGTTGATGAGCGGTACTAATTTCCCGCCGCAAGAGATAACCGATACGATCAACAATTATATCCTCAATGAAACCGCCGTCAAGCGGATGGGCTTTACGGTCAATGAGGTGATCGGCAAGCAAGTCACTTTTTGGGGCGCAACAGGCCCTGTCATTGGCGTGGTAAAAGATTTTCATTTCAAATCGCTCAATTCGGGTATCGAACCCTTTATTTTTCGCTACCAACCTTGGGCACCGTATTTTTCTATGTTTGTAAAAACAGCGGTGGGCAAAACCGAAGAAGCCATCACGCAATTGGAAAAAACCTACAAAAACTACGAAACGGAAACACCGATGGAATTTAGTTTCGTGGACGCAGCCATCCATGATTCGTACAAAAATGACCAACAGATGGCAAGCATTATTTTTCTGTTTGCCTGTCTGACCATTTTTGTTGGCTGTTTAGGACTGTTTGGCCTAACTGTTTTTGCTGCCGAGCAGCGCACCAAAGAAATCGGTATCCGCAAAGTACTCGGTGCATCCATTGCATCTATCACAAGTCTTTTGGCCAAAGACTTCTTGAAATTGGTGCTCATCGCCATCGTCATCGCCTCCCCAGTCGCGTATTATTTCATGAATCAATGGCTCTCCGACTTTGCCTATCGCATTGATATTCAATGGTGGATGTTTGCGGCAGCGGGCGCGGCGGCGATGGGGATCGCGTTTTTAACGGTGGGTTTTCAGAGTGTGAAGGCGGCTTTGGCGAATCCGGTGAAGTCGCTGCGGAGTGAGTGATTATTAAAATCTTGAAAAATGAACTTAAATCAAGTTAGATGCTGTGAACATCACAAAACATAAAAATTATGCTGCAAAATCATCTTAAACTCGCCCTTCGCAACCTCCAAAAAAACGCGTTCTACTCCGCGCTTAACGTATTTGGGTTGTGGGCAGGTATGCTCTTTGTCCTGCTCATCGGGGTATTTGTTTGGGGCGAGTTGCAGGTGAACCATAACCTTCGCCACGCTGACCAGCAATATTTTTTGACCAGTATCTGGAAAAATCCCGACCTCGGCATGGATCTTACCACAGCTGGTCCTTTGGGCAAGCGTTTGAAGGAAGTTTACCCGCATTTGGTGTCCAATTATTACCGTTGGGACGGCATCACGTCGGGCGTGGCTACGGGCGACAAGATTTTCCGCGAGGGCATTCAGATTGGCGACAGCACTTTGTTGCCCATGTCTGGCTTTGAACTGCTGCACGGAGACCCCAACAGCGCACTAACTGCCCCTTATTCGGTGGTCGTCACGGAAAAAAAGGCAATCAAATATTTCGGAAAAACCGATGTTGTCGGCCAAACACTCACGATCCAGAATTTTTCGGGCGGCAAGCGCGAATTCCAAATCACGGGCGTGTTGCGGGAATTGCCTGAAAATTCTGTCACACAATTGCTCGGCAACGACCCCAATTGTTTGTTTGTACCCCTGAATACTGCTTCCTATTTTGGTCGTGACGACGTGGATAGATGGTCGAACGTCATCATCCCGACCTACCTCGAATTGCAACCAGGTATTGTCGCCGCCGACCTCGAAAAACCCATCCAACAACTCATCCAACAAGAGGGGACGGACGTTGAAAAGGAAAATCTTACTGTGCGCCCCATCGCTCTCACCGAATATTATCTCCAAAAAAACAAGGCATTGGTCAAGCGGATGTTGCTCACCTTATCGTCGGTGGGGTTGTTCATTCTGTTTATGGCGATTTTGAATTTCATCAATTTGTCCATTGGACGTTCTGGCACGCGCATCCGCGAAATCGGGGTGCGCAAGGCACTTGGCGGTTTGAAACAACAATTGGCGACCCAGTTTTTGGCCGAATCGCTGCTTTTGGTGGCGGTGGCTACGGGACTTGCTTTTTTGGCGTACCCGCTCGCACAACCGTATTTTGAGCAAATAGTGGGCAAAAAACTGCCTGCTTTTGCTGACTTTCCCCGCTATTTTGTCTTGTTGCCCATTGGGATGGTGATTGCGATCGGCCTTTTGGCGGGCATGTACCCCGCGCTTGTGTTGTCTTCGATGAAAACGGTGGATTCCCTGAAAGGCAAACTGCGCTCTGCCAACGAAAGCCTTTGGCTTCGCAAATATTTGGTCGGCTTTCAGTTTGGCATCGCCAATTTGGTCATCGTGGCAGCGGTGGTCGTAGCGGCGCAAGTCAACCATTTTTTTGGCAAAAACATCGGCTACGACAAGGAATTTGTGGTGTCCGCGCAAGTGCCACGCGATTGGACACCCGCAGGAACGGCCAAAATGCTGACCGTGCACGACGAAATGGCCAAACTGCCCCAAGTACACAGTGCCTGCCTCTCCTTTGAAATCCCGAACGGCAACAACGGCAACCAACTCCCAGTCTTTCAGAGTGGAAAAGACTCCACGATGGCCATTGTTTGCCAACAACTCACGACCGACGACAAATTCTTAGACACTTACCACATTCCCTTGGTGGCGGGAAAATTCTTTGCGCAACGAGGGCTCGATTCTGGACATGTGGTGCTGAATGAACGCGCCGCACTTGCCCTCGGTTTCCCGGATGCGGAATCTGCTGTCGGCCAATCGGTGCATATCATCAATGGGGCTACCCAGTTTCCAATCAAGGGTGTGGTGAAAGATTTCCATTTTGGATCAATGGCGGCGCAAATCCAACCGATTTTGTTCCTTTCAGTCAACGACAACACCACCTACCGCTATTTGTCTTTCAAAATCCAACCCGAAAACGTGGGCGAGAGCATGGCAGCCCTGCAACGAAAATGGGCCGAACTCCTGCCTGGCAGCGCGTTCGAGTACGCTTTTATGGATGATGCCTTGGCAAAAATCTACGCCACAGAATTGCAATTGAAAAAATCAGCCTACGCCGCTTCGGGTTTGGCCTTACTCATCGCGCTGCTTGGCGTTCTGGGTTTGGTGTCGCTCAACTTGCAACGGCGGATGAAAGAGGTCGGCGTTCGCAAGGTCTTGGGCGCTTCTGTACTGGGTATCATCGGACTGTTTTTGCGGGAGTTTTTGCTCATTTTGCTGGTCGCAGGGGTGTTGGCTTGCCCGCTCGCGTGGTATTTGCTACGCGGTTGGTTGGACGCTTATGCTTATCGGATCGAACTTTCACCTTTATTTTTTGTCGGTTCCATTGCGGGGCTGGCCTTGATGACTTCGATTTTGATTGGGTTGCAGAGCGTGAAGGCGGCGTTGATGAATCCCGTGAAGTCTTTGCGGAGTGAGTGAAAAAAGACCGTTTGTAAAAAAATTTCTTTTCTGAGCTTTCTTTTTGAAGGAAAGCGAACGAAACCCGATTGTATAAGCAATTTTTAAAAAATATGACTTATGTATATACATAAAATAAAACTCATCTTCCGAAATCTCTGGAAAAACGCCAATTTTTCGGCCATCAACATTTTCGGGCTGTCAGTCAGCCTTGCCATTTGTGTGTTGATCGGCGTGTATCTGCATTTTGAATTCAATTTTGACCGAATAAACCCGGCTCATCCGAGCCTGTACCGCTTGAATACGGCCTTCAAATATCCCAATTCGCCAGAAAGCACCCACGCGCTTTCATCGGCGATGATGGGGCCTTTTTTACACCGGGAATGTGGTGACATCGAGCGTTTTTTGCGGGTGCTCCCTTCAAGCGAAAACATTCTCTGCCGTAGTGGCAGCCGCGAAACGACGCTTCAAAAGTGCCTAGAAGTGGATACTTCATTTTTTTCCTTTTTCAATTACGCGCTCCAATTGGGCGACCCCTCAACGGTTTTTGCACGGCCTGAAAACATTCTGTTGACCCTCCCGGTCAGCGTGGCTTTGTTCGGCACAGAAATGCCGCTCGGCAAAATCGTGGAAAACACTTTTACCCTGCCTTCGGGTCAGGACACGACGATTTTTTTCACGGTTTCGGGTGTTTTGAAGGATTTACCAGCCAACAGCCACTTGCAATTTGATGCCTTATTTCCACTTGATGCACAGCGATTTGACGCTTGGGATGTCGGTTCGCGTTGGCATGGCGTGGTGTCGTCCACTTATTTCCAATGCCACCCTTCGGTGCAAAATGGAGCCGCCTTAGAGCCTGTTTTTGCCGAATTGTTGAAAAAAGAAATGCCCAACTCGGAAATGATCGCGCTCTCCATGCAGCCCTTTGCCGATATTCACCTCGGTTCGATGCACCTAGAGGACGAAAACAACCACCTTCGCTCCAATCGGGCGTACGTGGGTGTGCTTGGCTTGTTGGCCTTGTTCATCTTGCTTATCAGCAGCATCAATTTTGCTAATTTATCCACTGTATTAGCCCTAAAACGAGGGCGAGAAGTAGGGGTTCGCCGCTCGCTCGGCGCATCACGCGGCGATATTATGGGCAATTTTTTGAGCGAATCCTTGATGATGACAGTGTTAGCGGGCGCATTGGGTTTGCTTTGGGCAACCCTGATCCGCAAGCCTTTTTTGAGCCTGCTCGGGCGCGATGTTGATTTGCCTTTCCCAACAGAAGTGTTGTTGGGGTTTGCTGCGATAGTTATTTTGCTCGGTCTATTGTCAGGCATTTACCCTGCCATTCAAGCTGCCCGACATGGTGTTACACAAACCTTTCAGCAGCACAGGACAGCCGTTTCGCTGAAACGCCCATTCATTCAAAACCTTGTGGTGGTGCAATTTGCCTTGTCGGGGATATTGATGTTAGGCTCGCTGATTTGTTATCAGCAATTGAGTTTTTTGAAAAACAAAGACTTGGGTTTTAGTTTTGCGCAGGTCGTGGAAATGGACATCGGCAACGGCAATTGGATGCACGCAACCGCCCTGAAAACGGAACTTGCGGCCATCCCCGGGGTCGAAGCGGTCAGCAGCAGCGACCAATCGCTCGGCACCATTGACCGCCAAAACGGTTTGATGGTGCGCAATCCCGAAACCCGTCAATGGGAAAACCACCCGATGAGCATTATCCGAGCCGACCACAATTACTTCGGTTTGTACGGGATGCAATTTGTGGCAGGTCGGGCACCCACGTACGAAGGCGCATTAAACGAGACAGAATACATTGTAAATGAGGCGTTTGTAAAAAAAATGGGCTGGAAGGACGACCCTATCGGCAAAGAAATCATGCGTGCCACTTTTGGCCAAAGCACCCCTGGCCGAGTAGTCGGCATTATCCGCGATATGCACCACAATACGCTGCGACACGCCATTTCACCGATTTGTATGCAAGCCTCACAGGTGTCGTCGGTGATTTCGATGAAGGTCGGCGCGGCCAATATGCAAGCGGTTTTGAGCCAGTCACGGGAGGTTTGGATGCGGCATGTGAAAGACCGTCCGTTTGACTACACATTTATGGATGAGCATTTTGCACAGATATACGAAAGCGAAAATCGGCTTGCGCAAGCCCTACTTTTTGCCACATTGTTATCTATTTGCATCGCTTGCTTGGGATTACTGGCTTTGTCAGCATTTGTAATTGGACAACGGACGAAGGAAATCGGCATCCGTAAAGTACTCGGCGCCTCGGTAGCGGGTATCACAAGTCTTTTGGCCAAAGATTTTTTGAAATTGGTTATTGTCGCCATTGTCATTGCATCTCCGATTGCTTATTACTTCATGAACAAATGGCTGGCTGACTTCGCGTATCGCATCGAAATCTCGTGGTGGGTGTTCGTCGCAGTAGGTGTGGCGGCGGCGGTTATTGCGTTTTTGACGGTGGGTTTTCAGGCGGTGAAAGCGGCGTTGTCCAATCCAGTTAAGAGCCTGCGCAGCGAATAAAGCACGTAATCCCGATTTTTTTTCGGGATGAGGTCGTTGCGGAGCGAGTGGAAACGGGCATCTTAACTATTATACTTTGCTGTTTATCTTGAGGCGGGTGCTGCTAAAGACAGCAGATTCTATCAATATTTTACCCTATTTATGCATTATTTATTGAGCGTTTTTGCCCTATTTCTCCTTATTGTTGGAATACAAGCGCAGCAACCTGCAATCATCCGCGCCCAATCCAAAGATTTGGTGATCCAAGATGGTTCGCACACCATCAGGGGAGTGATCGTTCCAGAAGCCAACCCGGATGTGTATTGGGTAGAAATGCCAAAGAAAGGACAAAGAATCAGTATCTATACCGACACCGATTCGATTGTTTGGATTTCCAAATTTGGTCAAAATTACGACTTTATCATTCTGCTGAATGATCGGGACAGTTGCCGTTTAAGGATTTCCGCCCAGCCTCGTCCGACGAATGGCCCCAAAAATTGTGCGCTCGACGGTCGTGATACGATCCCTTTCGAGCTGCGCAACAATCGAATTTTTTTGAAAGGCAAAATCAATGGTAGATCGGATGTGTTAGTTCAATTTGATTTAGGTGCTGGGGCTACGAACATCAATCACCATTCCACAGACAAGATTCCTATAAAATTTGACACTGAAACCTATTTAGTCAATTCCCAAGGGGGAAATAAAGCGCGTGCCAGCACCAAAAACACGCTTGAAATCGGGCACTTGACGTGGGAAAATGAGTATTTGGTAGAAACCAAAAATATGGAACGTTGGGAAGACGCCATTGTTGGCAATACCCTATTTTTGGATAAGTACCTAGAAATTGACTACGACAACAAGCGTTTGATTGTCCATGAAAAAATGCCCGCCATAGATTCAGGTTATACAAAACATGGCATGTTTCTGGATGGCGGCGTTCGGCCTTGTATGCAGTTTTCGATTGGTGTGCATGACAAAACCTACACACACTGGTATGTATTTGATACAGGGAATACGAGTAATGGGCGACTTTCAAAAACAGTAACCTCTATTCCGGCCATCTATGATAACATAACAAAACTTATAGGATTGAGCCATCATAAAGTGGGCATATTGCCTCAATTGATCGTGAACGGCTATGTTTTTAAAGACCTTATCTTTACGCTTGAAAAACCGCAATCCACCGTACCCGCAGGCGAATTGGGTATCATCGGCAATGCTATCCTGAATCGCTTCAATGTTTTGATAGACAATGAACAGGGCTTTATCTATCTTAAACCCAACAGTTTAATGAATCGTTCATTGGAAACCAAACAGTCCGCCTTCAAAAAAATTGGCATTGGAGTAGGTTCCTTTTTAGGGGTACTTCTGGTGACTATTGTGTTACTTAAACGAAAAAGTAATTAAAAAAATGAAATTATTTAAAATTGTACTCATTGGTTTAATGCTCACTGCAGCAGTGGGCGTGAATGCCCAAACCGAAAATAGCAAATCAGAAATCCAACAGATTTCCGAAACGCTGATGGACTATATTGAAGGAACCGCAAATGGCGAACCGGAGCGGTTAAAAAAGGCATTTCATCCTGATTTTAACCTATATACCGTCACCGAAACGGATAGTTTGAGGATTCGGTCAGGAGAGGTATACATTGCAAATATCAAGGCGGGTGAAAAAGCGAACCGAATTGGAAGGATTATTTCGATAGATTATGAGCACAACGCAGCCATGGCCAAAGCGGAAATAGTAGTGCCCAATTGGCGGATTTTTACGGACTATTTTTTGCTACTCAAATACCAAGGTGCTTGGAAGATCGTCCAGAAAAGTTATACTTGGCGACCATTTCCTAAAAATGAAGAAAAAATCAAAGACAAATAGGATAACGTACAAACCAATTTTCTTATAGTGGTCTTACGCTATTGTCATCGCTTTGCCGATTGCGTATTATTTTATGAACCAATGGCTTTCCGATTTTGCCTATCGCACTGATATTCAATGGTGGATGTTCGTAGTGGCGGGTTTGATCGCGGTGGTGATTACGTTTTTGACGGTAGGTGGTCAGGCGGTGCGAGCGGCTTTGATGGATCTGGTGAGGGCGTTGCGGAGTGAGTAGGGAATCTAAGTTTCAAAAAATAATAATAATTTTTAGCAATAAATTTGTTGTTATAAATTATTGGCAATAACTTTGCGGTCAAATATTTTTAACAACAAATTTATTGCTAAAATGAGCACCACTTGGAAAGACCCGAAAATCATCATCGGAAACACCGCCATCGGAGATTATTACTTCCCACGCCCAGATATAGAGGCGCAAATATGGGCCGAAACCCAGAAGGGCAATCATGTGCTTTTGGCCGCCCCGCGTAGGGTGGGCAAATCATCGGTCATGCTGGCCATGCAAAAAAACTGCCCGCAGGACACCCGTTGTATTTTCAAAAATATACAAGGCGTACAATCAGAAGCGGAGTTTTACAAAGAGTTTTTTGAACTGATCGTACAATGTTTGAGCAAGTTTGAAAAAGGTAAAAACTGGCTCGGCGACCTCCTCAAACACCTTACTGTGGAAGAAATCACCTTGGAGGGCGTAAAATTTGGCGAAAAGAAGCCCATCAATTACGTGGAAGAAATCAATAAGATTCTGCCCAAAATTGGTCAAAACAAGGTAAAGGTCGTGCTGCTTTTGGATGAATTGCCCGAAATATTGAACAATCTATATAAAAAAGGCAAACAAAATGAAGCGAGCGGCATTTTGGATCGCCTGCGCGAGTGGCGACAAAACCCAGAAATCCGACAACATTTTAGTTTGGTATTGGCAGGTTCGGTCGGCATTCACCACATCGTGAAGACTATAGAAGGGCGCACTTCCGATATCAATGACTTTGGGATCGTACCCTTCGAGGCATTGACACCTAGCGAAGCGGCCGATTATGTCAACTGGGCCACCCAAAGTGCTAGTGTTCAATACGATGATCCTCTTACCCAACACTTGCTTTCTAAGATCAACTATTTCATTCCTTATTTTCTCAACCTGATGTTGGATGAGATCAACCGGGCTGCGCGAAAAGCAAACAATATCGTCATTACGCCACAACATATTGATGATGCCTTTGAGAAGGTGGTCAAAAACAGCGACCATTTCAAGGAATGGAAAAACCGCCTCTCTGACTATTTTACCAAGGAGGATGTCGCATTTTTGATGGAAACACTGGTGTATATCGCTCATCGAAATGAGATCAACCCGCGACAATTGTACGATTTGGCCATCAAGCACAACAAAAAAGACACATATATGGAATTGGTGGGCGGCCTCGAACAGGACGGTTACATCACTGACTTGGGCGGCCGATTTGTATTTATTTCTCCTTTTTTACAAGCATTTTGGAAGCGCGACAACCCAGTATATGAAGCATAAATACCCACATCAGACAAATATGAGCAACCATGCGCTAAGCGGCCCTACCTCTTTTCTGGACAGGCTCAGCCTATACCAGTCGGCCAATAGCAGCCCAGAGGTTATTAAACGCAACTTTTTAATCCGAATCGCTGAATTTGAACTCATCACGGCGGAATTGCGGCGCAAAAAGCCCGCCGATCCCGTACAGCATGAGTTGATATTGGGGCGACGCGGCAGCGGAAAATCAACCCTCCTCCGCCGCATCCAAATCGAGATTGACGAAGATACTGACCTCGCCAGTCGTTATATCGCCATCAATTTAGCCGAGGAACAGGCATCTATTTATCGGCTCTCCGATTTGTGGTTTGAAGTATTGCATGAACTCCAATTGCGGTTTGGCAAAGCCCCCAAACTACGCGACTTTGACGATTTTGAAGACAATTCGGCTTATACCCGCTACCTCTATGCCGAGATACACCAATTGCTGCAAGGTTCTGGCAAAAGGGTTGTGTTACTGTTGGACAACTTGGATCGCATCCTCGAAAACTTCGACGACGACGGAAACTTGCTGCGCGAAACCCTGCTCAACTACAACGACCTACAAATCATCGGTGGTAGCACCCGCATGGACGAACATTTTTGGCAGTATGATAAGCCTTTTTACGAGTTTTTCAGGCGACACCGCTTAGAAGGATTACAATTTGAAGAGATACACCGACTGCTCAATCATTGGAGTGCGGAGATGGACTTGCCTGTGTTACACGATTACGCCCTACAGTATCGGGGGCGGATAGAGGCCATCCGTATCCTGACTGACGGACTCCCCCGCGCCCTTCAGGTTTTTATCCAACTCCTCCTCCACGATGCCAAGCAGTTCGGCTTCGACTACCTGCGCAAAGTGATGGACAACGCCTCGCCGCTTTACCAAGAGCGGCTCAACACCCTGACGGCTGCCCAGCGCAAAATCGTCCAAGAAATGGCTTTTTGGTGGGAGGCCGCTCCTACTAAGGTATTGGTAGAAAAATGCCGAATGGAAAGCAAACTCATCGCTTCTTACCTCCGACAATTGGAGCAATATGGGATCGTAGAAACCATTGCGACAGGCAAAAAAAATCATTTGTACCGAATCTCGGAGCGATTTTTCAATATGTGGCTGATTGTTACCCAAGGCAATCCCGATCAAAAGAGACGGGCTAAATACCTAACCCATTTTTTGGAATCTTGGTACGATGCGACCGAACTCAAAGACCTAACAACCCAGCACCTAACCGCTTTGGGATCAGGGCAATTGCGCTACGACAAGGCTTTTGTGTTGAGTAAAGGGTTGTCTCAATCAAAATACATCAGTACTCAGGAGCGCGATGCACTGATTGATAAGACCTTAGCACTCCAGCAAGAAATGGGACTGGATAGCGAACTGCCGAGAAAATACAGTGAAATCAAAGCAGAAATAGATCAACTCTGGGATGAAAATCGCTACGAAGCGGCCTTAAAAAAAATAGATGAAATCGAAAATGAAGCCGACGGGGTGAAGTTCTTTTTACAGGCGTATTGTTACCATGAATTAAAAAAGTATAAGGAAGCGGAATCCCATTATCTACAAGCCATTAAAAAAGGCAATGTAGATGCCTTGAATAATTTGGCCATTTTGTACCGCGATCAAGGCAAAAAAGCGGAATCGGAATCCTATTATTTACAAGCCATTGAAAAAGGTCATGTGAATGCCTTGTATAATTTGGCAAACTTGTACCGCGATCAAGGCAAAAAAGCGGAATCGGAATCCTATTATTTACAAGCCATTGAAAAAGGTCATGTGGATGCCTTGTATAATTTGGCAAATTTGTACCGCGAACAAGGCAAAAACGCGGAATCGGAGTCCTATTATTTACAAGCCATTGAAAAAGGTCATGTAGATGCCTTGAATAATTTGGCAAACTTGTATAGCGAACAAGGCAAAAACGCAGAATCAGAATCCTGGTATTTAAAATCTATTGAAAAAGGCGATATAAATGCCCTGTATAATTTGGCAAACTTGTATAGAGAACAAGGCAAAAACACAGAATCAGAATCCTGGTATTTAAAATCTATTGAAAAAGGTCATGTAAATGCCTTAAATAATTTGGCCATTTTGTATTACTCAACCAATCAACAAGCCCCCCAAGCCTTAGAGTATATCCGGGCATATTATGCCCAATCTGGCGATAAGAGTAGATATCAACATGTAGTACTCGTCGAAATTTGGAACGGCATAATGGATGGTTTGCCCGAAAAAATAGCGCATGTCCTTGAAATCAGTGCAGGTGAATACCTTGAAGCGTTCTTCACTGATCTACTCTGTTTGGAACAAAAGCACCTTGTGTTATCATTGTTTGAATCTGCCGCGCATGGTAAGATGCTCAAAAGTCGCTATGAATTGATCTATTACGCGACCTTGATCCTCACCAATAAAACAGAGGATAACCTTTTGCTCCGGATCCCGCCCGAAGTGTTACCAACAGTACATGAAATCGTGGAAAAAGTGAAGCAATCGGGGAAATTTGGGTTGGTTTAAGGAACTGGGAAAATAATGATTCAATGATGGTGCAAATCCTACCCATCTGATGACTCGAAGTCATCAGATGGGTAGGATTTGCACCATCATTGAACCGTCAAATAGTATGTTTTCCCCCTAGTTCTGATTGAATCGGTTGAGAAATGCTTGTGCGATACTGAAAAATGCAGTGGATATATGCCCGGTTGCTCATATACATACATTCATTAACGAAAAAAACCAAATTTTATTAAAAAATTAGGAAAGCCCGTTTTATCTTGTGTAGTACTAAAAGCCCGCCTCTAATCCCCTCCCCATCATTGTGTTCACTTTCGCACATGATGAGCGAAAGTGAACACAATGATGCAAAAAAATATTTTATAAAATAATGATTATCATTTATTTGAATAAATGGCTCAAGGCTTGCCTGAATAAGATAGTACATTTATCAAACAAAAATATAACATCATTATGCTTACTACTTCATGAATAAATGGCTCTCCGACTTTGCTTATCGGATTAATCACTGAAGCCAAAGTAAATTAACTCAGTTTAAATATCTAAAAATATGATATCCAATTACCTCACCATCGCCCTTCGGAACGTCCGAAAAAACAGCACATACGCCATGCTAAATGTGATGGGGTTGGGGCTAAGTGTCACTTCATGCATACTCATTTTCATGTTGCTGCGGCATCATTTGAGTTTCGATACTTTTCATATTAAGGGAGATCGCATTGCAAGGATTGTTACCGAAGTCCATGTCGAAACGGTGTTTCCAATTCCGGGTGTACCCAATCCGATGGCAACTACTTTACAATCAGAAGTGCCGTGCGTGGAAAAATCTGCGATGATTGCCAGTCTGGATGAAGTAGTCATTAGTATCCCTAAAGCCGGTTCTACCGCCGAAAAGTATAGGGAAAGTGGTAAAATGGCTTTTGTCCAGCCCAATATATTTGAAATATTGGACTACTCGCTCTTGCGTGGTGACCTCCAAGCCATGCAAGAACCTAATACGGCTATTCTGAGTGAACAAATCGCCCTAAAATATTTTAAAAGCGAAGACCCCATTGGTAAGACTTTCAAGTTTGACAACAAAGTGGAAGTACGCGTGGTCGGTATCCTGCAAAATCTACCTAAAACAACCGATTATCCACAAGAAATATTGGTTTCTTGGAGCACGCGCAATACCATGCCGGAATATGCTCCCAGCCTCGAACGTTGGAGTGGCATCAATAGCAGTACTTACTGTTTTGCCTTGCTTCGAGCGGGTCATGGTATCGGTGAATTGGAAAGCGCGCTGCTTGAATTTAATAAAAAACATCCACATCCAGAGAGTTTGGATTTATTCAAATACTTAGCAAAACCCTTTTTAGGGATGCATTTCGATACAGATTATGGTGCTGGAATGGCTAAAAAACACCTTTGGGCATTGGCACTCATTGGTTTGTTTTTACTAGTGACAGCGTGTGTTAATTTTATCAACATGGCTACTGCACAGGCGCTCGGTCGGATGCGCGAAGTGGGGGTGCGAAAATCCTTGGGCAGTACACGGGGGCAATTATTTTGGCAATTTATGTTCGAGACGGGTATAATTGTGACGGTGGCTTTATTTATCGGCGGCCTTTTGAGCATTTTCGCACTACCGTATCTCAATACATGGACAAAAACTGATCTATTATTTGATGTTGCGGGTATGAAAGTATTGGTACCATTTATAATAACACTTGGGGTATTGCTTACGATTTTGGCGGGATTTTATCCGGGCCTCTTGCAAGCACGCTTCCGCACGGTCGAGTCACTAAAAGGCTCCATTAACTCGCAACAAATAGGCGGTTTTTCTTTGCGACGGGTTTTAGTGACTTCTCAATTCGCTATTTCGCAAATGCTTATTATTGGAGCGGCGGTCGTTATTGCTCAAATGCGTTTTGCACAGGAGGCCGACTGGGGTTTCCGACCCGGCGCGATACTGACGCTGGAAGTACCCGAACCCGCAAATATGAAAACCCTAAAACAACAATTATCCGCCATAGCAGAGGTAAAAAGCGTGACTTTGTGCTTTCAGCCACCTGCCTCCAGCTCCAATAATCAAACGGGTATAACATTTGACAACCGCCCTGAAGGTGAAAAATGGATGCTCAATACCAAACCTGCTGATGCCGATTATGTGCAGACATTTGGCCTGCAACTTGTGGCTGGCCGCAACATTCAAATTAGTGATACTATCCGGGAATATCTTGTCAATGAGACATTTATAAAAAAACTTAACCTCGCTTCACCAGAAGAAGTACTGAATAAAAAAGCCTGTGTAGATGGCGTATGTGCACCCATTGTTGGCGTGGTGCGCGACTTCCACAACTGGAGTCTTTCGATGCCGATTTCGGCGATTGCTATTGGTAGCGACATGGAGCGTTTTTCGACTTGTGCCGTGGAGTTGCAGCCCGGTAATCCCAATCTAGCATTGGCTAAAATAAAAGAAATATGGGAAAATAATTATACCAACCATTGCTTTGAATCCAAATTTATGGAAGCAGAATTAGCAGAGTTCTTGGAAACAGAAACCATGATTATGCGCTTGATAAGTACTTTTGCCGGCATTGCAATTTTTGTCGGTTGCCTAGGATTATATGGACTTTCAGCCTTTATGGTTGCTCGCAAACGCAAAGAAATTGGTATCCGAAAATCCTTGGGCGAAACAGTCGGTGGGGTACTTTGGCTTTTTAGCAAAGAATACCTTCGACTGATCGTTATTGCATTTTTGGTGGCCGCCCCTGTGGCTTGGTGGGCGATGAACGGTTGGCTGGCGACCTATGAATACCGAATATCTATCGGTGTTGGCATTTTTAGCCTCTCCTTGCTGACTACTTTTTTGGTGGCGGTGGTCACCGTGGGCTTTCAGAGTGTGAGGGCGGCTTTGGCCAATCCGGTGAAAAGTTTGCGGAGCGAATGATCTATGAAGTCATCTGATAAGCCCTTTCTGGTCATTCATTTTTCAAATAGCAATCAAACATAAAAAACGATATCTCATGCTACAAAACCATTTCAAACTCGCATTCCGCAACCTCCAAAAGCGGAAAACCAGCACCGCTATCAACCTATTGAGTCTTACGCTTGGCGTGAGTGCGTGCTTGGCTATTTATTGCATCACGAGTTTTGAACTTAGTTTTGACCGTTTTCACCCTGACAAGGAGCGGATTTATCGCGTGGTCGGTCGCATGAAATTTGATGCCAACACCAACGAAGAAAAGGTAGGTTTTGTGCCATATGCTTTGCCGAAGTCCATGCGGGCGGAAATTTCAGGTTTGGAGCATTTGGCAGCCTTTATCAATTTTGAATCGGCGGTCACTGTGCCCAACACGGACAAGCCCAATAAGGTGTTTGACCGCCGCAACATGGATACTGACCCCGCCGAAATCGTTCTGGCGGAGCCTGAATATTTCAAGATATTTCAGTACGAATGGCTGGCCGGAAACCCAAAAACGGCCTTGATTGAGCCGCACCAAGTCGTGCTTTCTGAAAAAAAGGCAAAGCAGTATTTTGGTGATCTTTCGCCAGATGAATGTATCGGCAAAACAGTCATTTATCAAGATTCTTTGCGGATGAGCGTGGCAGGCATCGTGCGCGATTGGACTCAGCATTCTGACCTGACATTCACCGATTTTCTATCCTACAGCACCATTTCCAATAGTTTTTTGAAAGATCAAACCAATCTGACCCAATGGAACGATGTTTGGTCGGCTTCACAGGCTTTTGTAAAATTAGATCAAAACGCGAGCCTTGGGCAAATCGAGGCACAATTCCCAGCGTTTTCCAAAGCGCATGTTACGGGTGAATTTATTTTCACACCCGACTTGCAGCCATTGTCCGATTTGCATTTCGATGCGGATTGCCAAGACAATTATTCGCGCAAGGCACATTTGCCCACTTTGTACGGCCTGATGGGCATTGCGGCTTTTATCTTGCTGTTGGCAGCCATCAATTTTATCAACCTCAGTACCGCCCAATCTTTTCAGCGAGCCAAAGAAGTCGGTATCCGCAAGGTGATGGGCGGTAGTCGCAACAGTTTGATCACCCAATTTATGGGCGAGACATTGCTCCTGACAAGCGGGGCGGTGCTGTTGGCTTTGATCATTGTTCCGAAAGCGTTCAACCAGTTTGCTGGATTTATTCCACCTGGACTAACGTTTCACTTGAGTGCTCCAATGTTAACCTTTTTAGGGTTTATTGCCGTTGCAACAGCGTTTTTAGCAGGTTTTTACCCTGCTTTTGCCTTGTCGTCCTTCCTTCCTGCCCGGACGCTGAAAGGGCAGAACGCGCCAGCAACGGGCGAAAAAGGCCATTTGCGCAAGTCTCTGATCGTGTTCCAATTTGTGGTTTCGATTGCCTTTATCTTGGGTGCTTTGATGGTCAATCGTCAAATATCCTTCATGCGCCACAAGGATTTGGGCTTCCAATCGGAGGCTGTACTTATGGTTAATGCGCCGATTGGCATCGAAAATAAACTATCTGTTTTGTACCCTCATGTACAACAATTGGCGGGTGTACAAAAGGCGGCGATGCAATTATTTGAACCCATGGGGCGGAATTATGGCCTTGATATCGTCTCGTACAAAGGAAAAGCTGAAGAAACCTTCGAGGTTTCATATAAAATGGGCGATGAAAATTTTATCCCTTTTTATGAAATGCGCCTTTTGGCAGGCCGTAATTTATTAAAAAGCGAAGAGCCCAAAGAAATGGTTGTCACGGAAAGCATGATACACGCTATGGGGCTACAAAAACCCGAAGAGGCGATTGGCAAAGCGTTGGTTTGGATGGATATTCCCTATCCGATCGTGGGGGTAGTAGCCGATTTTCATCAGCAAAGCATGCACGAAAAAATGCCGCCTACTTTTATTACAACCATCCCCGGCACTGGAAATATGACCCTGAAACTACGCGGCCAAACACCCGATGAAATTGAAGCGACCATCGCTCAAATTGCAGGTTTGTGGTCGGCCATTTATCCAAATAACAAAATGGAATACCGATTTTTAGACGACGAAATTGCCAGATTTTACGAAAACGAACGCAAAACCAGTAGTTTGGTCAATTTGGCCACGTTTATCGCAATTCTCATTTCTTGTTTGGGTTTGTATGGGCTTTCCACTTTTTCTGCGGCACAACGCACCAAAGAAATTGGCATCCGCAAAGTACTAGGCGCATCTGTAGCAGGTATCACAAGCCTCTTAGCCAAAGATTTCTTGAAACTCGTGTTCATCGCCATCCTCATCGCTTCGCCCATTGCTTATTATTTCATGGACAAATGGCTCTCCGATTTTGCCTATCGCATTGATATACAGGCTTGGATGTTTGTAGCGGCGGGTTTGGTGGCCATGTTGATCGCGTTTTTGACAGTGGGG
>JANMMZ010000014.1:0-42956 GCA_031373665.1 Saprospiraceae bacterium | reverse complement strand
ATTGACTTAGTTTTAGAACAGATTGCTCAAACTATTTTGGCACTCGCAGAGAAACGAAAACGTGGAAAAAAAGAATCACACAATGACTTTTATATATTTGTTAATTCCCAAACCTGATACGCATGCCCCCAAACCCCCTTGGCGTTCACCCGAAACTTCTTAAGGAGCGGCAAAATAATAACTGTTCTTTTTAGGTAGATTGATTTTTGCCCAAACAACTATCTTTTTGCGCGAATAGTAGTACTATTTAAGTCAAAAGATGGGCAGTTTGGGTGAATAGCAATCAGTTAAAAAGGATAAATTATTTTTTTGCCGCTCCTAAAACAGATTTTATAGGAAAGCCTTGCTACTTTTAATCTTACTGCGTGTAAATGTCTCCAACATCAGCTATCTTTGCGCCGAATTTTAAATACATGTATTAATGAAGGCATTATTGATCCTTTTTATCACAGCCATTATTTCTCTATTTGCCGGACTGGGCTCTAACCGAAAGTTATTGCAGCCCATAGCCTTGATCGGTACTTTACTTGCCTTGGTGGTTACAGTACTAGACCTTATGATGGGCGATGCCTCTGGCTTGAACGACATGTATCCCTCCATGTTTCAGTTTTCACCTTTTGCATTGGCCTTTTCGGGTATTGCGATACTTGCCACTTTCCTGATTATTGGATTAAGCGGATGGGGATTCAGGAACTTGAATGAGACATTGGGCGACAACTACGGTTTGATCCTATTCAGCCTTTGCGGTGCTTTGTGCATGTTCTCATTTACCAACATGACCATGCTGTTTTTAGGCATAGAAATATTGAGTATTCCGCTGTATGTATTGGCTGGAAGCCGTCGCGACGACCCATCAAGCAATGAGGCCGCCTTAAAATACTTCCTGATGGGGGCTTTTGCCACTGGTATTTTACTTTTTGGTATCACCTTGATATATGGTGCCACCAGTAGTTTTGATTTGAGTACGATTGCGGCTGCTATTGGAGATGGCCGTCATTCGGTCAGTATGGTACAGGTGGGCATTCTGTTGATCTTGGTTGGATTAAGTTTCAAAGTATCGGCTGTACCATTTCACTTTTGGGCACCCGACGTATATACTGGAAGCCCCAATCTAGTGACTACATTCATGGCAACGGTGGTAAAAACGGCTGGATTTGCAGCATTTTATACATTATTTTCTAGTGCTTTTCTCCCAGCGGAAGCATTTTGGTCTATCCCAGTGGCAGCTATTGCAGCATTGACAATGACATTGGCCAATGTAACGGCACTATTTCAAGTAGATTTCAAGCGGATGATGGCCTATTCATCCATTTCGCACGCAGGTTACTTGATGCTGGCTATCTTAGCCATTGGAAGCGTGGGTGCTGATAGGGCTATGTTGTTTTATGTATGTACGTACTCCATCGCTACTATTTGTGCATTTGGAGCCTATATTGCAGTAGCAGAACAAAATATGGATGGCTCTTTCGATGCATTTAATGGATTGGCCAAAAAACAGCCACTTTTGGCAGCAGTACTGGCTATTTCGATGCTATCATTGGCAGGCATTCCGCCTACGGCGGGCTTTTTCGGCAAATATTTCCTATTTACCGCAGCATTTGCAAAATACCCTTGGTTGATCGTTTTAGCAGTGATCAACTCTGCTGTTTCGATCTATTACTATTTCAAGATCATTATAGCCATGTATTTCTCACGCGAGGAAAATCACTACCAAGTGGAAATACCGACCAGTATCCGTTGGGTAGTCATTGCGGGGTTGGTTTTGATTGTGTTAATGACGGTGATGCCGAATAGTGTTTATATGCTGATTTAGTACCTGTAAAACAATGACTTATTAATGATATAGGGGTTTCTGCTACCGCCGCAACTCCAAATAACCACTCAATTGATCTTCTCCATCTGCGAGGTCAATCATATAAAAGTAGGTACCATCGGGTAGGTCTTTTCCATTCCATGTACCGTCCCAAGGTTTTGAGTTTTTATATCCGCTTTCCGAAAGCACCATATTGCCCCAGCGGTTAAATACCTTTATTTCGTTTTTGGGATACTGGTCTATCCCTACAATGTGCCAAACGTCATTCAGTTTATCGCCATTGGGAGAGAGTCCATTGAATACCAACACTTTTTTACAAGCAATTTGAATCATGACCATTGCTGTGTCTGTAATACCCTTGGCGTTTTTGATGGAGTAACTGAAACTATCAATCCCACATTGATCTTTATCGGGGGTATAAGATGCAATACCATTGAATTCACGATATTCCAAGGTACCAAAATTAGTATTGGAGAGAAACAGCAGTTGACTGATTCCAGCAAGATTCCCAGCGATTCCATTAATGGTATCATTGCTAAAAATAGGTATATCTATACCCACATTGAGGGTTCCAAAGGCTCGATCATCTACGGCATTGATAACATCGGTGGGTTCTACAGGCAGTACATTCACTATTAGTTTTGCAATAGCACAATCGCAAGCATCGCTGCATAATTGAAAACAAAAGGTATCCGATCCTACTTCTATACCTGTCAAAACAACGCTCCATCCGGGTATCAGTTGCCAATCAGCATTGCCAGTATTGGGGCAGACCCTTGTCACTGAACTGATATCTCCCATTATAATGGCAGCATCCAAAAGAATGGTATCGCGCTGCCCCACCCTAATATCTATACTTTCCGTGTAGGCAACATCAATTGATTTACACTTTAATTCAAGGGTAAAGGTGTCATTGCACCCATTGATATTATCGGTTACAATAAAATGATGCGTTCCTACTCCCACCCGAAAACCTACATTGACACCACAACTGAATACATTATTGAATGGAAGTCCATTTTTAGTGACCGAAAAATTTACCCAATCGGCAATGGATACATCTGTGCAAAAAGTAGTATCTGCGGTACAATTACAGGTTTCCCAGCGTATTATTCCATCGGCAGCGGGGGTGTTGCTTTGTACTGGCGGGCACTCGAGGCATTTAATAAAAACATTGGTCGTATCAATGCATCCATTGATATTATCCCTAAAAATGACGGTGTGGTTACCTTCAGAAAAATTCAAGATAGTGCCTTGATTGACTTGCAATTGGGTTGGATCTATGACAAATTGAACATTTTGTGCCGATTTTATAACTAAATCCCCGTAGGTATTGGTTAATATATCACCGCCAACCACAAATGACCCAAATAAGACCTCCCAACTTGCATCATTGTCAATGGCATCCAGTAAACTAGCCAACCCTTGTAGGTCGTCAAAAGTGCCACCGGAGTAACTTTGCCCATTTATCATCCAACTTACTATCGTAAATATCTCCCCTTGGGGTAAGATAGGAACGTAATTGATAAATGTTTCTGCACTGCATCCTGCCGATGATTCTAAATACGGCAATCCGTTGTCAAAAACACTATAACTAGTAAAACTAGAATACGGAATTGGCAAACAAATAGATCCTAGTTTATCGCAATCCTGTACTTCACCTATATAGTTGTCAGCCAATGTGATTTTTCCGATGCATCCAGCATCGGATAAGATGGAAGGCACATAATGGAATACCCTGCTCAAATTCAAAATAGTATCATAAACCAGCACCATTATATCATCCACATTATTACCCACATATTGATTTGAGGTAAAATCAAGGCATCCCGTCTGAGCATTAATGACATAAGAGCCATAAGAGCCGCTCACTCCTGTCAAGGAAGGTTCATTCACTTGTGAAATGACTACATGGTTGAACCCCATTGGAAAATTGCCACAAGCCAAGGCTGTAGTATTAGGTTGTAGGGTAAAATTAATATACTGATTGGAAGGCGGCTGCTGAACTATACTAAATACATAGCAGGTGGTATCGGCCAAGTTGTACGTTGGAGCAATCCTAATAATACAAACGGTATCTATAGCAAACCCGGTTTGTGGGCCTGCTGTATAAGTAAGACAAGCATTGTTGTTATTGAAAGTCCATGAGCCGTAACTTGATTGACCATCTGCACTATTTGTGGCCAATAAGGTAGTGATGGCAGTATCTGGTATCCCTATCAGGGCATCAAAGCAAAAAACATTGAGGGTATTGGCTTGTACCACTTCATGGACATATTGTTTCCGATTGCAGTTGGATAAAACTGTAATGTCGGGCAAAGCCTGATTGCAAAAAAAACTGTCAAAAACAATTCCAGAATAAACCCCGGCCTCCAGCCCAAGACGGTTGATGGGTTGCGAATTGCCATTAAGATCGTCCCAATCAACCCCTAAAGATCCGCTTCCGCCAGTTAAGGTTAGCATAATTTCACCGTATTCATCACAACCCACCGGTTGGACAGTGGCTTGAACCTGAATGGGCGTAGGGTTTCCAATATTAAAAGAATCTAAAGGGAGGGCACAACTATCAGCGTCAACCACATACAAGTAATACTTACCAAAGGGCAATGCATTAGGGTCTTTTTCAAACCCACTTACATCTCGAATGGCAAAATCAAAAGGCATGGCAAAATTGGCTCCAGGCACGACATTGACCGTCAGTTTACCATCACTTCGGCCAACGCAGGTGACATTATGAACCGTTTTTTGAATCGTTCCGCTTATATTTAAGGCTGGCATGATAAACGTTATTTCCTTTTCACACCCAGTCGTGTCTGCCACCCTGAGTAGATTGGTACCAGCTCCAAGTTTGGTCAGGGTGGCACTATCGCCTAGGCTGTAGGAATAATTACCGCTGCCTCCTGTCACTGTTACGGCTGCTATGCCATTGTTTCGATCGCACTTAGCACCTCGTATTATACTGACAGAGACTCCTAACGGATTAATGACAGGTACTGTAATGGAGGCAATCGTAGGGCAAGAAAGCGAGGGATTGGTAACGGTAACCAAATAATTCCCTCCAATCAAATTTTCCTTTTCGGACCCTACCCCTAGTATCCCCCAATTGTAAGTATTTGTTAAGTTAAGCATTTTAATTTTACCATCGGCTGCCATACAAGTTGCAGGCGTAATCTCGTAAGGAAAATTAAAACCAACGGCAGGTACGATAATACTGGTATCAAAAAAGCATTCAGGATTACTAAGTCGTGTTATTTTAATATTGTAAACCCCAGCAAATAAATTATCGGCCGTATTAGTCGTCACAGTAACATTATGACTCCACTGATAACTGAACAGTTGAGCTGTATTCGGGGGCATGAGTACCGCAATTGATCCTGTCGGGCTAATACAGAGTGAGGTGTTAATATAATAACTTTCCACTACTACTGGATCATTACAACCAGCCTGAGCCGAGGTATCAGATACATGTAAAAAATAGAAAAATACTGCCATTAGGCATGGCAAAATGTTTGTTAATCTCATAGACTGGTTGGTTCTTATGATTAAAGGGACTAAACATAAGTGCAATATATACGTAACTGGCTGCAAAAGTAAGTCCAGAAACTCCGAATTAGGGAATTATTATCAATATCTTAACCCATATTTCAATTAGTAATGTATAATATGCATGCATTATTTTAAATTTGACATCAAAAACATAAAATACAATGCAATCATTTTCAAATAAATTAGATAAAAATTAGTCATAAAAAATTGGTAATCAATTACTTGAAAAAAGTAAAAATTTTTTTTTACCCGACAAATGCTCAAATGTGCGCTTTTTGAACCAGCGAACACCCCGTTTCTTTGTGACATCAATTAAAATAACTGCGTACCTAACTAAATTTCTTCCGCTATGGCTACTCATGAAATACTTTCTTTACTCGGCAAAATGCCTGCATTTGCGATGCTATCGCAAAACGACCTTACAATTGTAGCAACCCATGCTTATCAGAAGCAAGTAAGCCGTTATCAGTTTTTGTTCATGCCTGATGAGCCCGCCAAAGAAATTTTTATCTTGATTCAGGGTAAGGTAAAAATTGGCACCTTCTCCAATGAAGGTCGAGAAGTAATTAAAGAAATTGCTACACCCACCTGTATGCTGGGCTACTTATCACTGGTAGGTAATAAGAAACACAATGAGTATGCTCAAGTATTGCATGAAGAAGCAAGATTCATCGCCATACCAACGGCAAGCCTGATGGATGTTATAGAAAGAAACCCATCCATTATGTTTGCTATGATGACCTATCTAACAAAACGGCTTCAACACATGGAGGAGCGACTCACACATATGATCGTCAAAGATGCCCGAGAGCGAATCATAGAATTTCTATTGGACACAGCCTCAAAAGATGGTCGCAAAGTGGGTTATGAAGTATTGGTCAAGCACCACCTAACCCAGCAAGATATTGCCAATATCACAGGTACTAGCCGACAGACCGTCACCTCTGTTTTCAATGACCTCAAAAAATCAAACCAAATTAATTTCAGCAGAACTAGTATTTTGATCCGTGACATAGCCAACTTGGCGTAAAACCTGTATTTTTTAAGCACTCGTTTAGTAAATAGACAACATTTCCAACATTCGCCCTGAACCATTATTAGTACCATTTTGCAAAAGCCTGACCGTTTTCGGCCAGGCTTTCTGCATTTATCCCGTGGTCAAATTGTTACAAACCTGTAGTAGGTGCGTATCAAGTGCCTAAGATTTAAAAATAAGTTTTCAATTTCAAAATAATGAGTAACTTTGCTGCTCATTTTTGTGCATGATTGATGTCCTCATTTCTTCTAAGACAAGGGTCAAACTGCTATTGAAGTTCTTCCTCAATAGCCATGCTACTTCGTATCTGCGAAGTTTGGAATCTGAATTTGGCGAATCCACTAATGCTATCCGACTAGAACTTAATCGGTTAGAAAAAGCGGGCTTGCTTCTATCCGAATCAGAGAGCAATCGAAAAGTTTTCAGAGCCAATACCCAACATCCATTATTTGGCGATATACACCAAATAGTGCTCAAGCAAGTAGGCTTGGATAGGGTGATTGAGAATATAGCCCAGAGGCTCGGAAACCTGCAAAGTGTATTGCTTACTGGCGATTTCTCTAAAGGTATTGATGGCCCTGTTATTGACTTAATTTTCATCGGAGAAATAGATAAAAACTACCTCTCAGAACTTATTGACAAAACTGAGAAATTGATGAAAAGAAAAATAAAGTACCTGATATATACTCCAGATGAAGCGATGCAAGAAAACTGGAAACTGTACAAACCCGAACCATTAATCCTTTGGACTGAAAAATAGCATAACAAACGATGTATCAACAACTACTCGATAAAGAAAAATCTCTGGCGGTTATAGGCCTAGGGTATGTAGGATTACCCCTTGCGTTAGAATTTGCGCGTTATTTCAAAGTCATTGGCTTTGATATAAACAAAGCACGAATAGAAATGATGCAGCGGGGTGAAGACCCTTCCAAAGAGTTGGACAGCACAGCATTTGATGGCACTGACATCATTTTTACAGATGATATAGAGGTTTTAAAAAATGCTCATTTCTACGTTGTTGCCGTACCAACCGACATAGACGAGCACAAGGTTCCTGACCTAACTCCCCTCAAAAAAGCATCCACTACGGTTGGCAAAGTGTTAAAAACAGGTGATATCGTCGTGTATGAATCCACAGTATATCCAGGCTGTACCGAAGAAGATTGCCTTCCAATACTTGAAGAACTTTCAGGATTGAAATTGGGTGCAGATTTTCAATTGGGCTATTCACCTGAGCGAATCGTACCCGGCGATAAAACACGTCCACTCACCCAAATATTAAAAATTGTATCCGGCAGTGATGAACCTACTTGCGAAACCGTGGCACAGGTATATGGTCACATCATCAAAGCGGGCGTTTATAAAGCCAGCAGTATCAAAGTCGCAGAAGCAGCCAAAGTAATCGAAAATACGCAAAGAGATTTGAATATCTCCTTGATGAATGAATTGGCCATGATTTTTGATCGGATGGGTATTGACACCCAAGAGGTAATCAAAGCCGCTGGCACCAAGTGGAATTTTCTAAAATTTTACCCAGGATTGGTTGGCGGACACTGTATTGGGGTAGATCCCTACTACCTCTTGCATAAGTCGGTATCGTTAGGCTATGAACCGCAAGTTATATTGAGTGGTCGTCGCATCAACGACGGTATGCCGGCTTGGATCGCTAAAAAACTGGTTCAACTACTCATTCAGCAAGATGTCAGTCCAAGGCAAGCCAAAGTATTGATATTGGGGGTCACTTTCAAGGAAAACGTATCCGATATCCGAAACTCAAAGGTTGCTTCACTCGTACATGAGTTGCAGGATTACTCCATCAATGTTCATGTGGCTGACCCATTCGCTTCGCCCAATGAAATTGCACACGAATACAAACTAACCTTGGTGGATAAAATTTCTAATGATTATGATGCCATCGTCGTAGCAGTAGCACACGATGCTTATAAAAACCTAAATATGAATTACTTCAAGTCCATCAGTAAAGGCAAAACAATACTCATGGATTTGAAGGCCATTTATGAAAATACCGATCCAGCGGTACACTACTGGAGATTATAAACCGACAACATCCTCAAAACAATCTTGAAACCAGAAAAAATTGCAGATAATACATTGCAAATCAAATATTTATCAAATTCCCGAACATAAGTATCCGCTACTTATGAACGGCGAAGCCATCTAATTTTGTAAAAAAGACCTTGAGTTACTTCGCCCACCCTACTGCTATTATAGATGAAGGTTGCCAAATTGGTGATGACACCAAAATATGGCATTTCAGTCATATTATGCCGGGCTGTAGCCTTGGAAAAGGATGTAATATTGGCCAAAATGTGGTCATATCACCAGAAGTAATACTGGGAGCCAACTGTAAGGTACAAAACAATGTATCTATATATACTGGGGTCACTTGCGACGACGATGTATTTCTTGGTCCCAGCATGGTGTTTACCAATGTCATCAACCCACGCAGTGCGGTCAATCGCAAAAATGAGTACGTGAAAACTCACGTAGGCCGTGGTGCTTCTATTGGTGCCAATGCTACCATCGTTTGTGGAAACGACATTGGGGAGTTTGCTTTTATTGGGGCAGGCGCTGTGGTCACTAAATATGTGCCGCCTTTTGCCTTGGTTGTGGGCAATCCCGCACGACATATTGGGTGGGTATCAGAGTATGGACATCGCCTACACTTCGATGAAGAGGGAGTGGCCACCTGCCCAGAAACAGGAGAACAATATCGATTGACTCAAGGAAATATCAGAAAAAAATAGTACTTTTGTAGCCAAAAAGTAAATCTAATGGTGATTACAGATATTCAACAACTCAATCCTGAAGCACATTATACTTATGCGGACTACTTAGTTTGGCATTTCAAGGAACGCGTAGAACTGTTCCGTGGAAAACTGCGCCAGATGGCTGCGCCCAGTGTAAAGCATCAACGATTGTCTGCTACACTATCCAGAGCCATTGGCAATCATTTAGACGGTAAAAAATGCGATGTTTTCTCCGCACCATTTGACGTACGCCTTCCATTACCCCCACACAGAACCACCTCTGACAAAACAGATACCGTCGTTCAGCCCGATATTTGCGTCGTTTGTGATCGCAATAAACTAGACGAGCGCGGGTGCATCGGTGCTCCAGAATTGGTGATTGAAATACTATCGCCTGGTAATGCTAAAAATGAATTTAAATATAAGTTTTCACTCTACGAAAGCGCGGGTGTTTTAGAATATTGGGTCATTGACCCCGAACACTTGATCGTTCTATCATATGCATTAGATATTGTAACACAGATGTTTGTGGCTCAACGCCCCTTGACCATTGAAGACACCCTTACTAGTACTATCATTGAAGGTTTTAGTATGGAATTAAGCCAGATATTCACCAATATATAATACAATGATGACTTCTTCAAATAGTCAAAACATACAAAACTGGGTAAACCTCAACAAAGAATTGCTGCGCTCTTACAAAGGCGAGTGGATTGCGTATGATGAAACAGGCTTTTTGACTTCTGCCAAAACATTGGATCAAGTATGCCAACAAGCCGAGTTGGTTTCGCAAAACTATCTGGTTTATTTTGTTGATCCATATAGATATGGAAAAATTAATTTTCGCCCTATTCATTTTCGCATCTAATTTGATATCGAATTCAAGCAAGCCGACGAGCAGATCATCTTTACAAAAAGAAATTCAGCATAAATATGTCCATACAAATGGTTGACCTCAAGACACAATATCGGAAAATAAAATCCGAAATTGATGCCAATATCCAAGAGGTTATTGACAATGCACAATTCATCAATGGCCCTAAAGTAAAGGCATTCCAAGAAGATTTGGAGCAGTACTTAAGCGTAAAGCACGTGATTCCTTGTGCCAATGGCACAGATGCCCTCCAAATTGCGATGATGGCACTGGGTCTAAAACCTGGCGATGAGGTGATCGTGCCTACCTTTACTTATGTCGCAACTGCCGAAGTCATTGCATTGTTAGGCTTGGTTCCTGTGATGATAGACGTGGATCCAAATACGTTCAATATTACAGCCGAATTGATAGCACCCGCTATTACTGATAAGACAAAAGCCATTGTTCCTGTTCACTTATTTGGTCAAAGTGTTGATATACAACCTATTATGGAGTTGGCGCAAAAACACAACCTATGGGTGATTGAAGACAATGCCCAGGCTATTGGTAGCGACTATACCTTCCCTGATGGTAAAAAAGCAAAGACAGGAGCCATTGGACACATTGGTTGCACCTCTTTTTTCCCATCTAAAAACCTTGGTTGTTACGGCGATGGCGGTGCCATTATGACCAATGACGACGAACTGGCTACTAAAATCAGGATGGTGGCCAATCACGGTCAATCCAAGCAATACTACCACGATGTAATCGGGGTAAATTCACGCTTGGATTCTATCCAAGCCGCCATTTTGCAAGTAAAACTCCAACACTTGGATGCTTACTGCAATGCGCGACGCGCATTGGCTGACCAGTATGATGCCGCTTTTGTAGGGCTACCATTGACTACCCCATTTAGAGCACCTTACACTACCCATGTGTTTCATCAATATACGATGCAATTGCATCAGCCTGAAAAACGCGAAGCCTTGCGTGCATTTTTGGCAGACCAAGGTATTCCGAGCATGATTTATTATCCAGTGCCGCTTTATGACCAACAAGCATTTAGCCCATTCTGGAAAGGCGGCGCAGCAGGACTGCCCGTTACGGAGCAACTCTGTGCCTCGGTGATATCTTTGCCCATGCACACTGAAATGCAGGAAGAACATTTAGTGCATATTATTACGCAGGTGCGCAAATTTTTTGCTTAATAGACAAACTCAATGGTGGTTCAATCTGCGCGACAAAAAGGCAAAACGGTTCATTTTGAGGAGTTTGGTGAGGAATTTGTCGTTGTTTTAGAAAGATAAGAACCGTAAAGAGCATTTGGCTCATATCATAAGCCCCATGAAATCTTTTTTTAAGGAAAATCCATAATTCCCCTTAACTTTGTAAGAAAATAGCAACTTATGTCCATTCTAAAATTTCCGATGCTATACAAAGGCTCTAAAGGCCAGTCTGATTTGGTGTCTCTTTTTGATAGTGGAGCCTCTTTTTCTTGCATTCACCCTGAAAAAGCAAGCCAACTTGGCAATCTCGAACGCTTGCCTGATGTTATCCATATCCAAACGGCGAGTGAAGGCCATGAAATTCGGGTGGAGTATCGTGTTTTGCTCGACTTTTACCTCAATGGGGTGCGCCTTTCAGATGAATTTATTGTGATTCCATCTCTTTCAGAAGAGGCTATTATTGGTGCAGCCACCATGCAAAAATGGCGTATCAAACTTGATTTTGAACACGACCAGGTTACAGTTGACCCCAAGGTTGCTGTGGCTATGTTGAAATAGAAAAAATATGCAAATCACAGACATCCGACAGTTAGATCCCGACGCGCATTACACTTATGCAGACTACTTGCTGTGGAAATTTCAGGAGCGAGTTGAACTTTTTAGGGGGAAATTGCGCCAAATGGCTGCACCCAGTGTGCAGCATCAGCGGATTTCAGGTATAATTTACCGGGAAATCAGTTGGTTTTTAAAACCTCATCGCTGCGATGTATTTTCGGCTCCATTTGATGTGCGTCTGCCTTTACCAAAACACCGCGCCACATCTATTAAAACGGACACAGTAGTTCAGCCTGATATTTGCATTGTTTGTGATCGCAACAAACTCGACGAGCGGGGCTGTATTGGCGCGCCTGAGTTGGTTATTGAAATCCTCTCTCCTGGCAATTCCAAGAAGGAAATGCGTGAGAAATATGATCTTTATGAAGAATCTGGCGTTTTGGAATATTGGGTGATTTTCCCTTCCGAGCAAGTCTTACAACGCTACATTCTTAATGAACATGGAGCATATCAGGCTGCTCGCCCCAATGTTGCTGACGACAAAGTTGGAATAGGTTTTTTGGATGGTTTTGAGTTGGATGTTGCAGAGATATTTAATATTTAAATTTTCACCTTAACCCTTTGACCATCAAACGTTTCGCACTCATTGGGGCAGCAGGTTATGTAGCACCGCGCCACATGCGAGCCATCAAAGAGACTGGCCATGAGTTGGTAGCGACTTACGACCCTAGTGACTCCGTTGGGGTCTTGGATTCATACTTTCCAAGTGCTGCATTCTTCACGGAATTTGAACGCTTTGATCGGCATTTAGAAAAAATCAAACGCAACGGCCAACCCATAGATTTTCTAGTCATTTGCTCTCCCAACTACCTCCATGATGCCCATGTCCGTTATGGCCTTCGTTATGGAGCAAATGTCATCTGTGAAAAGCCTTTGGTGTTGAACCCTTGGAACTTGGATGCACTGGAGGAAAGCCAACAAGAGACTGGCAAAAAAGTGAGTACTATTTTGCAACTCCGCCTCCACCCTGCCCTCTTGGATCTAAAAAAAATACTAGATAGTGAAGATAAAGTCCACGAAGTGGAATTGACCTATGTCACGGCAAGGGGCAATTGGTATTTTGCCAGTTGGAAAGGCGACCTTCAAAAGTCTGGGGGTATTGCGACCAACATAGGTATCCATTTTTTTGATATGCTAATCTGGTTGTTTGGTGCTGTCAAAGAAACAGTAGTACACGTACATAGGCACGATCGTGCGGCGGGGTTTTTATCGCTCGAAAAAGCCAATATCAAGTGGTTTATGAGCATAGATCCAAATAGCCTTCCAGAAGGATCGAAACAAACCGGCCAAAAGACATTCCGCGCTATCAGTGTGGATGGTCGGGAGATTGAGTTCAGTGATGGATTCACAGATTTGCACACCAAAAGTTACGAAAATATATTAGCCGGTCACGGCTATGATATACAAACTGTGGCTCCAGCCGTTCAACTGGCCCACCAAATTAGAACCCAAATACCAATAGGCAATACAGATTTTAGCCATCCTTGGGCGGCACTCCCGTTCACATCACACCCATTTGAGTAATGTTGATTATGTTAAAACAGAATATACTTTTTTTTATACTTTTCTTGTGTACGCTGCAAGTGCAGGCGCAGGTCAACCCAGCCATACAGGCACAGGCCAAGGCCGAACTACAACGCCGTGGTGTGGACGAGGCCGCTGTCAGGGCCAAACTCAGCGAACGTGGTATAGATATTGACAATGTCAGCACAGAGCAATTGCCAACGCTACAAAGTACTATTGAAGCAGTGATCAAGGAGGTAGAGGCCGAAAAAGCAGGAAACAATACCAATGCTTCAAACCCAACCAATGTTACTGATGCTCCACCTAGTGTAGCACCGCCTGAATCAACGACACAGCCAGTGGTTGGTCAGAAAAACGCTTCGCAGGTAACCATAGAAGATGCCTTAGATATAAAGGAAAAAGTAAATGAGGGCGTAAGTATAGAAGAAGCATTGTCTGAAAATGTGAGCGCGGAAAAACAAAAACAACTTCCACCAGCCAAGATTTATGGCCAGCACTTATTTCGCGACAAATCGCTCTCTGTATTTCGTACCACCAACGAGGTAAAGCCTCCCGACACCTACATATTAAGTACAGGCGATATCATCACAATCAGTGTATTTGGTGCTTCACAATTTGATAGCCAATTTGAGATCAATAAAGAAGGCACGATTCAGCCAACAGGAATGCCCAAAATGTTTCTTAAAGGCGTTACTTTAGGCCAAGCCAAAGAACTCCTGCGCAATCGTTTCCAACAATTTTATCGCTTTGCCCCAGAGCAGTTTGCCGTCAGCCTAAAAACGGCTCGAACCATCAGCATCAATATATTCGGAGAAACCAACAACTATGGAAGTTTCACGCTCTCGGCCATCAATACGGCTTTCAATGCATTGGTAGCAGCAGGTGGCCCTTCCGATATTGGTACGGTGCGTATGATTAAAGTCATTAGAGGAAAGCAAACCAAGATACTGGATGTTTATGCTTTTATGAACAACCCATCCATACAATATGATTTCTTTTTGGAAGACAACGATGTGATTTATGTGCCTGTTTCTGAGCGCGTGGTTGGTATCAGTGGTGCGATACGTCGCCCATTCAAATTTGAACTCATACCCGGCGAAAACCTAACTCAATTGATCCAGTATGCTGGAGGATTAACGCCAAATGCTTACCAAGAAGTGATTCAGGTACGCCGATATATCAATGATATTCAAGTATTGATTGATGTAAACCTAAAAAATCTCCTTCAAACCAAAGAAGATTTCACGTTGCTCGGCGGCGATGAAGTCATTGTCAGGGCTATCGCCAGTGCCATTGAAAACACCGCTGGCATAGATGGATATGTAGAACTACCTGGCAATTATGCCCTAAGTGAGACCCCACGGGTGAGTGACCTCATCAAAAAAGGCGTACTCAAGCGCGGCGCACGCACTGATATGGCTTTCTTACTTCGTAAAAAAGTAGATGGCACTTCGCAGTTGATCCAATTGAATATCAGTCAGTTACTGGCAAATGCTGGCAGTAAAGACGACATTGTATTGGAGCCATTTGATAGGATAAGCGTATATCCTCAATCCCGATATGTGGATATAAACAATATCAGCGTAACCGGAGCTGTCAGATCACCACTTAAGCAATATCCATTCTCATTGGATTCTGCTATCACAATAGACCGCGCCATCTTACTCTCTGGAGGGCTGAAGGCCGATGCCAATGGCCAAGGCTATATCATACGGACGAACCCCAACAATATCAAAATAAAGGATTACATCCCCGTCAATATTGGTAGTGCTGTTGGCAACCCAAAGAGCAAAGACAATATCATCTTGCAGCCACTCGACGAACTCAATGTGTTTTCTGCCCTCACTTACACCGATGCAGCAGATGTAAACTTGGTGGGTGCGGTGCGGTCACCCGGAAAATTCCGCTACAGCCCAACCCTAACCCTAAAAGATGCAATCCTACTGGCCGGTGGCATGAAAATGGAAGCTGCCACCAATAGAATAGATGTATATCGAGTACAGTTCAACAATAATGAACCCACCCGAACCCTAGCCATTTCAGTAGAAATAGATAGAAACTACAATATCTTGGGCGAAGGCACCACTTTTGTGATCCAGCCTTTTGATGAAATCGTGGTACGCAGTGTTCCAGATTTTGAACTACAACAGTTTATAGAACTCAACGGAGAAGTAAAATACCCTGGTCGGTATGCGCTAACCAGTGAAAACGAAACCCTATCAAACCTCATTACTAGGGCTGGCGGCATATCCACCGAAGCAGATACCAAGGCCACTACCCTATTCCGATCGGCCAATGCCAAAGGATTTGTGGTCACTCGTTTAGATCAGGCCCTCCAATCGCCAAGATCAACGGAAGACCATGTATTGAAAGCAGGTGACATCATCAATGTACCCAAAAGGGAAGACCTCGTGACCATCAGAGGGCTCAACACTGAATTGAGTGAAATCCTCCGTTCAAAATTTACCCAGAACAACCAAATCAGCGTTGCCTATAACAGTGGCAAACGAGCCAAATGGTATGTGAATGAATACACTGGCGGGTTCTCGAAAAATGCTAACCGCCGGAAAGTAACGGTAGAGCAGCCCAATGGCAAAATCAACCGGACTAGACACTTCTTAGGGATCAATATTTTTCCAAAAGTCGCCAAAGGCTCTATAGTATATGTACCTGCTAAACCACCTAAATCTGAAAAAGCAAAAAAAGAGGGTAAACCTGGGATAGACTGGGATAAAAAATTCACGCAGATTTTGGCCTTTACTAGTGTGGTGGTGAGTGGGTTGTTGGCTTATGCTGCGCTTAAATAATAAATTCATAATATCATATAAGTATGGAATCAACTAAGTATTCGATGCAGAGCGAGGAACAAGAGGGGATGACACTTCGAGAATTAATATTAACTATTAAGGAATACACCGCTGAAATTACTAAACAATGGTGGGTTATTGGCCTATTTTGCCTTCCTTTTTTTGCCTGGAAGGGATATGTTTATAAAACTAGTCACACGATATATCCAGCTAAGATTACATTTATGATAGATGACGGAAATGTAGGAGGATTAAATATTGGCGGGCTTTTGAGCTCTTTAGGAGGAGGTGACGTTGATAAAAACTATGATAAAATTGTAGCACTATCAAAATCAATGCGCATTGTACAAGATGTAATTCTTACTAAAACCACCATAAATGGCACGTATGACTTTCTTGGGAATCATATTATTCGGGTAGAAAATATAAATGAAGAATATTGGGCAAACTTGAAAGTAAAACCTGGAATACCCTCTCTCAAGGGTTTTTTATTTACGAGAGATAGTTTTGATAATTTTACACGAACCGAATACAGTGCAATGAAGTTTATGCAATCAATTTTGAATGGAGATGAAAAGGTTAAAGGTATTTTTTCAGCTGGATATGATGAAGACACGGGAATAATTACATATAAGGTAGCTTGTAGAACAGAAGAACTATCTATAGCCTTATTAAATACCTTTTATGAAAAACTAAGCTCATTTTATATTGAAAAGAAGATTGGAAAAAACATTGCAACATTCAATCTAGTAAAACAAAAAGCAGATTCTATTCGTAAGGTATTAAACTTAATAGAAAGAAATCAGGCAAGTTTTGAGGATGCTAGCCACTCTGTTTTACTTAATGTAGATAAAGTACCTGCCCAACGATTTTCCAGAGATAAACAATTGTTAACTTTAATGTATGCGGAATCCGCTAAAAATTTAGAGTTGGCAGATTTTGCACTCAAATCTAGCACTCCATATATACAACTTATTGATAAAGCATTACCTCCTTTAGTCCCCTTACCAGTTTCGAGGCTTCGTTTATTATTAACGGCAATATTGTTTGGTTTTATTTCTGGGGTTGTATTTATTATTTGTAAAAAATTAATTGTTGAGTCAACTTCATAAAAACACATCAATCTTTATAAGTTGCTGTATCCACATTAAAACAACATCTTTATTCTCTTAAAATAATTCTAATCACGTATATGCTCAACTCAATATTCCATTACGCAAGCGCACTTAAACTTCGAGGAGAACTCTTTAAAGAAATTGAGTTTGCCACTAAGAAAAACCAAAAAGTTCCTTCAAATGTTTCTAAAGATATTTGGAGAGCCCCCCATGACATAGAAGTATTTATATGGTTATTACGATATTTTAACACATCAGAAAAGACTCTACTCGTTGACATTGGAGGAAATTCGGGATATTGGGCAGAAAAATTTATGGACTTTTTTCCAAATTTAGCAATTGTTGCTTTTGAGCCTGTTTCAGAAATGTTTAATCAATATAAAAGTAGATTTGAAAACAAAGATTTAATCAATTTATCGGTTAACAATGTTGCTCTTTCTAATTCTCACGGCAACTCAGAAATCAATGTGGCTAAAGGCTATGGTTTAACTTCATTTTTGGAGTATAATACTGAGAATAACACAAGAAATTTAGAATTTACATCTAAGCAAAAAGTCGAAATTCATACTTTGGATGATTATTACACAGTAATAAAACAACCCAACACAAATAAAATAGCAAAAATAGACGTACAAGGATTCGAATTGAACGTATTAAAAGGTGCTAGTAATGTATTGCCACTGCTTGATGCCCTGATAATAGAATGCTCCTTTTTAAATGAATTTAGCAATGAAAAGCCGACATTCCCATATTTAACATCAATATTAATTGAACACGGTTTCTATCCGATAATGTTCGGTGTTTTTGACGCAAAAAAATCACCCGTAGGTTGGGAAAGAGATGTTCTATTTGTTAAAGAATCACTATTAAATAAATCTTGGGGACGATAATATGAACTGGAAAGCAAAAATATATGAAAATTATGTTTCTTCTGTTAATACGTCAGATGTTGTTGAAGATTATTCATCTTTGTATATACAGTCAAAGCCTATTGCGTTTAGGGTGATGCGTTATATTCCTTCTGAAAGGAATATAAATATTGTGGATCTCGGGTGTGGCTCAGGTCGATATTTATATCACCTACACCAGAAAGGTTATAAATCTCTTGAGGGAGTAGATTATTCAAAAGAACAGGTTGAAATTGCTCAAAAATCTGGCCTTAATTTTATTATTGAAGGCGACTTGGTTGATTTTTTAGAGAAAAAACCAGATGAAAGTATTGATATAATCTTAGCCATGGATATATTTGAGCACTTTACAAGAGAGGAACTATTTCTATTGCTTCCAATAATTCAGCGTAAATTAAAAAAAGATGGAAAAATTATTCTTCATGTGCCTAATGCTGAGGGAATATTTGGGAATAGGGTTCGTTATGGAGATCTCACACATGAAATTGCCTTTACACGCATGTCATTAATGCAACTTTTTAAATGCAATGGATTTAAGGAAATAACGTGTTATGAAGACAAACCAATTATCCATGGAATCATAAGTTTTTTCCGGAGGGTTATATGGGATATTGGAACCATTCCGTTTAGAATACTATATACAGCGGAAACTGGCGATCCAAAATCTATTTTGTCTCAGAATATGCTTGTTACAGTCCAGAATTAATGCCTACTTTTTCTTTAAAAGACTTCATTGCATTTTCAAAAAAAGACTCTTCCCTAGTCTGGTTTAGCCAATTAGCAAATGCGGCGTTGTCCATAATTATGGGAAAGTTAGTAACTCAACTTTATTCTCCAGCAGATTTTGGCCATTTTGCATTATTAACCACTATAATATTTTTGTACACAAATATTTTATTTAACCCAATACAACAATTTTTTTCAGTAAAACTAAATACCTCCGAAAAACAAGAAACGCTGCATGCTTATATTTGGGGACTTCTATATAGCAATTTCATATTTGCCCCTGTATTGAGTGTTCTATTCTATTTTTGGGGAGGGAGCAAAGTAGATTGTTTTTTTTTAATTCTCTTATCTTTATCACAGTCTTGGGCATCACTTTTAGTAAACTATTACAATCTTGAACGAAATTATGTCAAAAATGCAGTAGCCATTCTCAGCCCTAGCATATTAAATATTATATTTATATTAAGTGTGCTTTTCACCCATTTAGAGAGTGGAACATATTTAATCGCGTCCTTGTCTTGCGCTAATTTCAGTGTTTCTTTATTTTTAACACTAAAACTTGTATTGAAATTTGGAGCACCTTCAATTTCCACAAGTATAAATCGGTTTAAGAAAGAAATACCTTCTGCATTTAAATTTTCAGGTCCATTGATCATATTAGGTGTACTTAATTGGCTCATTTCATATTCGGATAGATTTTTCATTGATTTATTTATGACTAAGTCGGATGTAGGAATATATTCTGCTAACTATGGGCTTGCTTCTAAAGTCATGTTACTTGCTTCTGGCCCAATGATAGTATTGCTTAGACCTGACATTTATGGAAGTGCTCTTTCTGCATTTGAAAAAAAGGAATTAATTTTAAAGAAAATAGTTACTTATCTATTTTGGGCGACACCTTTAGTTTTCTCATTTTATCTTTTTCAAAATAAAATAGGGTTATTGTTTTTATCGAGTTCATTTGAGAAAGGTTTTTTCATATTTTTTCCAATTTCTTTAACATATTTAGCACTGACTTGCGCACAATTTTTCGAATTGTACTTTTATTCCATTTCTAAGACAAAATACATATTATACGTATTTGCAATTGGTTCAGCCACAAATATTTTATTAAATATTATTCTTATTCATTGGCTAGGATTTTGGGGTGCATGTCTATCAAATATTATTTCCTCCTCTATCCAATTTTTGTTTGCTTTTTATTATTTCAAGAAAAGTGAAGGCTAAATTAATATTTTTTTTGATTGGTATAATTATATGTATCTGGTTATATTTTGAAGGTGATATTTCGCATTTTTACATTAATTTCATTACTTATGTTTTTTTATTTATTGTACTGTTCTTCTGTTTTAGGAGGATAGGAAAAAAATTCTGGTTTATTGAATTTTTATGCATTATTCCAGTAATACAATGGCTGGTTGGTATTGTTATTGCAAAACAGGTTGGAGTCCCAATACCCGTTTCTTACAATGCTTTGTATGCGTACCTTTTTGGAGGAACATTTTTTTATATTATAGGATTAACATTTCCATTTATTGGCAATAGTATTAAGTTATCTGACAAGCAAGTACTCAGCAACCTTAAAAATAAATCAGAAAATAACATATACCAAATTCAAACGCAATTTATTGTTGGTATTTTTGCCCTTATTCTTTCAGAGGTTTCACCTATTTCCGTTAAATTCATTCTTCAAATAATAGGCAGTTACTTTTTTGTAAGTACAATTAAGTTTATCCTAATTGATAATAAAATTAAATGGCCATATCTTCTAGTCGCTTTTGTTTATATCCTAAATTTAACATTTTTCCAGGGAATGTTAGGTACAATTGTATTTTGGGCAATATCGCTTTTTATTTTATTCAGTGTTCAGATGAAAATCAACCTATTTGCGATAGGTTTTTTGGGTGTTACTGCACTTTTTTTCATCATGATATTATACTCTGCAAAGATGGAGTATAGAGTACAAACATGGAAAATAGATACCACCGCTTCAGGGAAAGAAGGAAAACGAGAAATTAAATCTTCTCCTAACCTAATGTTTGACTTAATACTAGAACGATTATCAAATCCTGCTCTTATTTTTTCAATCTCTTCTACTTTGAATATGGCGCAAAGAATAAATCAAGGACTACAAGTTGGTCTAGTAATGAGGAGAATCCCTACTAGAGAGCCCTTTACTAATGGAGAGATGACCATAAAAAGGCCAATTCAATCTCTAGTACCTAGAATTTTTTGGCCATCCAAGCCCTTATTACCAGATCCTCAAGACTACAAAAGATTTACAGGCATTCAGTTAGGAAAATATAACTCCGTTACGATAGGTCCTATTGGAGAGGCTTATGCTGATTTTGGCCGATTAGGCTTTATACCTCTCTTCTTCTACGGTTTATTTATAAAAATCATTTACACTTACTTTAGAAGCCGTTCTGAGCAAGACCCATATTATATGGTTTGGTTCTTATTAATAATGACAGGAGCAATAAGCCATACAGAAACTACTATTGCTGGATCATTCAATGGTTATCTTAAAACACTAATGTTTTTATTCTTAATGTTTAATACTAGTTTTTTACTAAAAAATTTAAATCATAAAAAGCACCAATAAAATGAATATATTGTGTGTAGGTTATACATGGAGAGGAGCTAACGAAGGCAGCCTTTTTAATGCCTTATCTCAAAATGGAAATATTATTTCTATTGTCGAAACAAATAATTTTTTCCCACAAAATGGAAACGATTTGTCTTTAAGAATTATAGAGAGGCTAATACACAAAAAAAGAAGAAAAGTATTTAATGAACAAATTTTAAAACGGGCTAAAGAATTCAAGCCTACAGTTGCGCTTTTTTATAAATCAACTGAAACTGAACCTCAAACAATAATTGACTTAAAAAGTCTTGGCATATTTACTGTTAATATATATCCTGATGTGAGTTTTTTTACACATGGAAAAAACCTAATCAGAAGTATTCCTCATTATAACTTAATTATATCTACGAAATCATTCTCAAAAAATGATTTAAAATCACTAAATGTGACTAACGTAGAATTTGTACCTCATGGTTTTGATCCAGCATTGCATAGAACTCTAAAGAATGAATCCAAATCCTTCGAGTCTGACATTGCATTTATTGGTGTCCATACTCCAAACAAGGAACAATTATTGAAATATTTAGGGGATAATATAGAGGGAAAAGCAATAAAAATTTGGGGAAATTATTGGGAAAAGTCTTCCTTGCTATCTAATTCCAATATTATTTTTAACCCACCTGTATATGGTGATTTATACGCCATGGCGATTTCAAATGCAAAAATTGCATTAGGCTTGCTATCAGAAAAAGTTTATGGAGCCTCAAGTGGAGATTTAATTACAGCGCGAACCTTTGAAATTCCTGGAATTGGTTCTCTAATGCTTCATGAGAGAACCGAAGAAGTTATACAATACTTCGAAGAGGACAAAGAAATAGTTTGCTTTTCATCACAAGAAGAGTTAGTTGATAAATCAACTTTTTACTTAAAGCATGAGTTAAAACGTGCTACAATAGCTCAAAATGGAAAACTAAGAGCACACAGGGATCACACATACCAGAAAAGATCTCAAGAGATTATTCAAATAATATCTACATACTTAAAAAACAGGTGACCACAAGAATAATTTCAGTATTTTCGAAAACAAAATCTTTAACAGCAAAAGTTATAAGTTTATATGTTTTCCAATTTATTTCTACTATTTTAAATTTGCTCATTGGAAAATCAATAGCAATTAATTTCAATCTTGAAATCTTTGGAGACTATGCAATTATTACTGGAATAAAAGACAATCCCTATTTTTGGAATTACTGGCGCAGCAGCGCAGCAGTTACTATGGTAATTTCAATTTTTTCTCAATTTATATTTGAATTCGTATTATTGAGAAAACTTCTTGTACCAACAAAGCCTTTTTGGGTTTAGCAGGTAGTTTATATTTTATCCGCTTAGTTTCCATAATGGAAAATACACATACTAAAGTTGTTTTCATTTTTCGGCCAATAACTCCCTTTCGCCATAGCATAGAAACGGTTTTTCAGCGGATTATATCTGCTCTTCCAGACAATGTGGAGGCTGTTCCCTATGTCTGCGATGCAAACAATTCTATTTTTCAAACTTGGTTTCAATTGAGGCGTTTGAAAGGTGACATATATCACATCACGGGTGATGTCAACTACTTGGCTGTAGGGCTTGTGGGACTAAATGTGGTTCTGACGGTACACGATCTGGGGCATTACAAAAACCTGAATGGCTTAAAAAAAAACATCTACGGGTTATTTTGGTTTAGAATTCCTGTCCTTATTTCTCAAAGCGTTAGGTGTGTCTCCAACTATACTTTAAGCGATCTTCTCCACTATTTTCCATCGGCTAAAAAAAAATCCTCTGTTATATTTAACCCGGCACCCGAGTATTCAAGGGTAATTCCTTTATCAAATCACGGACAATTACCTCGAATTTTGCAGATTGGCACAGGGCCTCATAAAAATATAGAGACAGTGATTAGAGCCATAGAGGGTATCAAATGCAAGTTTGTGGTTATTGGGCAACTTAGTCATGCTCAAAGAAACCTACTGGAAGATAAGGCTATCAGTTACGAGAACCACATAAATCTGAGCGATGAGCAGATGAAGCACCAGTATGCTCAATCTACCCTTGTTGTATTTGTTTCCCTGCACGAAGGATTTGGAATGCCGGTATTGGAGGCTCAGTCCATGGGAAAACCAATAATTATCAGCAAAGTATGTTCTTTGCCAGAAGTAAGCATGGGGACTGCGGTCGAATTGATAAATGTCAAAGATCACAAAAGCCTAAAAGAGCAAATTATTAGAATCATAGAAGATGAAATTTACAGAAATGAAATCATTGAAGCGGGTTTTTCAAACCTCAAGCGCTTTGATTTGAATAGAATCGCTTCTTCATATTATCAAGTGTATAAAGAAATTTTATTGTGAAAGCCTTGTTTCTGTATTCTCATTTACCTGCCTATTTCTACAATTGTTTAAAAGAACTAATTGCACAAGGAGACATTCGGGATATATTAGTGATAGCATCTTTTTATGATAAAGATGCCCCCCATATTCTTGACAAATCGTCCAATATTCAGTTATTTTCAGAGCCCGATTTGTCTTATGAAAAGTTAGAAGAGTTATCATTAGGCTTTTCTCCAGATATAGTCTATATATCTGGTTGGGACAATCGAATTTTCAAGAAAATGGGCAGGCATTTCTGTGCCAGAGAGATTCCAGTAATCATGGGCATGGACAACCAGTGGCGAGGTACATTAAGGCAAATCATCGCTATATTGCTTTCTAAGTGGTCTGTGCGCCGCCACGCTTCTCATGCATGGGTAGCAGGTTCATATCAATATGAATTTGCCAGAATGCTTGGTTTTCGTCGAAGCAATGTCTTATTCAATCTCTATACTGCTGATACAGATTTGTTCTCAACTAACATTCAATCAGAACTCGCAAAGAAAAAAATATTCTATCCTAAAGAGATTCTGTTCGTAGGTCGTTTTGTGGAAGTCAAAAACGTCATCATGTTGGCCGATGTATTTTTAGAAATCAATGAACACTTAAAAGAAAAATGGACTCTCCGTCTCGTTGGCAATGGCCCATTGAGACAAAATATCCCTAATAATCCATACATTATAATAGAAGATTTTAGGCAGCAGCATGAGTTGGTAAAAATCATGCAAAACTCTGGCGTTTTTTGCCTGCCCAGCACTCACGAGAACTGGGGGGTAGTTATACATGAAGCCGTCGCTTCTGGGCTGCCAGTTGTAGCATCCGATGATTGTGGCGCGGCTGTCACTTTTGTGAAGAATAATTTCAACGGCTACCAATTCAAGTCTGGCGACCGGGCAGCCTTGTATAAAGCACTTTACAAGATTATTAGTCAATCAGATGCTCAACTATTCAAAATGGCAGAAAACTCTGCCCATATTTCTACTGTAATCACGCCAAAACTTTGGGCAGCGAGTTTTACAAGCCTAATCAGAAAGTGACTATCCTCTACCCAATAGGCTACTACTACCCTGCTCAAAATGGGCCAGGCAACAGCATATTTTGGCTAAACAAAGCCCTCTATAGGCAACAGATACCAACACTTGCTGTGGCTATGGACTGGAATATCCCTTCAGATATAGAGCGCGATGTATGGCTCGATCGAAATTACGGTAAGGTGCAATATGTACGCACAAAAAATTATGTATTGGGATGGCGGTATATTATAAAAAGCCTTCAGAGTAGTCGGCAGGCCAATGTTGTACACTTGAACAGTATTTACGCACCGACTTCCTTTATTATCGGAATGGCTCTGATGTGTTTTCGGCGCAGCAAACCCATCGTTTGGTCAGTCCGGGGAGAGCTGTCACAGGAGGCGCAGGTTTATCGTGGTGGTATTAAAAAAATCATGAAGGGCGTTTTGCGCCTTTTTTTGCACAAGCACGTTCACTTTCACGCCACCAGCGACCTTGAAAAGGAGTATGTAAAACAGTGTTTTGGCCTCGATATACCAATAATTCAAATACCAAATCTACTTGAATTACCCGAATTGGAGCACCAGAAAAAAAGGACAACATTGCTTTATTTGGGCAGGATACATCCCATTAAAGCATTGGATATTTTACTGAAAGCATTGAAATTGTCTGTTACATTTCAAGGAACAGACTATAAACTCATCATTGCTGGTGAAGGTGATTTGGCTTATACCCTTCACTTGTCTGCACTCGCACTGGAGCTGGGGATTAGCGACAAGGTTGAGTTTATAGGTAAGATCGACGGAAAAGCGAAACAGCAACTTCTTGCCGCTGCCAAAGCCTTAATACTGCCTTCCTATTCTGAAAACTTTGGAAATGTTGTAGTAGAAGCACTGGCTCAGAAAACCCCGGTTATTGCTTCAAAAGGGACGCCCTGGGCTATTTTAGAAGAAAAGAAAGCGGGCTTTTGGGTCGAAAACACGGTAACTTCTCTTGCAGCGGCCATTGACAAACTAAGCAATCTTGATCAGGAGGAATACAAGCAATTGTGTCAGAACGCTTACAATCTGGTACAAACAACGTTTGAGATAAACAGTAATATTGATCGTTGGATCAGGGCTTATCAACAAGTTTTGCAAGTTGAGAACAATTAAATTCGGAGATATAAGCCTGTCAAATCTGGGTTTTGGTTGTACTCAGTTGAGTGCCAATTTTACAACTGCTGCTGCTTTGCAGAACCTCGAAACGGCTTTTGAAAATGGCATTACCCATTTCGATACTGCACCTGCTTATGGCTTCGGCCTTTCAGAGTCTATTTTAGGAAAATTTGCTACCCACAAACGTCAATACATTACAATAAGTACCAAAATTGGCCTACTGCCAAAAGCACTTCCTACCCACAATTTATTTATACTCAACACACTGCGTTCAGGTCTCAACCTATCTTCATCGCTGCGTAGTAAATTAATTAAAAAAACAGGGGGGAGTAATAAGGAAATGCCATTCTCTATAGAGCATGCAGAAAAAAGCCTGCAAAACAGCCTTAAAGCCTTAAAATGCGATTATATTGACATCTTGCTGCTACATGAATGTAATTTAGAAACAGCGAACAGAGATGATGTAATTAACTTTTTGCAAAACAAACAAAGGGTCGGTGACATTCGATCTTTTGGAGTGGCGACACATTATAGTAAATTACCCTCTGATCTAAAAAGTCTAAACAAAGCACACAGCATAATTCAGCATGAAGCCAGCCCCTATGACTCGGATACTATTTTCCAAAATTCAGAGCGATTCAGGAGTTTGCACAGCGTTTTTAGACACTACAAACAAGTCAAAAGTCTCCTTGAAAAACAGCCTGAAATTTCCGCTAAAATCAGAAACAAAGCAGGTATTGATCTCTTACAACCCTATGCTTTGCAAAGTTGTTTTCTTCTGTTTGCCGCCAATAACAACCCGAACGGACTGATAATGATTACCTCCAAAAGCAATCAGCGAATTGGTGAAAATATCCGTATATGGAATGCCCCTTCCGTAAGCAAAGAACAGATGCATACCGCATTTTCGATTTTATTTTCAAAAAATACTTACTAAACATTTAAACCCAGATTATCTTTAAATCATGGATTATTCAAAATTAAACAAACTACGCAATATTGCCCGTGTGCTGGGCATAAACAAACTACTTAGCTACCCTGCCCGTAGAAGGGCTGCCCAACACCTTAGTCAGTATGAACAGCAGAGGCCAACGGCGGCTCGCTTCGATTTGGATGGAAATAGCATAACAATGCTGGTAGCCAACGCTTTTGAGTGGATGCGTGTGCAGTCATTCTACGAAGACCAGCACATAATCAGTGCTTTAAAGGCTAATTTGCCAGAGAAAGGAATCTTTTGGGACATTGGATCGAGTATCGGGTTATATACCAATTATTTGGCAAAAGTGACTGGGCCAGAGGGCATAGTCATCGCCTTTGAACCTGAAATTCGTTCCAGAGAAAAACTCATCGCTAACATTACACTAAATGAAAATAGACATATCCGTGTATGCCCAGTAGGGCTTGGCAGAGCCGCTGCAAGATTCAATATGATTTTGGCTGAAGATGCCAGTGCAGGGAATCACAGACTGAGTACGGAAGTCTCACCCGGAGAATTATCTCAAGAAGTACAAGTATATAGCGGCGATGAATATATGGAAATGGAAAAATTGCCGCAGCCAAACGTGGTAAAAATCGACGTTGAAGGCTTTGAAGAAGACGTAATTTTGGGTGCCAAAAACCTCTTGAGTGCATCCGCATGTCGTGCTATAGTGATAGAAGTACATTTTGCTATCCTAAACGGGAAGGGAGACATCTACGCATCAACAAGGATTGTAGAGCATCTGCGTGGATATGGATTCAAAGAAATCAAATGGTTGGACTCTAGTCACCTAATAGCCACGAAATAGTGCCACTAACACGCTGTATCATTGGCTGCGGGACTTATGGTTCTTACTTGTTGAGCCGTCTCAGTAAAGCGTTCCCCCAAGACGAGATCATCGTCTTGGAATTGGGAGATCATCAATCGCTCAACGAAAAGGAATCTGGTCTTCACTCGGATGAATCCGCATCACACGCTGCACGGTCTGGACGTTATTTCGGCTTAGGGGGCACTTCAGCTCGCTGGGGTGGTCAGATTTTATTCTTCGACAAGAGAGATAATCCATCGGATCAGCCGGTTTGGAATAAAATAATCGCCAATAATGAGCAATACAAATCGCGGGTGATAGAACAGTTGTTTGGAGACACTGCCATATTGCCTCTTTTAGCAGCGCACGATAAAAACAATTGTAAAACAGGTATATGGCTTAAATACACAAAGCGAAACCTATTTAAAAAAATCAAACTTTCAAGCACGCCTAATACTATATTACACACCCGATGCAGGGTAACATCATTGGAGATTGACCAAGGCTGTGTGCGGGCATTGTGTTTCTATGATCAAAACGGTGAAACAAAGCAAATTAATGCTGACATTTTTTACCTTACAGCAGGAGCCATTGAATCTTGTCGAATTTTACTTGACTTAAGCGATAAAGGGGTTTTTCAGGCGGCTTCTGATCTAGGAAAAAACTTGGGAGATCATTTGTCGGTCGAGTTATTTCGTGTCAAAAATGCAACACCAGTTCTATCGGGAATCAATCTGGTCCCTATTTGGCACAAAGGTTCATTGATCACCAAAAGACTTTTAGTTTATACTTCCGATGGACGGGTTGGCTATATTCAGGGTATATTTAATAAAAATATCCGTATATTTACTATACTTAAACAATTGATGTTTGGCAAAAAGCAATCGGATTTTTGCCTAACTGAACTACTTAGCGGTTTGCTATTTCTAATCAAATTAGGTTGGAGTATTTTGATCAAAAAGCGACTCTACGTGGATCAACGTGAATGGTCTATCCAATTGGATATAGAGCAACAGTTTCCCAATACAAATGCCGTAAGACTAAGCCAGACTATGGACAAATTTGGCGTTCCTGGAGTGGCATTAGACTGGCAAATTGATCCGCGAGACCGTACCTTTATTAATGAAGTTCACGCCAACCTCAATTCACTATTAAGCGACGAAAATATGGCTTTTGTAGATACGCTTAATGCAACACAATCAGGGGCATCAAAGTTAGAAGATGTTTATCATCCGGTTGGATTTATGCGTATGGGTACTGATATAAACGCTGTGACTGATCTGTCCTGCAAAGTACACGGAATGGACAATTTGTATCATTTTTCTACCGCGTTGTTTCCAAGCGCAAAATCCATTAACCCCACAGCAGCAGCCTTTTGCCTGATCGAGGCTCATATTGATTCTCAACTTGTTTCGCACTCATGAATCCAAAAACCCCGCTTACAGTCATTATTTTAACCTTTAATGAATCGGAAAACATTAGAAATTCAGTCAGTAACACGATAGATTGGGCACAATCTGTTTTTATCCTGGATTCTGGTTCACAAGACGATACAGTTCATATTGCGAAGTCACTTGGCGCAACTGTTTTTCACCGAAAATTCGATAATTACGCCGCACAACGTAATTATGCCATAAAGGAATTGCCCATAGAAACAGATTGGATGCTTTTTTTGGATGCTGATGAATACCTGACTAATGCCTTAAAAGAAGAAATCAGCGCGCTTTTCAATGCACCGCAAAAGCCCCCGCATCAAGGCTATTACTTGAAACGTCGTTTTTACTTCATGGGTAAATGGATTCGTTACGGTGGCTACTACCCTACCTGGTTGCTACGGCTTTTTTTAAAAGACGAAGCCAATTGCGAACGCGAAATCAACGAACACATCAAAGTAAACGGCACTACAGGGTACCTGAAAAATGATTTTGCAGACGACAATCGAAAAGACTTTTCAGAATGGATAAAAAAACATGTCAAATACGCAACATTCGAGGCCATTCAGATGATAGAGCCTAATAAAAACTTAGGAAAACTATGGGGTAATCAGGCTCAACGTAAACAATGGATTCGTGAAAATATTTGGACGAATTTATTGCCTCCCTTCATAAGACCTTTTTTTTATTTTTTCTATAGATATATCATTAGATTGGGGTTTTTAGATGGGAAAAAGGGATTTATTTTTCACTTCATGCAAGCATTGGTTTATCAATTCATCATTGATATTACCTTTTTCGAGTTAAAAAATAAAATAAAGAGATAAATACACTAAATATATATTATGGAAGACCTAACATCAAAAGAAAAAGTCCATGGTTTTTGGAATGATGCTTCTTGTGGCGAAGATTTATTTTTAAAAGGTGCAAACAAAAAATCGCAGTTCCTCAATCAACAAAAGCGACGTTATGAATTAGAACCATACATACTTGATTTTGCACAATTTCAAAATTTCAAAGGAAAAAAAGTATTAGAAATAGGGGTTGGCCTGGGTTCAGATCATCAACAATTTGCCGAAAATCAATGTATTTTACATGGATGTGATTTAACAGAACGCGCTATTTTTTACACTAAAGAGCGACTAAGTCTCTTTAATTTGAGTTCTGAATTGCGAGTAGCTGATGCTGAAAACCTGCCTTACCCCGATGAGAATTTTGATATGATCTACTCTTGGGGAGTAATCCATCATTCTCCCGATACTCCCAAGGCAATTGAAGAGATTTTCAGAACTTTGAAACCAGGGGGAGAGGCCAAAATAATGATATATCACAAATATAGTATGGTAGGATTTATGCTCTGGATTCGCTATGCCTTATTAGTCGGCAAGCCGTTTATAGGATTAAATTTTATATATTCAAATTATCTTGAAAGCCCAGGAACTAAGGCGTACTCTATAGATGAATCGAAAAAAATGTTTCGATCTTTTTCTTCAGTAAACATTCAAATAAAATACTCCCATGGTGATTTATTATCAAAAGAATCTGGCCAACGACATCGTGGAAAATTATTATCTATTGCACGTTTCTTGTATCCTTCAAAACTAATCAACACGCTCTTTCCTAAACTAGGGTTATTCATGCTAATTAGCGTTGTAAAATAAATAACATGTGTGGAATAGCAGGTATAATATCCGATAAATCAGAACTGTACATCAAATCCATGACAGATGCCATAGCACATCGTGGGCCAGATGATTTTGGCTATTCCCAATTTAAAAACTTAGCCTTGGGTCACAGGCGATTATCCATTCAGGATCTTTCAAGCAATGGACACCAGCCCATGCAGAGTCAGGATGGTCGTTATGTGCTGGTTTTTAACGGTGAGATTTATAACCACTGGGACATTAGGAAGGATATAGAACATAAATACCCCTTCAAGTCCCACTCAGATACAGAGACGATACTTTATGGCTTTGAGGAATATGGAGTCGAATTATTCAATCGTCTTAACGGTATTTTTGTATTTGCGATATTGGACAAAGAAAGCCAAAAACTAACTATAGTACGGGATCATTTTGGCATAAAACCCTTATATTATACACACAATCAGCACTATACGGCTTTTGGTTCAGAACTAAAGGCGCTGACTCAATTGCCCGATTTCGATCCAGAAATTGATTCTAATACCCTTGCCAATTATCTATATTTTTTGTGGTCACCTGGAGAAAATACGCCTTTTATTCAAATCAAAAAATTGTTACCAGGCCACTATCTCCAAGTATCACTAAAGAACCCAACTTCTTTGGAAATCGCTCCGTATTACGAGTTGCCTTTTTCAGGAAATTATGCACTAAAGTCAGAAGTAGAATGGATCAACACACTTGACATAGCACTTCAAAAAGCGGTAGAACGTCAACTCTTATCGGATGTTCCACTCGGTTTTTTTCTTTCAGGAGGGCTGGATTCCAGTCTCATCGTAGCCATTGCAAAGAAACTCCGCCCAGATCAGACCTTCAACTGTTATACCATAGAGAGTCTTACACACAGTAGTAGAGAGGGCTTTGCCGACGACCTGCCTTATGCCAAATCCGTAGCCGCACATTTGAATGTGCCACTTCACATTGTAAAAGCAGACGTGGATATTGTCCGCGACTTTGATGCTATGGTCTATCACTTAGATGAGCCGCAGGCAGACGCAGCACCACTTAACGTACTGAATATCTGCGCCTTAGCACGAAAAAATGGAGACATAGTACTTTTGGGTGGCACCGCAGGTGATGATTTATTTTCTGGGTATCGTCGTCATCAATTCCTGCATTACAGCAAAAAATTAAGTCCTATCCCCAATATCTTAAAGCGGGCCATTTTCAAAATGTCTTCTCTTATGCCCAATATTGCCCTCAAAAGAAGAATTCAAAAAGTATTTGGGGTGTATCACTACTCAGATGCAACAGAACAAATGGCTTCTTTGTATGGCTGGATGCAAGAGACCGAAGTACACAAACTTTTTTCAGGTAAAATTGAGCGTTTTAAACCAATCAATTTCCTAAAAAAAAGCCTGAATGCCATCCCCTCGGAAAAATCCAGCCTTAATCAAATGCTATTCTGGGATTTGAAGTTTTTTTTGGCAGATCACAACCTTAACTACACAGACAAAATGAGCATGGCACACGGAGTAGAAGTTAGGGTGCCCTTTTTAGATAAAGAATTGGTCGATCTTGCCTGCCGAATTCCCCCAGAACTCAAAATGAAGGGTGATACCACCAAATACATTTTGAAAAAAGTAGCAGAACGCTATTTGCCTCATGACATCATTTACAGGCCTAAAACGGGATTTGGTGCACCCGTACGCGACTGGATCATTGATGATTTAAATGACAAAATCAATACTGAACTATCTAAAGACGCTCTCGACAAAGGTGGGATATTTGACTACAATGCTGTCAAAAAATTGATTGAAGACAATAAAAATGGCAAGATTGACGCGGCTTATCCGATATGGGCACTATTGGCAATTCAAAGTTGGATGAGACAGTTTATAAATTAAAAATCTAATAGCATTTGTACTCTTTATTTATTTACCCATAAACGCATGAAACAAATCATACAAGACTTAAAATCAGGCAAAACCATCCTCGAAGAAGTACCCGCCCCACAAGTACAAGCAGGGCAGGTATTAATTATGACCCACCGCAGTTTGGTCTCCTTAGGTACGGAACGAATGTTGGTAGAGTTTGGTAAAGCCAATTGGATAGACAAGGCCCGTCAACAACCCGAAAAAGTAAAGCAAGTATTAGATAAGGTCAAAACTGACGGATTACAGCCAACAATGGATGCAGTATTCCGTAAGTTAGGCGAGCCACTTCCACTCGGCTACTGCAATGCTGGAGTGGTGATCGGTGTAGGAGCGGGCGTTACCGAATTTAAAATCGGTGATCGCGTAGTCAGCAATGGCCATCACGCCGAGATCGTGAGCGTCCCAAAAAATTTGGTCGCTTTGATACCCGACAATGTAACCATAGATGAAGCCCCCTTTGCCATCATCGGTGCTATCGCCCTACAAGGAATCCGACTCATCAATCCAACCTTCGGCGAAACCGTAGTCGTGACTGGATTGGGATTGATTGGCCTCATGGCTGCTCAATTGCTTCGTGCCAATGGTTGTGAGGTGATCGGGCTAGATTTTGATGCTTCTAAAGTAGCCTTAGCCCAGTCATGGGGCATACGTGCTTACGATGTTAGTCAAGGCAGCGATGTGGTACAGTTGGTACTGGATGCCACTGGCGGTATTGGTAGCGATGCAGTATTAATCACGGCTTCAGCCAAAAACAATGACATCATAGCACAAGCCGCCAAAATGTCGCGCAAGCGTGGCCGAATTGTGTTGGTAGGTGTTATTGGTTTGGATATCCAGCGCAGTGATTTTTACGAAAAAGAACTCTCTTTTCAAGTATCCTGCTCCTATGGGCCAGGGCGTTATGATGAAAAATATGAGCAAAAGGGACAAGATTATCCAATTAGTTTTGTTCGTTGGACGGAAAAAAGAAACATCGAAGCCATACTAAAAGCCATATCGGGGCAGAAGGTACAGATACAACCACTCATCTCGGAAATGGTGGATTTAGCAGATTATGAACAAATATATGGCAATATATCCAAAGGTGGCAGCATTGCATCCTTGCTAAAATACCAAGCAACTGCCTCTGCACTACAGACCAAAGTCACGGTATCATCGCATGATTTCGGCGTTCAAAAAGGTATTTTAGGTGTTATTGGTGCAGGAAATTTTACTTCTGCCGTTATTTTACCCGAATTAAAACATCAACAAGCCGCCGTCAAGTACATTGCCTCCTCCAAAGGACTTTCTGGTACAACACTCGCAAAAAAATACAAAATACCTTGCTCAACCACAGATTATCGCGATATTTTGGACGATCAAACAGTGGATGCCGTACTCATCACTACACGGCACAATACCCACGCAGCGATGGTAATCGAAGCACTGGAGGCCGGAAAACACGTTTTTGTGGAAAAACCCCTGGCACTGACACGACTGGAAATGGCCAGTATTCAGTCCGCCTATGAACACAGCGGTAAAACCTTGACCGTCGGTTTTAATCGGCGATTCTCCCCCTTTGTGTTAGATGCTCAAAAACATCTGAGCATGGGCAATCCAATGAATATGATCGCAACCATGAACGCTGGGCATATACCCGCCAACCACTGGACTCAGGATATGCAAGTAGGTGGCGGTCGAATCATCGGAGAAGCCTGTCATTATATTGATCTAATGATCGCGCTATCGGGCAGCCTCGTGACAGAAGTGATCATGAGTGCCTTAGGCTCTAACCCAACAGATAATACCGACAATGCGATTTTAATGTTGCGTTTCCAGAATGGCTCGCAGGGAGCCATACACTATTTCTCAAACGGATCAAAAGCATACAACAAGGAACGTATTGAAGTGTATCAGCAGCAGCGGACATTAGTGATTGATAATTTCCGAAAAATCGAATATTTTGGGTATCAATCATCGGGTTTTAGCAAAACACAGGACAAAGGCCACCGCGAGCAATTCCGTCGTTTCAATCTGCAACTCCGTGAAGGAGGGGTAGCGATCATCCCTTTTGATGAAATTCATAACGCCTCCATGGCTGCAATAGCAGCCATCGAATCACTTCAGTCCAGCCAGTGGGTCAAGGTATAATATCAGTATTGATACGCTATTTTCATACCATCCGATACCTAAAAGTCATTCAAATAAGGTACCGGATTTTTTATTATTTGCGAAGGCGGTGGCACCACTGGAATGGGTTCCAATATCCCTTAAAAAAAACACCCTACACGTCTCATCTGCTACGGTACAGCCACCTGATTCCTCGGCAAAAGACTTGGCACTTGCCTGACCATCACTTTACTTTTCTGAACCAAAGCCAAACTTTTGGATTGCGAGTAGATTGGAGTTTCAAATCAAATGGGAAACTTTGGCAATACAACCTGCATTATTTCGACTATTTACTGCAAGAAGATGCCTCAGCCGATGCCGGCTTGGCTCTAATGCGCAACTTTATAGATCAACTCCCCCAAGTGCCGGAAGCCTTAGAACCCTACCCTACTTCCTTGCGCTTGATTTTCTGGATTCAGTTTTTGTCCAAGCATCAAATTCAAGCACCCGATATTGACGCTGCTTTGTATGCCCAAGCGTACCGATTGGCTGACCATCTGGAATACCACATCTTAGGCAATCACCTGATGGAAAATGGCTTTGGATTGCTGTTTGCATCTTATTATTTTCAAGATAAAAAACTCCAACAAATAGCATCTCACCTGCTTTTAAAAGAGTTGCCCGAGCAAATATTGATGGATGGGGCGCATTTTGAGCGTAGCCCTATGTATCACCAGATCATACTTCATCGCCTATTGGATACCTATGATCTGCTGACCCTGAATACCGCGCCAATACCTACAATACATACCGCGCTAATCACACTTGTGAAAGATCGCACTTTACAAATGCTCGATTGGCTTCAAAACATGAGCTTCGCCAACGGCGAAACCGCTCGATTCAATGACACAGTAGCAGGCATCGCGCCCACCACTGCCAAATTATTAACCCATGCCGAGCGTCTGGGATTAATCAGCCAAAGCATCACTTCAGGCATTCAGAAAAGCGGGTATTTTTGGTATTCGGGAACACAATACAAGATCATTGTTGATGTAGGAGTCATTGGCCCAGATTACCAACCTGGCCACGCGCATTGCGATATGCTAAGTTTCGAAATGCACATAGAAAACCGTCCTATTCTAGTCAATACCGGTATTTCTACTTATGAAAAAAACGCACGCCGCCAATATGAACGCAGCACCGCAGCGCACAATACAGTGCAAATCGGCAATGAGGAGCAGTCGGAAGTCTGGGGTGGATTTCGGGTAGCCCGTCGCGCCCGCCCATTGATCCAACAATCCAGCGAAGACGCTTTCGAAGCAACGCATACAGGATATGATCAGTGGCACCTACGCCATACCCGTAGCATAGCATGCGCAAAGAAATCAGTGAACATTACTGATACCGTCATACCATATAAAGGGAAATCTACTCAATTTAACTTGTCCAAACGAGCCTATTTTCATTTTCATCCTGATGTGCGACTTACGAAGCATGCTGATCGCTTATCCTGTTCCGAGGTAGATATCATGTTCAGTGGTTATACAAACATAACCGTGGAAACTTATGAATACGCTGCTGGTTTTAACCTGCAAAAGGATGCCCAGCGAGCGGTAGTTGAATTTGAAGAAACATTACAAACCCTAATTACCATAAATTCATAGTCCATTTGCAGATTCTTTTCATTACTGATAATTTTCCGCCCGAAGTCAACGCGCCCGCATCTCGTACATTTGAACATTGTCGGGAATGGGTGAAAGCGGGAGTTGAAGTCACGGTTATTACTTGTGTACCAAATTTCCCACAAGGCAAAGTGTATTCTGGGTATCGCAATAAATGGCGACAAGAGGAAGAAGTAGCAGGCATCCGAGTGATTCGAGTGTGGAGTTATATTACTACCAATGAGGGTTTTGCCAAACGGGTTTTGGACTACGTCAGTTTTGCTTTTACCGCTACGTTGGTGGCTTTATCGCAAAAATTCGACATAATTATTGCAACTTCACCGCAGTTTTTTGCGGCAGTAGCCGGTTGTGCAGTTTCGGTCTTAAAAAGAAAGCCTTGGGTTATGGAAGTGCGTGACCTCTGGCCCGAATCCATCAAAGCAGTAGGAGCCATGCGCGATGGGTCGGTGTACCGTTGGTTAGAGCGGCTAGAATTATTTCTGTATCGTCATGCTAAAAAAGTAGTCGTCGTTACAGATGCATTCAAGACCAACCTGACTCAACGTGGCATAGCATCTGATAAAATAGCAGTGATCAAAAACGGGGTATTGTTACAGCAGTTCCAACCGCAGATCAAAGATCCCGAATTGGTGCGCCAACTGGCGTTAGAGAACAAATTTATACTGACCTATCTGGGTACGCACGGAATGGCACACGGTTTGGATTTTGTATTACGTGCTTCCAAATACCTGCCCGATGATGTGTGCATCCTGCTGATCGGCGATGGAGCAGAGAAGGCCAAACTCTTGAAAATTAAAGCAGAAGAGCAAATTGATAAGGTCATCATGCTCCCTTCCGTCGCTAAATCTGAGATTGGAAATTACATTGCTTTGAGCGACGTATCCTTGGTTAATTTACAAAAATCGGATACTTTCAAAACCGTAATTCCATCCAAAATTTTTGAAAATGCCGCTATGCAAAAGCCTATTTTGCTTGGGGTAGAAGGTGAATCCAAAGCACTTATTGAATATTATCAAGCAGGTCTCTGTTTTGAACCCGAAAATACTGCCGATTTCGTTGCTAAGGTAGCCGAAATACGTCAATCCGAAAAATATAAGGCATTCCAGCTGGGATGCCAAACACTAGCGCAAGATTTTAATCGCCAAACACTGGCATTGAATATGTTAGATCATTTAAAAACAATTATCCCTTAAATGTGTGGAATCGCTCTTATTTACCAACACCAGCCGCTGCCTGATGCCGCCCGCCGCATCCGACAGATGACTGAACGCATCGCGCACCGAGGACCGGATGCAGATGACCATTTTGTAGATAACCGTGTCGCTTTGGGGCATCGGCGCTTGTCCATCATTGACCTTTCTGATGCAGCCGTGCAACCCATGTGGGATGCTTCGGGTCGTTATGCCATCGTTTTTAACGGTGAAATCTATAATTATCGAGAATTAAAATCACAAATTGCGGATTATCCTTTTCAAAATCAATCTGACACCGAAGTGATTTTGGCTGGTTTTGCCTGCTGGGGAACAGCATTTTTTGAAAAACTAAACGGCATCTTTGCCTTCGGTATTTATGATCGCACCACACAAGAATTGTATTTGGTTCGCGACCGATTTGGGATCAAACCCCTGTATTATGTGGAAAAAGATGGGTATTGTGCCGCCGCTTCCGAACAACGCAGCCTATTGGCCAGCAAATTGGCAGACTCCACCATATCCTCTGCTGCCCTTTGCGATTACCTTTTGAACGGCGCGATCAGCGGTACGCAGCGCATTTGCGCAGATATTCAGGAATTGCCCGCAGGGTATTGTCTCCACCTCCAGCCCGGCCAACCCAGCCAGCACCATGTTTATCATCGTTTTTTTGAAGGTATTACGCCCCAAAATGACCTTACAAAACCAGCAGCACAAAAGCAGTTGCGACATTTACTTCGGCAAGCCGTTTCGCGTCAATTGGTCAGCGATGTGCCATTGGGAGCTTTTCTTTCAGGCGGTATTGATTCCAGTGCCATCGTGGCCTTGATGACAGAAGTGAGTACAGAGCAACCCATGACCTTTTCCATTGGTTTCGTTGAATCTCGTTTTGATGAAAGTCAATATGCTGAAATGGTAGCAAAAAAATTCAACACACATCACACCGCTTTGCGGTTAGGTTCCGATGATTTCCTGCACGAATTGTCCAATGCATTGGATGCACTGGACACCCCAAGCCTAGACGGTGCCAATACTTATGTAGTTTCTAAAATTACTCGAAAAGCGGGCGTAACAGTAGCCTTATCTGGTTTGGGCGGTGATGAATTATTTGCAGGATACGAGCCATTTAAACGATATGTTGCTTGGAAAAAGCACTTTTTTTGGTCATTACCACTGTCCCTTCGACGTGCCTTGGCATCTCCTATACAGTGGAGTAAAACGTCTAAAATGCGCCGCTTGGGCGAGTTGGGTCAAGTACCAGAATTTGAACTGGAACACGTATATCCGTTGTTCCGTTCCGTTTTGGATCGAAAAACAGTAGCACACTTGGGGCAAATCAATACGCCCTTCAACCCTGTCTCTAACTTTCTGCACGAACACAACAAAACCATTCAAGCACTGCCGCTACTGTCTCAATATTCTGTAGCAGAAATGAGCGGCTACACGTCACATATGCTCTTAAAGGATACCGATCAAATGAGCATGGCTTCTGGGTTGGAAGTGCGCGTACCTTTTTTTGACAATGATTTGGTCGCTTATGTACTTTCTTTACCCGACGCAATAAAATATCCACACAGCCCGAAAGAACTCCTCGTTCAATCATTGGGCGATTTATTGCCTCCTGAAATCGTACATCGCCCCAAAATGGGATTCACCCTCCCTTGGGAGCAATGGTTAAAAGGACCGCTCCATGATTTTTGTGATGCACAGATTCAATCGGCTTGTGATCGCCAGTTGCTCAATCCAGACAAGGTACAAGCGATGTGGCAATCATTCCAAAAAGGCCAAGGTGATGTCCTTTGGTCACACGTGTGGATGCTCGTGGTGCTAGAATATTGGATGAATAAAAACCTTGCGGCTTGATTGCCTCACTTAAAAAATATATTAATACATGAAAATACTCTCCATCGTCGGTGCTCGCCCCAACTTTATGAAAGTGGCACCGCTACACCGCGCTTTTCAAAAAAGTGATCGTATTCAATCCAAAATAGTGCATACAGGGCAACATTATGATGCTCGGATGAGCGATATTTTTTTTACCCAACTGGAGCTCCCCAAACCTGATTATTACCTCGGTATCGGCGGCGGTACACACACGCAACAAACGGCTAATATTATGCTGGCTTTTGAAGAAATACTCCAAGCCGAAAAAGCAGACCTATTGCTCGTAGTGGGCGATGTCAACTCCACCATTGCCACCAGTTTAGTGGCTGCAAAAATGGGCATTCCTATTGCCCATGTGGAAGCGGGTCTTCGCAGCGGCGACCGTGGGATGCCGGAAGAAATCAACCGAATTTTGACAGATTCTATTTCGGATCACCTTTTTGTGACAGAACACGCAGGCTTGGTTAATCTGGCCAAAGAAGGCGTACCTGACCACAAAGTGCATTTTACGGGCAATTGTATGATTGATTCTTTGGTGTTTTATCGCGATAAAGCCGCAAAAACACACCAAGTAGAAGCCTTGGGTTTGACACCCCAAGCCTATGCCCTTATCACCATGCACCGGCCATCTAATGTGGATACACTGGAGGGCTTGGAATCCATCGTTCAATTACTGGAATTGAGCACGGCAGTTACTCAGATCGTGTTTCCGATCCACCCCCGTACACGTAATAACATGGAAAAATTTGAGTTGTTGTCCCGCGTAAACCAACTCCCCAACCTACATTTGATTGAGCCACAGGGCTACTTGGAGTTTTTGAATTTGATGGAACATTGCGTGGCCGTGATCACTGATTCTGGGGGTATTCAGGAAGAAACAACTTACCTACAAGTCCCATGTATTACTTTTCGCAACAGTACTGAGCGACCCATCACTGTGGAGTTGGGCAGCAACTGCCTAATTGGTGACTTAGTGCCTACACGAGCATTAGCATTGCTTCAATCGGCCTTGAACGGCCAATGGAAGCGCAGTACGATTCCACCTTTTTGGGATGGTCATGCTGCGGAGCGAATTGCCGATATTTTGGCTACTCATTACTCTTAATTGCGCTTCAAAGCGCATTTTTACGTTGACTAATTTTATGAAAAAAGCACTCATCACAGGCATAACGGGGCAAGACGGAGCCTACTTAGCCGAATTTTTATTAAAAAAAGGCTACATCGTACATGGTATCAAGCGCCGTTCTTCTTCGTTCAATACAGATCGTATAGATCATCTCTATCAAGATCCACATATTGACAACCGCAATTTCATATTGCACTACGGCGATCTCACCGATGCCACCAACCTCATCAGAATAGTACAAGAGACCCAGCCCGACGAAATTTACAACCTCGGTGCCCAAAGCCACGTACAAGTCAGTTTTGAAACCCCCGAATATACCGCCAATGGCGATGCCCTCGGTGTTTTGCGCATATTAGAAGCCATCAGAATACTTGGACTTACTAAAAAAACGAGGTTTTATCAAGCCTCTACCTCCGAACTATACGGACTGGTACAAGAAGTACCGCAATCAGAAAAAACACCGTTTTACCCGCGCTCACCTTATGGGGTTGCCAAACTCTACGGCTACTGGATCACCGTAAACTATCGGGAGTCCTATAATATGTTCGCATCCAATGGGATTTTGTTCAATCATGAATCTCCTTTGCGGGGCGAAACATTTGTAACCCGAAAGATCACCCGTGCTGCCGCTCGTATCGCTTTGGGGCTGGAACAAAAACTTTATCTCGGAAACTTGGATGCCCAGCGCGACTGGGGCCATGCCAAAGACTACATCGAAGGGATGTACTTGATCTTGCAGCACGATCAACCCGATGACTTTGTACTGGCTACCGGACGCACTACTTATATCCGTGATTTTGTGCGCATGGCCTTCCAAGAACTAGGAGTGGAATTGGAGTTTAGAGGCACTGGCACTGAAGAAGTAGGGATCGTAGCAGCTACTACGAATAGTAATTATCAGTTCACTGTTGGGCAAGAAATTGTGGCGATTGATCCACGTTATTTCAGACCCGCAGAGGTAGAGTTATTAATCGGAGATGCAACCAAGGCGCGCAATGTGCTGGGCTGGGAGCCGAAATATACTTTGGAGGAAATGGTGGCTGAAATGGTGGCTAGTGATCTTAACAGTTAACAGTTAACAGTAATCAATGACCAGTAAGGCATTAAACAGTGTCTCACGCCGTGTACGCTTAGGAACGGTTTCTTTGTGTTTTAAAATAAAAAACGAGAAAAAGGTGTACTCTAAAAACGAAGTGCTAATTGCTGAAAAGTCTAGTGTTTAAAAAACAATGCAAAAAAACAATAAAATATACATAGCAGGCCACCGAGGAATGGTGGGTTCTGCGATCCATAGAAAATTAGTGTCCCTTGGGTACACTAATTTTATTTTACTCCGATCCGAACAATTGGATTTGCGCAACCAAAATGAGGTGCAGGCGTTTTTTCGTCGCGAACAACCAGAGTATGTATTTCTCGCCGCCGCAAAAGTGGGCGGTATTGTAGCAAATAATACCTATCGCGCCGAGTTTTTGTACGATAACCTAATGATACAGTCTAATGTAATTGATGCATCATACCGTAATGGTGTCAAAAAACTCATGTTTTTAGGCTCGTCCTGTATTTATCCTAAAATGGCACCTCAGCCACTCGAGGAGTCATCGTTATTGACAGGGCTACTAGAGCCCACCAACGAGCCCTATGCCATTGCGAAAATCGCCGGCATCAAACTGTGCGAGAGCTACAACCGCCAGTACGGCGCCTCGCACGGCATCGACTATCGCAGTCTCATGCCCACCAACTTGTATGGCCCCGGCGACAACTACCACCCGGAGCACAGTCACGTGATTCCGGGGCTGATCCGCCGCTTTCATGAAGCCAAAGTCAGTGGCGCCGCGCAGTTGGCGATTTGGGGGTCGGGGTCACCGCGCCGCGAGTTTTTGCATGTGGATGACATGGCCGAAGCCGCGGTGCATGTCTTGCGCCTGGACCCGGCAATCTATCACGCACACACACAGCCGATGCATAGCCACATCAACGCGGGCTGCGGCAACGACGTGAGTATTGGCGAACTGGCCCGTCTCATTGCCAAGGTAACCGGCTATCAGGGTGCGATCACGTTTGACCACGGCAAGCCGGACGGCACG
>JANMMZ010000006.1:0-40168 GCA_031373665.1 Saprospiraceae bacterium | reverse complement strand
AGTGGCAGAACAACCGTTCGCGTTGGTCACCGTAACCGTGTAAGTCGTGGTGGATGCAGGCGTTACGTTGATTGATGCTGTGTTGCCACCCGTGCTCCAGGCGTAAGAGGTGCCGCCAGTGCCCGTCAGGGTCGCTGTAGCGCCAGAGCAAATGATGCCGTCGTTTGCGGTACCCGAAGTTTCAGCAACTGTGATACCAGGTGTCGGTAGCGGGTTCACCGTGATGGTGGTAGTAGCCGTGGCAGAACAACCGTTCGCATTGGTCACCGTAACCGTATAAGTCGTGGTGGATGCGGGCGTTACGTTGATCGCTGCTGTGTTGCCACCCGTGCTCCAGGCGTAAGTACCTCCGCCAGTACCTGTCAGGGTCGCTGTAGCGCCGGCACAGATAGTGCCGTCGTTGCTCGTGGTGCCCGAAGTTTCAGCAACTGTGATACCAGGTGTTGGCAATGGATTGACCGTGATGGTTCTTGTTGCCGTGGCAGTACAACCGCTTGCATTGGTCGCAGTAACCGTGTATGTCCCAGATGTTGTTACTGTTGTAGAATTAGTAGATACACCAGTACTCCAAGCATACGTATTATTGGTACAAACTGCCGTCAGTTGTGCCCGCACTTCACCACCAGGAAATGCACTAGTGTGTATATTTACGTACAAGTTGCCAGCCAGTAATTGAACTGCCTGTGCAGGTGTCAAAGTCACCGTTCCGTTACGGTTACCAGAAGTCACCCCGGCAGAAAGAACAGAAGGGATCAGGTCAACAATGACCGGGCCATTGACACCGACAGCAGCATTGTGAATGTGTGCAACAGTCACTGGCGCTGTAAGGCCACTGAATACAATATTCAGGTTCAGTGTATTTGCCACATTGTCAAATACGGCTGTAACAGTACCCGTAGCAGGAGAAGCATTCGCTGGAACCTCCTGACTGCCGCTTAGATTACCAGACACAGAACAACCTACCATCAAGGTAGCCGTAGCGCCTGCACAGATGATGCCATCGTTATTTGCAACACCAGAAGTCTCTGTTACAGCAATTACAGGCGTGGGTAATGGATTGACAGTGATGATGGTCGAGGTAGATCCCGTACAACCTTCTTCATCTGTAACCACCACAGTATATGTTCCTGCTGTAGTAACCGATATAGCAGCAGTAGTAGCGGCAGTACTCCATACATAGGTGTCGCCACCACTAGCAGTCAAGGTAGCGGAGGCACCTTGGCAGATGATGCCATCATTGGGTTCGACTCCAGAAGTTTCCGTAATGGAGATGAAAGCCGTAGGTGCTGGATTGATGCTAGCATTGGTAAATGCATTGGGTCGGCACGATACCGTAGTGGGTATCGGTGTCAATATAGCATAGATGATATAATTGCCAGCAGCGATGGTCGCTGTACCTACAGCAGTAGTGCCTCCACCTGAAAGTGAGCCATTAGGCACAGTGGCCAGTAAGGTTCCGCCAGTATAAGGGTTTGCTGTCACCGCAGGGAAAGCGACAAATTGAATGCCGTACGTTATGCCCATACTAGTCAACCCACTGGCTGTAAGTGTGGTAGTGGTATTGGAACATGCTGGCGAAGAAACGGTTACGCTTCCGATAGTAGGACATAAATCGCAGCCACCAGGTCCAACAAGCGTTACTACCCGGCTGGATGTACAACCGTTGCCACCAGTAACTGTAACCGTGTAAGTACCTACACCCAAATTTAAAATACGCGGAGCGCTGGAACCTGTACTCCAACTGTAAGTAATTGGCGCAGACACACCACTCACAAAAAGCCCACCTATACTGCCATTGGTAGCTACACAGGTAGATGGCTGAATGATAGAATCGGGATCAATTGATATAACAGGCAAAAACAAAGGTGTTAACCCCTGCGATGTACTTGCGGAACAACCATTCGCATCGGTTACTGTAACTCCAATAACAGACGGAGCACCAGGCATCGTCAATGTAATACTTTGTGTTGTCTCGTTGGTTCCCCACAAGTAAGTTCCACCACCACCTGCAGTGAGCGTCACAGAACTGCCAATACAAGCAGTTGAAGTTCCTGAAATGGTCGCCGTTGGAAGTGGATTCACCGTAATGGTTCTAGTCGCCGTCGCCGTACAACCATTGAGTGTTACCGTAACCGTATAAGTACCTGTTGTGCTCACCGTAATTAATGCGGTCGTAGCAGTAGTACTCCATAAATATGTACCGCCACCAGAAGCCGTCAGGTCTGCAGATGCGCCTGCGCATATAATACCGTCATTGTTCGTTGTGCCTGATGTCTCGGTCACTGCAATGGCTGGCGTTGGCAATGGATTGACAGTGATCACGGTATTTGTAGATGCCGTACAACCATTCAGTGTAACGGTTACTGTATAACTGCCTGCGGTGGAAGCCGATATGGCTGCTGTAGTAGCCCCAGTTGACCACATGTATGTGCCACCGCCAGAAGCGGTGAGTGTAGCCGATGCTCCAGCGCAAATGATACCATCGTTTGGCGTGGTGCCCGATGTTTCAGTCACTGCGATGGAAGCCGAGGGAGGTGGGGTAACGGTAATCACAACAGAAGTAGAAGTGGCACAACCACCTGCATCTGTAACAGTAACGGTATATGTACCCGCTGTAGAAACGCTGATAACCGCTGTGGTTGCAGTCGTACTCCACAAATAAGTAGCACCGCCTGAAGCGGTCAGTGTAGCAGAGACACCTGCACAAATTATGCCGTCGTTATTAGTTGTACCTGAAGTTTCTGCAATGGCAATTGCAGCAGGAATGGTAACAGGTACTTCGTCTGCACCGATAGTTGGGGTGACTTTTCTGATTTCACAGTCAATATCAGTAGTCAGGGTAGTTTGAGTGCCACCACAAATCAAGGTAGCATTGGCTGGATCAGCCGCAACTAAATGAAGATCGGTAGCAGAAGTGAATACTGGGTTGACATTTTTAGAATTGGCATCTTGGCCAGTCTCTGTTTGCCAATCGGCCAAAGTGAGTCGAGATATACCCGCAACAACACCGCCAGTAATACCCGTAGTATAAGTACCAGGGCCAGCACCTCCAGAGAATAAGTCATTGTAGTTGGACAACAAACCAGTATAAGGAGAGGCATACCCTAAAGAAATGGCTGCATAACGCGTCGTTGTACCAGCGACACCGCCGCCCAGTTTATTGACGAAAATATTATTTCTTATCGTTAAAGCAGGTGATAATGCTATTACTCCAAATCCAGTTGACGTTGTAGAACCAGCAGATGCGCCAGGTTGCACACCTTGCATAACAACCGTATTATTCAATACATTGATTGTTCCTAACCCTCCATTTAACCACATCCCTACAGCAATATCGGATACGGTACTATTCGCTGCAACGCCAGAAATGGTGTTATTGGCAATCAACTGTGTACTTCCTGCAATAGTATTTGACATAGCAATACCAATTGCTGAATTGGTAGCACTATTTGTAACAATACCAATTTTATTTAATGTAACTGTAGCATTGCCAATAGCATCTACAATACCCAATGTAGTGGCTGTAAATCCATTTGATACTCCAAAACCTAGATTAATTCCATAAGCATCTGGCGAAGTACTAATAATATTGCCAACTTCATTGGCGCTGACCGTAACATTATTTTGAAATGCACTGAAAATACCGCCTTCACCTATATTATTAGGTGCTACTGCGGTCATAAGATTGAGGTTAATTATATTACCTTCATCCTTATTCGTAGCATTTTGACCAGTCACATAAACGCCGAAACGGCATAAACGGATATCATTATTTTCAATACGGTTAAAGTCATTGTCAATACCGCCGCTAATCAGTGGCAACTGACCAATACCGATACCTGCAGCCGTATTCACATTGGAACCGCCAATAACGATACAATTTTTAACGGTACAGTTCGTAACGCCATTTACAACAGGAAGCGGTACGGTATTCAGCCAAACAACCGCTGTAAATGCCGTTGTATTGGTATTCGTAATGGTTAAATCGCGGGTGGCTGTAACACGCGGGCAGATGGAGTTGGCCGTATTGCCGATGGAACCATCAATGGTGATATAGTCGCCGCCATTGATTTGGATCATGGTACTGGTCGTTGAACCGCTGATGGTTGTCGCAACCGTAGGCTTGATCGTCAGCGTATTGATAGCCGAGGCATCCGGGTTGCTATTAAAAGTAATTGGGAAAGTTTCGCTCGGATAAGTAGCATCCGTTAGGCTGAATAAAACCGGCCCCGATAGGCAACTATTACTATAAGCATTGGCGGCGGCAGTCAGGGTTGAGAAGTTACCTCCTACACCTACGGTATAAGTTCCAGACAAGGTTGTATTCAAAGTGTATGAATAGGGCGATGTTGGTGGTGTTGAAGCAGATGGGGGGTTGATTGTAAAGCCAGCAGCACCAACGGAAGGAGAAGTTCCTACATTACCCAGATTATCCTGAGATGCAATATAATAAGAAACGACATCCCCAATGACCGCACCAGCACCAAAAGTGAAACTATACTGGTCTCCACCAAGAGAAGTTGCCGTAGCAGCCGTATATGCTCCAGCGTTGATACGCCAATAAAGCACTGGAAGGCCAAGGCCAACTGTAGGAACACCGTCAGGGTCTGTGATGGTAGCAACTAGAGTACGAGCACCTGTTACACAAGTATTAGCCAACGGAGTCAGGGATACAGCTGGTGCATTTGAAAAATTGCCAGCATCGGCACCAATGTCCACTGGAGACAAGGTACTGCGCGTCTGTCCGTCAAAGTCAACAGTAACAGATGGAATTGGCGTACCCGCAGATTCAATCGGAGAATTTGGCGGGAAAGAGATGTGCAGATCAGCAATCGCTGTGTTCACAAAATTTATGGTAGCCCCCGACATAGAGTTAGCGTCCCCAGCAGATGCGGTTTGCCAACCAGCAAATGTGGTAGCCGCAGTCCAATGCCCCACTGTAGATAGGCTAGCGGAGTTTAGAACATTAAAATTAGATGTCCAACCAACACCACTAACAGTTACGACATTGAAACCATTGGAAATAGCAAAATGCTGACCAGTACCACCGGTTCTTGTATTGTTTAAAATGTTATTTTTTACGTCAACCGTTGTCGTATTGGACGTGACTGAAATATACTGTGCCCTTAAGTAACCAAAACTTGGTAATGCTCCAGATGCCGCTACACCTCCAATATGTACACTATTATGATAGACATTGGCAGTTGTTGGGTTTGGGGTAGAACCATTGTTATTCCAGATTCCGATAAAACTTGTATTGGTCGTCTGGCCTTCGCCGATAGAAATCATATTATTGTTAATCGCAGTAATATTATTTCCAGATCGTACACCAATACCGACCACCATAGGAGGTGTCGTGACCGTAGTTCCTACGGTTGTATTGCTCAGGTTCCAGATTCTATTCCTCGTAATTTCGACTCCTAGTGTAGTTGTGGCTGTTGCATTGGCAGACATAATACCAGCAACTATAACATTTGTGGTTGCTACTGTATTAGTATTCGATATGTTGCTGATGAGATTTTGAGAAATCAAACAACCTTGTGATGATAAATGATGGATCCCTACTGCGCAGGTAACAGCACTAGCCACTCCAGTCAGGCTACCATTGGTGGTCAAATTGGTGATGGTGTTATTTGAAATAGACCAACCTGTCGCTAAAGCAGATGAGGATAAAGCGGTTAATACGCCTCGCACAGAACTACTTCCTGTACCCGATGCTCTTAAATTTTGAATGGTATTATTAGTCAGCGTAACGGTTGTAGAAAGTGTTGTAGAGGGCGTTCCTGCCAACCAAACACCTGTAACAAGCGATGCACCCGTTGTTAAGCCATCTGTTCCGCCTTGCAGGTTGGTTGCAGTGGCATTTCCAATTGTATTTCCAGTTATGGTAAGACTGCCAGAAATAACAGAAGCAACGATGCCCGCAGCACTACCTGCTACTGCCGCAGTAATCCCTGATGAAGTAAGACCACCAATGATATTATTTTGTATAGCAATGATAGCAGGTGCAGGAGCGGAAGTATGGATACCAACAATCAATCCACCTGATGTCGTTGCAACAGCTTTAAGCAGGTCAATCCCTGATGATCCTCCGATGGTATTTGGTGTAACATTACCCACATTCACATCGCCTGAAACGATATTGATACCGCACAATATGCCATTGGCCGTCGTAGCACCACTTGATGTATTGAGTAAAATAGCGGTGATGGTATTACCTTGTATAGAACTGGCTGGAGCTCCTGCTGTTAATCCAGCATTGATGGCTACAAATCGTGTAGCAATGGTACCAGTCATTGTATAAGTACCTGTACCCGCAGCACTTGCAAAACCAACGGTATTGCCTGTAATGGTATATCCAACACCAGAAGTAATGTTAATCCCATTATGTGTACTAGCCGTCGTATAAGTACGTGTCGCAGTCTGAAACAACTTATTATTGGTAATCGTCCAAGCCGAGTTACCAGTATTGACATTCATACCATTAGAAGCAGAACCAGCACTAAAGTAATCCGATATATTATTGGCATTGATAGTATTACCGCTGTTGTCAATCGCAGCACTAGTGCCTAGCGAAAAGATGCCATTCAAGGGAAGGTTAGCACCTGCAGACCCAATATTACAAGTACTGATGTTATTACCATCGTTACCAGTGACAGTACCTGTGCCAAAAGTTACCACACCAAAAGATGCATCGCCCGAACCCAGAAGGTTCGTGCCTGTTATGGTATTATTAGTAGCATCATTGATAAAACGAATGGCACTAGAAGCACCCAGTGCTGTACTAGAGATCGTCAGGTTGTTGCCACCAGTGATGGTGACATTGTCGGCACCATTCAGGTCAACCAAATGACCAATAAATGAACCGGTAACCGTACGTGTACCTGTTGGGGTGATCACAACTGTGGCATAACTTGCAGCACCTGTACCACTTGCATTCAGCACTGCGGAAGCAGTTTCTGTCGTATTGCCAATAATATCAACCGTAACAGCACCCGTATGGGTACCTAGGTTGATGGCATCAAAGGCATCCTTTAAGGTAGGATAAGAACCCGCGCCCGGGTTGACTGTAACATTTTGAGCGTTCAGGTTATTTGTCGTTGTGACAAATACTAGCATCGCCAAAAGAACAAACAGATTGAGTGATTTGAAACCATTCAAGTGAGTAACCGTTTGATTCATAACTTTTATATGAGAAATGTGATTAAAATTTATATCATTTATTATTGACACAAAGTGCGCTTAGTTGTAGGTTAATTTTTGTATCAATTCACCTTGCTTAGCATTCATTTCATCCAATACCATATTTCTGGATGCTTGGTTTGACACTTGCTCTGTCTTGACTTGGCTCAATGCCACATCTAACACGACCATCATATCTTTTTCATCGTTCATAGACGATTGAGTGGTGGTTAAAAAACTTCTATATGCCTCCAACATGGCTGTTGACCAATCTGTAAGATTTGGCAAGGCTAACGATGCATTGGTTTCGGTTAATTCTTGTTGGATAATTTGTTCCATCACAGCCCGATCTTTCCATTGAAAAGTGCTACTATTGGTTGAGATCGTGCTGACTTGAGCATTGGTAGATAAACCAAAACAAACAAAAAGAACGCCAAGTACCAGATGGCGCAACTGTAAGGCAGTGAATATACGTTGAATCATAAACTCAATAAATTAAAAAATAAATTACTAGTAGGAGTGGCTCGCGCCACAATTTCATTATAAAAACAAGAACCATTCCTGAATAAAATTCAAGATAGTTGACTCTTTTACAAAAAAAATAAAAAGGAGAGTTTAAGAAAATGGCGCACTTACTTAAAAAACAAAATATTTACGCGCAATATTCATCGAAATCACCTTTCCATGAGAAACTAAGGATTAAAAAACAAACAAATGTACGGACAAACTCCTATACCAAGGCTTGTTATGTTGTTAATATTTTAGGAGCCTTTTTTGATCAATCAGATAACACCACTGTTCCGAAGACGGAAGCATCAATCCAACCCCTATTTTTCTCCGTGCCTTCCATAGGAATATTGCCGATGAAGTGCTCTCTTTCTGGAGAGTGATCATTGTCACAATAAGCGATCATGAAGCCCATTTTTTTGCCCATTTTAAGGGATTTAGCGATATTTTCGCCAGTGTCGGAGTATCGGTTTCCATCGTAAATTTTCATAGCGACCTCCCAAATACTCTTGGTACCAGTGGTGGTACGCTTCACCATGCAATGGTCATTGTAATAACGGAATGAACTATCAGGCGCGATGTCAACGACTTTGCCATCTAAAGCAATGTGGTAAGCAAAAGCATTATAGTTGTATTGGTGGATACCGCCAGAGGCATCTTCATCTATGAAAATTTCGAGGCAATCGTCATCCCAATACTTAAGCAGCCCATCTGGATGGGTATCCACCAAGGCATCATCCTCAATTTCGGCTACGATATATAGGTTGTTTTCGTCCCAGGCTATTTTGTAACGGCCACTAAAATCTTGAGGCGTAAGCCCCACACCCATCCAAACTTGGTTGATGGGTTGCCACTCGCAGTAGGACCAAAGATCATCTTGATCTTGTCCATCTATGGTAGGTGTACCATATAATACGGTAAGCGGAGGTTTATTGTTACCTACAGGGGAGTCTTCAACTTTTGGTGCTGGTGCTTTTTTTTGAAATAGCACAAAAATTGTGGCTAGAAAAGCAATGGTTAGGACGATATAGGTATCTCTGTTCATATAAATTATTTGATTTATTATACAGTCTCTGTGAATAGTGTCGGGGTGACTTTGAGTCACCCCGACACTTAGCGCACTTTTAGTATTAACCCGGCTGTACCACATCATCTTTATCCACCACCCGCAATGCCGCAACGGAAGCAAACAAGAAGAAAACACCTGCCATCACGATGGCATAAATGGCTTTGTTATGAAATAGTGAGTGTACAATAGGCCGATTGATCACCCCACTGACAATCTGAGGGATGGTAATGAAAAGGTTGAAGATACCCATGTAAACGCCCATTTTGTGGGCAGGTATAGACCCAGCCAACATGGCATAAGGCATCGCCAAGATACTCGCCCAAGCCATACCTACCCCTATCATAGAGAAGATGAGGAAATTGGGCGACGTCGCAAAATAAATAGAAATCAAACCAATACCGCCACAAAGCAAGGAAATCGCGTGGGTTTTCTTCCGACCCAACCGGGCAGCGATACGGGGCAAACAAAGGGCATAAATAGCAGAAACTCCATTATAAACCCCAAATATTATACCCGTCCAGTTGCCAGCATCATTGTAAGCCTGAGAGGTGGTATCGTCTATGGCGCAACCATATACGTGGTTGGCGATGGCAGGAGTGGTGAATACCCACATGGAAAACAAACCAAACCAAGAAAAAAACTGTACCCAACCCAATTGGCGCATGGTATCGGGCATGGTTTTCATATCTGAAAATATAGTACTAAGCCACCCACCCGACTCATGCTCGGAAATGCCCCCATAACTGGCTTGTTCTTTAGGTGAATACTCTTTGGTGGTCATCACAGTCCAGACGATAGCGGCCAAAAACAGTGCTGCGCCGATATAAAATGACCATATTATATTGTCGGGTACAATGCCTTGGGCGGCGGTATCTGCCACACCGGCTTTCTTGGCCATGAACCAAGGCAACCAAGATCCGATCACAGCCCCTATGCCAATGAGCGCGGTTTGTACCGAGAACCCCATGGTGCGCTGCTCAGAGGGCAGTTTGTCGGCTACCAAAGCGCGGAATGGCTCCATCGCCACGTTGAATGAAGCATCCATGATCATGAGCATGCCCGCGCCCATGAGTACCACGGGCAATAAAGCCGTCAACATACCTGCATTGGGCATGAGCATCATACCAAAGCAGGCCGCAATGGCTCCCGCTAAGAAATAAGGCTTTCTGCGTCCGAACCGATTCCAAGTGCGGTCAGAGTAGTACCCAATGATGGGCTGGACAATCATACCAATAATGGGTGCCACCAACCAAAAGTTAGGAAGTTCGTGTACGTCGGCACCGTAGCGTTGGAGAATGCCGCTGGCATTGCCATTTTGAAGGGCAAATCCTGCTTGGATACCCAAAAAACCCACACTCATGTTCCAAATCTGGGCGGTCGTGAGGCGCGGCTTTCTATTGGTTTCTAGATTGGGGGAACCATTTAAGGTAGTAGAATTACTCATATTTTTTTTCGCTGTTGATTTGAGGGCGAAAAGTAGTGCATTCTATTGGAATCTAGTGTATTGAAGGGCAAAACATGATGGAAATATTTTACCTAGGGTGCAGGAGGTGTTAGATTGGCTAAAATAACTAATATTTTTTTTCGCTATTTTACCCAAATTTAGATGACACATTCCATCCGAACCTAATGGATAACAACTCAGAACATAAAAGAACTATTTTTAAATTGAGCAAATAAAATTTTGTTTGATGGCGCATTAACATAAAATAACCTGAAACTTTAACTTGGCTTAACATTGGGGGCTGTACTTTTGTCGCGTAAATTACATTTCTTTTATTTCTTACTAAATCCATTACGTATGATTCATTTTACTTTCCGTAACTTGGCAAGTAAATCTTTGTTGTTCTTCGCACTTTTGTGCAGTTCAATGACGGTGTTTGCGCAGGTTACTACTTCTGCTATTACTGGTCGGGTATCCGACAAAAATGGTGAAGGTCTGGTTGGTGCTACAGTGATAGCAATCCACGTTCCATCTGGCTCTCGCTATGGCACTGCTACCAATCCTTCTGGTGGCTTCACCTTGCCAGCAGTACGCGTTGGTGGGCCATTTTCTATCACAGTTACTTACACTGGCTACGAAACACAGATCCGCGAAGGCATATTTACAAGCCTAGGTACTTCATCCAATGTTAATTTTACTGTCAATGAAGCAGGCACAGTCCTAGATCAAGTAGATATCATTGCATATCGCGGCGCGATCTTTTCGAATGACCGCACAGGTACTGGCACTAACGTAAAAGAAGGTGTCATCAATTCTTTGCCGACGATCAGCCGTAGTATCAGCGATTTAACGCGCTTGACACCACAAAGCAATGGTAACAACTTTGCTGGTCGTAACAACTTGTACAACAATATTTCGATTGACGGTTCGCTGTTCAACAACTCGTTTGGTTTGGCTGGTACTGTTGGTGGTCAAACGAATTCACAACCGATCTCTTTGGATGCTATCGAAGAGGTTCAAGTAAGTATTGCGCCATTTGATGTACGCGAAAGCGGCTTCACTGGTAGTGGCATCAACGCGGTGACGCGCTCGGGTGACAACGAATTCCGTGGTTCGGTTTTTGGTTTCACACGTTCTGAAAATTTGATTTCGACCAAAGTTGACACATTTGATGTGACTAACTTGGACTTGTCGCAGCGTCAGTTCGGTTTCCGTTTTAGCGGCCCGATCGTCAAAAACAAAGTGTTTTTCTTTGTAAATGCCGAGTTGGATCGCCGTTCAGATCCAGGATCAACCTATTCTGCGGATCGGGATTTGACTGCACCAAATGATGCGACTACTTCTGCAGTTTCGGCGGACTCTCTAACGCAATTGAGTGATTTTCTTTTGCGTCAGTACCGATATGAGACTGGCCCATTCGAGAACTATAATTTCAAGACACAAAGTGATAAAATACTTGTAAAATTGGACTTTAACTTGAGCCAAAACCACAAGTTGAGCCTTCGTTACAACTACTTTAAGTCATTCCGCGAAATCCCCGTGAGCAACTCAGGTGCTACGGGTGGTCGCCAGCCTAATGCAGATCGCCTTCCTTTCAAAAACGCGAGCTATATCCAAAACAATAACTTGAATTCATTTGTACTTGAATTGAACTCTTTGTTCGGTTCGCGATTGTCAAACAAATTGGTGGTTGGTGCAAATATCTTCCGTGATTTCCGCGAAAGTGGTGGCGGTGTGTTCCCATTGGTGGACATCCTAAGCGGTACTCCCGGTGGTACTACACGTACTTCTTTTGGTTACGAGCCATTTACGGCCAACAACGTACTCGATCAAAACGTTTACCAATTTACAAATAACCTTTCGTACTATATGGGTAAACATACTTTGACAGGTGGCGTAAATTTGGAGTATTTTGATTTTTCAAATGGTTTCACTCCCCGTTACTATGGTGATTTCCGTTTCGCTTCTTTTGCTGATTTTTATAATAGTTCTGCGGCTGGCACGCAGACTCCGGTCGGAGTTAGCACAGGTTTGGGTCGTCCGATTCGTTACGAATTGACCTATTCAGCAGTTCCAGGCGTTGATGTACCTTTGGCTGAAATTCAGGTTGGTCAGTTTGGTATCTATGGCCAAGATGAGTGGCAGGTTACCAGTCGCTTTAAGTTGACGGCAGGCTTGCGTGTAGATCTACCATTCTATCCAACTACATTGGCAACAAACGCTCGTTTGGATACATTGAAGTTTTCTGAACAAACCGATATTGATGTATCAAAATTTGCAAAAACAACGCCACTTTGGTCGCCACGTGTAGGCTTCAACTATGATGTACTAGGCAACAAAACACTTCAATTACGTGGTGGAACAGGCATCTTTACAGGTCGTATTCCATTCGTATGGTTGTCAAACCAAGCTAGCAACAACGGTCTTTTGTTCGGTTCTATCCTTCAAACAGGCAACCTGAACAATACTGACCCAACCGATAACTACGTCAACAAGCCATTCAACCCTGATCCAAAAGCATACATCCCAGCGAATGCATCGGTTCCAAGTACCGTATTGATCAATTCGACGGATCCAAACTTTAAGTTCCCACAGGTGTGGCGTAGCAGCTTTGCGGCTGATTACAATGTAGGCAAAGGTTATATCATCACATTGGAAGGTCTTTTCACAAAAGACCTCAATTCGGTGTTCCACCGCGACCTCAACTTCAAGCCTAAGAAAGGCCAATTGGATTCTCCTGGCGACAAGCGCGATGTATTCAATGGTAGCGCAGCTACCAATCGTATCAACTCAGGCGTAACGAATGCCATCGAATTGACCAACTCCAATGAAGGTTACTCTTATTTCGGTACCATTCAATTGCAGAAAGAATTTGTAAAAGGGTTCTTCGCTACTGCTGCATACACTTATGGAGAGTCGAAAGACTTGACATCAAGCCCAAGCGCGATCGCTGCAACTGCGTGGAACTCAAATGTGATCCCAAATAGCCCGAACGAGCCAATTTTGAGCTGGTCGAGCTACGACTTGCGCCACCGTGCTTTAATATCGGCTTCTTACCGCTTTGAATTATTCAAGCACTTAGGTGTCACCTTGTCAGGATTTTGGAATGCACAACGTGGTGGTACTTTTGGTTCGGATGCTGCTGCAGTATCTTCACCTAATACACGTTACTCGTACACTTACAGTGGTGACCTCAACGGCGACGGTATTGGTGGCAATGACCTTGTTTACGTCCCAAAAGATCGCGCTGACATCAACTTGGCTGAATTGAAAGTCGGTACAATCACTTACACACCTGACCAACAGTGGGAAGCATTGGATAAGTTCATCCTTCAAGACCCATTTTTGTCAGAAAATCGTGGTTCTGTGATGAAGCGTAATGGTGGTTTGTTCCCATGGTTCAATAAGTTAGACGTGCGTGCTGCGATTGACTTATTCACTAATGTAGCTGGCAAACAGAACAAACTGCAGTTTACTTGCGATATCCTCAATTTTGGCAATATGCTCAATTCTGAATGGGGTGTATTGAAGACGCTTCGCACATCAAACCCAATCGCATTTACTGGTTACGAGACGGGTACTACAAAGCCTAAGTTTACATTCAATCCAAACGTCACACAGACTTTCTTGACTGATGTTGGTTTGACTTCACGCTGGCAGATGCAGATAGGTCTGCGCTATATCTTCAACTAAGATTAGACAGGCATTTTATACATTTTCAACAGCCCATCTTTGCCTATTGGTGAAGATGGGCTGTTGATTTAATATAGGGTTATTGCTGTGACGTTTACGAAACCTTCGAGCGGTTTCGTAAACGTTTAATTTAAAAATGTTAATGATTAAGCGCATTTGACAAAAAAATATATAGATTGCAGCCTACTTTCACCAAATTAATTATTTCTATGAAAAATTACACTCCATTTCTATGCTGTATTCTCCTTGTTTTTTCATTTTCAAAGCCCATAAAAGCACAAGGATGGGAAATCTTTGTTACGGACTCGTCCTTTACCGACTTTGCTGATTTTTGGGTAATTGCTAGCGCGAACAACGGCGTTCGCATAAGGCATCAAGACTTTTTTGCAGGCGTCCCGCCAAGCATTCTAAATTTTGATGCAAACGGGAATTTTATTGGAAATGATGGGATTCCTGGCACAACCGATTGGACGTTGATTCAGTCCGATAAAAGTGGTGCATCTTATTGGCGGGCTTTCTACAAAATCAGAAAAATAGATGCCAATAACCAAATTGAATGGACCTTTAACGCCCCTGTTTCAGCGGGTATTTTTTGGGTTTCTGCAGGGACAAACGGCAGTACTTATGCCCAATACCAAGAAAATAACAATGCTTATGTAATAGATGCGATCAATAAGGACGGCATCTTGGAGCACCGTTTTACTTTTGATAACGGCTGGCCAGACGATTACTTGCCCACGGGTGATTTCGGAATGCTTTTTACTGATAATACAGGGGATAATCCGGAAACCTGGACGAGACTGGATAACCAAGGCAACATGGTATGGACAAGAGACTTCGAAGATTCAGAGTATATTCGGATGGGCAGTGCCGATGGCTCAACCTATTTTACTACGCAAAATGGAGAGTTAACAAAATTAAATACCACTGGCACAATAGAGTGGACAACGCCATTGGCCTCATACAGTCCAGATGACTACTTGTACTTTGAATCTTTTATTGAATTATCTGATGGGAATATTGCAATACTTAGTACAGGTTATGATTTTACCGCCAGTAAGGATATCCTTCAAATTACGAAAATCAATCCTCAAGCGGGTGCATTAATTTGGAAAAAAAGACCCAGTAGCGACTTGCCATTATGGGGGATTTACAACATTGGTTTCTTTGAAATGGCAGATGGAGGATTAGTGGCCGCTGGTGAAACAAGCACCAATCCTAGTGAGCCTCAAATCTTCATCATGCGTACTGACCCAAATGGCAACACCCTCACCAATCAAATAAGCGGAAATTTATATCGAGACGAAAATGAAGATTGCCAATGGCAAAACATGGAAAACGCGATGCAACAAATTTCTGTGTTTGCCAAATCGGGTTCCAAAACCTATTCAGCAACCACAGATAATCTCGGCCATTTTTCAATGGCTGTTGGCGAAGGCGATTATCAAGTGAGTTTCGGGCAATTGGGTTCATACTGGAATTTTTGTGCAACGCCAACTCTGTCACTCGCCGCCTCCAATGACACCGCAGTACTCAATGCTGGAGCCTTTGCGCCGGTAGATTGCCCCGAATTGGTGGTTTCTATTGGAAGTTCTGTTTTCCGCCGTTGTTTCGACAATAATTATATGTACATAGACTATCAAAATCTCGGCTCCGCACCTGCTGAAAATGCGTATTTGGACTTAGTTTTAGACCCAAAACTGGAATTTATTTCCGCTTCCCCCATTTCCGCTACTCAAAATGGTCAAACCTATCGTTTTGAATTGGGAGATTTATCTGTAGGTGCGAGCGGCCAAATATCCGTTAATTTCAAGGTGGATTGCAATGCCGAATTGGGTGAGATTTTATGTGCAAACGCACATATTTACCCCGATACGATTTGTTTACCCACCACACCCATACGCTCAGAAAATCAATTTTGCTTGCCTGTTGTGGCTTCCTTTGACCCGAACGACAAAACGGCTTTCCTCGACGGGAAGCCCGAATTCACTAAAATTATGCCCCATGAGGAATTGGAATACCTGATTCGTTTTCAAAATACGGGCAACGACACGGCTTTTAACATTGTGGTAGTGGACACTTTGACCACCTATTTAGATGCCTCTTCCGTGCTACCGGGATCTTCAAGTCATCCTTATACTTTTGAATTGCAGAATGGGCACATTTTGCGTTTTTCATTTAAAAACATCCTGTTGCCCGACTCAAATACGAACGAAGTCGCCTCGCATGGGTTTGTCAAATTTAGGGTGCTCCAAAATCCCAATAATGTCATTGGAAACGAAATCAAAAATAGCGCGGCTATATTTTTTGATTATAACACAGCGGTTATTACCAATGAAACAAAGTTGCAAATCACTGTTCCCGACCACACAAAAGAGGTGAAAAATGAGGTTTATGCACAGATATTCCCCATTCCTGCGAGTGAAAAGGTACAGGTTTCCTTTACAAATGCGTACTATGGTAAGGTTTTGTGGCGCATGTTCAATGCCACTGGAAAACTCATATCAGAAGGAAAAACGTCCATGGCTCCAGTTTTTGATATTCCTCGAAACGGGCAACCAAGCGGCATTTATTATTGCCAATTTTTATTGGAGAATGGGCAAACGGGTTTTGGAAGAGTTATTTTTGATTAAGGGTTTCATCAAAGGTTCTGGACAAAATGATGTTTTGTGTCAAGATTTCGGAAGTTTTAAAAACTTCCGAAATCTAACGACCAAAAACCATCAACAAAATTTGGCGACAATTTTTCTTGAGACTTAAACTCAGACTCATGATACAGCCTCTTTGTTTTTTTCTAAAAAAACACCTCTTGAGCCACCCTATAAGTATTAGCATGAGCCTCCACAATGTCAGCAAGGCGCGGCGAATAGCCGCCCCCCATACTGATGGCTACAGGTATATGGTTGGTTTGGCAAAAAGACAAGACAATTTTGTCCCTTTCGCGGCAGCCAGCACGACTGATGCTGAGCCTGCCCAGTTTGTCGGACTCCAGAATATCAACCCCACTTTGGTAAAAGATAAAATCAGGCTCAAAATCAGCGCATATTCGAGGTAGATATTGCCTCAATAGGTTTAAATAAGGCTCGTCGGTCATAAAGTCGGCGAGTCCAATATCCAAGTCGGATTGTTCTTTTCGCAAAGGATAGTTGCGTTCACCGTGCATAGAAAAGGTAAAAACTTCGGGCTGATCTCGAAATATGGAAGCCGTGCCATTGCCTTGATGTACATCAAGGTCAACGATTAGTATTTTTTGGGCCAGCCCCTGTTGTAATAAGTATCGGGCTGCGATGGCTTGATCATTGAGGCAGCAATAACCCTCCCCATGATCCGCAAATGCGTGGTGGGTTCCACCTGCGATATTCATAGAACACCCATGTTCCAAAGCAAATAAGGCACATTGAACAGTGCCAAAGGAAATGTGTCGCCCTCGGTGTATAAATTTTTCATTGATGGGAAAACCAATGGCTCGCTCTTCCGCAGGACTGAGGTTGACTTCAATTAATTGATCCCAATAACGCTTCGTGTGAGTAAGTAGTGCAACTGATTCACTCAAGAGATCTGGATGAAAAAAATTGGATTCTGCAACCGTTCCTTCATAGATCAATTGTTCTTGAATCAACTCATACTTGAGCATTGGGAATCGGTGTCCTTCCGGCAATTCATATCTATAAACAGGAGAAAAGGCTATTTTTAGCACAAAATACTTAGTTTTCGATCACGCCGTATAAATCATGTTCTTCCGCAGAGGTGATGCGTATCATAGCAAAATCGCCTAAACGGATATAATTTCCTTTCACAGGCACCAATACTTCGTTGTCCACCTCTGGTGAATCGGCCTCTGTACGTCCGATGTAATACTGCCCTTCTTTTCGATCGAAAAGGGTTTTGTAAACATTGCCCACTTTGGCTTCGTTTTTGGCGAGTGATATTTCTTGTTGTACCTCCATCAATCGGCTGGCCCGTTCTGCCTTTATTTCAGGGTCAATATCATCGGGCAATTCATAAGCGCGGGTACTTTCCTCATGCGAATACTGGAACACCCCTACCCTATCGAATTGTTGTGCTCGTACAAAATCCAATAAAGACTCAAAATCCTCCTCCGTTTCACCGGGATGACCGACCAAAAAAGTGGTTCTAATGGCAATACCGGGCACTTTCTCCCTGATCTGATCCAATAAGGTTTCCGTTTCTGCACGAGTGATTTGCCTGCGCATAAGATCAAGCACGTTGTCGCTGGCATGCTGGAGCGGGATGTCAAGATAATTGCATACGGTATCGCATTCAGCCATGGCGTCCAATATTTCTAAAGGAAATTTGCTTGGATAAGCATAATGGAGGCGAATCCACTCAATGCCTTCTACCGCCGATAAAGCCCGCAATAGTTGGGGCAATTCACGGGTTTTATAAATATCAAGCCCATAATAAGTAAGTTCTTGAGCGATCAATAACAATTCTTTTACGCCTCGTTTTGCCAAATTTTTGGCCTCCATGACGAGTTCTTCTATGGGTCGGCTGATGTGTTTACCCCGCATGAGCGGTATCGCGCAAAAGGCACAAGTACGGTTGCACCCTTCTGATATCTTCAGGTAAGCATAGTGCGGCAGGGTTGTAATCTTTCGCTCACCCAGCAGTTCATACTTGTAGTCAGCATCCATACGAGCCAGCAAGGCTGGCATTTCCAACGTACCAAAAAAAGCATCCACCTCTGGTATCTCTTGCTCTAAATCGTCTTTATAACGTTGAGACAAACAGCCAGTGACGTACAGTTTTTCGATTCCACCTTCACGCTTGATCCCCGCATACTGCACAATGGTATCAATGCTCTCTTGCTTCGCCAAATCAATAAAACCACAGGTATTAATAATGACCACGTTGGCATCGCGCTCAGAATCGTGCGCCACGTCATAGTCATTGCCTTCCAATTGGGTTATCAGATTTTCGCTGTCAACCAAGTTTTTGGAGCAACCTAAGGTGATGATATTGACTTTATCTTTGCGTAAGGTCTTGGTCTTCATAAAATATTAATATTTAAAATAGGCAAATTTCCCGTTTTATTATTTGCCAGTAGGGCTATTCCAGATCAGATATTCCTAATATATTGATTATCAGCACTTCATAGAAGTGCCTATTCGCTGAAAAAGCCCGCAAAGATACTACATTTAGGTAGAATAATCAAATACTATCGCCCAGATACCTTATCTTTGCGGCTTTAATCTAAGAATCATTACATGACGCAATCAGAGTTGCTAGGGCGACTAGAAACCGACCTCCGAAATATATTGGATATTATTAGAACGAAAATAGCAACTTTACCCGAAGAAGCCCTGAAGGTACGTACCCATCAAGAACATTGGAATATGCTGGAGTGCTTTGCCCACATAAATATTTTCAATGATATGTATCTCTCACGTATTGATATGGCTATACACAAGGGAAAAGCCAGAAAATGGACACCTACCCCTAAGGTCAGATATACCATGATGGGGCTAAATGATATACGCCGCGCCAACCCATACAACAACAAAAAATTTAGAACGCACAAGCGTTATAATTTTATACACCAACCGCTCAGTGCAGAAGTAGTCAAAACAACCATTATCCATTGCGAACGCCTGTTAAGATCTATACAAGCATCCAAAGAAATTGACCTCAATAAACCCATGGTTAAAAGGGGCAAATCGGGTTTTTTTAAATACACGTTAGGCAATATTTTGGAATGGCTCGTAGCACATACCCAGCGGCATGTGGATCAAGCAACCCGTATTAGTTTTTAACATCAAACGTTTACAAAACCTTGAAGGTTTCGTAAACGTAATGCTCTACCTAATTTATTTACAATAGTTATATCTGCGCTAACAACCGCTCTTTCAATTGCGTGAATTCTTCTTCGCTGATAATACCAGCATCCTTCATTTCGGCTAGTTTTTTGATCTTATTCATGGCATCATCCGCAGCGTCCTTAGGGGCTGTTTCTGTTTTGGCCATTTCAGTAGCCACTTGTTTCCCCTGTTCTATCTCGTTTTCGTACCGCTTTTTAGCGGTTGTCATGTCAAAATCTTCTAGGGTACCGCCATTGTGAAAATGACTGGCCATGACCCGTCCCAAGGCATAGGTAGAGGCTCCTGCCAAAGCAGGCATACTCAATTCGCCGATGATGGTGCCGACACCCGGTATGATTTTGATAAGGCTCGCCGCCAAACGCGCGAGGCTGCTCCCAATGACTGCGGATATTATATTTTTTCCGATGGAGTCCATAAAACCAACGTTGTACAGTTTGGCCAACTGCCGAAACATATTAAGTTGGACGGCACTAATAGCCAAAAGATCTGCACCCGGCAAGGGTAAAAGGGCTGCGCCCAATGAAAAGCCAACATGATTCCTGATGATGTCAGTGGCTTTATTTTGTTTTTCGTCGTGTTGCATGGATTTGGAAATATTTCTTTCTAGTTCAATTAGATCGAAAAGCACCAGTAATATGTGGTACTTTCCGGGTGTCAACGCTTTCATCATTTTAACGATTTTAGAGAACAAAGAAGGGGGTTCAAAATGGATAATTGCGTTTATATCCGACGAACTATATGAATTATTCTATCTTTGTGCCAAAATCGAGTTGTTTTTGTTTTCCTATTTCTTATTTATAATCATGTTTTTACCCAAATCCGCATTGCATTTGATCGCTTTTTTCAATCTTCCCCCATTTCAGCAGCGTTTGCTATGGATATTGCTGTCATGCCTTGGGCCCTTGTCTAGTATTGCTCAGACCCCAGGTATGAGTACCTATCGGGATACTTTTTGCTCAACCCAGACTATTTTTATTGGCAACCAGTTATTTGATCCTTCCAATCCGACAGGCACAGTGACCCTACCGGGCGCGGCTGCATCTGGCGGCGATAGCATCATACAGGTACAATTGTTGTTTCGGCAGCCCATTGTCACTAATATCAACGCACCTTTGTGCGTAGGCGATACCCTTTGGGTGAATGGCACTGCCTACCACGCTGGGTTCTACTTGGGTACGGAGTTAGTTGACGGCGGAGCGGTCAATGGTTGCGACAGTATCATCAATATTGCACTGACAGTATCTGGCGGGATCCGTGATTACAATGCCGTACTTTGCGAAGGTGATACCCTATACATAAATGGTACTGCTTATCATGCCTTTAATACCCAAGGCGACGAGCATATCCCCAATAGTTCTGGGTGCGACAGTATCCTTAGGATCCGCTTGGACTTACGCCCTGCTCCTTTTAGTTCTGTGCGCGATACATTATGCCCCGATGAGTTTCGTATTGTGAATGGCGTTCGCTATGACCGAGCCAATCGGTTTGGTCTCGAAATAATGGAAGGCGCTTCCTATACAGGTTGCGACTCATTGGTTGATATTGGCTTGACTTATCGTGAAACATGGATTTATATAGGAGAAGATAAGACTATATACCAAGGTGATACGCTTTGCATTACACCTTTATTTGCCAATACTCCTACCACAATAACGTGGCTGACTGATCCACCTTGTCCGGCTCCTGATTGTGTCGGCGATTGTAAAATACCGCTTGCTTCTTTTCAATATGGCCTTCAAGTGGTGGACTCCTTTGGTTGTGTCTTGACCTCACAGGTAACCATAGGAGTCTCAAAAGACAATCGGGTATATTTGCCCACTGTATTCAGCCCCGAAGGCGAAAGCCCCAATAACTATTATTACATCAGTGGCGATAATGGGGTGGTCAATATCCTTAAATTTGTGATTGCAGATCGGTGGGGAGAAATCTTATATGAACGCAAAAATATACCCCCCGGCGAGTCCACGGAGGGCTGGGACGGGATGTATCGTGGAAAACTTGCCGATATAGGTGTCTATGTTTGCTTTGTTGAATTGGAGCGTCCTGATGGGTCTCGATTTGTTAAAACGGGTTCGTTTTCGCTGGTGAAGTGAGGCTTAGTTGTATGATCAACTTAGGCGGAGAAAATAGATTTAGATGCTGATGTTTTGTAAAGATGATAGATGTGGTTAGTGTTATCTCCTAATCCGCCCGTTAAAACGAGCGGTTACAAGATGTTAGATGTGAAAAGTTTACGACATTAGTTCAACATCATTAAAGTGACAAAGTAGACTTAGTCCATCATCAACCCCAACAACCAAGCCTTTTCAGTCAAAGGCTTGGCCTGTTCAATGTGGCCTTGCAACAAGGCCAATTCTTCGGCATTGAGCCTGCGTTTTCCACTGTAATGCTGTGCCAGTCGGCCCGTAAACTGAATGATATTGAGGTAATTGGGTGCATGATAAGCCAACTTTTTCTTTCGGGTCACGAACCGTTCAAAACTTTGTAAGTACCCATGCAGGAGCCGCCATTCTTTCAATTCGACATAGATTTTAAGGAGCAAAACGCGGGTATCCAAATTCAGAAAAATATCGTCGGTATCCAAATGAGAAAGCAGCGATTGTGCAGCGGCTTTATCGTTGGTTTGATACAGTAGTTTTGCGCGACAAAAATTTTCATACGACACCCTGTATGGTGTTGGCAAATAGGACGCGTAATCATCTATAAATTTACTAACCCACCCATATTCTTTCAAGGCCAAGGCCATAGAAACGATATTTTTGAAGGTAAACCTACTGATTTGTCCGTTTTCTACCAGTGTCCCTTCCTCCAGCCCCAATCGGTACAGTACAAATACCTCCGACATAAACCCTGGGCCTTCTTGGTTCAGTCTCCGAATCCCATAGTTGATAGAGAGCAAAAATACATTGCGAACCTCTGGCGGGGTTAGCCACTGCCCTACGGTAGGAAGCAGGTTTTTCAAGGCTTCAAAATGCGACTTGGCTCCGTCGTCGCTCAAGCACCGATAGATGTGGTGGTATAGGTTGATGACTTGTATGTGTTGGTAGCGGCCAGCCGCGCAATCGGCCAAAATAAGATCCAAGTACGGCAACTCATATTCCGATTTGTAAACCGATTGATGACTGGCGGCAATACAGGCATTGCGCAACATTTCTGCGACAAAAAACGCGGTCAGTTCATTGGCGATCTCCTGCAAATTGATGGCGGCATCGCGGGCAGGGTTTTGCAATAGTTGCTCTTCTTGGATCCAATATGACTCTAAGTGGTATTGGGTACCGCGATAAGGCTGTGCTGACAATTCTTGTTTGGCGACCAGCACGCTCTCTTTGGCTCCGTTGTGCAATTGGCGAGCACGCAACTGTTTGCTTAGGTTCAATGCCTTGGCTATTTCATTTTTTTGCACCCATTCGTGTGCTAAAAACGACTCAGACTGGCTTAAAAATTCCGACATTATCCGCCTTATTTTTAAATCGTCGTACTCAATATTTCCGTAGATCCAACCAAAAGCACGATCACGGCGTAAAGTAAGTTCTGTGAACTCGGAACGGGTTTCTAAAAATTCATAAAATCTTGATAATAAGTCATTTGAATTATATATTGGAGATGCTAACCACCGCTTAAAGCGGCGGCGTTCAGCCGCAGATAGGGAAATAAAAAGGGAAATGGCCTTACTATTAAACATAAGTGCAAAGGTAGTAAACTGTCTTATTATTTCGGACAAAATAGCCTAAATGTTATCCTTCAACGTGCAGCAGATCCTCACTTAGCCCATATCTTTGCACCAGCATTCATCGAAAATATATGATACATGAAACTGAAAGGCTTAGACATATTGACATTACTACTGTGGCTCGGGTTCGTCCTGATGGGCAGTAAGGGCTATACTCAAGGTTGGCAGGCAACATACCCCGACTTGTTGTATCCAGTTACGTGTGCTACTCCTGATGGCGGGTCGGTACTGTTGACGACCCGTAGTATCAGCAACCAACGCACGATGGTATTGCTAAAACTCAATGACCGGGGCGAGATCCAGTGGCAAACGGATGTGGCCACTCAAGCAGATGGTAAGTCAGTTTGCTTGACGGAGAGCCACGAGATTATAGTATCAGGTACTCTATCATATGGGTTTGGAAACAGTGATGTATTGGTAGCGAAATACGACTTACTCAGCAATAAAATATGGCAAAAGATTTTTGATTTTGCCTTGGCCGACGAGGCGGCTTGCTTGGAAGTGGTGACCAACGGTTTGATCCTTGCTGCGAATAGCGAAAACCAAGTACGTTTGTTTAAAACTGATGGCGCGGGAAACCTGATTTGGACTTACCTCTACGACAATACTTTTGGGCAACGCCCAACCAGTATGGACTTGAGTAACCAAGGAAACATCATCGTAGCCACACAAAGACCCGGCCTGCCGGTATTGGCTCCTGCAGCGTATCTACTTCAGGCAGATGCTCAAGGCGGTTTTCAATATCTTAGGGAGTTTTTGCACTATTCTAATTTTTCTACGACCAATATCGCGGCTGTTTGTGTCCAATCAGATACTAGTTATTGGTTTGCGCACCGCGATTCGGTGTATGAACTGGATACTTTGGGGTTGGTTAAAACAGCCATTAGGTTACCATCCCAATTCAATTTTTATGTGACCGATATTTTACCAGATGTAAATGGCGGATTTTATGCTTTTGGTACAGATTATACCTACGTTCAACCCGCACAAAGCAGAGCCTATTTCGGGCTTTTCAGTAGCCTTGGCATACCTCAATGGATCCGAAACTACACCTCACCTTCGTTTACCCATGCCACTTGGGGAGCGGAATCTGTGCCCAAACAAGGTTTTTTACTGAGTGGCCATTATGCCTCTGGCAATAATTTTTTTTCATACCTCATACAAGCGGATGAGGCTGGGCAGGCTTTTACCAACCAGATAGAGGGCATCATATTTCAAGATGCCAACGATAATTGTAGCATAGACAACAATGAATCAAGTCTAGCAGGCTGGTTTGTACGCATCTTGCACCCCAATGGTGCTATCCATTATGCCGTAACAGATAGTGTAGGCCATTACCGTGCTGATGTTGGCAAAGGCGCGTATGAGGTGTCGGCCATCACAGCCAATTCATTGTGGGAATCCAATTGTAACGTTACTGAAACCCTCCTTTTTGATTCTAGTTTTCGGATACAAACAACGAATTTCCCCATTCATAGTGAGGCTGATTGCCCCTTGGGCTGGGTGGACCTCGACTTCAACAACTGGCAGCCTTGCGTGGACAATACAGTATTATTGGCCTACTCAAATAAGGGAACCAGTGTCATGGCCGACTCAAAAATAAGCATTATTTTGGATAGCCTCTTGACTTTGGTATCGGCCTCCAAGCCTTATATTTATAATGGAAACCATGAGTACGTATTTTCGATTGGAGAATTAAACCCATTGGAACAAGGAGAAATCACGGCTTTGGTTCGCCCGGCTTGTGAGGGCATAGCCGAAGGCCAATCACTTTGCATAGAGGCTAATATCAGCCCCTATTCGCCTTGTTTCATAGAAGGTCAGGCGTTTTTGAACGTGACTGGTGTATGCGATGGCGATAGTATTCGGTTCACGGTGCAAAATCTTAGTGGCCCCATGCAGAACCCACAAGAGTTTGTAATTATAGAAGATAACCTTATGTATAAAAGGGCTTCATTTCAATTGGGGGTTGGCGGACAACGCACCGAAGCCGTGCCTGCCAATGGAGCAACTTGGCGATTTGAAACTGCGCAGCCCTCCGTGCTGCCAACTTGGCAAAGCGACCCATTGGTGGCAGCAGTGGTAGAAGGTTGTACCGTGTCAGGGGCATTTTCGACGGGTTATCTGGATCAATACAGTTTGTTTGATGGGGCGTATTATACCGAAACCACTTGCCGTACAGTAGAGTCGGCATACGCAGGGCAATTAAAAACAGCCATCCCCACAGGTTATGGATCGTCTAATAATATTCCTCAAAATACAGACCTTGAATACACGATTTATTTTCAAAATACAGGGTCAGATACAGCGAGGTCGGTCATTTTGACCGACACCTTGGATCATCAAGTACTGGATATTGCCACCCTAGAACCCGGCGTTGGATCTTGGCCCTATCGGTGGCAAGTGACTGGCCAAGGGATCTTGACCATAGATTTTCCGGATATTATATTGCCAGATTCCGCCTCCAATCTGGCGAAAAGCCGGGGGTGGGTGAAATTCAGGATCAAGCAATGGCCCAACCTTGAGCCAGAAACGATCATTGAAAATCATGCAGAAGTTTCATTCAATTATGGCACTGATCTTTCAGCAGGTGGCACTTTTCATACTGTTGTAAAAGCCTTGACATACACCGATCAGGTTGACAAACCAGAGCCTTTATATTACCTGTATCCGATGCCTTCGGAGGGCGATGTGACCATTGTAGCACCCGAATCAAGGGAATACCGGGTCATAGTCACCGATATACAGGGCAAAACAATAGAAGATTTGACCTTAGAAGGCCATGTACTGCCCATACCGGGCAAACATATGGCCGCAGGCATCTACATAGTATCACTGTGGTCAACGCAAACGCGCGTTAGTACCTTGAAAATCATTAAATTATAGTTTTTGTAGTTTTTCGGAGGCCTCCAGCAACTACAAAGTCACCAATTTTTCAACTTTATTAAATTCATTTTATTATGAAAAAATTTATTATTTTAGTCCTCTTCGGTTCCATGTTAAATGTATTGGAGGCTCAAAATGACTCCATTAAAGTCTGTCCTTATTTTTGGAAAGACAATACTCCCATGCAGATTGAAAATATTTCCGTAGGTATGGCTACACAAACAGGGACTTTTCCTATTATCTACTTTTCTACTTTTAGTGAGCCAGATGGCTGTGCTGAGTTTCCGCTCGCGCCTTTAGATCCTGCTTCTGAGTTTTTTTTCTCAGGAGGTAAGGCTGATAATACATCGGCTGGGATCAGTATCTTAGATTTAGTACTTATATCCGAACATATATTAGGGATCGCACCTTTGGCTAGTCCAGCATCTATGATTGCAGCAGATTTTAACAGGTCAGGCTCTATCACAACTTTTGATATTGTACAGATAAGAAAAGTATTGCTGGGGATAGAGCAAGGGCCAGCAGATTTTGGATTTATTCAAAAACAGTGTAATTTTGGCAATAATCCCTTCAACTTCAATTGTGATCTTTACTCCAAACAAGAGTTGGAACAAATTGGTGAAGTTGAAATGGTGGGATGGAAAAAAGGCGATGTGGACGGCGATTATCTGGGACTAAAGCCACCTGTTGATACGACAACTATTATTTTCCCCAATATGATGCTGACGGCAGGAGTCCCAGTGACGATTCCCGTGAAAACGAGCGCTTTTAATAGCCTCGCATTTCAAATTGGATTAACCTTAGACACGATGGCTGTGGTTGTGGATAGTATTACGGGTGACGATATGTATCCTTCTTTGTGGAACGTAAAAAACGAAGAGGCTCGAATCACTCTTCTTTCTAACGTACTTGATCCAATAGAACAAGGCACTATCTTTTACCTTCATGTAACTCCAACTGCCAATATAGCCCTGAAGGATGCCATTTCTCTCTCGACTCAATTCTCGACGATGTTCGTGCCTAATACTGATTCGCAAAACTATTGGACTTCTAAGTTAGTGTTTTCCAGCAATGTATCACAGCAAGAAACCCCAGCAGCGGCAGCGCAACAGGTGAAGGTTAGCCCCAACCCATTTTCAGCGCAATCACAGTTGATTTTTGACCTCCCACAATCGGGTACGGTACAAGTGGCCATCACCGATCTGACAGGTCGCCGCACCTACGAAACCACCCTAACACTTTCGGCCGGCAAACAAGTCATTGATATACCGGGATCGGTTTTGCCAGCGGGCAGTATCGGCATTTATAGCCTAACAACCCAAGCGGGGAGCGTGTCGGGCAAGATTGTGAAAAATTAAATACTTTGGTTATTGGTATTTTCATCATGGCATATGATAGTTTTGCGCCATGAAACGATTTACCTGTTGCGGTGGATGGTCTTGACAGTCCGCCCCCAATTGGTTGGTTTCAACACCCCCACCGCAACAATTTTATGTATGACTGTTTATAGATTTATTCCCTGTATCACCTTTATTTTTATTATACTTTTTGAAAACACCGCTTGTGTGGCTCAAAAAATGGAGGTTTCGCTTCAAGATATGTCATTTTGGCAATCAAGAACCGCTCAAAACTGGCAAATAGCAGCGACCGCCATAGCCGACCCCGATAAAGATCACGATATGAGTGCCCGGAAAGGGAAAGGGGTATTAGTAAACCTACCTGATTCAAAAAATAGGAGCAATTTATTGTCCATTGCCGAGTTTGGCGATGTCGAGGTTTCCTTCGAGTTTATGATGGCTAAGTTCTCCAATTCGGGATTTTACCTACAAGGTCGTTATGAAGTCCAATTGTTGGATAGTTGGGGACGCATCCATCCGGCATTCAATGACTGTGGCGGTATTTTTGCCCGACGCAGGCACGAGCCACAAGAGCAATTATATGAAGGGTATCCTCCCTTACAAAATACGGCCAAGGCTCCGGGGCTTTGGCAAAAAATGGAGATCAAATTCAAGGCTCCTCGCTTGGATGCCCAAGGTAAAAAGATCGCCAACGCCCTCTTGGAATACGTTCGCCTGAATGGCGTAACCATCCAAGAAAACCGCTCCTTGACGGGGCCGACTGGTGGCCCTATTTCAGAATCGGAGGCCGCCAAAGGCCCCATCATGATTCAAGGCGACCACGGGGCCGTGGCTTTCAGAAATATCCAGATAACTGAACTCAATGGAGTGCCCCCTGCCGCGACCGATATTGGTTGGCAGGTCGTGTATGGCGCGTTTCGCGATGCCTCGGAATTTAAAGACAAAAAAGTTGATTTAAGCGGCAAAAACACTGTTTTTACTTGGGAAGTTGCCCGAAATGACAATGATTTTGCAATAACAACCACGGCTACCCTCGATATCAAAAAGGCAGGAAAGTATCAATTTGCCTCACAAACAGGAGGTAATTCAATACTTCGCGTCAATGGCACAGAGATATTGAACCAACAATGGACTTACTCCTCCAATGTACGTACTGCCAGTATTGATCTTCCAGTCGGAAAAATCCCGATGGAATTGATCTATTTTAAAATGGATGAATGGATGCCCCCCATTTTGGCCTTGGAAATAACCAGTCCCGATGGTAACAAAGGGTCGTATCACAGCCCCAGTTCTACCCTAGCCCTCGTGCCAGCCGATCCCATTTACTTGGATGCCGAAGTCCCTACTGTATTCCGTTCTTTTGTTGATTATTCAGAAAATGGCCGCTTCAAACACCGAATCGTACACCCCGCCAATGTCGGACATCCAGACCTGTTGCACTATACCTACAACTTGGATAATGGAGCCTTGGCTCAGTTATGGAGGGGGCATTTTTTAAATACTTCCCCTATGTGGGACAATCGTGGCGATGGATCTGCCCGCCCACGGGGCGCAGTACTACCCCTCGGCGATTCGCCAGTGTTGATGAGTGAAGCCCAATTGGCCGATACCAATATTTTGCATCAAAACAATGCTCATTTTAGGCCCCTTGGTTATGATATAGAGACCGATGGGATGCCCGACTTCAGGTACCAAGTAAATGGGGTCACTATCAAAGACCATATCAGGGTCATGGATGGCAAATCGGTGACCCGCCATATCCAGATCACCGATGGAACGCCTGACGCTCCCTTGTTTTGCCGATTGGTGAAGGCCAATGATATTACAGAAGTCAAAAAAGGGCTTTATAGCATTAATGATGGCAGTTATTTCATCCGATTGCCCAAAGGCGTAAAGCCTATGACGTTGGTGAACGGCAGCAAGACAATCATGTATTTGCCATTGGTACAAGAACTTACGTATGAACTTCTTTGGTAGGCTACGCTCATTCTCATCCTTATTCAAGTCCACGATATATGCAATCATTTAATAAATACATACTATATATATTATTCATTTTCAATAGTTTAAACACTGTTTGCGCGCAAGATACCCTTAGTGCACAGCCAGACGAAAACGACTATTATAAGATCATCAAAGTACCTATTCCAGAGGGTATTGTGCTGGAAGTAGGTGGATTGGCTACCCTACCCGATGGGAGTCTGGCGGTTTCTACCCGACGCGGCGATGTTTGGATTATTGAAAATGCTTACAGCAAAAACCCATACTATCGGAAATTTGCAACCGGATTGCATGAGATCTTGGGCTTGGCATTTAAAGATGGGAACCTCTATTGTGCCCAGCGCGGAGAACTCACCAAATTGGTGGATCGCAATGGCGATGGTATTGCAGATCGTTATGAGACCGTGTATGCTTGGCCCATTTCAGGCCATTACCATGAGTATTCATTTGGCCCTAAAATCATGCCTGATGGCACATTTATGGTGACTGGCAACGTAAGTTTCGGAGATTCAGACTGGTGGTCTGGCAAATCTACCGTGCCTTGGCGGGGCTGGGCTATGCAAATATCGGAAGATGGATCCATGCAGCCATTCGCTGCTGGCCTGCGTTCGCCTTGCGGTATTGGCACGGTAAATGGCGACTTTTTCTATGGCGACAACCAAGGTGATTGGATGGGATCGGGCTTTATTTCACACGTAGAGAAAGGTGATTTTTGTGGTCATCCGGCCTCTTTGGCTTGGGCTAACCGCCCGGAATCGCCTGTAAAAATGAATAAAGACCTCATTTTTAAAAATATTGACCCAAAGGATAACCCAAAAATAAAACCCGAATACATCGCCGCCGAATCCATGACCACTTTGTATGACCTCCAAAAGGCCAACCCAAATATGGGCATTAAATCTCCCACCGTTTGGTTGCCACATGCCATTTTGGGCGTTTCTACCTCCGAGATCATCACCGACGATTCAGGCGGTGGATTTGGCCCATTTGAAGGGCAAGTATTTGTAGGAGATCAAGGCATGTCGAAAATTGCCCGTGTGTTTTTAGAAAAAATCAATGGCGAATACCAAGGTGCATCCTTCGATTTTAGGAGTGGATTCCGCTCTGGAGTATTGCGGATGGTGAAAGGAGCCGACAATGGCCTTTTCGTAGGGGGTACCAATAGGGGCTGGGGCTCAACAGGTAAAGAACCCTTTGGATTGGAGCGATTGGTATGGACAGGCCAAATACCTTTTGAAATGAAGGCCGTTCGGGCCATGCCTGATGGATTTGAAATAGAATTTACGATGCCCGTCCAGCGTGCTACCGCTGAAAATGTTGAAAATTATATCGTGACGGGCTACACTTATAAGTATCACCCGGTTTATGGAAGCCCGCTGGTCAATTTTAAAGAACATGGGGTGATGGGCGCAAAAGCCTCGGCAGATGGATTGAAAGTGCGGATCTTAGTGGACAGCCTGCGACCGGGATACATCCATGCCATACAACCAGAGGGCCTGAGGTCGGCCACAGGTGACCTCCCCTTATTGCACAACACGGCGTATTACACCCTCAACCAAATACCCAGTGGCACACCAGCCGACATCACAAGGGTGGAGCGCAAGCCAATACCGGTGGAAGTACCACCTACCGATCCCGGAGCAGTGGCCAACACACCCGACAATCAAATGAAGGAAGGCCGCACAGGTGGCGCAGTAAACAAAACGGATGGCCTAGAGGCCAAGCCTAAAAAAGCACCAAAACCCGCCGAAACCAAGCCCGCACCAAGCAAATCAGCACCAATTGATGAAAAAGCAGTGACGGCCTTGATGGTAAAACATACTTGTACCTCCTGTCATAAAACCAATGAACGCTCCGTAGGCCCATCGTTTTCTGACATTGCCAAACGCAAATATTCGACCCAAAAGATCGTATCGCTGGTGCATAATCCACAGCCACAAAACTGGCCAGATTACACACCGATGTCGCCCATGGCACATGTCCCTAAAAAGGATATTGAAAAGATCGCGGTTTGGATCAATTCGTTACGGAAATAGGTAACGGTTGTTTGACATCGCTACAAAGGTAGTTTTATCACCTTATTTTGAGGTGTTTGACTGTCCAGTTTGTCGCAATGCATTATACTTTCACATTAATTTACAACAATTACTTTATCATTGTAAACCACCGTAAATCCCGATCGTACTTTAAATCTTTTCATCGTTTCAACTTCATCATTGACGGTCACTTTACCCTTCGTAATGCTTGCATCGGCTTCGCTATTGGAAAAAACTACGCCGACGGATTTTAATAAAATATTTAACTCGACGAACTCGTGTCCATCTAGGTCATATTCAAACTCAAATTGTTCTTTATTATGCATTTTTTTTGTTTTAAAATTATGTTTAGTAATATTTGTTTCTATTGTTGGGTTCTATGTATTCCTTGCTTTTCAAATTCGTAGATGGCACTTCAAAGTGAATCCTCAAATGCTATAAAACGTTGCTAAATAAATAATAAAACGATAGCAGATAAGCAATGGTAAGTAGAGCAATGCCAAAATAAATGAATGAAAAAGTGCTTGCGTCCAAGGCTCATCGTAAGCAGTTCTAAGGCTTACACAACCCAGTAACCACAACCAACACACAGGTTCAAAAAATTCAACGATCCATAACATGTTCATACGAAACCCGATCAAGTTAAAGATGTAAGCAGTCAGGCTACTATTACTAAAAATACCCAATGTTATATTGAGTATCAATAATAGGGTAAAAAAATGGAATGCCGTGACCAGATGCTCTCCAAAATACCTTTGCTTACGGAAATAAATCAAAGCCAGTGCCATTGCCAATAGTGGGACAAAGAGCAAAAGCATAGACTTAGATAAGGTGTGGTTGCGTTCGTTAAAAGCAGTTTCAAAAGCCTTTTTTTCAGGCTCTTGGGTATTGGCCAATCGGTGTTCTGTCATCTGAACTACGATGGATTGGTAAGGATTTTGCTTCTGCAAATGCAGCGGCGTTTCATACGTTTTCATTCCGTTAAATGAAATCGTAACGAAGTACAATGCATTGATAATCAAGAACAAAGAAAGCGGTTTTAGGTAAGGTTTTCGCTTCCCCTTCAAATACTCAGCAGTTAAAAAACCAGGCTTAATCATCAATAAAAACAAAGAACGGATCAACCTTGAGTCAAGGTGAGTAAAAGACCGAAACGCATCTGTTAAAAATTTTGACAAAGCAAAATCACTACGTTTCAAATGTTTTTCACCGCATTTATGGCAGTAATCACCTTTTCGTTTTGCGCCACAATTGGCGCATAAAACAGGTATTTCTAAGTCGTCTTTAGTTTGCATTATTCTTTAGTTTATCATCGCGTAAGCATTTGTAGCCTCGAGCAAGCGGGCCGCCTACAGATTTGCTAAGGTACAACTATATTTTGAGACCGCCAAATCCTTAAATTAATGGGTTTGGAGCGGTGTTCCATGAAGACTTTTATTTTTTTTCTCTGTCAACACGTAATTGTGCATTTTTTTTGTCAAAATCTTATTTGGCTTTTTTGTCAAAGTTTAGTTGTATTCCCCCCCCTCAGTATTTTTGCCAATTTTTAACCAATTTTGCTTTAATATAGTCCAAAAACTCGTTAAATTAAGTCTGAATGTTCGCTATTTATCGCCCGAAAACTCGTTAAATATATTGTAATTTATCTGAATATCGTTAAAATTGTTTTACGTTAAGCGAGTCAAGTTCTATAAATTTCTCACAAATTAATCTAAAATTAGATGAATCAGGAGAATTTCTATATGCAAGATGATATTTAGAGTTTGTACAAGTTGTATTCTGTCTATATCCTTCAAGTATCCAAGTAGAACCATCTAAATAATTATCATCGGTTTTTATATCTGTCGCCATAGTCCAAAAGCAATTTTCTTTAAAAGCATTATCAATACTCGACCATTCAGATTTAGTAATTTTTTTTGAAGTATTGCTTACTAAAGAATCTGCTCTTTGCTCGGATGTTGTACTTACTGCATATTCTTTGATATGTAACTTATAGTCATTTCCATTTTTCTCTACTCTATAAACTTTAAAATAATCATACAATAAAACCGTGATTGAAAATCTATAAGATTCTACTTGTGATTGGTGAATAGCGGGTTCATTAAATCTATTATTATAATCAGATAAATTTCTTCTTGGCGAATTAATAGCTGCATTAATAGTGCTGTCATTCTGTGAAATGAGATTAGTATCAATTACACATTTACATTCTTGATTTTGACAACTTGCAAGATAATATACAAACAATATCAGTATTTTTTTCATTTTTTACTTCGTTTATTGATGGTTTTATTTTGTTATCATGGACTAAATTTAATCACATTATTAAAACATCAATTTAATTCCTTTTGTTTAACCGAAGAACGGATGTCTTTTTTTGTTTTCATGGAACGTTACGCTTCCCGAATGTGCGACGTTTAGGAGCAATTTTTGTACATCCTTTGTTATCGCCTATAATCTTGACCATTTTCGGTGACGAGGTTTTCAGCCAACATCTTTGCTTGCATAATCACTGTATCCACCGCCTTTTCTTGTAAGTCTGGTGGATATCCATGCAAACGCAAAATCCTTCTGATGTTTCGCCGTAATGCCGATTGAACGCTTTCCTTTATTGTCCAATCAATGGTGGTACTGTTGCGAACCGTTTTCAATAGTTCTTGGGCGATGTGTTTTAATATGTCGTCTCCCAAGATTTTTACCGCGCTGTTATTGACTTCTAAGGCGGTGTAAAAGGCGTATTCTCTAAAATCCAAGCCTAAATCTTTTCCTCGTTTGTCGGCTTCTCTGATTTCATTGCCGAGCGGAATCAACCATTTTTCTATAAACTCTACACTGTCCAATTGACCATTGTGGTAACGAGTGATGGCTTCTTCCAACTGCTCCGAAAATTGCTTGCTTTGTATTAAATTAAACTTTGCCCGTTGTTTTAATTCGTCGCGCAATAGTTTTTTCAATAATTCGACGGCAAGATTTTTATGTTCCATGCCTTTTATTTCATTCAAAAAGGCTTCATCTAATATCCCGATGTTGGGTTTTTTAATTCCTGCTGCATCAAATATATCTACAACATTTTCACTCACCAAGGCTTCGCTGACGATTTGTTTGATGGCTAAATCCATTTCTACATTCGTTCTGCCGCCGCCTTCTATGCGGTTTTGCTCATCAAATTTGACCAATCTTGCCCTGATGGCTTGAAACAGGGCTATGTTGTCTTTGAGTGCGTCAATTCTTTCGTGAGAAGACACCAAGGCATAGGCTTTTAATAATTTAGCGGTCGTGTCCGAAAAATCATTGCTGCCGTTTTCTTGGCTCAAAATATAGTCTTGGATAACGTTGATGTATTTTAATTTCTCCTCGGGCTTTAAGGAAAAGAATTTTTTCCAATCAAAATACCGCAATTGGTGTTCGATGCCTTCGTAAAACTCCAAACATTTGGCAACCGCCAATTCATCATCCAAGGTCGGTTTGCCTTGTCCGCCGCTGATGGTATATTCTACCATTGCTTCTTTGATGTATTGCGCCAAACCAATGTAATCTACAATCAAGCCGCCTTCTTTGGCATTGTTAAACACCCGATTTACCCGCGCTATGGATTGCATCAAGTTGGCACCTTGCATAGGTTTGTCAATATACATGGTGTGCAACACGGGGGCATCAAAACCGGTGAGCCACATATCGCGCACGATGACAATTTTTAAGGGGTCTTTTTCATCTTTCAGCCTTTCGCCGATGGCTTTGCGTTTTTCTTTGTTGCGGATGTGCGCTTGAAACCCTTCTTCGTCCGCACTCGAACCCGTCATGATGACTTTTATGGCGCCTTTGGTGTCGTCGTCGCTGTGCCAATCTGGTCTTATCGCTATGATTGCTTGGTACAATTCCACACAAATACGCCTACTCATGCACACAAACATGGCTTTGCCTTCCAATACACTGTTTCTTTTTTCAAAATGGGCAATGAAATCTTGCGCTATCTTGGTCAATCGGCTTTTGCTGCCAATGACGGCCTCCACGCCGCTCCATTTTGCTTTTAGTTTTTGGGTGGTGCTTAGTTCTTCGGCTTCTGTAAGTTGGTCAATTGCCTCGTCCAATTGCAATCTCTTTTGCTCCTCGATATTGATTTTGGCAACGCGGCTTTCGTAATAAATCGGCACGGTAGCACCATCCAATACGGCTTGCTGTATGTCATAGACATCTATGTATTCGCCAAAAATGGCTTTCGTACTTTTGTCGGTACTGTCAACAGGCGTACCTGTAAATCCTATATACGACGCATTGGGCAAACTCTCCCGCAATCGCCTCGCAAAACCATCCAACAAGCCGTATTGGCTGCGGTGGGCTTCGTCGGCTATGACGATGATGTTGTCCCGATGGCTGATAATTTTGGCTTTTTCGCCGATGTACTTGACTTTTGGCTCTGAAACAAACGAATATTCTTGTTCTTGGGCGACCGCAAGGGTCGCCCCTATGTCTTCGTCATTGTCCAATCCAAATTTTTGTATGGTCGTAAAGACAATGCCGCCCGATGCCACATTCAACAATTCTTTGAGATGATCACGGCTGGCGGCTTGTTTGGGCAATTGGCGCAACAACTGGTTGCAATTTTTGAAGGTATCAAACAATTGGTCGTCCAAGTCATTTCTATCAGTCAAAATAATCAAGGTAGGATTTTGCATAAATTCCTCCGTAATCATTTTGCCGGCATAAAAAACCATGCTCAGGCTTTTGCCGCTGCCTTGGGTATGCCAAACTACCCCCGCTTTTTTGCTGCCTTTTACTTGGCTTGCTTGCAAGGTAGTGTGTACGGCTTTGTTTACCGCAAAATATTGGTGGTATTGGGCTATTTTCTTGACGGTGATTTTCTCCGTTTTTTCATAGACGATGAAGTTTCGGATGGTATTGAGCAAGGTAGTTTTATTGCAAAGCCCGCGTATCAAAAACTCCATTTGCAGGTCGTGGCTGTTTTCGATGGTGACGCCATCTATGCTTTTCCACGGCTTGTAATATTTAAAACTGCTGCTGATGGTGCCATACGCCGCAGACCAACCATCGCTGATGACGTTGAAGGTGTTGTAGGTAAATAAACTCGGGATAGCATTTTGATAGGTTTTTATCTGGTTGAATGCACTGTTTAAGTCGGCGACGGTGCTGACGGCATTTTTGAGTTCCATCACGACCAAGGGCAAGCCATTGACAAACAGTATTATATCAGGGCGTTTGTTGACATTGTTTTCAATAATGGTGAATTGGTTGATTGCCAAAAATTCGTTGTTTTCTGGATGTTGAAAATCTATGAGATACACTTTTTCGCCTCGAATGCCCTCCCCCGTGCGCACTTCTACATCTACGCCTTCGGTGAGGTATTTATGAAAAGTTTCGTTGTTGATTAAGGCGTTTGGGCTTTCGGTACGCAATACTTTTTTGAGGGCATCTTCTTTGGCATCTTGCGCAATGCGCGGGTTGAGTCGGTCAATCGCATCACGCAAACGAGTAGCCAATACCACTTCGTGGTACTGCCTTTCAGGGTGTTCGCCATCGGGCGAAAGGGTGGTACCCAAGAGGTAGGTATAGCCTATATCTTGCAGATAAGTGAGCGCGATTTCCTCTATTTCGTTTTCGGTGATGCTATTCTTCATCTATTTTGAATAAGGTTGATTATTAATTTTATCATCAAATCTTTGTCCGAAGGGTTGCTTTGTGCCACCAATAAAGCCAACGCAACCAAACCATATTCGTTGATTTTTACGCTTCCGTTTGTATCTAATCGGTGTTTGTTTTTTTCTAAAAACCAAATAAACAAAAATGCACCAATACGTTTGTTGCCATCACTAAATGGATGGTTTTTAATGACAAAATACAACAAATTGGCGGCTTGTTCTTCGATACTTGGGTATAGGTATTGCCCATCAAAGGTTTGCAATACATTGCCTAAAATCCCTCTAAAACTATCATCTTTTTCGTTGCCAAACAATGGAGTTGCTTCTTTTAGGTCTATCAATTTTTGTTTTAGGGCTTCTATTTCTGGTTTGGCTTCTTCATACTTTATTTGATATGATACATTTTGGTTCAGGTTGTCGGTTTTCAGACTATGGCTATCAAACTGATTGAGCAAAATATACGATTGGGTATAATTGCTCAATACATGTAATAAGCCTTTGGCTTCGTTGAGTTTCAAATCATCACTTTGAGTGCTTTGGGCAATGATGGTAACCATTTGCGACAGTTCATCTAAGCGTTTTTGATTGATAGTGTAGCCTTTTACCAAATAGTCTTTGAGCCGTGCCGTTGCCCATTGGCGAAATTGCGTGCCGCGCTTGGATTTAACCCTATATCCTACTGAAATGATGACATCAAGATTGTAAAACATCGTGCTTTGTTCTTGTGTTTTATCTTTTAAGGCACCGTGTTTTGTGGTATGTGCAAAATTTGCACATACCACTTTTTCTTCCAATTCGCCTTCATCAAATACATTGCGAACATGTTTGGTAATAACGCTTCTTTCTCTTTCAAATAAAAGAGACATTTGGGCTTGAGTAAGCCACACCGTTTGATTGTCCATCTGAACATCTAACTGCATTTGCCCATCGGGGCTTTGGTAGATTTGTATTTCGCTACTCATATGCTTAATTTTTTATTGCTATTTTCCCACTCATCAACTTGGGTAATATGGCGTCGCGGGTGGCGGTTAGGGTTTGGATTTGAATTTGGTTGGTTAAGATTTTTTCATACAACGGTGTAATTACCTTTTCAAAATCCTTAATTACTTTTTCATCTGGAATTGTTACTTCCATTTCTTGAAATGTTTTAGTTGTTATTGTGTCAAATACAGTTCCATATGAAAATGCTTTCATCATCAATATCATATTTTCAACCATTAGGAATAAAAAATAGTCATTATTTGAATTAGACTTTAATCCATAATTTGATTGACTAATAGCCATTTCTTTTGAAAGAATACAATAGTTTCCAACTGTTCCTCTTGCCGAAATAATAGTAGTGAATTTCGGAAGTAATTTTGCTGCACTTTTCTTAATTCCTAATTCTGTAATTGTCTTTTCTGTTTCTATTATAAATTGATTATTACTACTTGTAATATCTTTTGCAGAAATCCAATTAATTGAGCCGTTCCAGTATTCCCCTGTGTCTGTTTTTGGCGTTCCTCCACTCAATAAAGTTGCTATTTCTAAAACACTCCCCAATCTCCACCCCTTCGGCAACCCCTCCACCAACACCCCATCACTCCCCGGAAAGTTAAAATCCACAAACCACTCTTTAAACAACGCTTGTGCCATGGCTTCAAGGGTCGCGTTCATTTGTAGGTTCAGTTCTATTTTGTCGTCGAGGGAGGTGAGGATGGCGGCGATGGCGGTTTGGGTGGGGAGGTCGGGGACGGTGATTTCTAAGTTTTTTATTTGAGAAGGTGAAATATTAGCCTGATTTGCACTTCCGCCTGCACTTGAAGCCAAATCTACTTGTGTTTCTAATCTACTAATATGATAATAAAAGTAATCTTGGTTTAGCAAGTTTTTATCTTTTGAAAATAGTTTCCCAACTCTCTGATTTAATAATGCAGGATAGACAAATTGATATTTACCCACTTTTCCAACAGCAGAAGCAATTTGATTTACGTGTGAACCTGTCATAGAAATAAGAATATCACCTTTTCTAATAGTAAATTGCTCTAATCGTTTGTCAATAATTCCTTCATAATATTCACATTCATCTAATATTATTCTTGGTGAGACAATGTTTTTTATCTTAATGACTGGAATTCCTTTATTAGAAAAGTCATTTGCCTTGAAAGCATAACCATTCTGGACTTCAATCAATTCCCCCAACTTATAACTCTTCCAATCACTCATATTAAATTTTGTTTTGGGTTTATCGTTGGGGCAATCCCTTGTGGTTGCCCATTTTCGGTTTCGTTATTTTGGGTATTCTCATTATTTTGGGTATCCACAAGGGATACCCCTACGTCATTTCCATAAAATTTATCTTCCTGCCATTTGGCAGGGTTGTTAATGATGTAATTGGAAATGGTTTGATATGATTGTTCGTTTCGGATAATGTGTTCATAATAATTGCGTTGCCACAATCTGCCATCAAATGGTTTCCAACCTAAATTTTTTACACCACGAATGTATTCCACCGTTGTAATAGATTTGAATGCGTCCATCATATCGCCAATGGTTTTTGCGGTAGGGGCAATCCCTTGTGGTTGCCCATTTTCGTTATCGCCATCGTTATTTTGGGTATCCACATCATTTTGGGCGACCACATCATTTTGGGTATCCACATCATTTTGGGCGACCACATCATTTTGGGTATCCACATCATTTTGGGTATCCACATCATTTTGGGTATCCACATCATTTTGTGTATCCACATCATTTTGGGTATCCACATCATTTTTGGTATCAACATC
>JANMMZ010000101.1:0-39170 GCA_031373665.1 Saprospiraceae bacterium | reverse complement strand
AACCGATGAAATATTTGTCGGCATACCAACAAACATAATTTCGCAGCCGTCACAACCACCGCCAACAAGTTTTTTTGTGTCAGAATTTTTTTGTGTTGCTGTATTAGTTTTTGTCTGTCCATTACAACCTGTCAAACTACTGAACAGAAAAATAAAAAGTCCAAATTGAATTAGTAATTTCATATTTGTAGAATGTTCGTTTAAAGATGGCTGGAAACGTGAGATTAAATGAATATGCACCCCCGTTAGGAAGCACTTTGTAGATTCCTTTTTCTCGATTCTCCATACATTTTCCTGATTGTCAATTACATTTTTCACAAAACACACAAAGCCCAACCCAACCTCTTATGAAGGTACTGAGTGGGGCTTTGTGTGTTTTGTGAAAATAAATCGTGCAACCTACTTCTTCCCAGCCTTAAACAAAAGATTAGCATCTTCCAAAAACTTCACTTGCTCTTGTCCAGCCGTGGCACCCATCGGATAACCTAGAGAGCCCAAGGCGGCAATTTCACGTTGGTTATTGTCTTTTTCATTAAGGTAAAAAAGCCAAATAGTTGGGTATCCTTTGATCCCAAAGGCTTGTTGTAACTCCTGATTTTGCTTTTCCAAATCGGGTGCCAATCTTGTCCTTCTTGGGAAATCGAGTTCGAGCAATACTACTTTTTCGCTCGCCCATTTAATAAATTCGGGCTTAGCAAATACATCGCTTTGTAGTTTTCGGCACCAGCCACACCAGTCGCTACCCGTAAAAAAGGCGAAAATAGGTTTGTTCGTCTTTTGAGATATTTGTTGCACTTTGGCCAAATCAGTATGCCATTCAAGGGCAGGGGTTGATTGTGCCAAGCCTATTTGCATGGCCATAAACATTAAAAGGCTGCCCAAGAGGAATGTCTTTTTCATAAAATATTGTGTGTTGAATAAATAATTTTGGATAGAACGGCAAAATTCATTCCATTGTTGCAATAAGAAACGTTACGGAAAGCAAAATGTCACTTTTTAGCGTTTTGTATCAATGTATAGGGCATATTCAAAATAGTCCATACATTGTGTCAAAATTATAAAATTTGACATGAAACAACTCTTGTTTATCCTTTTCATCGGTATCAGTATGGCAGTCACAGCCCAAAATGAGGCTCCACCCACCATACAATCTTATCCACCCATGGTTTCAGCAGGCGAATTGCTGGGCATAATACCCGCACTGCGCGACCTGCCGCCCCAAACCATACCAACGGCTAACCCCAATCAAAAACAGTGGCAAAAAAAGAATTATTTCTTCGCCAATGAATTAAAAAATCCTAACCCTCAACCTCAGAATGGTGATCCGCTGGTGGCATTGCAATCAACCCAAGCGCGTGAACTAGGGCAAGATATTCTCCCAGGATTCAATATAGAAGGGATATATGATGCTAATGTCACTCCTCCTGACCCTACGGGTGATGTAGGCAAAGACCACTATGTACAGATGGTGAACACCAGCGGTGGGGCTTGGTTTCAAGCATGGAGCAAAGAGACTGGCCAATCGGTGCTTGGGCCTATACTGACCAGCACGATTTGGTCGCAAGTAAACACAGGTAGCATCGGTGACCCGATCATACAATATGACCATGATGCCCAACGGTGGCTGATGATGGAAATGCAGGGATCTAGTGAACTGTTACTGGCTATTTCTGACGATAGCGATCCCGGTAATGGATGGAAGGCTTACCGTTTTCAGACCCTTGGTTTCCCGGATTATCCCAAATTATACGTTTGGCACAATGCCTATATGGTGACAACCAATGAAATTGTAAATGGCAATGTCTGCTCTGGATTTGCCCTCGAACGGGATGCTATTTTGGCTGGAGCACCTACTTTTAAAGTATTTCGCTTTGAAATGCCCAATTTTGGAGGCATCATATACCAACCAGCCACTGGAGCCGATTGGGAAGGCGGGCCACCACCACCGCCCAACAGTCCGAGTTATATATTTAGGGTTTATGACGACATCTGGGCAGGCAACACTGATCAATTGCAAATATGGGAAGTAAACCTGAATTGGGCTGATGGACAATTGAGCAATATCACGGGGCCAAAAGTCCTGAATCCAGCACCTTTTGAGACAACTGTCTGTTTTGGTAGTTCGCTATTCGATTGTATTGAACAACCCGACCCCAATGCCCCGAAGGTAACTGCGCTCGAAAACATCATCATGTACAGGGCTCCTTATCGCAATTTTGGTACGCATGAGTCGGTTGTGTTCAATCATATAGCCGATGTATCTGGCCAAATAGGAGAAGGTGGTGATGCGGCAGTACGCTGGTACGAACTTCGCAAAAGCGGAGCCAGTGATTGGAGTATCTATCAACAAGGTACTTACGCGCCAGATTTAGAAACAAACCGATTTACCGGTACGCTTTCTATGGATGAGGCTGGAAATATAGGCTTGGGCTACTCCGTGTGCAGCCAACAAACCAATCTGGGGCTGCGTATCACAGGACGCAGGGCATCTGATCCATTGAACCAAATGACATTGAATGAATACACGTTAATACCCGGTACAGCGAGCCACTTTGATCAACGCTGGGGCGATTACAGCAATATGTCTGTAGATCCGGTGGATGGACGTACTTTTTGGTTCACAGGCGAATATCAGCCTTTAGGCCAATCGTGGGCCACTCGCATAGGATCGTTTAGGATACAGCGCGATACTTTCGATATTTTGCCTTCGGCATTGGTAGCCCCTTTGAATTCTGCCCTACTGGGCACTACCGAAACGGTCAGTGTCGAAATAAGGAACAATGGGTTGGTGACGGCCAAAAACTTCCCGATTTCGCTTTGGTTTGACGGCGTATTTGTAGCGACAGAAATATTCCAAGACAGCATCATTGCAGATGCCACCAAGACGTTTACCTTCCCACAAACCGTCAGTATGGACGTGATAGGAAAAACGTACCCGTTTACGGTAGTAACGGCTTGGGAAGATGACAAATTTATTAGAAATGATACCTTGAGAGCCAAGGTTAAAAAACTAACGTCCAACGATGGTGCATTGATCGGAAAATTCAACCTGCCTGGGCTCGTATGTGGCAAAACCCAAACTTTTGGGGTCTTGCTTTCCAATGCCTCCGGTCTCCCGATGACGAGCAGTGTAGTCCATTATAAAAATCATCCGAGCCAATCTTACAGTATCTATAACTGGACAGGCAATCTGGCTCCTGGCAAAACCGATACCGTGTTTTTGACCCTAACAGACGTGCGCGAAGGATTAAATAGGTTGAGTTGTTATATCACTGAACCCAATGGGCTACCAGACCAAAATATAAATAATGATACTATTATCCAAAAATTCTTTGGAAATTTAGATGGTGCATACCTGACTGCAAAAGGTAATAATGACTTTGGTACCTTGAATTGGGAAGTGTATAATGGTGCTCAACTGCTTTACGCTGGGTTAGTCACCAATAGTGATTATACCGAATCGTTTTGTACCGAAGACAATACTTGTTATACAATTAAACTCAAACCATCTGGTTTTGGGTGGGGTGGTAAATTTAGTGTTTTTGATATATTTGGAAACGTACTGGTATCAACAAACAATTTATTTGAACCAGAATCCATCAGTTTCTGCACGCCAGAGCGCAAACAAAACGATATAGGGGCTATCGAGTTATTGAGTCCTGTGTCTGGCTCAGACCTCAACAATAATGAGCCAGTCACGGTAATGGTTAGAAACTTTGGAAAACTGATTCAGCATGATTTTCAAGTAACGTATAGTATAGATGGCAGCACTCCTGTCACTATGATGGTACCTGATACACTGTACCCAACACAATCCAAGGTATTTACATTTCAGCAGACTGCTGACGTCGGTGTGATTGGGCAACCTTACGTTTTTGTAGCAAGTGCCACTGTACAAAATGATGAACTGACCAATAACGATGCGATTACTAGAACGGTGCTATCCCGATACCAATTAGATGCTAAGATAGATGGCATTACATTGGCATCTGGTTGTGATAATCCGGAATCAACTTTAATCAACTTTAAACTCACTAACAATGGGGTAACTACCCTTTCATCAGTGGTGATCGGTACCAAAGTCAATGGCGGTATAGAAAAACTAGATACATTTTTGATATTTACGGCTACAGATGAGGTTTATTTATTATATATAGTTCTAAGTGGTGCAGTTTTTGGAGTCAATACGGTAGATCTCAGGCTTGTTGAGGTCAATAATGAACCCATAGATGGCAACTTGCAAAACAATACTGCAACGGCCAATATCACCATTGATGCCAATAGCGTAGGTCTTTCTTTGTTCATTAGCACTGACGCAAAGCCTAATGAAACCAGCTGGCAGATCCTAGATAATCAAAATAACGTCATATTAGAAGATGGATCCTACCAAATCCCCTTCAATCAATATGCTTACAGTACATGCGTACAGAAAGACAGTTGTTATCGTATGGTGCTGACCGATACCGGTGGAGATGGATTGGATGGCTATGTTTCGATTAGCCTTTTTACAGGCGATCTATTATATGGGCAAGTACCTGGTAATTTTGGTACGACCAATGTCATCAATTTTTGTGCGGTGTCTGCATGTACTAACTTTGTAACCAGTGCTCAATACGTAAACCCCTCCAGTCCAGCGGCATCCGATGGTTCGATCAAGGTCATCGCAACAGGAGGGATCGAGCCTTATACTTACGTTCTTTACCCAATCGGCATTGCGCAGCCTGATCCACTGTTTTCCAACCTGCCCAATGGTTTTTATACCGTTGTATGCATTGATGGAAATGGATGCCTAAGCCAACTTACAATAGAACTTGGTACTGTGAAAGCGGAAGAACCAACCCTTCGCCTTGCAGAGATCAAGGCATTGCCTAACCCAACTACTGGTTTGGTTTGGTTAGAAATGGATGCCCAAGGCAATTCAGAAAATAGTATTGTGTATCAGGTCTTAGATCAGCAAGGACATCTACTGACTGGAGGCCGCATGTCGCGGTGGGACAATACGTTCAAGGGCACCCTTTCTTTAGAAAAATACCCTTCTGGCCTGTATTTTGTTCGGGTGAAAAATGGCCAAACGGTAAAAATTGTGCGACAATAATCTGTTTATTTGTAACTGATTGGCTGTTATTTATAGATTTACGAAAATCAGTTATGACTAATTGAGCGACAGCCTATTAAATATTAAGGGACAAGAAGCACTAAGTTAGTATCTTAGTGTCTCTTGTCCCTTTTATCTGATTGCTTTTTGTCTTTTCCCTTTTGCTACGGGCAAACGCCTGTCTATTATTCCCGTATAACGATAAAGGGTTTTGAACGAGGTACAGCGCACCGAAAGATTACAAACTATCTGGAAAAATAATATTTCGGTGCGATGCACCTAATAAAATATTATACTATATTCCCTACAAATCTTTCGCGGCGCTGCCGCTTGCGTAACATGAGTCATTTATAAAACCCTTCGCAGTTCTGGATTTGATTGTCCATAACTAACAACCCTCACATCCAGTGGCACATTTCTAAATTTGTTTAACACTATCTCTAGCGATTCTAAAATCCAATGCTCTTCATTTCCGAATGCTCCACCGCCTACCAGAGTTAAATAAACTAAATTTGAAGCATTTTTATCCATATTAACCACCGCTGCCCAAAGCGTTGCTTCGTAGGTTGCTTCTAGAATTAACCTTGCAAAAGATTCCCAATAGATGGTTTCTGTTCGGCAATAGGCTACTGGTAATGCAGAACAATATATTTGAGATACTTTTTGGTTGTTTTGAGCCATTGTCACCTCCGTATTCCATTGTATTCCGACCTTCAATTTACCTTTTAATATTTCTCGTTCTTCATTTGTTAATATTGCCAGTTTTTTGTTAGTTTTTAATAGCCCTTCTTGATTCATTAACGCATATCCATTCCGCATTGACCAAAGATTAAATTGATCGTTTTGAAGGTCATGACCTATCAAATCTAAACAGTCTATTTGATTGTTTGAGGTTTGACCAGTTTGATCTCCAATTTCAACAAAATAATTTCTATATATGGTTCCTGCGCCACAAGCAATGGCACAGGCAGGACCTTGGGTATAGTCGGTTTCATACCGGTCAATTCCTTGTTCAGGCGTTACGTCTGGCCCAATCATCTCTAAAAGATTGAATTGGGATGCGGCTTGAAATAGTGCGTTTGAATTTGTTGGAAGTGTATGTAAGGTCTGAACATCCGCTACAACCTCGCTTAACTGAATTTCACCTTTGAATGTCTCTTTTGGTGAGCTGTTTAGCCTTAAATCTTCTAATGTTACCACTTCTAATTTCCCAAAAGTAAACCTGCGGTTATTCACCGTTGATACAAAGGAATCTCCTTCAATCTTCAGTTTCGCTCTTACATTTTCTGGTGATTCTTCTTTAAATCCTGTTAATTTCTCAAACCACATATAGTTATTTTTTTATATTACGAAGATCCATCTCAAAAAGACAGCAATTAGGTTCATCTTGGTAATGTTTTGGAAGGCTTGCCGTATTAGTCAGTTCATTCATACCCAGAAACTGAAAACCTGCTGACGTATAATGTTCTATCAATTTCGTGTTATTACCCAGCGTATCCAAACGGATATATTGCTTACCAAGTTCCATAGCATACGGCTTCGCCCATTCTACAATGTGGTCAATGTAGCGATTACCCCGGAAATCAGGATTTGTACAAATCCGATGGATATAAATAGCGTCATTTTGGTCTCGTTCCTCCCATATTTCTTTGTCTTCAAATGTAATAGCCCAATTACACGCAATTTGATTTTCAAGGATTAACTTCCATTGCCGCTTTTCATTTATTTCCTTTTCAATAAACGCAGGATCGAAAGATGGCCACACCACCATTTTTCTTTGTGTTTGAAGGTTTCGAGCCGCCGTATAAAGCGATGAAATCTCATTAATATCACTAGTGGTGCAATTTGCTATTTCCATAATTTTAGACGCTAGACTGTGACTGTTCATATCGTACGAATTTTCTGGGGCAAATGTATTTCGCCTACCGCTTCCATAAAACCCGATTCTTGCTAAGGATCGTGTCGCTAATAAGTTGTGGTTTTTAACGACACGATCCTAAATGGATTACTTTTTGTCTTTTGTCCTTTTGCTGCGAGGGAAATGCCTGTCTATTATTCCCGTATAACGATAAACCGCTCCCCCGATCTTCCCCCATCCGCCTGACTAAACATCAAAAAATAATGCCCTTCTGGTAAATGACCGATTGGAAAACTACTGCTCCTGCCTGACTCAAGTTGAATATCCTGAATCAGAATACGCTGCCCAAGGGGGTTGAAAATTTCTACTTGACCAATAGCGACCTCATTTCCGGTAAAAATGATATGCAGCACATCGTCAGCCGGATTTGGAAGGAGCAAGAGGTGGGTGTCCCCCAATACCTGCCTGATCGAGACGACGGTGCTGTCATCTACTACACCATCACAGTCGTCATCAAGCCCGTTGAGGATTTCCGTGGCATTCGGATAAATCGCACTGTTGCTGTCATCACAGTCGGTCGTATCACTCACGTAACCTGCAAGGGTGCTGCAAGCCTGTATAGTAGCAGCGGCATTGCCATAACCATCGCCATCAACATCGGCATATAGTATAATGGGCGTAGAGGGAAATCCGATGCTCCAGTCATTTAAAACACCAGCGTCTTCATAAACATCAATCACGATCAAAGTCCAGATTCCGTTCGGATTTTCGCCGTCGAAAGCGGACAATGGCGATAAGGGTTTATAAGTCCCATTATTGATAGGAGGACAAGGAATAGTGCCATAACCAGCCGTTGATTCGTCGTCAAAATTGATTAAAATATCGTTCTGGTCGCCACATATAGCATCCAACAAGGTTACTTCTGTGCCTTGTGGGCTTTTTAATTTGATCGTCAAATCTGCAACCCAGATGTGAGAAATATCGAGGTTCAATACATTTAAATCCAATAGGGAGGTTGTCGGACTATTGATGAGGATGGTAGAGGTAATGGTCTCTCCCGCTGGTATAGGCACTGGCACATTGGTACTGGCTAATACGTTCGGGATGTCATCGGCGATGCCACTACAGTCATCATCAATCCCGTTGCAGATTTCGATGGCGTTTTGGTTAATGGCACTGTTTTGATCGTCGCAGTCGGTCGAATTGGTCACAGTTGAGCCTGTAAAATTACACCCCACATTGGCACTACCGAACCCATCGCCGTCGAGGTCTTGAAACAAAAATGAGGGCAAATCGCCAGAAACGATATTGGATGCCGTGCCGCTCATCGCCATATATTGGATCGAAGCCACGCCGTAGGCACTTGCCAAATTAGGAAAACTCGTTACCCCTTGATTATCGCCGTAGGGCTGTCCGACTTCAAAATTATAATAGGCTTTCAATGCTGGTTCGTTGCCAACGGGGTAACAAACCAGGTCTTGCTTCAACTCATCTACGGTACGGATGGTGTTCCAAATTTTAATCTCATCGAGCGAGCCTTTGAAATTGACCCAAGTGCCGTTTTTACCTGCGCCAAAAATCATGTTCGTTGTGTTATTACCTGGTTGGGCAAAGGACTCGCCGTAAGTTTGGTTTTGGACAAGATTTCCATTTAAATAAAAACTAACCGTGCGGTTGGTCGTTGCACGGGTGATCGCAATATGAGTCCATTCACCCATCTCTATGTTCCCGTTAAACACCATCTCTACCGTATTGTCGTAGCCACAGCAGTCGTCTGAGTGCTTGTACCTGATTTGATTGTTGCTCAAACCGACTATAAACTCACGACCATTGAAAAGTACCGTTTGTTCTCCGGTCAAAGATTCAGGTTTTATCCAAAACGAAAGGGTCATATCGGCAGATAAGTGCTGTGCATTTTGTGCAATCGTGAGGTGGTCATCCACTCCGTCAAAGTCCACGCCGCGACGGCAAGAGGCTTGATTGATGGAGACAGGAAGTGCCTGTTCAGGTGAAGTACCACAGGCGTTGATAGCCTTTACTTTCAATAGGCCGCCTGTACCGTTAGACGTTACATTGATACTCGTGGAGGTCGAATTTCCGATCCAGCCCGAGGGCAACGTCCATTCATAACTTGTAGCACCTCCAACAGGAGCAATCGAATACGACACAGACACATTTGGGCAAATTACTGCGCCTCCAGCAATCGCGCCAGGCATAGATGGTGTACTTGTCATGCAGTTCACCTTCAAAATTGCCAATGCAGAGGTGTCACGAAGACATGCGTTCGTGACAATACATCGAAACACGTGACCGTCTTGCGAAAGCGTTGCCGAGGCAATAGTGTAGGTCGCGCCAGTCGCTTCTGAAATATTTGAATACGTCGCGCCGCCGTCGCTGCTTTCTTGCCACAAATAAGTGGTTGTGTTGCCATTATTTGAAACGACTACGGAGAAATCAACCTCCGCGCCTTCATTAACTGTCTGTGAAATGGGCTGTGTCATGACGGACACCACTATTGGTGCCACGGCAAGGGTTTGTACAGCCGTTTGTACCCCGCAGGCATCCGTACCTGTCACACTGATTGTACCTGAAGTGGTGCTTGGTTTTACAAAGATCATGTTTTTGGAATTCGTCACCGACCAACCCGCCGGAGATGTCCATGACCATGAAGCGATATTCGGATTGGGTGCTACATAGTAGGTGTAATAATTGTCAACACAAGGTGCTGCGGGGCCAGTGATGCCACTCAAAGTTTGAGTCAGGCAAGGCAAGATCAGGGTTGCGGCGGTACTGGATATTAAGTCGCAACCATTGGAGACGAAACATTTGAATTGCCATCCATTCTGCCCACTGTTAGCGACAACAAAACTGTATGTTGGCTCGGTCGCACCGCCGATTTCAGAAAAGGTAGCACCACCATCGGTGCTGCGATACCATTGATAAGAGCGGTTATTGCCTGAGGCAACCAAGGAAAAAGTGGCCGTTCCGCCGATAAATACAGATTGATTGGCCGGGTTGGTGGTGATAGAAATAGTACCATTTGCGCAAGCAGGGCAATCCGTAATATTAGCCGTCGAAAGGCTGGCATAAGCACCATTTTGCATCAGTCCATGATTTTCATTGACTGTTTTATCTATCAAAGTGCTGATGCCACCTGAACAGCCACCACAATCCTGACTGCTAGCAGGATAGTAAGCGAGTAGCCCTGCCTCGTTTCCTGTGAGTGTGCAATTCATTTTCTCGTTGATCTCGGCAATGCTGCGGGCTATGTTCCAAATCCGAATTTCATCCATGCTACCGCCGAAATTCGATCCGGGGCAAACAATACTGCCAATAGTCATGTTTGCGGCATTGTTCAAGTTTTGGGTGGAACTTACAGTCTTATCCAAAACGCCATCCACATAAAAACGGAGCATTGTGCCGTTGCGTACAAAAGCGATGTGATGCCAGTTGCCGTTTGCTAAATTGGTGGCTGTGCCTGCCGTATTCAGATAGTTACCACAGGTATTTGAGGTAGAAAATTCGGCACTTAATCGCCCATTTGCAATAAAGAAATTCCAGAAATTATCGCAGCCACAGATCGGTCGTTTGCCCATGAGTGCGCAGTTGTCGTCCGTCGTTTTTGCCCACATTTCGATGGTAAAATTATCGGAACCAAAGTTGCCCAAGTTTGAGTTCTGTATTTCAACCTGATCGTCTATGCCGTCCAATTGCAGGGCATTGGCCTTCACAATGGGTGTCGCAGTGGATTCGACACTGAAATCAACATTGCAAACATCGAAAAAAATATTGCCCACAGCCTCGATTTTGATCCGAGATTTGTTGGAGCAAATTCCGGTAGGCAGTGTGATGGTTTGAGTGCCATCGTTCGGTGTATTTGCCTCCAAAATGTGGACATAGTTGTAGCCCCCATCAAGGGAGAGACTGATCTTTACATTTTGACAATTGACATTGTTATTGGTGGTATTGGCCACATCCCAGGTAACTGTCTGGGTGCTACCGGATTGCCAACTGACACAGGTGTTTGGTGCAGTGACCAGAAAAGGGCCTGCCGTTCCGTCCACCTCAAAACTTACTTCCTCGTGTGTCGTACCTCCCGCTCCTGGATGGTTGTCGCGCACGTACATCCTGTATTTGATGTTGCGGGAGTAGGTCGGGAGGCGTTCGTAAACCGAGGAAGTATTGGACAATATGTCTGAAAGTTGAGGGATAGTGCGGCGCGGTGAGTTGGAAGGGTTGAATATCCGTGCTATTGGCACGTTGCCATCGGCGGGTGTTGGTGGTATTTGGACGGAAATAGTGGACGACGTAAAATCAATATTTCGGATATTAACCTGCTCCCAAGAGTAACTCAGGTTATCCCCATCAGCGTCGCTTCCGGTACCGACCAGTTCAAAAGGCGTGGATATGGGTATGTAAAAGCCGCCCGCCGGTACACTCGAAAGGGGGATATGATTCCCAGTTCCAAGCATTGTGTAGCAAGTTTGGTTATTGATATGGTTGGTCATCTGGATTTGAGAATAAACCCCGAAGTAATTTTCGTCGCCTATAGGCAGGATATTATCCACTCCGCACCCGCCGGCATAAGACATGATGGTGGTGCCAGCTCCATACTCATTGGTGCCGAATTGGCCATTGTTGTCGGGGCCGCAACTAGTCCAGGTATGATCCGCATCAAATTGGTGTCCGATTTCGTGAGCAGTGACTCGCAGGCTGTAAAATGCGCTAAAATTAACAGCCTTGTATTCACTGCAAATAGTGGGTTTTCCTGCCGCACAACAAGCACCCGTGACGAATATCAACCCCACATCAAACCCTTCCTGTCCGATGAGTTGGTTGGTCACAATGATATTTTCGTTGGCGGATTCGCCTCCTCCCAAGGCCGTGAAAGGATCGGTTGCGCTGCTTAAAAAGATGATATTGTCCTCCTTGGCAGGCAATACAAAACGGACAGACAAATCCCGCTCATAGATCGTGTTGAGTTGGCCTAAAAAGGCGACCACGGCAGCCATTGCCTGCGCTTTGGTAGTCCAGTTGTTTTCTTCGGATAGTTTGCCCGGTATGGTCATGGCCAGCCTGAAAACGCGCAGCACATCGCCTGTTTCATTAGGGCCAGCCATCCGATTTTCATCATGTGCATGGTCGGAAGGGGTTGTCGAGGATTCCCAAAGGCAATTAAAAGGTTTTTGAAGCGAGGGATCGTGTTTTCCCCAATAACTGAGATAAATAGAGGCGGAATTTTTCAGGGCTTTGCGGATATATACCTCCTGACCAAACTGGTGCGAAGTAAAAAATGCCCCAAACTCATCCGGGCTGACCGACATGCGCCCGCTCGCGAAGGGGTCATCTATGCCTTTCAAAATATATGTTTTTATATCTGGGAATTTTGCGGCTAGTTCGGGCTCCATCAAAGGACTCTCCCAGATTTTAAACTGTTGAAAACTGCCATCGGGCAACGGCAAATCAATGACAGTTGTTGCAGTTTGCGTATTGCCGAATTCTTTTGGGGCTGTTTTCCCCAGATTTTGTATGGCTGGCACGTCCAGTTGCAGGAGAAACCCTTTATCCAGGTCTGGCAGTTCTGGGGTATGTGCTATTTTTGCCTCATTTTTAGCAAATGGTGCCGGAGACCAAAGGTTTTTTTGTGCCTGTATCCAACTGGTGAAAAGCAAGGCAGCAAAGAATAGTGTAGTTTTTAAAGCTGATTTTTTTTTAAAAAATGCAGCAGTACGCAAATTGCGAGAGCGGTAGGTCAATGTCATATATTGAGAAAAAAAGTAGATTAATTCTACCTCAAAAGTACACCTTGAGCCGCTCCTACTTTGTTAATTATATCCGTTATGTCCGACAAAAGCGAAAAATACACTTGGTTTGCGCACTGCTGGCAACTGATCCATGAGTTCAAAAAACTGCAATTCATATAGTTTTTTGTCAAGGGGTCAAGCCAAGATATTCGATCAGTGCGAACCAAATCACTGCTTCGCAGTATCAGATTTCTGTTTAATCGTGATCGCAGACCCGCTTTTAAGTTTACGCGAAATGGCTGAATAAGGCCCCGTCACCACCTTATCGCCTTCCTGAAGGCCAGAAAGTATTTCTATAAAGTCATTGTCTTGGATTCCTGTTTTTACTTCGCGGATTCCAACGGTATCACCACTGACAACAAATACAATTTCCTTAATGTCTGATTCTTTGATGGCTGCCTGCTTTGCTTGCGGATTGTTATCTTCTTCTTTTTCGTCGTCTTTTTTGCCCTTATCCTCATCTTCACGGGCAGTGACTGATACGATGGGTACAGAAAGCGTATTCTCTGCGCTGTGCGTAAATACATCTACGGTAGCCGACATACCGGGACGGAAAGGGTAACGACGACCATCTTTCAACATGTCGGCATAAGATTGAGGATCAATGCGGATTTTCACCACAAAATTGGTGACTTGGTCTGTATTCAACCCAGCCCCTCCAACAGAGGCAACATTGCTGGCAGAGTTCGCAATTTCGCTCACTTTACCTTTGAATTTGCGTCCCAAGTAGGCATCTACTTCTACATCGGCTTCGTCACCAACATTGACCTTCAAAATATCATTTTCGCTGACCTCCACCTGTACTTCCATAGAGCGCAGGTTGGCCACACGCATGATCTCTGTACCGCTCATTTGGATGGTACCCAATACACGTTCGCCTTTTTCCACTGATAGTTTGCTCACAATACCGCTTACAGGTGCTGTAATGATCGTTTTTTGAAGGCTTGTACGGAGTTCTTTAAGGCGTGCGTTGGCACTGTTGATCCCAAAATCGGCTACCCGTACATTTTCTTTTGCACTACTGAGGCTGCTCATAGCAGATTTGAGGCTTGCTTCCGAAGCGGCCAGCGCACTTTCTGCCGCTTTGAAGTTGTTGCGCGCCGTTTCTAGTTCAGCCATTGAAATGACCCCATCTTTATGCAGTTTTTCGCTGCGCTCATAACTGCTCCGTGCTACCTGAAGTTGCGATTCGGTGCGTTTAATATCCGCTCGGAGTTGATCGGTCTGTGCAGTGCTGCCTTGTACATTGGAATTGGATATTTCGCGTTGAGATCGGGCTGTACTGACAGAGGCTTCCCCTTGCTCTACAAGGCTTTGGTATTCATCGGGTTTTATCTTTGCCAGTACCTGTCCTATGGTGACAGAGTCACCCTCTTTCACGTACATCTCTATGATCTCGCCCGATACGTCAGAACTGATCTTGATTTCGGTTTCCGGAAATATTTTACCACTCGCGCTGACGGTCTCCCGAATGGTGCGCTTCTGAACAGCCTCGGCGTTGACTTCTTCGCCTTTGGGATTTTGACGTGCTTTTACTACCGCTGCTACGATCAACAATGCGAACAGGGCAATCAGGCCATAAATGAGGGTTCTTTTATTCTTACGTGGCGTTGATTTCATTTTAATGTATGCTATTTGTGAAACGAATGAATATTCAAAATAATGGGACAAGATTAGTACAAACTTGAGACACTCCAATGAATACTTGGATAAATAGCCGATATTGGTGGATGAAAATGTATTTAATGGGGATTTGTGCGAATAGAGTCATTATCTTTGCAGCAAAAAATGACACATCTTCGTATTTTATTATTCGTTGTGTTGCCTGCTATTTTGTGGGGACAAAACAAGCCACAGGATTGTTATATCTATCACCTAGATGCTGGTACCGTAGCCCAACAAAGGGGTGACTACAGCAAGGCATTGTCACATTACAAGCAAGGTTTGGACTGCCCCGAAACCCAACAAATTGCTCGTAGGATTGCTGACCTAAAGGCCAATATAGCCCAATGCGAATCGGTACTCTATCCAAGTAAAAAGAAACAAAAGCGGCAAAATACATTTGCACCCATTCAAGGCTTTGAAGAGCGGAAGCGTTTTATGCTTAGTGCCGCTTTTTTGCGTGATACCTCCAAAGATTGTTTTTACATTACTTTTCAAGAAGCAGAGCGGGCTTATCGAGGTGGATTCTGGGATGACGCCGCAGCCTTGTACCGTGCCGCCAAAAACTGCTCCGATGCTACCCAAGAGCGTAGATCGCAGGTGAGTAATCGGATCACTGACTGCCGCAATAGCGCGGAAGACGAATTGCGGATGAAAGAACTCGAAGCCTTGCGCCGCACCCGCCAAGCCGTAGCCTCCAATATGGCCGATGAGGCTCAAAAACTCATGGATGATGGCGACAAAACTACGGCATTTAGACTGGCTAACTTTGCCAATAAGTACATTGCTCCCGATGAAAACCCCGATTGTGTACAAACATTGTTTGATATTGGAGATGCTAATGCCAAAAAATTTGATGGCCATGTGCCTTTTTGTTATCATGTTGAGCAGTTTGAGTCAATAGTTGACCTTGGGTTTTTGGACCAAAAAGGGAAACAAGAATTAGTGGCCTTTGACCCTAAAAGCAACCAGTTGCATATTTGGACTGGTTCAGAATTTGTCCCTCGACAGTCAGTGACTATATCCAAGGAAGGTGGCATCAACCAACTCCATCCGGGTCAGCGGTACAAGTCGTTCCTCATTGGGGGCGACAAAGAGACCTTGCTATGGAAAAACCCCAAAGATGTGGTAAAGTTGAATATAAAATTACCTAAAGTATATTGCTTCAACGAGGATCAAACGGATTTGTATTTTTATTCGGATAAAGAAAATGCCATGATGGTATTGGCGCTGAAAACCATCTCTAAAAGCAGAAAAGACAATACCTTAGAACAATCAAGGTATGTACCAAGACCCATTTTGCCTGACTTAAAAAAGCAGATCAAAGGGGTCGCGTTTTTTGAAGGTCGCCTTTGGCTGGCATACTCGAATCATATAGAGATTTGGGAACAAAACATCAATAGGCGCACTTGGGCCATGGCTAAATCTATGCCTTTTGGTATTGATCTAGGCGAAGATTCAGAAATTACATTGCGACCAGCGCAAAACCTCTTGGTTGCTACCACCGATAGCACTTATTTTTTGCGTATATCAGATGGGACGATATCAGTTCAAGGGTTTGATTTTCTTGCATCTGCACTCTCTGACGATGCTTCAATGATCGCATACACCAAATTTGGATTGCAACATATCAATCATTTAGATGGGACAGATCTCATCATCCAAGATACGCGCAACCAACAGATCAGGTACCGCTCTGCCATTCCCAGTAGTGAATTATTGGGCATCATCAATGGCTGTGTGTTCTCTAAAAATGCGGAGTGGTTGGCTATGTCAACCACTGGGGGCAATGTGATGGTTTGGCACTTAGATTCCCCTCAACTGATCCTAGAAAGCGATACGACCTACAATATTGCGGTCAATAGCGCGCGCTTGAGTCCCGATGGTAAGCGTTATTTCGCTTTTATGGATAGCACCATCCAAGTATTGCCTACGGAAGAATACCCTGAAAAGATACCAAGTATAGTGATGACGGGCAATAGTATGCATAAATACAAGGCAATCAGCAACAATTGGGTGGTATGGCAAAAAGATGTTGATTCTTTAGCCTTGCAAAACCTTAGTACTGGAAGGAAGATCTCTTTTGCTACAGGATCTAAGTCGGGGTATGAAAAAGTACACATTGATCCTTCTGAAAATTTTATTGCTTACACCATTGGGAAAGATTCGGTCGTGGTTCGATCTTTGAAAAATGGAATGGTCATCGCCTCTAAAAACTTTGGCGTTGGTATTTTTGACCTCGAACTCAACAAAGGTGCCCAAAAACTAGTATTGAAACTCGAAAAACTTGCAGGTATTTATGGGTCGGGAAGTCAGACTGTGATAAAAGTTTGGAATTTGCAGGAGTATAATGTTGCTCCAAAATCATTGGGGCTTCGCAATTATGACGCTGATCAATGGAGCATTTCACCCAATGGAAGTCTCATTGCGCTCTCAAATATAGAAGGTTCTGAAATCCATTTATTTAATTTAGATAGCCTGAGCGATGAACTGCCGCCCCTGCGGGTGATGAAAGATATGACCATTTCTTCCTTTAATTTTTCTCCCGACAATAATGTCCTTGCAGTCGCCTTCCAACTTGGATATATGACCTTATTTGATGTAAAAACAGGTCAGTCTAGGCTAGTGTTGTCAGCAGATAAGTTAATGGCCACCAATATCAATCAAATTTGCTTCATGGATAATGGTAAAACCATCAGAACCATCAGATCAGATTGGCGCTACTATTCACGGGATCTTGACCCCGACAATATCATTAAGAAAACCCCAGGTAGCGCACTTTTATTGTCAGCCTTTAGCCCAGACCAGATCAGCAACTTTGTGCTGGACGAAGCATTGGACTACGGCAATAATTTTGACCGCTTGGCCCAGTCTGGTGACAAACCATTGATCCTTTCATTTTTCCAATATTATAGCAAACAAGCCGCAACCAGCAATAACATAAACCTCGTCAGCCAATATTGTGATCGAGCCTATGAACTTTATTTGAGGCTGAAATCTCCACCCGAACTACTGAAACCTCTGGGACAAATGTACCGCGATTATGCTTGGAAATGCTTGCTGCGCAACGACCTAAAAAGAGGGACATCGGTGACGGAATTCTTGAAAAATAGTTTAAGTGATTTGATCGGTACCCGTTTTTTGCAAGCCCACATTGCGCTCTTGCGCAATGATTATGGCGGTGCCACCAAGCAATACACTGATATTTTGATGAATCATACCGAGGCAAATGCCTATTTGATTGGTATTCGCATTGATTCCTTGTTTGAGCAAGCCCGCGAACTATATGAATACGATTTGCTTAATGCCGAGGATCTAGGATGCCTGTGTTCTATTTTTGGGGAACTAAAGCCTAATAATCCTTTCTGTAGGCAGGTCAAGAAAAGCACCCTGGCCACTACCTATCTTGGGCCAAAAGAACAACAGCGATGGGCTATTTTTAAGCACTATGCCATCGCTTCCGACTATACTACACCTGCTAGAGAAAGACAAAAACTACTGCGTCAAAACGTACATGAATTAGAAAATTTGGTGAAGCAACAGCCCACTTATTGGATGTTAGACTACGAAAATAATCTTTTTGAATTGGCGACCCTTTATTTCAGTAAGGGCATACTCGAAAGCAACCACAAGTATAGGGCACTCCAATACGATACGGCTTTGATGTTGCTAGAATCCAAGGTTTTTTCTCCTCAAAAACTACTTGTTCGCCCAGAAAACATGTCGTTGGTGCATATGGCTTATGGAGATTTGTTTGCCTCAAAAAATCAATATAAAGAAGCCATTGCCCAATATGATTTAGGCCTAAAAGATCTGGATGTACTCGCAGATAGATTGCTCAATGATTCGTCTCAAAATGCCAATTCTGGGCAAAGTATGCGGTTTTTATTACTGGAGAAAAAAGGAACAGCCCTTCTTTTTGAAAAAAAGATAGCCGATGCACAACTGACCTTTGAGAAAGCAGAAGAAATAGATGACCTCCACGATTTGTACTTTGGTTATGTAGATTTGCTTGAAAATAGGGAGACACAAGCACTTGCCAACTTTAGACAAATATACGCAACCGATCAGTTGGCAGCAGTCATGTTTACGATAGAACAACTAACCATACAGTATCCAGAGTCTAAAAACCGCTTCCTATCCTTTACTAACAAATTGAGGGATTCGGTTATCCGTGATCTAGAATCTATATTGTTGGGAGCATGGGAACTGCCAGTCAAACTAAGCGAACAAAAAAGACAATATTATCAAGCCAATGGCCAATATGGTGCCGCACTGAAAATTGCTACGAATTCCTACATTATTTTGGATAGCCTCGTACGAAGAAACAAAGACCAATGGGAAGCAAATTTTGATCTTTTTTCTAGTTGGAGTTACAGTGTCCTTAATTATAGTTATTTAACCCTGTTTACTTATTGGAACAATCCGAAGCAACTGGAAATAGTCTTGGCGCATTCGTTGGATGCACAAAAATTGAGTGATGATTTGGGTGTTGTTTTACCAGTGTCAGAACAATTGCTTACCAATATCGGCCACGCTCAATTACTGCTTGGCCGCCGAGACCTAGCCATCAAAGCCTATAAAACATACATAGGCTCAAGTGCAGATTCAGAATCTGATAAATTTACCACCTTATACAATGACTTCCGCGATTTACACGATTATGGCATAAAATGGCCTGACTTGAAACCTATTATAGAGGAGATTATCCCCAAAGGATATAACTTAACGGGAGCGGAGTGGAAGTTGATTGGGCTATGATGGGGTACGCCGAGGCGTAGGATGGGAACGCGGATGAAACGGATGCAACCACTATATCCGCGTTCCCATGTGTATGCTATATGTCATCAACTCACTCTGACCGCAGCGACTTCACCGGATTGGCCAAGGCCGCTTTCACGGCCTGAAAACCTACCGTCAAAAACGCGATCAATACCGCCGCCGCGCTCGCCACTGCGAACATCCACCATTGCATATCAATGCGGTAGGCAAAATCATCGAGCCATTTATTCATAAAATAATAAGCCACTGGAGCAGCAATAATGATGGCGATGACGACCAATTTCAAAAAATCTTTAGCCAATAGCCCCGTGATGCCCGCAACCGTTGCCCCGAGTACTTTTCGTACTCCTATTTCTTTGCGGCGTTGCTCACCCATAAAGGCTGACAAACCGAACAGACCTAAACAAGAAATCAAGAGTGCAATCATGCCAAAGGCTTTGAAAAGTTGGGTGGTTCGTTGCTCCTTTTTATACATTTTATGGAATGATTCATCCATGAATGCAAAATCAAATGGATAGGAAGTATCAAAATGCTTCCACACTGTTGCTGCGGCCTCTACTGCTTTATTGGCATCTTTACCTGTTGTTTTGACGCAAATGATGCCGTGCCAACTGGTTTTAGAGAAGAAAATAGCCGGTTTAATGCTTTCGCGCAGCGAAGCAAAATTGAAGTCCTTGACCACTCCAATGACAGTCCCTTCGGTTTGCCAGAGGGTAAATCGCTTACCTACTGGGTTGCCGATGCCCATTTGAGCCGCCGCTGTTTCATTGATAATAAAAGCAGTAGAATCCGCTTGAGTCCCTGTGAAGTCAGTACCAGACACCAAATTCATTTTAAAAAAACGCATATAATCAGGTGCGATGGCCACTGGTGTAATCAAGAGATTGTTGTCGTCTGTTTTGCCCTCCCAGTTGGTATCGCCAGTGCTGGACGAGGCTTGAAGTATATTGTCAGAAGTAGAGGTAACATCCAAAATACTGGGTTGACTTTCGAGTTCTCGAATCATGGCATCCCGGTTTTTGTACGTGCTTTCGCTGAGGTTGATTTGGAATACATTTTCGCGATCGAAACCCAGGTTTCTGGTTTGGATATAATTCATTTGCTGACCAATGACATACATGGCAAACAACAATGCCGAGGAGCAAACAAATTGTAAAACAACCAACCCTTTTCTTAGGTTTGCTTGGCCACTTTTACTGGTGGTCAATTGGCCTTTCATCACCAACAATGGGTTGAATGCCGACAGCACAAAAGCGGGATAAATAGAAGACAACAGCAATGCACCACCCAGTACACCTGACAACAATAATGGAATCGTGGGATCACTCCAATCTATGCGCAATTTTTTGTCGGCTATATCATTGCAATAAGGCAATAGCAAATAAGCAAGTGCTATGGCTAGTGCCGAGGAGAGTAAAAAAACAAGGGATGATTCTACCAAAAATTGGGTAACTAACTGGGATCTTTTGGCTCCAATGGCCTTGCGCATACCAACTTCTTTGGCGCGTTTAGTGGCTTTGGCAGTGGCTAGGTTGATGTAGTTAATGCACGCAATGAGCAAGATGAATAGGGCAGCAATGCCCATAATGCCCACTGTTTGCGCGCCAGTATCGTCACCATCAGCAGCGTATAAGTGGGTTTTTTCGAAGGCTTGAAGGGTATAAAAAGACCCTTGATCGGCTGGATGGTGTGTATGCTGAATGTTGCCCAGTTTTTGTTCTACGGCAGACACGCTTGCCCCTGGTTTCAATAAAAAATAAGTTATGTTGCCGAAATTGCCCCAATCCTCCTCCCTGCTTTTCCACATAATATTGCCTTCGAATGTTGATTTTAAGTATTCGTAAGGCCGAATGTAATCGTATTTCAACGATGTATTATCAGGGTAATCACGCATAATTGCGGTGACTACTGTAGGATCTTTCCCAATGGTCAAAACCTTGCCAAGTACTGAACTCAATTCAGTGGAGGCTCCAAAGTATTTGCGAGCCAAAGATTCTGTTAATACGACCGAATGGATGTCTCCAAAAGGTTGTGCAGGATTGCCGGCTATTAAATCTGTTTTGAAAACTTGAAAAAACGAGGTATCCGCGAAAGCACCTAGTTTTTCCACAGCCGCTATCTCACCATATTTGATGAGTGGTGCACCTGCGGTTACCACCCGTACTGCCTTTTCTACTTCAGGTATTTCGCGCAGCGCGTACGGCGCGTGGGGGGCTGGACATCCTTCCCAAACGTTTACTTCGTCGCCAGCCTTGAAGTTGGCTCTTTCAACGTAAATCCGCTCAATGTTAGGGTGATAACTATCAAATGATCGTTCATCTTTTACCCAAAGTAAAATCAATAAACCCGTAGCAAGTCCGACGGATAAACCTAAAATATTTAGGCTTGTAAAGAGGCTGTCTCTTTTAAGATTTCTAACCGCGATTTTAAAATAGTTTTGGATCATGCGTCAGGTATAGTATTTTGTAATGGATGCTTTTTGCCTTAAATTGATAATTAACGTAATACTACATCAATCATTGCGCCATTTTTTTAATAGATTGAATATCAAAACTTTAGGTAGGTTTTTAGTAGGGGAAAATGTACGAAAATGAACACGTTGTTCGACATTGGACGGCAAGGTCAAGAAATAGTTTACATCGGAGAGGCAGGCGGACAACGCTCTGCCTTTGATTTCAAATGTGGCGCTTTCATTTTTTAAACCACTCCTAAGCCGTCGCAATATCACAAAGAATATCCACCAACTCCGTCGGCCGGCTGAAAAACGGCGAATGGCTCGTTTCCATTTGATAGACCATTTCGCAAGGGGTTTCGGTGTACATTTTTCTCTGGATGAAAGGTGTTACCGCCCGATCTTCGGTACATTCGATGTAAAAACGGCGCACACTGCCAAAACCTGCATCGCTCAATTTCAGGGGTGTAATACCTGATTCTACAGGTTCATGTCCAAGTAGTACTTTGGCCAGTTCGGTAATGTAATCTGGACAATCATGGTACAAACCATTCTTGTAAATTTCCGGCTCTAAGGTGTGTGAACCTGTTTCCGGGAACTGGGTGACGTGAGGTTTCAGCACGCCTTCAGTGTCTTGAATGGAGTATTCCCGTTGTGTTTTACCATTGGGTACGAGGTAGGCAGCAAGATAAACGAGTTTTTCAATTTTATCCGGTCTGTACTCGGCAGCCTGCGAAATCAAAATCCCGTTTTTACTGTGTCCGACCAAAATAACCTTCCCTTCGATGGTATCTAAAAGTTGGCAAATTTTATCTACTGTGTCTGACATTTTCACTTGGTGAATGGGCGTTTTGTCTCGCCCCATGCCGGGCAAGTCAAGGGCAATGACTTGGATGCCGCGTTTTTCAAGCAAAGGGGCAACGAGGTGCCAATTCCATGCGCTGTGCCACGAGCCATGAATCAGGACGAAGGTCTTCTTCTCCATAAAGTATTGATTTATATGTATTTGTGTGAAATTTTAAGCATTCAACCGAGCCGCCTCCCAACCAATAATGGCCGTTTTACGGGTACTGCCCCAGTGGTATTCTCCGATTTCGCCAGCTGTTTTGATCACACGATGGCAAGGGATAAGATATGCTACTGGATTGGCACCGATGGCAGTGCCAACCGCTCTTGATGCACCCGGACTTTGGATTTGCGCTGCAATTTTTCCATAGGTTGAAAGCCCTCCAAGTGGGATTTTTAGCAATGTTTCCCAGACTTTGAGTTGAAATGCCGTGCCTTTCAGGTGCAATTTGATGGCATTCAATTGCTGCCAGTCTTGTCGGAAAATATGAAGGGCATTTTGTTGGAAAAAATCCGTCACTTGCCGAAAGGTCGCATTTGGAAACCGTTTTTTTAAGTCCTCTAATGCCATTATTTCATCCGCAGAGAAAGCCATGTGACAAATGCCTTTGGGTGTGCTTGCCACCAGAAGGTTGCCAAACGGGCTTTCTGCAAAACTGTACTGAATGCGCAAATTTTGGCCTCCGTTTTTGTACTCTCCAGGAGTCATACCTTCTATGTTGACAAACAAATCGTGAAGTCTGCCCGTACCAGAAAGCCCCGTTTCATAAGCAGCATCGAACAGGGTTGATCGGGTGTCTTTTAAAACCCCTTTGGCGTATTCTACGCTAACATACTGCAAGAATTTCTTTGGGCTGACACCTGCCCAATCACTAAACAGCCGCTGAAAATGATAGGGGCTCAAATGAACTTTGGAGGCCACTTCGTTCAAGTCGGGCTGCTCCTTAAAGGTTTGTCGGATAAAATCTATTGATTCTGCAATGCGCTGGTAATCCACTTTTTTTTGCTCTTCCATGTGTTGACTGTTTGATGGGACAAAGGTACTGGAAGGCGGCAGACTGTGAAACCCGAAACTTGCGGTGTTTGTTAATCGCAAAGTGAAAAAATTCGTTTTCATCTGATTGATCCGTTTCATCTGTTTGCCCATCCTATCACTCACTCCGCAACAACTTCATCCCGAAAAAAATCGGGATTCCGTGCCTTATTCGCTGCGCAGGCTCTTCACCGGATTGGCCAAAGCCGCCCGCACTGCCTGTCCGCCCACTGTCAAAAACGCGATACCCATCGCCGCTGCACCCGCCACTGCAAACATCCACCATTGTATATCAATGCGATAGGCAAAATCGGCGAGCCATTTATTCATAAAGTAATAAGCTACTGGCGAAGCAATGGCGATCGCGATGACGACCAATTTCAAGAAGTCTTTGGCCAATAGGCCAGTGATACTTGCGACGGAGGCACCGAGTACTTTTCGGACTCCTATTTCTTTGGTGCGGCGTTCGGCGGTGAAAGCGGCCAATGCAAAGAGTCCTAAACAACCGATGAATAAAGCCAAAACTGTGAAAACGCCTAAAACCGATCCCATTTTCACTTCTGAGCGATAGATACGCGCAAAGGAGGCATCCAAGAAATCATAGTTAAAAGGTGCGTTTGGCATGGTAGCGACCCAAATTTGAGCAGTTTTTTCCAAAGCAGCTTTTTCAGTGCCTGGCTGCAACCGAGCGATGACGTACTTCGCCCAAACTGTATAGGTTTTGGAAGCATGGTGAAAAATGGCTGCTGGCTCAATAGGCCCGCGCACGGATCCGAGGTGAAAATCACGCATCACACCCACCACCTGAAAGCGTTGGTTTGCATTGCCGGGGTAGCGTATCCATTGGCCAATGGGGTTTTCCCAACCGATGGCACGTACAGCAGCCTCGTTCAAAATCACGGAACAGGAATCGCCGAGTCCAGCGTCATCCTGAAAATTGCGACCAGCAATCACTTCAAGTCCAAGCGTGGGGACAAACCGCGTGTCGCCGAGAAAGGACGAAATTAGCAGGTTTTGTGTTACTGAGTGGCTTTGTGCCCCTTGTTCCGGTTCGTAAAAATCGCCAAAACTGCCCATTGAGGGTAAGAAAGTAGCATTTGATACACTGACGACCTCTGGCAATTGTTCTATTTGTTGCCGAAATGCCTCCATTTTTCCGGCTTCATCAGTGGCCTTTGCCAGATTGCGCAGCACAGGTAAGACCAGCACATTTTCACGCTGCAAACCGGGTGAGTTTTTGCGGGCAAAATCCAGTTGTTGAAGTACCACCCAAGCACCAAGCATGAGGGCAATTGAAACCCCAAATTGGAACACAACCAACCCGTTGCGCAAGGTTGCTTGGCCACCTTTGGTGGTACCAGATGCTGTTTTAAAAATTTCTGCTGGTTTAAATTTGGAAAGAAAAAATGCAGGATAAAGCCCGCCGAGTAACCCTGTCACCAGCGTCAGTCCAACGGCTACGCCCAGATTTTGGACTGAAAAGAGGTCAAAAGTATTTAGTTCTAAGCCAGTTAATTGATTGAACATCGGTAAAAATATCCATGCCAAACCAGCAGCCAAGATCATTCCTATACCACTAAACAGCAATGATTCAACCAAAAATTGTCCGATTAGCGGACTGCGAAGTGAACCAAGTGCCTTCCGAACGCCCACCTCGCGGGCACGTAGGGAAGAACGGGCTGTAGAAAGATTCATAAAATTTACACATGCCAAAATCAAAATCAAAGCACCGATGATGCTGAACATTTGGACTTGTGACCCATCGCTGAGTGTAAAAAGCCGCGACTCCAGACCGGCTTGTCCAAGATGTAAGGATTTCAGTGGCAACAAGTGTACATCCCACCGATCGCCGCGTTGTAATTGCTCCTCAAAATTTTGGCCGATGCGTTCGAAGGCAGCGGGTGCATATCGGCGTACCATACCTGGAAACTTGGCCTCCAATGCTGCCAAACTCGCGGTTGTCGGTTGCTCACGTAACCGCACCCAAGTATCTACTTGTAACCAAATCCAACTCCATGAAAACCGATCCACAACTTTGAAGTCGGATATAGGCAGTAAAAATTCAAACTGTACCGTCGAGGCCAAAGGCAAGTCTTTTGTAACTCCAGACACCGTGAATAGCCGATCATTGACCCAAAGCGGCTGCCCGAGTGGATCATCTTTGCCAAAATATTTCTCCGCTGCCCATTGACTCAAAACGAGGCTACCCGGACGATCGAGTGCCGTTGCTGGATCGCCTGCAAGCATAGGGAAATGGAACAATTCAAGAAAAGAAGTATCGGCGGCATAGACGCTATTTTCATTAAATGAGCGTGTTGCCTGCCCCGGTTTTTCAAATCGAACAGTGCTTTCGCGGAGGTAAAATGTGCGCGCTGCTACCTCTATTTCGGGGAAATCTGCCAACAGCCGAGGGCCCAAAGGAGGAGGCGTATTGGTAGTGCGGCCTTCTTGGTCGCCCATTTTTAAATCTAAAGAGACTGCGAAAATACGGTTAGCATCTGGTAAAAAACGATCGAAACTGCGCTCATGCAAGACGAAAATACTCAAAAGCCAACAGGCCGCAAGACCAACCCCCAAGCCTGCGATGTTCACAGAAGCGAAAAAAGGTTGCCGACGTAAGTTTCGGAGCGCAAATTTTATATAATTTAAAAACATAATTTTTATATTATTGTAAATTAATAATTTATGATAAAAGTATAAGTATTTGACTTGCCAAAGTCAGTTGAAATTACTCCCTCCGCAGCGACTTCATCCCCAAGAAAAAATCGGGATTTCGTGCCTTATTCGCTGCGCAGGCTCTTCACCGGATTCGCCAAAGCCGCCCTTACTGCCTGTCCGCCCACCGTCAAAAACGCAATGCCCATCGCAGCCGCACCTGCCGCTGCAAACATCCACCATTGCATATCAATGCGATAAGCGAAGTCGGCGAGCCATTTGTTCATAAAGTAGTAGGCCACGGGCGAAGCAATGACAATTGCGATGACCACCAATTTTAAGAAGTCTTGGGCCAACAGGCTAGTGATGCTCGTTACTGAGGCACCGAGTACTTTTCGGATTCCGATTTCTTTGGTGCGGCGTTCGGCGGTATAGGCCGCCAACCCGAACAACCCTAGACAAGCAATAAAAATCGAAAACAATGAAAATGTACCGAATAGCGAGCCAAATCGCAATTCTGAACGGTATTGGCGCGCCAATTTTTCATCTAAAAAGGCATATTCCATATAAGCATCGGGGAAATGTTGTTTCCATTTCGATTCCACCACGGCTATGGCTTCTTTGGCACGGCTCATTTCGACTCGCACAATGACCTGCGAAAAACTCTGGGTCGTCAGATGGATAGCCAACGGAGCGACTTTATATTTCAAAGAATTGATATGAAAATCTTCAACAATACCCACTACCAGTCCACTCCGACCGTGCATACGGAAGGGTTTGCCAATGGCCTGATCGGGCGTTTCCCACCCAAAAGAACGCACCGCAGCGGCATTCAAAATATAGTTTTGTGTCGTATCGGTGGGCATATCTGTTGGGAAAGCACTGGAGAAATCACGCCCGGCTAAGAATTTTAAACCCATCACGGCAGCATAATTGAGATCTACCCGAATGCGATCGGTACTGGTTTCAATCGTTTTACCCGCACTGTCTATGGTCTTGGCGGTGCTATTGCCTGTACCGCCTACGGGGATGATATTGGAAAAGGTCATTCCATGAACCAACGCCGAGTTGGATGTCAAATCGTTCCGAAATGCCTCAATACCATCACGCACTGCCGGGTTGGGTGCAACTTTGAGGGTAAGAAGGGCTTCTTTTTGATAACCTAGGTTTTTGTGCTGGATGAAATCCATTTGATTTCTGATCACCAAGACACTGATAATCAAGGCAATGGATATGGCAAACTGAGCCACGACCAAGGTTTGACGTAAGCCAATGCCCTTAGAAATGGTCGTATCGGGGCTGCCTTTTAATACTGAAACTGGCTGGTATCCAGACAACACAAAAGCGGGATAAGCACCTGCACCCAGACCCAACAATAGGCTCACTCCTGTCAAGCCCAACGATAAATATGGTAGGTTAAATATCCCGATCGGTTTATCGGTCATCTGCTCAAATGCTGGTTGGAGCCAGATACCTAACCCAAGGGCGAGGATGGCCGAAATGGAGGTAGCCAACACAGACTCCACCAAGAATTGTGCGGCCAAGTGGCCGCGCTGGGCACCGAGCGCCTTCCGAACGCCTACACTTCGGGCGCGTTTGGCGGCGCGGGCAGTCGCCATGTTGACATAATTGATACCCGCTATCAACAGGATGAGGAGGCCGACTGAGCCAAATATGAATAGGTTGGAGGCACTGCCATTATCCGCCATTTCATAGCGGCGGTCAGAGTGCAAATATATATCTCTCAACGGCTGTAACTCCAATGCCCCACGGGTGTTGGAACCATAGCGAGTCTGTATGTATTTTTGAAAGAATCCGGGCATTTTTGCTTGTAATGTCGCTAATTGTACTCCCGGACGCAACAAAACATAGGTGTAGTAGCCACTTTCATCCCAACCATCGGCGCCCAAATAGTTGGGGTTGTAATCGAAAAATGAGGCAAATGATACCAATACGCCAAAATCGTAATGTGATGGTCGGGGCGAGCCTTCCAGTACACCCGTCACGCGATAAGTCGCGCCTTGGCCGGTTTTGTCATAAAGGGATATTTTGAAAGATTGCCCGATGGGATCACGGTCTCCAAAATATTTTTGTGCTATTTTTTCAGTTAAAACTACTGTGTAAGGCTCGGTGAGGGCTGTACGTGGGTTTCCACCTTTGAGTTTGTACTGGAACATGCTCAAAAACGTAGAATCTACGGTGAGGAGTCCCGGCTCTAAAATTTGTTGGTTGTTGATATTGACCACCGCATCATTCAGATCTAATCGGCAGTATTCTTCTATTTCAGGGTAGTCGTTTTTCATGTTTGGTGCTACTTGCACGCTCGTCACGGCTTGATCGAAACTTTCCCGATCATTACTGACCTTACCGACTACTCTCACCAATCGGTCTGAATGGGGAAAATACCGGTCGCGCTGCCACTCATCCCAGACCCAAGTGGCTATGAAAGCCGCACAAGTCAAAGCCGCTGCAAGGCCCAAAATATTGAGCGTTGCATAAAATTTTTCATGCCGTAGATTGCGCCAAGCAGTCGTAATATGATTGAATAACATGATCGTGACGTTTATATTTATTTGATTGCATACCTGCACCCGTACAAGATTAATGTTGCCGAGATAATGCCATGTTTGTAAAATGCTGATAATAAATGGTTTATCTTATTTTTTTTCAAAAAAAATGTCCGAACCCGAACGTAAGATGTTCGGATTCGGACAGTTGTGAATGGGATTTGGTTGAAATTTTGGCAGGACTCCTGATTCGCTTTAAACATACTGTATAGAAAGGCTCCTGTTGTTTGTGTAGAATTTTCCTCACTACAAATATTAAAACGTATTAAAACCATCCCAAATACATATCTTTGCCTCATCAGAGCGGCTTCCAACAACAATCTTCGTTCAAATTTGAAAAATGTTCCAATTTACGGAAACCACCATTACTCAAACGCAGGGTACTCAAGTGCAACTTTGGACTATCCCAGAATTGCTTGAAACCCACAACCCGCTCCCCGGCGAACCCCTCGCCGAGCGCAACGCAGCCATGCGTAAAGTAGTCGAAATGGTCGCCGAGGTGTATTCCGAACTATCGGAAACGGCTCGTCTGCGCTACGATTTTTGGAAACTACTGCTACCACGCCGAATTTCGGAGCAACGATTTGAATACACCACCAAGGTCACGGATACTTATCATTGGGAGTTGACGATCAATGAATTAGGAATTTTTTACAAAGATATTTCTGGGGATTATGCTGCACCCAATACGGTTTCGGAGCAGTTGTTCAGCGATTTTTGGTTTTACGGCCCGCTGCTGCCCATCCCGGACTTGGATATCCGCAAGCAATTGGTCGCCCTCATCCGCAACGCTTTTGCGCAGGCGGGCAGTCCGGCTTCTTATCGGCATTTTGACTTATTCGAGTACCCCGAGCAGCCTGTTTCGCCGCTGAATTGGGAAATCGGCGATCACAATGCCAGCGATTTTGTCATCGTCCGCGATTACGGGATCGAGACGGGCGCCACAAACTGGCGCGACGGGCTGGTTTTCCTGAATTTTCTTTCTTTTGAACATTTCCTGAACGTGCCATCGCCCGAAACCTCGATCATCACCCCAGAAATACGGAAAGTAATAGAAGTACTCCTTGCTCGAAAAGCGACCCCAAACAAGGAAAAAGATCGCGCCGTGCCGAATGATAACGCCGAATCAAAACGCCTTTTTATGGACAATGGCGGCAACACTTTGTACATCCACACCGATGGTTTTGGCGATGTTTACCATGCTACGGATGCCGAGGAAGCCGTTTGGCGGGCGGAATTGATTGACATCTACACCCAACGTTTGGCGGTGGAGGACAACGAAACGGTACTCGCGGGCATCGCCCAATCACTCCAATTCAACGGCGCGAAAAACGTCGGCGACCTGCTTTTAGAGGCTACCCAAACGGCAAACCTGAAGGCAAAACAGTCGCTCGCAAAAATACTGGTGGAGCAATTTGATGCGGAACGCGGCGCAGAAGTCCTGATCTCACTGCTCGAATACGAGGCCGAAACTGATTACTGGCGAAACTACGTTTTTAATTCCTTTTTCAGAATGCGCGACAACCGGACGGTGCAAAATTTTATCGTCCAATGCCTTCAGGGAGACAACGAAATCCACTTCAAAAAAGCGGTGGATGTGCTTTCGATGTGGGGCATTTACGGCGATAAAGACTTGACGGATCGGGAATTGCTGCTCAGCCTGAATTGGGAGGATGCCAATGCCAATGGCCCATATTTTCGGGAAACACTCGAAAAAACAATCAAAATCATTCAAAACAAATGAAAATTTCGAAACTTCGTACACGTTCTAAACTTCAACTATGATAGGCAACATTCTGCTTGTTCTCACTGCCCTGTTTCTCATCGGACTGCTTTCCTCTACCGCTTCGCCCTCGCCTGGCGGGGATGCTGGAGTGGGACGTGCGTATGCGATTTTCTTTTGTGCCATAGGGTTTGTGCTCCTATCGGGGCTGCTTACTTGGAACCTCGCTTGGAACAACTGTTTCGACTGGGTTCAATTGCCGGGCATCCAGCGACACGCTCTTGTTTTCATCGGGTGGATAGCCTTTATTACTGCAATTCTCCTTTGTGTGGGGCTCATAATGGGCGGATACGGGGATGGGACTCCGCAATTTATCCGTTGGCTTTCGCAAGCAAAGGCTGGTTATTGGTTGCCACTGTTGATGCTCGTTCCGGCGTTTATGCTCCTTAATTTTAAACGAGAAGCAGGCTTTGCGCCCGATTTTGTCAAAATACCGATGATAATGGGGTTTCTGTTGAGCGTTTTGATGGGTCTGGGCTATCTTTTTGGCCTCGTTCGATCTGCCATGCAGCTACGGGCCGACAAAATCGAATATAAAAAAAACGAACCTGTCAGACAGCGCGAAGAAGATTTGGCCTTGATCGCCGATCAAACACCGACCGATCCAATTACAAAAATCCTCGATCTGACAGGCCGTTTTCAAGACAAGGACGTGCGCGAAGCGGCCGTTGCCAAAATCAAATTACACTCCGGCTGGGAGGCGGAACTCATCCCCTTGTTGAGCAATTGGGTTTGGGACACGAAGGTCTTTGCTTTTATAGATGGCAATTCTTTGGAACACCCGGAACAATTTGTCGAACCAATCAATCGCAACCTCCTCCGTTTTGCCAATGAACTAAAAGACCGTTTGCGGGATGATATTGATGTTGAATTGTTGTGCCGTGTACTGGATGAACGCTTCAAGGACAGCAGCGCGCTATTCCGTCCGAACATGCTGCAATTGCAAAAGGCGTTGGAAGTTGAGCCCCGAAGCTACAAAAGAGAAAGCTTCGATAAATATCGGATTGCTGTAAAAAATTGGCTGAATTCGCATTGAAAAATACAAGGCTACTAATTTTCGAACAATATTTAAAAAAAATAATTTTAAAATAATGAAAATCGCACTTTTATTAGTAACCCTCATTCTCGTGGCCGCCTACCTGTATTCGATGGTCCAAGGCAAACGAGAGGCATCGAACAACCTTTCAAAAGACATCCAATACGGCCCGTTCACGGTGCGCGTGTCGGCCACGATCAGCAAGCAGATGAACATGGACTTAAAGACCTATAATTACACGAACGTAGCCTACAACATTTTGTACGAAGGCAAACCCATCGTTTTCCCCGGTGCCTTGCAAAACAATACGGGGTTGCCGTTTTTGTGGAGCGTTTACACCTTGCCGGGTGCGCCTGACCCGACGCTCGTGGCAGGCAGCCAAAGCCTTTATTTGGTTTATCTGAAAAACGGTGTCCCAGTCGTCGAACCGCTCCTCCAACAAGGTCATGACTTTGCCTCGCTCCAATTTTTGGACAGCGAAAACGGTCAGCCCGGCTCCTATTTGGAAGTATTCGCAAAGAACGAAGCCACCGATTTGGAAACCTTGGGCACACTCGAAGGGGGGCGTTACCTGATGGTCAGCGAACACGCGGTACTCGACGTGCAGACCCGTAAAACCTGGCCGATGAACAAGAACAACGAGCCAGTGGAAAATTATTCCTATCCCTCCCCGCACGGCGCTTTGGCGTTTTCGCCTGACCAAAAAAGCATCGTTTTTCGCGCGGAATTTCAAAGTTGGAACACGCAAAATGAGAATTTGCCCGACTCAGAACACGCCCTCGTGGCCTACAATTTTGAAAAAGACAGTGGCTATGCGGTCAAGTTTGACGACACGGACACGCGAATGAATTTTAATTTCGAGGACTTTGGCAATCCGTGGTTTGACACCTATTTTGAATGGGAAAAATCGCCCGAATGGGATCGCTTGCAACTGCGCAAACTCGAAAAACTGCCCCATTGGACGGGCAGATACGACCCCAGAGACAGTTACTACCACCTCTACCCCGTGAAACCGGGGATGTTGCCCGTTTTTTTGGATTTCGTGCTGGCACAAATGGGCTGGTCGAAGGACAATATCTTGAAAGATGAAACGGCTGAGTATTCAGGTCGTTCCCTCGATCTCGGTTCCGGGGCGGTGAAGTTAGACATTAACTTCAAGGAGGATGACCGAGAACTGACCTTCAGCAAACATCTTTACGACGAGAAAACGCCGGAATATGAGGCCTTGGTGAAAAAAATCGCTGATGCCTTTGATGCCGAACTCAGCAGCGGGAAACATCAAGAGTATTTTGGGCGGGTCATTAATGAGACAAAGCGGATTCATGGCATGAAATATTAGTCAAACAAAATTTTAACAAAAAAAACAACAGTTAAATGTCCAACATTAAAACAAAAATTGACGAATGGGAAGTACGCGACCTCGAAGACAACGGCGTATTCAAGATTGTCAAAGAGTATGAATTGCCTTTCACGGTTTAGTAACCAGTAAAGTAAGCACTTATGACAACACAGGAAGAAGAAAATCGCATCGCCGAAGCGGTTGCCCAGCAATTGCAAACCATCGTCGCAAGTCAACAAGAGCAGTTTGCCAAAGGCTTCGAGTTGACCATGAAAAACGCCCTAAAAGGCGTTGACAAAGCCAATGCTGCCCTTGAAAAAGAGCGCAAAGCGGTTGAAAATGAACTGGATGCCGTCAAAGTACTCCGCAAAAAAGCCGAACGAGAAGGCGAAAAAATGGCGATGGAAGCCTATGAAGCCCATCGAGATCAATACGAAGAGGCCGCCCGCACCGAACTACTCCGCAACCTTTGTATCCTGCACATCGAAGTGGGGAAATCGAACCGGGATATCGCGGTTTGGTTGGATGTACCGCAACCTTTTGTGGAAAACATCCGTCAGGTGCTGAAACGAAAGGAGCAGTACCATACCGACAAACCCAAACGCACCATCCTAGAAGGCAGCCCCAAAGTGTGGCTCTCCGGTGCCGGTCGCGGTGGCGATGTCCATTTTGAAAGCCGGGAAACCGCCTTTACCTGTTGGTGGGAATTCGGGGCGTATGGTACTTTCATCATCGTTGAGATCCCGACCAAAGAAAAATGGGAAAAAGTGACCCAATTGCCGCTCGAAAAACGGATGAATGTCCTCCATTTTATCGGCGAACAAATTGTGCTCAGTGAAACCTACGACAAAGGTTCGTTTATCATTGGCGAAAATGTGCTGTCAGTATATGATGCTGATGCTAAGGCTCAATAAATAAAGGGAATAATGGTTTCTGATAGAATTGGGTTGCCCTGGCTTGTTCGGGTTTTATTAAATTTTGAAAAAAACAACTAAAATAATTCTGCAATAGATGAAAATTCCAATTTTACTCACAATCCTCATCATTTTCGCCTCCTATCTTTATACGAGAGCAAAGGGCAAGATCGAAGCATCGAAGTATCTTTCAAAAGATATCCAATATGGCCCATTCACCATAAAAGTATCGGGAAAGAAAATGGTGGACAAAAAGTCTGGGATGGTCAATTATACGAATGTGACCTTCGAAATTTTTCACGAAGGCAAGCCTGTCGCTTTCCCCGATACTGAAAAAGACAAAAATGGGGCAATATCTTTTAACACGGTATTTGCTTTGCCAGATGCGCCCGATTCAACATTGCTGGTACGCTACCCAGGCAATCATTTGATTTATCTGAAAAACGGTGTTCCTGTAGTGGAGGATATCCCCAATTTTGAATCAATCCAATTTTTGGATAGTCAAAACGGCCAGCCTGGCCCACAATCGGAGTCCATTTGGAACAGTGAGGTGAGTGATTTGGAACATTTAGACCATATTGAAGGTGGCCGTTACTTGTTGGTCAGCAGAAATACGATGATTGACCTTCATGCACACAAAATCTGGGAGATCAATAAGGACAATAAAGAATTGGAAAATTACAACTTCCCATCACCGTACAATGCTGCCTTGGCATTTTCACCAGACCACAAAAGCATCGTTTTTCACGCCGAATTTCAAGCATGGAGGGCAGCAGACAAAGATTTGCCCGATTCTAACAATGCCCTTGTGGTTTATGATTTTGAAAAAGACAGCGGTTACGTGGTCAAGTACGACGACACAGACACGCGCATGACTAACAGATTCAGAGATATTGACCTTAAATGGTTAGATACTTATTTTGAATGGAAAAAGTCACCTGAGGGCGATCGCTTGCACCTGCGCCAACTCAAAAAACTGCCCAATTGGACGGGCAGGTACAACCCAGACTACAACAACTATGTGCTCTACCCTGTGAAACCGGGAATGCTGCCCGTTTTTTTGGATTTCGCACTGGCGCAAATTGGCTGGTCGAAGGACAGTATTGTACATGATGAAATGCATAACAACAACATGACCCGCAGGATTATGATCCATTCAGGAGACCTGAAATTCGAAATTCAATACAAAGAAAGTGGCCAAGAATTGACAATCGAAAAGAACCACCAAGAATCCAACATGAACCCCGAAGTGGGAATTTTGGTGAAAAAAATTGCCGATGCCTTCGATGCCGAACTCCTAGGTGGCAAACACCAGGAATTGTTTGGTCGAATATTAAGCGAGGCAAAGCAGCGGCAGATTGATATTAATTGAGTGCATATCATATATTTTAAATCGCTAACAAATTTTATGAAATGGAAAATCAAGATTCAGATAAATCCTTCAATCAACTCCTTCTCGACTATACCAAAAGTATAATCGTCTTCTTACTCAACATCATTAAAGTTCATGAGACCGACACGCCAAGGCAACGACTTTGGAAGCGCATCCTCAGTTTGCCTATTGCCATTTTGATAATTTGTATTTCGCCTATATTGTTGGCCATTTTGTTATTTGTAGTAGCTGTAGCAATATGAGGGCTTTGTTTAAAAAAAATGTGCTTTTTTCGGCTAGTTTATTGCTCTTTGCACTTCATTATGTCCTGCAAATTTGGCTAAAAATATCCACCCCATGGGCAGATAACTACCTTGATCCAGTTTTGATGATGCCGATTGTGCTTACTTTGTATGCGTCAGAAAAAGTGTTGCTCCAAAAACCTAATATTGGTGTAAATTTAAGTGAAATAGTCAAAATTACATTGATTATTGCTTTTGTGGCTGAATACATTTTTCCGAAAATAAATAGTGCTTGTTTTGGCGACATTTGGGATGTTTTGGGGTATTGCTCAGGAAGTTTTTTATATGTATTTGTAAATTATTTAATGATTATAATATCTAATAAATTAAATCAACATGGTTATTCTTCTCTCACCGCTCCTTAAGGATCGTGTCGTTAATAAGTTACTGCTTTAATCGGTATCTTTTAGCCCTTGTCTTCGTTGATGAAACAGTTTCATAGTCAATGCTATGCGCCTGTTTCACCGCCTTGACAACGACTAAAATATCCTCGTTAAAAACCGCAACTTATTAACGACACGATCCTAAGCACTGAATTTTTTCACGTTCTAAAATTTATACTTATGTTAGGTAATTTACTGCTTTTTCCGGTAGCCCTGTTTCTAATTGGTCTGCTTTATTATACTGCTTCACCCGCGCCCAGTGGGGATTATGGGGTAGGATATTCCTTGATGCTTGTTATTTTCGGCGGCGGCTTCGTCCTTTTTTCCGCACTATTGACTTGGAATCTTAGCCTGAACAACGGTTTCGACTGGATTCAAACGCCTGGCACTCAGCGAAATTTGCTTGTTTTTGTCGGATGGGTAGCATTTATGATTGCTACCTTTCTCAGTGCGTCCCTAAGAACAGCAGGGCCCGAAACTGGAGTCCCACCATTCCTATATTGGCTTTCGCAGTCATATGCTGCTTACTGGTTGCCATTGTTGATGCTCGTTCCAGTCGTACTACTACTTAACCTTGAACGAGAGGCTGGTGTTGCCCCCGATTTTATCAAAATACCTATAAAAACGGGCTTTCTGCTGAGTATTTTAATGGGACTGGGTGTCTTTTTTGCTTCCCTCCGTGCAAATACATAGCAACAAGCCCCCACTATTAGTCAGATCAAATAATAAATTATTTTCACTGAGTACATACTCTGAAATTTCACTAATATGACACGATACCTGCTCGGCCCCGAACTCTTTTGGCTATTGATGTACGCCGCCGCCATTTTCCTTGGAAAAGCCAACACAGCACCCAAGTTTCCATTGAACGATTTTATTGATGCCATGTGGTTATCAATTCCTGCGGTGTCTTTGTTGGTTTTTGGTCTGTGGTGGATACCATCGGTGGATAAAAACTGGTTGCTGCTCCGCGTCTGGATTGTGGGGATCGTCGGTGGACATTTCGTCATCGAAAAAGCCTTTAACGCGTATAGTCAACCGGGGCCAGGCAGCGGAATGGGCTATCTGGCGGGCATGATGTTTCTGTTTATTTCCCTCGTTGCGGGGAGTATTTTTGTCAAAATCAGGTTTTGAATATGGGTTTCACTGTCTTGAAAATCCTGCTTTTCGGCCCTGGCGTTCGCTACGTCCCGGAAATTGTTTGGCGTTCAAAATTTTTCTGGATTGCCATTGCCGTGACTATCGTGGGTAGCATTCTGTATCATAATAATTTTTTTAAAAATCCTAAGTTTATGGATAAATCTTTCAACCTCAAGGCTGAAAATGAGGGTTCAAACGCTGTAAAAATTTTATACGCCGACGAAGGCCGCTGTGGCCACGTCTGGTATCAAAGTGCTGAAACTAAATTTGCGATGTACTACGAGTTTGGCAGCGGCAATTGCGTGACCAACATAGACATCCCAAGCCTCGAAAATTGGGAAAAAGAAACCAAACTGCCGCTTGCGCAGCGCGATGAAGTGTTGGATTTCATCGGTCATCAGGTCGTGAAAGACCAGACGACGAGTGGCAAAGGCTATTTCAAAATAGAGGGCAACTGGCTCAATATTTACGTTTAAAATCAAAGACTAAAACCTAATTTTAGATGAATCCTTACAATTTCATATCGCCACAAGTACTAGGAATTGTGACGTTAGTCGGCACTTACTGCCTCATTTTGTCATACCAAAAACAGCATGAAATCCAAACTGTGTTATCAAAAGGCATAAAAACCACCGGAACTGTGGTTGAAATCCGCCAAGACCCCTCGGGAAATAGTGGCGACGCGCCTGTTGTCGAATTCAACTACCCAAATGGTTCTTATCGGCATTATTCGACCACTTACGTTTTACCATGCGCCTATTCTGTTGGGCAACAGGTTGAGATTTGGTACTTATTCCGTAAATCAAATCGTACAGCAGCCTTGTCAGACGATCAGCCAGGTACATTGCCCAAAACCTTGTTAAAATGGGGAATCTTACTTTGCCTTTTGAGTTACCCAGAAATCATTAGGCGCATGGCAACCCTAATTTGATGAGACCATCCAATGGATGACACAGGTTATTTCAAAATCGAAGAAAATTGGTTGAATATTTACTTTTATAATTATAGCTTTTATTTTTTAAAATTATGGCTTTTGTCTTTTGGCTTTTTTGGGTCATTGACCTTTTGCTCTGCATCATCGCCATTGTTGGCAAAGGCTTTGCAGACAGTTTTCATTCCAGTGGTTCGGTTCCATGGTTGACGCTTCTTTTGGTTGGCTGTACGGCGGGCAGTTTCATCCTGCGTGTCTTTATGAAAAAGGCAGTTTGGGCAATGGGTGTAGTGGCATTACCGCTGCTGATTTTGTTAGTACTCTACTTTATTGACAAAGCACAAGAGCCCTAACATTTAAGAACACACCTTACGCTTAGTTGGAATTGAGCAGTTTGCTTACAAATACAGGCTTTACATCGGCAAAAATTGACTAAAAAATGGAAGACCGCACCAAGCATACGTACAGTACTCGAATTTACGAATTCGTCAAAGACATCCTCGTTGTTTGCCCAAACTGCGAAGGCAAGGCCCTTGTAAAAACAGGCGATTTTCATCTCCCAAAAAGTGAAGTCGCCGAAGTCAAAGTGGTCTGTTCCAATTGCGGTTTCAACAAGGTGCTGGAAAAAGTGGCAAAACGCCACGACGACAAGCAGAAACGCGGCAATGTACTGATTTATGGCGCACCTGTTGACCCGTTTTTTCACCTGCCCGTTTGGCTGCAAACTGAATTTTCCGGCGAAACCCTTTGGGCTTACAATACAGAACACCTCGATTTTTTGGCCGAACACGTGGGCGCGAAACTCCGGGAACGCAACACCTTGAAATTCAATGTCAAGAGCATCGGAGCAAGACTGCCACGCTGGATGACTTCTGCCAATAATCGGGATGACGTTTTGAAAGTCATTGAAAAATTGAAAGAAAAATAAATTCCCAAGCCATTTCAATCACAATTTTATCCATTTACATGTCACTTTTTATCATCATTGCCCTGTCACTCATTGGCATACTTGCACTCACCGCCTCCCCCTCCCCTAACGGAGGCAGAGGGAGTGGCATATTGTTTATGCTTTGTACATACCCATTAAATTAAGCCCAAAAGTACGAAAAATAAATATACCTTGAGCCTTTTTAACGCAAAAATACTATCACGATGTCCGACAAAAGTCAATCAATGATCGCCGATTTACAACAATTTTTGCAAAGATGCCAAAATG
>JANMMZ010000073.1:0-50985 GCA_031373665.1 Saprospiraceae bacterium | reverse complement strand
GAAGATCGCCCACCCCCACCCCCATACCAGCCCAAGTGGAATCATCCTATTGATTGGGAACGATTGAAAGTAGTGACTGCCAAAACTGAAGCAACCATCGAAACCTCCAAGGGAAACATTGTTTTGGAGTTGTATCCCGAATGGGCTCCCGGTTCAGTATCTAATTTCTTAGACTTGGCCTCTTCGGCATTCTTTAATGGTAAAAATTTTCACCGAATCGTTCCAAATTTCGTGGTACAGGGCGGATGCCCCCGTGGCGACGGTTATGGTGCTTTGAACTATACCATCAGATCTGAAATCGGTTTGGCTTGGTATGATCAAGAAGGTTACGTTGGTATGGCTTCTGCCGGCCCCGACACCGAAGGAACTCAGTTTTTTATTACGCACTCACCAACCCCACATTTGGATGGCAATTATACCATATTTGCCAAGGTTAAATCGGGTATGGACATCGTACACCAAATACAGCCCGGAGATCTCATCACTAAAGTAAACATTCAATACTAATGCGGATACTCATGGTTTGCCTCGGTAATATTTGCCGTAGTCCACTGGCAGAGGGCATTATGCAGCATAAAATAAAACAAAAAGGACTGGATTGGATCGTTGACAGTGCCGGAACTGGCCATTGGCATGTGGGCAATCCTCCCGATAGCCGCTCCATAGCGGTGGCCCGCAAATACGGTATTGATATTAGCAGCCAAAGAGGCCGCCAGTTTCGGCAAGAAGATTTTGAGTTGTTTGATAAAATATTTGTGATGGACACTTCCAACCAGCGGGATGTACTTAGATTGGCACAAAATGATACTCAACGGGCATTGGTTGCCTTGATACTATCGGTAAATCATCCGGATAAAGTGCTTTCTGTGCCTGATCCATACCATGATAATGAGGGGTTTGAAGCGGTTTTTGAGATGTTAGATGTGGCTTGTGAGGCTTATTTGGCGTCACATTGATTCTTTAGTAAGTACCAATATTGGCTGTGGTTCATTGTCGGTTTGGTAACCTAAGCCTAGGTATCCACAGGACAAATCAAGACCAAGGAGCAGAAAAACGAGTATTTTGGTTCAAAACTAGCCAGATAAAAAAGATAAGTTATTTTTTTACCAATCATAACAGACAATACTTCTTTATTTCAGCAATATTGTCGTAATTTTGCGGGCTTTATAAGTTAGGCTTTATAAATTTAGTATGACAGAAGAAAAAGAGTTGGAACAAACAACAGATCAAAATCCTACAGCCAGCACAGATTATGGTGCCAGTAGTATTACGGCACTCGAAGGCTTAGAAGCGGTGCGGAAACGCCCCGGTATGTATATTGGCAGCACCGATACCAAAGGCTTACACCATCTAGTTTGGGAGGTCGTTGATAACTCCATTGACGAACATTTGGCAGGGCACTGTTCAAAAATTGATGTATTTATCCATACTGATAACAGCATTACCGTAAAAGATGATGGCCGTGGTATCCCAACGGGTATGCACCAAAAGTTGCAAAAATCTGCTTTGGAGGTTGTTATGACTGTATTGCACGCAGGTGGCAAGTTTGACAAAAATACATATAAGGTTTCTGGTGGTTTGCATGGAGTAGGTGTTTCGTGTGTGAATGCCCTTTCTATATTATTGCATGCTGAAGTACACCGCGAGGGCAAAAAATTTGAGCAAGAATACTCACAAGGCAAGCCCAAATACGATGTTCGCGAAATCGGAGATACCGACATACGTGGCACCACAATACATTTCTTGCCTGATCCCTCTATCTTTGAGGTGGCTGAATATAAATACGATGTATTAGCGCACCGTTTGCGTGAGTTATCATTTCTGAATAGTGGTCTTATCCTCAATCTCACCGATGAGCGGGAGAAAGACGAAGACGGCTATAAAACCGAGCGATTTTTCTCCGAAGGTGGTTTGAAAGAGTTTGTGCTTTGGATAGATGAGGCGAAGCAAAAACTCATCGAAACTCCGATTCATATCATCGCAGATGAAGAAAATGTAGAGGTAGAAGTAGCCTTGATGTACAATACTTCATACTCCGAAAACCTGATTTCGTTTGTCAATAATATCAGTACTCGAGATGGGGGTACCCACGTCAGCGGCTTCCGCCGCGCATTGACGCGGGAGTTCAAAAAATACGGTGATGACAATGGCCACTTCAAAAAAGTCACCTTCCCGATTTCCGGGGAAGACTTTATGGAAGGACTTACGGCTATTATTTCGGTAAAAGTACCAGAGCCACAGTTTAAAGGACAAACAAAGGGCGAATTAGGCAACTCCGAGGTGACAGGTATCGTCAGTCGTTGTGTCGGTGATGCGTTAAAAGTATTTTTGGAAGAAAATCCAAATCAAGCCAGACGGATCATTGAAAAAGTAGTGTTGGCTGCCACGGCACGCAATGCCGCCCGCAAAGCCCGCGAAATGGTACAACGCAAAGGCGTATTGACGGGCAGTGGATTGCCGGGTAAACTGGCAGACTGTGCAAGCAGAAGCCCTGAAGAAAGCGAAATTTACTTAGTGGAAGGTGATTCGGCTGGCGGTACGGCCAAACAAGGCCGCGATCGCCATACACAAGCCATACTACCTTTGCGCGGTAAAATCCTGAATGTGGAAAAAGCTCTAGAGCATAGGATATATGAAAATGAAGAGATCAAAAATATGTTTACGGCTTTGGGCGTTAGCATAGCTGAAAATGAAGAAGGACTTCGTATCCTAAATGTTGAAAAATTGCGCTATCATAAGATAGTCATCATGTGCGACGCCGATATTGATGGTAGCCACATCACAACCTTGATCCTGACCTTCTTTTTTAGATACATGCGCGAGTTGATTGTACGTGGACATATATACATCGCTCAACCACCGCTTTACTTGGTGAAAAAAGGGAAAAATCAGCGTTATTGCTGGAACGATAAAGATCGTAAACAAGCAAGTTTAGATTTTTCTGGCGGTAAAGAAGACGATGATTCTGTAAAAGTACAGCGATATAAGGGTCTTGGTGAAATGAATGCGGAACAACTTTGGGAGACTACGATGGATCCTAAAAACCGAATTCTAAAATTGACCACCATTGATGATGCTGCCGAAGCCGATCGCATGTTTGCCATGCTCATGGGCGACGAAGTGCCGCCACGCCGTGCTTTTATAGAGGCCAATGCCAAATATGCACGAATAGACGTTTAATAATTAGATTTTTATCCTCATGTTAGAAAATATGTTTGGCGACCTGCAAAAACAGCAGGAAGAAATGCAAAAAAAATTGGCGTCTATCACTGTTGAAGCCGATGCCGAAGATGGAGCCGTGATCGTAAAGGCCAGTGCCGATATGAGTATCAAAAATATAAAAATTGATGCCTCCAAAATTGACCTGAAAGACACAGAGCAGTTGGAGGATCTATTGGTAGTAGCCGTAAACGAGGCCCTTGAAAAGGCTCGTGTGAAAGCAGCCATTGAAACCAATAAACTGTTAGAAGGCATGATGCCCGGCGGATTGGGAGGATTGATGGGGTCTTAGGAACCATTCCTTAATGCTGCTTTATTTTTCCTTAGGCTTATTGTGAAATAACCTGAAATATTTACAATAGATCAATGTTTCCAAATTCTCGATTTTTTAATCTAATTACCATGCGCATACTCCTATTATTGATCCTTTCAATTGGTACGCATGCCATTCAGGCACAAAGTACTGACAAATTGATCGCATATTTTTCTTTCAACAGTTGTAGCCCTAAAGACGACAGTGGCAATGGCCCCGATGGTGCTTTTGATGGAGGCATCGGCTGTGCTTGTGGTATTGGCCAGGCTTTAGAGTTGGATTCTGCTGACAATGCTGCTTATTTTATAGGCCCATTGGCCTCTGTTTTTACCACCAGCGATTTTACAGTTAGTTTTTACATGCGTGCCGATAGGCCACAATTTACCACGGCTTCTCAGTCTATCCTCAGCAAAATGGATAGTTGCAAGGCTGATCGTGCTTTTTGGGTGCGGTATAATGGTAAGTCCAGAGTTATTTCTTCGGGTATTTCTCAAAATGATACCCTTGGCACGGTTGTACAAGCAAAATTGGACGAAGGCCCTTGCTGGCAATATATTACCATCACCAGAAGTAACCTTGTTTATTCACTTTATGTGAATGGTACCCTCCGCGATACTCGTCAGACCCGTGCTCGAGTGGACATCAGTACCCAAGCCACTTTGAAATTGGGAACCCCTGTTTGTCCTTTAGACATTACCTATCGCGGTCTTTTTGATGAATTGCGCATACACAGCAAAGCCCTGAGCAAGGAAGAAATAGCGAAGTATAACCAGAATGCTGACCGTATTTCTAATTCGGATACCTTGCTCTACTTAGGCAAATCTATGCAGGTCAATACCAATGCGTATTGTCCAGAAGGCTTTGTCTGGACACCAGCCACGGGCGTTTCTAATGTCAATATTGGAAACCCTATGATAGCGCCTGTTTTGCCGGGATACTACATTGTTCAGACCAACTATGATGGATGTGTGGCTAGTGACAGTATCTTTATCAACGTTATTGATCCTGACACCTTGGATTGTAGCCAAATATTTATCCCCAATGCCTTTACTCCCGGGGCAAGCCCCGAACTAAACGATAAATTGGGCATCAGTAATTTCTTTGCGGTGGATGAATTCATTTCTTTTGAAATTTTTGATCGCTGGGGTGGTCGCGTTTTCAATGCCAAAGACGTAGAAGATGCTTGGGATGGTACTTTCAACGGCGATCCAGTCAATCCCGGTGTATTTTTGTATCGCCTGCGCTATAAATGTGAGGGGGTGGAAAAAGTGAAAAGCGGAACGCTTACGGCGCTTAAATAAATAGGAATACCCAATTGGTTTGATAAAAAAGCCGCCTCACATATTTGCTTGTGAGGCGGCTTTTTTATCAAAAGTGTGTATCCCGAGTGATTGCGCCTGCAAAGAAACCTGAAGGCTGAAAAAAACCAACGCAAGTGTTGCGCAGCAAGTGGAAAATGATCTTATAACTTTTTATTCTTTATATCTGGACTGTACTGGAATATTTCTTGATTTTATATCATCTACCAATGCTTCAATACGGGCATCAGTCCAACCTCCAATAGGCCATAAAAAAAACCGTTTCATAAGGTTGACTTATGAAACGGCCTCTTTTTATACTTTAGTTCATAAATGTGAACCATTAAGTACTACTTATGCTGATTAGTACTGGATACCAAGAGCCTTCAAAGTTTCGAAGTCAAGGTTACCTACTGGCAAACCCTTGTCTTTTTGGAACTTTGTAAGGGCTGCTTTAGTGCGAGCACCCATTACGTTATCCGCTGCACCAGAATCGTAACCTGCTTTGTTCAAAGCAGCTTGGATTTGGCGAACTGTGTAGCCAGTTACTTTGTCACCACACAATACTTCGCGCCATTCTGTGAAACCACCTGATTTCACCAAGCGACGCTTGGTAACGGTAGCATACTCAGCAGGAACTTGCTCAGTGCGGGTAGTAGCAGCAGATTTTACTGCACGTGATGATGATGCTTTGTATTCAGCAGGAATCATTTCTTCGCGGAAAGAAGCAGGTGTTTTAACCACTTGCTTGGTTACGGTAGCGAATTCAGCAGGAACATCTTCTTCGCGAACAGAAGCAGGCGTCTTCAATACTTGCTTGCTAACAGTTTTGAATTCAGCAGGAATCACTTCTTCACGAGTAGTAGCAGGTGTTTTTACCTTGCGTACGGTCATTGTTTTGAATTCAGCAGGAATAGATTCTTCGCGAGTAGAAGCAGGTGTTTTCACCTTGCGTACAGAGCGAGTACCCATTTTAGCAGCTACTTGGGTCGTTACTGTGCAACCAGCATCAGCCACACCAGAACCGTCACAACCTTTGTTTACACGCTTTGTAAGTGTTTGGTATTCAGCTGGTGTTTCAACCAAGCACCATACCAAGCAATCATCAGGATTAGCAGACAAACAGCTAGCGTCAGCCTTTTTCTTAATCCACTTAGTAGAAGCAGGCTTGATTTCAACGCGCTCTGTTTCAGTAGCATAAGTAGGCTGCTTTACTTCTACGCGAGAAGTAGCAGGCTCCATTTCGTAAGACTCAGTTACGTTTTCGTAAACCGCAGGCACTTCGATCAAACGTTTGCCTTCGGCTTTAGTTTGTACACGCTCTGTAACAGTCTCATATTCAGCAGGTACTGTAGTGATGCGCTTGCTTTCCGCTTTCACTTGTACACGCTCTTCAACTGTTTCGTACTGTGCAGGTACAGCAACCAAACGCTTGCTAGCACCTTTCACTTCCATGCGTTCAGTCATTGTTTCGTACTGAGCAGGTACCGTGATGATGCGCTTGCTTTCTGCTTTCACCAATTGCTGTTCTGAGCGAGTTTCGTATTCAGCAGGTACTGCAATTGATTTAACAGATGCTGGCTTTACTACTACCTGTTCAGTTACAGTTTCGTACTGGTCAGGGATGTGACACTTTGAGTAGCATTTTCCAGGCTGTGCGTTGGCAGGACCATCCTGTGCAACAGCGGCAAATGAAAAGCTAATAAAAGCGGCGAGGAGGAACGTAATTTTTCCCATAATTGTAAATAGATTGGTTAACTTAAATTTGTAATGTACGTTTTTTGTGAAACGAATTTCGACGCAAAAGTACTAAGAATACGTGAATCGTTCATCTTTTTATGTGTTTTTTCATTTAATTTTTTATAAAACATTGAATTTACATTTTGGGATAGCAAATGTAGTACTTGGTTACTAGCTGGGTATAAAGCGGCACATCAGAACATTCAGTAATGGGCTTTACTTGTCCGTTATTGAATAAAATTTTGATCTGCTCGTGCGAACTGTCATAAGACCTGTTGCTTAGACTACCATTATAGACAAAAAAATCAATATTTTTTTCGTGCTTTAATAGGGTCTTGGTGCACTGTTTGATATTATCAATATAGTCTTGCGCAATGGGCTCGGTGTGCCACTCTAATCTAAAAAGCCGCCTGTCCATAAGGCATTGAGACAGATAAGACAGCGTGAAGTCCGAAAAGTCACACCATTCTTTCAACGCCGCTACAATATCATTGTCGTCAAGTTGGGCAAAATGCATTAGTAATTCGCTTTCATCGGCGGTTTCGGCTGGATTTCGGTACAAAAACCATTTCAAATGTTTGGGCACATCCAAGATTTTTCCTTCCATAGCGAGCATTTTGGCTCTTTTTAGGGTGTGGATGAGCATTTGCTCTGCCGATACACCAGTTTTATGCAGATATACCTGCCAGTACATGAGCCTCCGGGCAATCAAAAATTTTTCAATACTATAAATACCTTTTTCTTCTACCACCAAATCGCCATTGTGGACGGCAAGCATTTTGATGATTCGATCATAACTGATGACGCCCTCGCTCACACCAGTGAAAAAACTATCGCGATTAAGATAATCCAAACGATCCATATCCAATTGACCCGAAACCAATTGGTGTAAAAACCGCTTTGGGTACTGATCCGTAAAAATTCGGATGGCTAACCCCAAACGCCCATCAAACTCTTGGTTGAGTTTTTCCATAAACATGCGTGACAGGTCTTCATGGTGACAATCGGTTAAAATATGCTCCAGTGCATGTGAAAAAGGGCCATGGCCAATATCGTGCAATAATATGGCCACACAAACGGCTTCGCCTTCCGCTTCCGAAATACGTACGCCCTTTTGGCGAAGGGTATCTATGGCTTGCTGCATCAGGTGCAGTGCCCCCAAAGCATGGTGAAAACGGGTATGTAGCGCTCCCGGATACACGTATGGAGTAAGCCCCAGTTGCTTTATACGCCGCAGCCGCTGGAAGTATGGGTGGTCTATCAGATCAAGCAATAGCCCTCTCGGAACGGATACAAACCCATAAACCGGATCGTTGAATATTTTTTTTCTACCTATCATTATTTGCGTATTTCGCTTAAATTACCTTGAAAACTCTTGAAAATCTCTTACGTTTGCAGCATAAACATAAAAAGTACAACAATGAAGATTATTACCGCTGCGATGTTGATATTGTTGGTCTGGAATACTGGACTTACACAGAAACCGTATTTTCAACAAGAAGTTCATTATAATATTGACGCAAAACTAAATGATATAGCGCATATTCTGGATGGAAATATCGAAATGGAGTATATTAACCATGCTCCCGACGCGCTTTCCGAAATTTGGATCCACCTTTGGGGCAATGCTTTTAAAAATAAAAAGACGGCCTTTGCTAAACAAAAAATGCGCGATGGTGATAATCGTTTTTACTTTGCTAAGGACGACGACCTTGGTTATTTCACTGGTTTAGACTTTTATGTGGACGGTCAAAAGGCTACTTGGGCATTTGACAAAAAAAATCCGGATATTGCCGTGATCCGCTTGGCCAGTCCACTGGCTTCAGGCGGTAGAATCAAAATCAAATCGCCCTTTTCTTTGAAAATTCCAGATTCCTTCTCTCGATTGGGTCATGTAGGTACCTCTTATCAAATGACCCAATGGTATCCCAAACCAGCGGTATATGACCACAAAGGCTGGCACGCCATGCCTTATTTGGATATGGGCGAATTCTATTCGGAGTTTGGATCTTTCGACGTGAGCCTCACCCTGCCCGATAATTATGTGGTAGGGGCTACTGGGGTGCTGAAAACAGCATCCGAATTAGCATTTTTGCAACAAAAAGTGGAAGCAACCCAAAAACTAATGGAGGTAAAAATATCAAATAGGGATACCTTCCCGAAATCATCGGCTACGTTTAAGACCATTAGGTATGTTGCATATCAGGTGCATGATTTTGCTTGGTTTGCAGATAAGCGGTTTCATGTCTTGAAAGATACCGCTACGCTCGCATCGGGCAAAAAGGTGGATTGCTGGGCCATGTTTGCCAATAAGGAAGCTAATATTTGGAAGAAAGGTGCTTTTTTTGTGCGCCGGGCGGTAGAGTTTTATGATCAACACGTAGGCGAATACCCTTGGCCCCATGCCACGGCGGTTCACTCCGCCTTGAGTGCAGGGGGAGGTATGGAGTATCCCATGATTACTGTCATCGGCAATTCAAGCAACTCAAAAAGCCTAGATAATGTGATTACGCACGAGGTAGGGCACAACTGGTTTTATGGTATTCTGGCTAGTAATGAGCGGGAGCATGGGTTCATGGATGAAGGATTTAACTCTTACTATGAATACCGCTATATGAGCCAGAATTATAAGTCTAGTGAACCCATTGATCTGCCCAAATTTTTGTTTGATCCTGCGAAGCATGGTTCTATTATGTCGCAAGGGCAGTTGATGTTGGCACGCGAACACTTGGACTCTCCTCCAGATATGCACTCCAACGAAATGTCGCAATTGGCTTATGGTATTCAAATGTACAGCAAGACAGGAACGACCTTGCACTGGCTAGAACAATCGTTGGGCACCGAAAAATTTGACCGAATGATGAAGGCCTATTATGAAACATGGAAATTTAAACACCCATATCCAGAAGACTTGAAGGCTTGTTGGGAAAAATTTGGCGTAAAGGCAGATTGGTGGTTTGAACTGATGCAAACGCAAAAACAAGTTGATTACGCTATAACTGATGTGAAAAAAAATGCCGAAGGCTGGGTGCTTGAGGTAGAAAACAACGGCCAAGTGGCTACACCATTTTCAGTATCTGCCCTGACGGGCGATAAAGTGGTAACCAAATGGTTTGAGCCCGGCGCAGCGGTTGTATTTCCTGATATGGAAGTGGATCGGTTTGTGATAGACCATGATTTTGTGATGCTTGATGTAAACCGTCGCAACAATGAAATGTGCACCAAAGGTTTATTCAAAAGCATGTCGCCGGTTAAGTTCAGCATCTTGTCGCCCTTGCAAAGTGCTGGTCAAAACACCATATCTATATTGCCATGGTTGGGTTGGAACAATATGGACAAAACCATGATTGGCCTTATGTTGTACAACGCACCGCTGCCCACCCGAAAATTTCAATACTACATCGCACCCGGATATGCTACTGGATCCAAGCAATTGGTGGGTTTTGCCGACCTAAAATATCGTATTTTTACCAAGGGCATTTTTCCTAAAATTACCCTTGGCGTAAGCGGCAAATCATTTGATACAGACTACAATTATAGAGACAAATACTATACGCGTACGTATCGGGCAGGGCCGCAAGTGCGCCTCGAGTTGGCCGATCAATCGCTTTCTTTTAGGCATAGTATCCTTTTAAGGTCTTTTTTCTTAGGCAATGAAATTGCACTCCGAGACACTGGTGACTTTACCAAAATAATCGGAAAAGAATGGGTTCGCCGAAGCATACACCAGATCCGCTATGAAGCCAAACAGAAGCGTAGTCCCAACCCTTGGCAGATGGTATTGGAAGTGGAAGGATCACAAGATATTAAAGACGTTTTTTCTAACCCTGCCGAATACCTCAAGGCTTCTGTAGAGTGGAGACAGCAGTTTTATTATAAGCGCAAGGCTAAAGTGACGGCTAGGTTTTTCGCAGGTGCTTTTTTGGCCAATTCAAGGCGCAACAACAATGTAGAGCCTACAGCATTTAGTCTAAATCCTCAAGGCTTCAATGATTATACCTTCGATCACACTTTTTTGGCTCGTTCTGGAGGGGCTGGTATCTTAGGCCGTCAAGTGACCCAAACACAGGGAGGATTCAAGGGTGCATTTGGTGCCCCATTTGGGGGCGTGATCGGCAATTCCAATAATTTTATTCTAGCGTTAAACCTAAAATCAGACCTACCTCAAAAACTGCCTTTGGGCATACCTTTAAAGCCTTATTTTGACATTGGATACTTTGACGATGCCACTATTATAGGTAAAGATCGGCCATTCAACGAGCAATTGGTTTGGAGTGGCGGGTTTGTCTTGGAGATGTTCAAAGGCGGCCTTGAAATATACCTACCCTTAGTAAATAGTAAGACTTTGAAACGCCAATATTGCGAGCAGAGCGGAGGTAGCAATGATTCGGCACTGTTTTGCGGCGGCAATTTCCTCAAAATGATCTCTTGGAGCGTACGTATGCCGTTTAGAGATCCAGAAGAGGCATTGGCTCAACAAATCAGGTAGGGTACTCTAATGAATCGCCAATTTCCCAACTGCTGCGCCATTCGCGTACCGGAAGGCGATCCAAAGGATACCAGTTGCCCCACCAATCGAAGTACTCTAAGTTATTGAAGTTGAGTTTGTAATCAAACTCGCTGGGCAGGTCATATACAAAGCCCGGATAGTAATAGTCGCGCCCAGTGGTGATGGCAAACTCTATTTCTTTGAGCATGGTAAAAGTACCCAATCCTCTTGATATTTCATTTGGATCGTATATGCAATAATTGCCTGCCATGCTGCGGCGACCTAGATGAAAAAAACTGGTTGCGATCAGATTGGGGCCTTTATACACCTCAAACATGATACCATAACAAGGCATTATGCTACTGTACATGCTGAAAAACCCATAAATACTCATGGGCTTATTGTGCGTGAACCGCTCAGAATGTAATTTGAACAACTCCTCGTGTTTGTTTTCAATACGGATACCACGGCGCAACACCGTGAGGTCATCGTTGCGGCGCAGACTCTTGCGCTGGCTTTTGCTAAATGTAAAATTTTTCAAGTTGATCCGTAGCAAAATCACCCGACAGGGTTGGCCGCGCCATTCCCAATAGTTGCGCCGAAATAATAGGTCAGACCAATAGGTCCAACCATCGGCACAAAACTGATCGAACACCATAGTGCTAAGTGCCTGCATGGGCACATATTCCTCAATTGTGTTTGGATTAAACGCAATATCCTGAAAAATTGACAACGATTTGGGATGCATGAATTTATTTCTCTTATTTATTCGGCCAAAAATACATGTTTTACCATGAATACGGCCTAATTTTGCCGCGAACAATAAAAACGTTTAAATTAATGTCAAAAGTACTCATCATTGGGGCAGGAGGAGTAGGCCGTGTAGTGGCTTACAAATGTGCCCAAAATCGCGATGTATTCGGCGAAATCATGCTCGCTTCCCGCACAAAGAAAAAATGTGATAATATCGCGGATGCTATTCATAAGGCTTATGGTGGTCGTAAAATTAAGACTGCACGAGTAGATGCCGATAACGTAGAACAAATGGTTGCGCTCATAAAAAAATTCCAACCAGACTTAGTAATTAACGTGGCATTGCCTTATCAAGATCTTCCTTTGATGGATGCTTGCTTGGAAACAGGCGTAAATTACATGGATACCGCCAATTATGAACCCAAAGAAGTGGCCAAATTTGAGTATTCTTGGCAGTGGGCATATCAGGAAAGATTCAAGAAAAAAGGCATTATGGCTTTGTTGGGTTGCGGTTTTGATCCTGGGGTTACCAGTGTTTTTGCGGCGTATGCTCAAAAGCACTATTTTGATGAAATGCACGAATTGGACATCGTAGATGCCAATGCGGGCAGTCATGGCAAGGCATTTGCTACCAATTTCAATCCTGAAATTAATATCCGCGAGGTAACTCAAAAAGGGAAATACTGGCAAAATGGCAAATGGATCGAAACAGAGCCACATGAAATCTGGAAAGATATTGACTATCCAGAAATCGGGCCTAAGCGTTCGTACTTGATTAATCATGAAGAATTGGAAAGTTTGGTTAAAAACTTCCCAACCCTCAAGCGGGCGCGGTTTTGGATGACCTTTAGCGAAGAGTACTTGACCCACTTGCGGGTGATCCAAAACATCGGCATGGCTGGTATTGAGCCGATCCGTTACAAGGGTTTAGACATAGTGCCGCTTCAATTCTTGAAAGCAGTATTGCCCAAGCCAGAAGAGTTGGGCGAAAACTATACGGGCTTTACATCCATCGGCAACCGGATCAAAGGCATCAAAGATGGAAAAGCCACCACTTATTATGTATGGAACAACTGTAGCCACGTTGACGCATACCGTGAAACTGGCACCCAAGGTGTAAGTTACACAACGGGTGTACCTGCTATGATCGGCGCACGCATGATCCTAGAAGGTAAATGGTCGGGCAAGGGTGTTTACAATGTAGAAGAGTTCAATCCTGATCCATTCATGGAGCGTCTGAAATTGGACGGATTACCATGGCATGAAAAGGTGAACATCAACCTAGAAATGGACTAAAAATGCTCGCTCTTTTTCGCAGTAATCAAATTGTTACCATATTATTATTGGCGTTGTATGTCGTATTGACACATGCAGCGGCACTAATAGGTTTTGTGACACCAGCCCCTACCAGCGAAATAGGAGGAGACACCTTATTGTATAGGGCTTGGTTTGGGTGGACTGTAGATCATACAAAGACCTCGGCTTTTGTGGCAGTTATTCTTGTGTTGATTCAAGCGATATCGGTTAATAAGATTGCTGATGATTTCAAGTTATTGAACGACCGATCTTGGCTGACAGGGTTGAGTTACGCACTGGTGACGGCTTGTATTCCCGATTTTTTATTTGTGACTCCAGCCTTGGTCGCGGCTACCTTTATACCGTGGACATTGTCTTGTATTTTTGGTTCTTATCAAAATACTCAGGCTTCGGGGTTAATATTCAATGCGGCTTTTTGGTTAATGGTCGCCTGTTTTTTTTATCCCCCGGCCATTTTTTTGCTCATTGCGGCTTTTGCGGGAGTCAGTGTAGTGCGGTCATTTAGGGTGCGGGAGCATGCCATATTTACAGTCGGCGCCTTGGTTCCAGTCTTTCTAGGTTGGTTGGTTTGGTTTTGGTTAGATCAAGGGGCATTGTTCAGAGCGGAAATAATCGGGCGCCCCTGGGGTATTTATCGCTTTAATACTGAATTCTCCTTACTGTCTATACTCAAGTGGGGCATTATGGGGTTCCTGCTGATGGTTATTTTGTTCAATAGCCTATCCAGTTCAAGGAAACTCATTCAGGCACAAAAATGCATAACCTGTTTATACTGGTTTTTAGTAGTCGGAGGCTTTTCTATATTGTTGAAGTCAGATCCCACTAAATCCCATCTTTTAATTATTATGGCTCCAATAGCCATTTTTTTGTCGCTTACTTTTTCGGGTATTCGCAATAAGATGATCGCCGAGGTGTTACACCTCACGTTGTTGGGGTCTATCTTTTTCATTCAATTTTTTCCAAGTATATGAAATTTGGCGTTGTTGTTTTCCCCGGTTCCAATTGCGATGATGATATGATGCATGTATTAAGCACCGTATTTAAGCAAGATGTTGTAAAACTTTGGCACAAAGATGATTCCTTAAAAGGTTTTAATAAGGGTGATTGCGTGGTATTGCCCGGTGGTTTTTCATTTGGCGATTATGTTCGTTCAGGAGCCATTGCACAATTGTCGCCCATTATGCGCAGCGTGAAAGCCTTTGCCGATTCGGGAGATGGGTATGTATTGGGTGTTTGTAATGGATTCCAGATTCTATGCGAATCAGGCTTGCTACCCGGTGTATTGCTGCGCAATGCCAACCAAAAATTTATTTGCAATAATATTTATATCAGGTCAGAGTCAGAAAAATCGCCCATCACATCGGCAGTGAAACTACATAAAGCCTTGAAAATACCCATTGCACACGCAGAAGGCCGTTATTTCGCCGACGATGTAACCTTGGATGCGTTGGAGAAAAATGATCAGATCTTATTCAGGTATTGCGATGCCAAAGGCAATGTCACCGAGGACTCCAATCCAAATGGTGCGGCGCGCAACATTGCAGGTATTTGCAATGTACGAAGGAACGTATTTGGGCTTATGCCGCATCCTGAGCGTGCAAGCGAGCAGATTTTGGGCAATAAAGATGGGTATAATATGTTTAAATCATTGATTGGCTGAGTGCTACCAATCCTTCATTAACCAGTCAAATCTACCATATCATGTGGCAAAAAATACGTCGGTGGGGTCTTGAAATGTATGCTTTTCTGACAGCCCCTTTTGTAGTGCGCAATTGTCTGTCCATGATAGGAGTCATGGCGGGTATTTTTTTTCTGACTTTTGGGTGGCTCAAGTGCTACACCGCCCACGGCGACAGTACTCAAGTACCCAACTATGTCGGCCTGAGTTTTAGGGAAGCGGCCAAAAAGGTGCGTTCCAGAGATTTCAATGCCGCCATCAGCGACTCTATCTATATACCGGGAAAACCACCCGGTGAAGTGATCTCTCAAAATCCAAAGGCAGATTCGTACGTTAAAGAAGGTCGTACCGTCTATTTTACGGTCACAAAAAACAACCCTGATATCGTAAGACTCCCAGGCTTGGTAGGGCGCGATGACTATGAAATGTACAGCCGAAAATTAAGTCGCATGGGCTTGAAACCGCGTATTGCAGCGCGTATTGCCATGCCACGATTTGCACCCAATACCATAATAGCGGTGCTATACAGGGGCGATACCATCACCCAAAAGATACGGCAAGGCTATTCAGTGGAAGTAGGTGCTATGGTTGATTTTGTTGTAACCGAGGAGGAAACGCTTACGGTTAACGTCCCCGATTGTATGTGTAAAACCTTTGATGCCGTCAGGTTCATCATAGAGGCGAGTGGCCTTAGTTTGGGTACGGTCGTTAAAGATGCCACCGTCACCAATCAAGAGACCGCCTATATTTGGAAGCAAACGCCCAAGTACAATCCCAATGAGATTATGCGTAAAGGCGAATCCATTGACCTTTATTTGACCCAAGAAAAACCCAAATCTTGTTCTGAAGTAATAGAAGAAGATTAGCACGATTTTTGCTGTATCTGGTTTATAACAAAAAAAATATGAAATACGGATTCATTATAGCCTTTGGTATCCTTTGGATAGCGGCTCCGGTTGAAGCGCAAACCGCTGATTCTATGGCCATCAAACCAGCCCCTTCACGGGTAGGTTCACCGCCCAAGCGTGGTGCTCCGCCAACTCGTAAGACTAGTGATGAAGACCCAACCTTGAATAAAGGTAAGGTGACATGGTCAACCAAAAGTGTTGAAATGGGTGCTTTTTTGCAAGGGAATCCGCAAGATCGGGAGATTATTGTGACCAATATAAGCAAGGAACCGCTTGAAATACTTATTGTAAAAACTTCCTGTCACTGCACCACCGCAACTTGGACAAAAGAAATAATTGCCTCAGGACAGACCGGAAAAATATGGCTCACCCATGATGCTCAAGAAGTTGGTGAATTTTATAGAATTATTTCAATTCAAACCAATTTTGATCTAGAAAACTGGGTGTTACTCTCGCTGACAGGGGAAGTAAAAGGGCTATAAAATAACTCGCTTTCGGGTTTCTTTCTTTTCTGACTGTACGCGCTTGGCTTGAGCGCGAGCCTTCAAAACGGAAGGCGGGGTAGGAATAAATTTGCGCTTTTTGGCAACAATTAAGGCTTTTTTGATCAAAATCATCAATTTAGCCTCGGCTTTCTGTTTGTTGGCTAATTGTGAACGTTCTGTTTGATGGGTTACTGCCAAAATCCCTTCTGAATTTATTTTATTGACCAATTTTTCATAAACCAATGCTTTTTCGGCTTCGTTTAGCCCTTGAGTGGTGTTCAAGTTAAGCATTACCTCTACCTTGGTCTCTACCTTATTCACATTTTGTCCGCCCTTACCTCCTGATCGAGAAGTTCGGTATTCAAATTCATTTTGTATGATGATGGCATCCATAATTTTATGCTGTTTTTACTCGTTTCTTAACACCTATTTTCCGATTTTAGTTTCAAAGGTTCAATAATAAATCTACAACACTAGTTTTAAGGCGTTTTCCAATAAAAAATACTCCACCGGGGTTTCTCCTAAAAACTCTCCATCGGCTTCAAGTAAGGTAGGTTTTTCGCTAGGCATATGCTCTACTTTGATGGATTTCGCCTTTACACCTGTTACTTTTGGATGCTTTATGATCGAACCGTCATAAAATCGGGGGGTGATGGCTAAGACTTCCCATTTTGGCAAAGCACGAGCAAAGGTTAAGGCAAAAAGTCCGTCATTTCCAACTGCTTGTGGTACCAATTGCATGCCCCCGCCAGAGTATTTACCCAAACCAATGTTGATGGTGTAAAAATAATCTTCCACTACTTGACCATCGTAAGTGATACGAGCCTTGGTCAAGCGATATTCAAAAAGATACATCGCAACGCGCAGGAGGTAATCTATTTTATTTTTGGCTGGTTTGGTGATCATTTTTTGTCCAATAAAACCGTCGTAAGCCATACCCGCTACATTGACAAAATAACGCTCTAAGGTTTTGCCCTCGCTTTGATACCGCACCAATCCGCCATCTTGAAAAACCACTCGCTGCTCTTGAAGCCTCCTCAATCGTTGTCGTATATCCGTAGGAATTCCGTAAAATCTAGCCCAATCATTACCCGTACCAAATGGCATCAGTGCGTAATGCACCTCGGATGAGGCCACCCATTTTTGGCTAAGTATTCCATGCACTATTTCGCTATTGGTTCCATCGCCACCGACCCCCAATATATGTCGCCCCCCTTTCAAAATAATATCATCTGCCAATCGAGAAGCGTGTCCCCGATCGGTGGTAAAATGTACGCTGTACGCAATCCCCAATTCTTGGAGTATCTGCTCCATTTCAGGCCACATAGATTTGGCTGCGCCCCGACGTGCCATAGGGTTAAGGATAATATGCCACATGTAATAGGATTTTAAATATGCTCACTCTGTTAGTTCAAAACACACTAACTTTGCACTTGTAAAGATACTACTAATATACATACTATGCTAAAGTTGATGCTTTTCATGTTGCCCCTTTGCTTTTTTGCTTGTGGAGAGGCCGATATTCCATCCAAATTAATTGATGCAAATGCATTTGAAAAGATCATGCAGATTGATCCTTCTGCACAGATCATTGATGTACGTACCCCCGAAGAATATCAAGGTGGACATATAGAGCGAGCCTTAAATTTTGATATAAAATCTAGCGATTTCGAGCAAAATATCTCAAAATTAGACAAAGAAAAGGTCGTTTTGATCTATTGTGGTGTCGGCGCACGCAGTGCAAAAGCGGCAAGTCGGTTTCAAAAAGCAGGTTTTGATAGGGTCTATGATCTTACTGGCGGATTGACCGCTTGGAAGGAGGCTGGAAAGAAGGTAATACCCTAAGTTTTATTTTTTTTCATAAAACAGCATAATATTTTCCGTAATAGTTGGTCGTTCTAATAAATTAGTCTTAATTTTGCGCCCGTTTTGATTAAAACGAGGGCAACGGGTACGTCCATAAGTGTATCCGGCAAATGTTCACCAAACCTAGTTCCTGAAAACGAAATTTTATATTATGTTATTAGACGACGAAAAAGACCTCCAGAACGAACAGGAGGAAACGGCCGCAGAAACAACCCAATCAACAGAAACTGTTGAAGAAGTAGTTGCGGAAGTCACTGAAACAACAGAAACTGTTGAAGAAGTGGTTGCAGAAGTCACTGAAACAGTAGAGGAAGTTGTAGAACTTCCTGCTGTTGAAGAAGTAGTAGAAGTGCCCGCTGTTGAAGCAGTAGCAGCAGAAGTGACCGAAACTGTTGAATCAGTTACGGAAGATCCTGCACCTGCCGAAGAAGAGGCTGCACCAGAAGAATCATCTCCAGAAGTAGTAGAAGTTGCACCGAAAGAAGCGCCAATGGCTGCTCCTGCTCCGGTTGCAGTGGTTGTTGCTGAAGAAGAAGAGGAGGATGTGGAATTGCCAGCAACTGATACAGATGCTACTACAGGTGCCAGTCATGATGATTTCAACTGGAATATGGACAAGCGCGGCGGCATTGCTTATAGTGAAGCAGAGCGCGCTACCATGTTGAAACAGTATGATGTCACCTTGAGTATTGTTGAAGAAAATGCGATCATCAGAGGTCGTGTAAGTGCCATCAGCGGCGGTGATATCGTACTTGATATCAACTACAAGAGCGATGGTTTGATTCCATTGAGCGAATTCCGCGATACCCCAGGCTTAGCACCTGGCGATGAAGTGGAGGTTTATGTTGAAAGCCAAGAAGACAGCCAAGGTCAACTAGGTCTGTCGCGCCGCAAAGCAAAAATCTTGCGCGCTTGGGAAAGCATCGTTGATTCTTTCAAAAACGGAACCATCATTCGCGGTACAGTTATCAGCAAAACCAAAGGTGGTCTTATTGTTGATTGCAACGGTTTGGAGACTTTCCTTCCAGGTTCTCAAATTGACATCAAACCAGTTATTGACTACGATCAGTATGTTAATAAGGTGATGGAATTCAAGGTGGTAAAGGTCAACGAGCAAATCAAAAATGCCGTTATCAGCCACAAGGCTCTTATCGAAAGCGATTTGGCAGAACAGCGCGAGCACATCCTTGCTGGTCTTGAAAAAGGTCAAGTATTGGAAGGTATCGTTAAAAACATCACTGATTTTGGTGCATTCCTTGATCTTGGTGGTGTGGATGGTCTGTTGTACATCACGGATATCAGTTGGGGCCGTATCTCGCATCCAAGCGAGGTATTGACACTCAACCAGCGTATCAACGTGGTGGTACTTGATTTCGACGAAAACAAGAAGCGTATCAGCCTCGGCCTGAAGCAGTTGACTCCACATCCGTGGGAAGTATTGGCTGCCGATGTGAACGAAGGTTCTGTAGTAAGCGGTAAAATCGTCAACATCGAAGATTACGGCGCATTTGTCGAAATCCAACCAGGTGTTGAAGGTCTTATCCACATCAGCGAAATCACTTGGGGCAACCAGAGCATCAATGCGAAGGAATTCTTCAAGATGAACCAAGATGTAGAAGCCCGCGTAGTAACTATTGACCGTAGCGACCGCAAGATGTCACTCTCTATCAAGCAATTGACTGCTGATCCTTGGAGTGAAATCGAAGCGCGTTTCCCAGTGAATAGCCGCAGCACAGGTACTGTGAAAAATATCACCAACTATGGCATATTCGTAGAATTGTCAGAAGGTGTTGGCGGTATGGTTCACATCAGCGATTTGAGCTGGACTAAGCGTTATGCACATCCAAGTGAGTTCATCAAAGTGGGTAGCCCACTTGAAGTGATTGTACTGGGTGTTGACAACGACAAGCGTCAGATCAGCCTTGGACACAAGCAAATTTTGGAAAACCCTTGGGATACTTTTGAAACAATGTTCCCAGTTGGTTCTTACCACGATGCTACTGCTACCAAGCGCGACGACAAAGGCGCATCTTTCAATATGCCACACGGCCTCGAAGCCTTCGCACCAGCCAAGCACATCAAAAAAGATGACGGCAGCATGGTAGAAGTTGGAGAAACTGTTACGGTGAAAATCATCGAGTTCAACAAAGAAGATCGCCGTCTATTGGTGTCTCATACGCGCTATGCGGAAGACATCAAGAACAAGGCAGATGCTGTAGTTAGAGCGGAGCGTATGAAAGAAGATGGCGAACAACAAACTGCTATCACAGAAGTACAAAAGAAAGTAGAAAAGGAAACCCTTGGTGACCTTGCGTCTTTGGCTGCATTGAAAGATCAGTTGGAGAAGTAATTTTCTGGAAATACTTAGTAAAATATATCCCCGCTCTCGATACTTCGAGGGCGGGGATTTTTTTGTCCTTTACCTATATTATTGGTATTATTTCGCCTCCAAAATCTTCTCAATCTGTTTGAGCAATTCCTTACCCGGAGGAGAAAATTTTGCCGAGAGTGATGGTGTCTTTTTGCCGATCATAATAAAGGAAAAATTATCGGCAAGCACTTCATCGGGGTGAATAATATAACCGGTATTATCTTTTATTTGCCTAAAAAAATCTGTTTGGCCATCTATATTGAGTGTGCTGCTCCATCCATCTTCTTTCGTGATCACACTCCATGTACCGTCTAAGTTATCCATGATTTGATAGAGATTGAACTCTACATATCCGAAAAACTCGTCGCGCCCGGGTTCATAACCAACACTGTTTGAAAAAATAACTGGAATAGCGTGTATGGTAGTGCCATCTTCTTGAGCCAAGGCTATCCGTTGCGCAAAGTCCACGCCATCAGGGTTGTACAGCACCCGCTCCTTCAATGCTGGAGGTATTTGAAGGTTGTTATACCCAAATGCTTGGAAACCAATCAGTCCATACAAGGCTGCACTTTTGACAGGATTGAGCCTAGAATACACGTGAAATGTTTCATGAAAAAGGGTAGAAGTAAAAGGATTGGTCTTGCGGGTAGCCAATTCATTGGCAGGTATTATGATACAATTTTCGCGGGTGTACCAAACCCCATCGCCGTAGTGACGACCTTTGGTTTTGATGAGTTTCAGGGTATCCGGAAAAATATCGGGATTGACCTCTCCGCAAGTGCTATGGATCTTAGTAATGAGTTCTGCCACAAACTTTGACTCTTTGTAGTCAAAATCGGCCACGTCTGTTTGAAGAAAACCCATATAGTAGGGCAATAGGGCCTCTCTGCTTTTCCCCTCCAAGGGGCGTTTCATTTGAATGGACATTTCGGAGGCGGTCACTTTATCAAAAAATCCGTCTATCTGGTCATGAATAATGGATTCGGAAGCAGAAATACTATCTAAAATGAGTACGATTTTTTTATTGGCAAGCCGTACCTCTTTGATTGGCGTTTGCGCAGTGCATTCCTGTTGGCAGCCAAAACAAGTCATAGCGATGCTAACAAAAATGATATTTTTTAGATTGTTTTTCATAAAAGGGCGGGTTATAAATAAAAACATTGCATAATATTGAATAGTGAGAGGAGTGTGGTTTCGGGGCTGCAAGTTACAACAATATTATACTTTGATGGATTTCCATTTGCCTCGTTTAAATATCCAGACGGCACCCAATGCCATGATGGATTCAGAAATGACAATGCTCCAATAAACTCCTGTCTGTCCCCACTCGAAATACAAGGCCAATAGCCACGCCAAGGGAGTTTCCAATAGCCAAAAACAAATAAAGTTGAGCAAAGTCGGCGTGCGCGTATCCCCAGCACCGTTGATGGCTTGCAACAAGATCATCCCATATCCGAAAAACACATAACCACCTGCGATGATACGCAATGCTAAAGCACCTGAATGCACCACTTCTGGCTCATGGGTAAATATACGGATCAGCGAGGGTGCAGCCACCAAACACAAAGCACTAACACACGCCATGAATATCATGTTGAAATAAGCGGCTCGCCAAGCAGATTTTTCTGCCCGGTCAGGTTGACCAGCACCAAGGTTTTGCCCCACCAAAGTGGCTGCTGCATTGGCCATGCCCCAACTTGGTAAGATCATAAATATCACAATGCGAATAGCCACCGTATAACCCGCTGTCACTTCTTTGCTGATTTGGCCTAGTATATAGATCATAAAGATCCAACTAGCCGAAGAAATAAGGTATTGGCCAGTGCTTCCCGAAGCAATCTTTAGCAAACTGCCTATAATATCCCATTTTGGCTTGAACATAGGAATCTTCAGGTGAATGATTTTACCGACCTGAAATAGATGCCAAAGTTGGTAACAAACCCCTACAGATCGGCCTATGGTAGTCGCAATGCCTGATCCCAATACACCCATGGCGGGTAAAGGCCCCCATCCAAAAATGAAGGCTGGGCAAAGTATAATATTGATTCCATTGGCAAGCCACAAAGCCCTCATGGCCGTAGAGGCATCGCCTGCGCCCCTGAAAATACCATTGAGCATCCAGAGCAGTAGAATCGGCAGATTAGCCGTTAGCAATAATCGAGTAAATTGATGTCCTGTAGCAGAGATACTTTGATCTTTTGACATCAGGCTTAATATATCTTCTGCGAAAATATAGCCCGGGATAGCAATCAGTACAGAAACGGCTATTGCTATTAGGATAACTTGAGCACCAGCCTCGGCAGCAGCGTTTTTATTGCCTTCTCCAATGCGCCGCGATACCACAGCAGTGACCCCCGCGCTCAAACCTATGGCTAACGAATAGACTAAGGTCAATACAGATTCTGTCAAACCAACGGTTGCAACCGCTTCTATCCCTATTTTTGCAACGAAAAAAGCATCTACCACCGCAAATAAAGACTCCATCATCATCTCCAAAATCATTGGGATAGACAATAGTACGATAGCGCGATCAGTACTACCGGTTGTAAAATCTTGTTCTGATCCAGAGATCGCCTGTTTCGTTACCCTTATGATGCGTTGCCACTTCGTTTCTACCGTATTTGTCATAAATTTTATTTCTGTGCAAAGAAACAAAAACGGCCAGACATGGGATAAAGTTCCAGTGGAATTTAGATTAACGTGAGTTCGGGCATCTATCATTCCCGATTTTTCATCGGGAATGATAGATGTGATTGATTGTCAATTGTTTAATGCCCGAACTCACGTTAGATTAATAATTGGTTCGCAATTTCAGGTTCAGGGTCACTGAATTTTCTTCGGTCGTAGTGCGGCGAAGCCACAACACTACATCAATACTAAAACGAGAGCCCGTCAAGAATCTTTTGCTATTGGCCAAAGAAGGAATCAAGCCCAAGGTATTGCCCGGATCTAAAGGGACTGGCTGCCTGTAGGCAACCTCAATATAGTCATTGGGATCGCTTTCATTGTAAACGCGGACTGAAACCTGATCAATAAAATCCAGATTGACATCACCAAAAACACCTGTTAGCACCGATTCAGCCGTAAGAATGCCAACAATGTCGCTATCCTGCTTTTGGTTTTGTTCCAATAGTTGTTGATAGCGAGTCTGTATGTTTTTTAGTTGAAAATGGTGTACATCAAATACGCCTATTCCGGCAGGAATAGAAAAATTGGCTTGATACAACATTTCAAACCCGGGCTTAGGTTCGTCGTCTTTACTACAAGACCATGCTCCGAGCGTGGTGAAGAAAAGAAGTGAATACAATATATAGTGTCTCATATGTCGTGGTATGGATAAAAAAAGCGTCTGAAAAACTCAAATGGGTTTTTCAGACGCTTAAAGATACTTAGTTTGCTAAAATATTATTCTTCATCGCCCTCAAATGCCTCCAAATCGAAGATCAAAGAGAATCGAAGGGTGTTGTCCAATGGGTTGCGCTGGTTGCTGGTAGGCACTAAATAAGAGAAGTTCAATCCGAAAATATTGTATTTCAGACCCAATCCAACACTGAAATATTTACGATTGCCTTTTGAATAGTTCTCATAAAAATAGCCCATGCGGATGGCAAATTGTTCATCGTACCAATATTCGGCACCAATGCTGGTTGTGATCTCTTTCAACTCTTCCTTGAATCCACCCTCTGCATCGCCAAATGAACTAAATGCACCAGAAATAGGTGCTTTTTGCTTGTAATCGGGGATTTTGTCGCCATCTTGATCGCATTCTGCTTCTGTACCGCGACAAGGGGTAGGCACAAGCAGTTTGTTGAAATCAGACGTAATGGTGATAGAGTTGTAATCGTCTAAGTTGATTTTCCAAGCCAGACCTACACCGAGGTTGGCGGGGATATAATCACGATTGACCGAGTTGGTATAAGTGATCTTAGAGCCGAGGTTGGTCACCGCAGCACCAACCACAAATTCACCTTTGTTTTTAGTAAACTTCACCGGAGCCTTATAGGTGAAAGATAGATCGGCTGCGCCTGCCACGCCAGGCTTGATCTCATTACCTTCTACAAAACGGCCAGTGGCCAAGTTGGAACGGATAAATTTGGCACCGATAGCCGCAGAAAAACGATCTGAAAGTTTACGGCTATAAGCACCAGTAATCTCAAATTCATTGGGACGGCCTTGTCCGAGGGATTCGCCCTTCTCATCGGTAAATTCAATATCACCCAGTGAAAAATAGCGCATGCTCAAGCCTACGGCTTGCATATCACCAAGTTTATGATAGGCCGATAAGTAAGCCAAATAAACATCGTTTAGACCCAAATTGCGCATCCAAGGCGTATAAGTAGCCGAAATAGAGGTGTTTTTATCCGCAAAAGCCAACTTTGATTGGTTGTAATGCATGGAGTTAGGATCGGTAGAAGTTGCAATACCTGCATCGCCCATAGCACCTCCACGGGCATCAGGTACAATGCGTAAGAATGGTACGGCCGAGGTCACCGCATTGGCGCACTTTTCGCCAGTAGGCACTTGTGCTCCTGTAATAGGGTCAACGGAAAATCCCTGACCATTAATACATTTAATGGAAATCTGTGCCTGCATCACAGATCCGAGGCATATAAACTGAATGGCTAGAGCCAATGGTGCAATCAAATTCTTAATCATGCTGCAAAAGTATGTTAGTTGGCTATTTTATTATAACTAATTTTTCAAAATCACTTTGAGTAGTGGACACTGAACCATTTTCGTTGGTACCGCGTACCTTCACTTTATATAGGTAAACACCACGGGCCAAAATATCTCCATAGTCATCGCGTCCGTCCCACTCAATGTCATTGACGCGAAAACCCTCTGAAATGGTTGCATGAGAAATCGTTTTTATTAATTTTCCTGCCACAGTGAATATACTTACCTGAATATCAATGTTTTGTCCCGGCATATTGTGCTCAAATTGGAAACTGGTGCGGGTACTAAATGGGTTTGGATAGTTCAAAACGTGTGCCAAAGATGCTGAGGCGTTTTCAGAAACAATAAATTCGGTATAGGCTTCTCCTGGATTATTGGCTATATCCCAGCCCTTTACCTTGAGGGTGTGGCGACCCGGCGTGAGGTTTTGCAATGGATATATGGCCTGTCCTTTTTTATAATTGTCTTTTTCGCTCTCATAAAAATCATTCAAAATGATGGTCTCTACGACATTGCCATCCAAAACTGCCGTGAGGTCGTGCCCAAGGCTGGTGCCACTCACATTCATACCATAATCGTCGGCGCACTTGATGAGTACTTTGGGATCATCATTGGTGATACCACCAAAGGCGAATGCATCCGTATTCAAAAATGCCTTTACAATGGGTGCTTGATCGTCTTGAATCTGATTGGAGTTGCCGCCAATGATGATATTTTCGTCATCTCCAGCCGCATCTAGCATGGTACCATTGTCAGCATAATAACTGATTTTTCCTTTGCCATAGTTATAGTTAATATCTTTAGGTACTACAAACTGGATGGTGAAGCGGCCATTGGCCACCGTAGCACTACCTTTGAATAGAATGTTGCGTTGTACCGAAAACGAGCGAATCGGGCTATCGGAGTCTTGGCCTAATGTTTTCAAGTTTTGAGCCTTATCATACAAGGCTACCGTTACTTTGCCATTGTAATCATTCAGGATATTGCCCTGCTGATCGGTAACAATACCTTCCAAAATGACATTTGATAACGCTTTGATCGTATCAATCTGACCCGTCGCTACATCTCTGCCATTTATCTTGGTGGTTGCTACATTGTATTCTGGCAATGGCAAGGTCATGGATGGATCGCCGAGCAAAGTGAAACGACGTACATTGTCTTGACCTGAAGTGATGGTGTTTTTACCCTTTATTAAAATGCTTCCGATGGCACTAGCCTGTCCATTGGGTTGCTTGAATAAAACCTCTTGGAGGGCATCGGTTAAGGCATCATTGCCTTGTATATAGACTGATCGTACAGTGGTGAATAGGCCAACGGCTCCACTCTTTTCTTTCAGCAATACCTGTTCTCCTCCAGTCAAAGTGCTGTAATCGTCGTATCCGCCAAAGGTGCAGGTAGCCGTGATTAAGAGTGGATTCCTATTGGGGTTTTCCCATCCTGCTATATCATTGTTATCTACGACGCGCTCCTGACCCCAGCCGCGTGGGCCACCATGACCCACATACTGCATGATCAAGGCTCCTTTAAACATGTTGGCATTGATGGCCGATTTGGCATCAGGAAAACGAGCACCACCCGAAGTGGCTATTTGCTGATAGGCATCAAAGTATATTTTTTCAATATTGAGCCAGCCTTTTTCAGTATTTGATTGGTTGGCCAATTTGTCGGCCTGATCTACGTGTTGGTTTCCGTCTTGATCATCAGCAATGTACAGAGCCTTCAATCGCCAATCACCTAAGGTAGCAGGATCTTTTTCGTAAGCAATGATTTTATCCACCACGGCTTGGGCTTCGCCCCCATTGCGGGCAGGTATCCGACCTATCGCAATATCCAAAGCACCAATCAGCGCACCGCTTTCATCAGGGCTTAGCAATCCATAAAAATCGTCGGATGGAAAGGCCGAAATAGGGCTAAATGATTCTGCTGTTTCCCAAACTGGGATAAAATCCTTGTTGTCTTCGCTATTGGTCAGGTTGCGCGGATCAAAGGATCCATCGCCCATCAATAGCAAAAACTTAAACCGGGTAGGATTTCGCTCCAAAAGCATCCGAGAAAAATCGCGGATAGCCACCGGATCTTTAGCCCCCGAAGAGAACTCATTGGCCAATTGGCCAATTTCTACCATTGCTACCTCATATCCGTTCAAAGACTTGCGGTGCTCGGCCAGTTGCTTCGCTTGAGATTCATAATCTGGATGATAGATTATGACAAGATCTACATTGTCAATACCGTGCAGGTTTTGATTGGCTATTTTGCCAATTACTTTTTCAGGTTTAGGAAAAGAGGCATCTGAATTGAATCCAACGTAACTGCGAAGTACATTGAGCGTATTCGCGCCAAATTCAAGGATACCTCCATTATTGGTATGCAATTGCAAGGCTGGTTGGTGTGGCACCGTAATATCCCAAATACTAGCGCCATTTGCATTGGATATCTTATACGTAGTAATGTCTTGGGTAAGGCTGCTCAAGTCGCGGAAGGCCAGTATTTTACTGGAAAGGTTTAGTTTCCTGCGCACATTCACTTCTATATAGTCGAGCCAGCCTTCGCTTTGTGCACCCACCTCTGGGTATTTTACTTTTACTTTAAAACTATTGGATGGTGGGGTGAAATTGGTGACCGCAGCCACAACCCTTGCAAATTCTGCATCATTGTTGGTAACGGTGACATTTGATATGGCTAGGGTCACGGGGCCGCCCCCTTCGGGCGTAATGGTAACGGTGGAGCCAATCCCACACCTTGCCGCAAATTCAGCCCGCATCCGGGCTGGGCTTCCCGGCACAATATCTGCAAAGTCAAACTTATACTCTTGTTCCCTGCTCTGGTAGTAGTAATCGCCAAACCACCGTTTGCCAGATCCTTGAGAAGAAGTGTTGAAATCTAGAAGATTGGTTTTGTCTTCTTCAAATCGTGCCACATCATCAAATGATTCAGTCACCACTCCTCCGCTGATACTGGGTTGTTCTTGCAATCGAAGGCCATTACCTTCTCCTGTTTTGATAAAATACCAAGCATTTCGGTCGTACAAATGGTGCCTTATGGTTAGTTGAGGATTGGTAGTGCTGGGCTTGTAAAACCAAGGCTGAGGGCCTGTAGCATAAAACAAAATAAAATCGCCTTGGTCAAATTTGCCATCGGCTTCGCCTGTAACTTGTATGGCAAGTTCGAGGACATCGTCGGGGCGTTCATCACTGTTTTTTTCAGGCAACATAAACCCGCCATTACCAAATAAGCGGATAGAGCGAGGATTGATATTGTCGAGATCCGATATTTTTAATTCGTTTTTCAAAAAGGCATAATCCAGTTTGTAAATACCTGTACTGGCTACCCCAAACTTGTAAATATTGCCCGTACTCAAGGCAGAAGTCGTAGTAAATGGCCCACCACGATCTATCGCACCACCATTTGGGAGCATAGGTTCTACTTTCAAAGTGATACTAAATGAACGTACCCTTTCGATGCTCCCATTAGGTAGTTTGCGGAGCGGAAGTACTTGTAGCCAAGCCTTAAAAGCATTGCGTTCTTGGGTTACCTGTACACTTACCTCTGGTGCCGCTCCTATTTTATCAAGGTCAGCCGTAAGTCTAAATGGTAGGGGTTCGTATAGAATATTATTGATTTCTGCTGTTACTGTTGATGCCCCTGCAAGCGGCATACTTTCTAAGAAAACGGGCAAGGTGGGAGCCTGATCCCAGTAGGTACATTTCTCCAGTTTTAGGTATTCGAGTACATTCCCGTCGGATAGGGTATATCTGCCAGGAGCCGTAGCCCATTGTAGTTCGCGGTCGAAAGTAACATTGTTTTGAGCGGTAGCAAAACCGGACAAAAGTACCAAAGCAATGGTGTGAAATAAAAGATGCTTCATGTATTATACTAATTTAAACACTAAAAATGTGTAATTTATATGATTGCTCTTTATGATGCCTGAATAGTTAATTTGGTTGCCTTCGTTCCGATTCTCGATCAACCGCACTTCCCCTTAGCGCACCAATGTCACATCACCCTTTCTTACCTCTTTTCGGCCATCATAGTAGCCCCATTCGGCTACCCATACATAGGTGTCCGTAGGTAGTTCGCGCCCTTTGCTGAGTCCATTCCAGCCAAAATCTGGGTTATTTGGCTCAAAATTGACACTTTCAAAAATCAGGTCGCCCCAACGGTTGATGATCCGCCACGAATATACGATTTTTACGCAAGGGTCAGTGATCGGATAAAAAATGTCATTGATTTTGTCGCCATTGGGACTAAATATATTGGGTATGTACAAGGTACAACTATCCACTACCGTGATCTTGACCGAATCTTCCGTAACACAACCCTCCTTATCTGTAACAGATAAAAGGTAAGTGATGTTTTCGAGCGGCTCCGAAATAGGATCAAGACAATCGGTACACGTCAAATAAGTAGCAGGAGTCCAAGCCAAGTTAAAGGGAGCGGCACCGCTCAAGGTCGTTTTGATTTCTACGGCATCTCCAATTTTGATCGTTTTTTCAGTGGGTGCAATGGCGATTTCTGCCTTTTTGGGACTCACTGTCACCATCAGCAAGGTATCACAACCAGATCCATCAGTCGGTAAAAACACAGAAGCCATGGTATCAGACGGAAATTCATTTCCATACAAGGTGATTTGGTCTTTGACACAAATAGAAGTATCAATCACGATGCTGATAGTATTGACGACAGTGATTTTTAAAAAATCTTTGGTGACACAACCATATTGATTAGCCCCTGTTACTTCCCAAGTTGTGGTTTGAGTGGGCGACAAGGTGATGGTCTGACAGGTATCGCAAGGAATACCCTGAACTGGCGACCAGTTCCAGGCTATGATGTCGTCGGGGCGTTGGAAAGTGGTGGTAGTATTTTTACAGGTTTCTATATCTGCGCCTAAGCCGATGGATGATATGGGATTAAGTACGACATTTATGGTATCGGTCTGTTTGTTTCCACAATCATCCCATACATCTATCCAATATTTTCCAGGCACCAAAGTAATAATGGTGGAGTCCGTGCTGCCATTGTTCCATTTATACTTAGTAAACCCGCTTTCGGCTTTCAAATTTACAGCATTGAGTTCGCAAATACTAATGTCATCTCCAAGATCAAGGACTTTTTCGCTTGATTTGGTAATGAAAATAGGTATCGTATCAGCACTAGTGTTACAGGCTGTAAATACTGTGAGAATCAACCTGCCAGAGCCTCCTCCAAGAAAATTGAGGGTGGCTTGTTTATTGTCTTTTTGAACAAATACGGCATCGAGACCTTCTATTTTCCAGTCCACAGAATCGGTTGAACAACCGATATTTCTGGCAAAATAGGTATAGTCGGTCGCTGGTTCGGATATACAGATCGTGTCGGGTGCGGGTCGTTTAATATAGGCTTCTATCGGCGCATTGTTGCGGCGGATGGTGTTGCAGAGAGATTTAACAAATGTACTATCTCCCAACGACATAGCATCAGGTTCAAACAAACATCCTTGGCCTTTGATATTGGGTCTATGGATGGTGCCCAATTTAGATTCTCCATTTGTAGTCCATCTACTAAAATAAATTTTATTGTCTGGTGCCAAATAGCCTTTGCCAGTGGTTACTGCTATCTCGGGCATCTCAATCGCACTATTGATAACGGCTGAACTGTCGCTGCTGGTCAAGTCAACTTGAAGAATTTTAACTGGATTTTGGTTTTTTTGTCGCAGATAAAGCAATTTTCCATTGGGAGAGAACTCAAAAATCTGAAGCGGGTTGGTAGGGAAAATGTATTCGCTTTCGAATTGAATCGCACCAGTTGACTTGTCAAAAGCATATAAAGATAACTTACTTCCTTTGACAAAGGCAATCGTAGTACCATCTGGCGAACAGGCCATTTCTTGGCTACTATCAAGCGTATTGGAAATAACTGGAGTTGCTTGTGGGCCATTTGCATCTATTTTGTATGCCCAAAAATTAGACCCATTATCATCATTGGCCACAAGCCAATACCCATCAAAATCGCAAGATTCTATGACGCTGGAGTTTGCTATAGCGGTTGAAGGGGAAGTTAGTAAGATATTTTCAAACCCTGGAACTGAATAACCTTTACCACCATAGAGCCGCATGTCTATTAGACTGTAATGAACACCCCCTATTTGGCTTTGCTTAAACGCATAAAACAGGTATTTTTTAGTTGGATGTGGCACTATTTGCCACTCATCCAGCCATCCTCCTCCTTGAACATAAAAGAAGGACTCATCATGAAAACGATTGCGCCCTCGATCGCCAAAATAAAACAAGAGATTGCCTTGTGCATCAGAAATGGTCGAAGTGGCTTCACTGGTAATTGTTTGACCATCGGTCAAGACCGTGGGCGGCGAAGTCGAAAAATTGAGGCCTGCATGGGTGCCAAAATACCAGTTTTCGTCGGCTCTGTTTTCGCAAGGAAAATCATCGCAGATGCAATCTGAATCCAGGCAATCGGCCAACCCGTCTCCATCGTCATCTAGGTTATTAAAGCATAGTTCCGCCGAAATACAAGAGACATCACAAAGAGGAATGAGATCTTGAGTTCTATCAAAAGAAATTAAGGTACTTGACGAAGCGGTTCCAATATCTAAATCACTAATACTAAACTGCCCAATGGAGGCAAACACACTGATGTTCTCAGACTGAGAAAGTAGAATACTTTCATAGCACGCCCCTGCTCCCCCAATGGCATTGGTTTTGAGCAGGCAGCCTTGATTGTTATCAAAGGTACCATTTATGCCTGTGATTATATAACCAGAGTTAAAATAAGGTTTTATTTCATATGTGTGTACTATATTTGTTAAAGGTAGTGACGCCCAAATGATATCGCCATTGCTTGATATACCTACCACACCATCTATATAGCCTAATGGAGTAAGGACAGCTCCAACCATTGTAAAACCGGAGCCAGTGGCAGATCCTGATATAGAAATAATGCCTTCTATCCCCAGAAATTGTTTAGCCCAAACCTTATTACCTGTTGGCGATAGTTTAAGGACTGCATTTTGTTCATCAGCTAAATAAACGCTACCCTCATTGTCTTCTGACATCGTGTTAGCATAGAATCCAAGTCCACTACTTAGAATTGATTTTTTCCAAATAAATTCACCATTTTGATCAATTTTCATGATAAAAGACAGACTATTATTGTACGATCCTGTTAAATAAACAGAGCCATCGTTCGCTGGATGAATACGCTGTACAACAAGTGGTAAGTTAGATCCAATCCCCACTTTCCACATGATTGTGCCAGTACCACTTATCCTTACTAGGTTTTGATAAAGATCCAGAGTTGGATCATTAATGAGCACATAAGCCCCACCGTTGGGTGCGGACACTGCATCGGAGGGAGACTGTCCCGAAAAAAAAGATAATGCCCAGATAGGATCGGCCTCTGTATTAAATTTTGCAATGGTGTTATACCCCGGAGTGTATTCAAAGGTAGAAATAAAGCCTCCGTCATCGCAAGCCTCCAATCTAGTTGGCCGTATAGGTTCTGTTGAGCTAGTGCTTACAACTTTTTTGACATAGACCACCTCACCTTTCTTATTCACCTTCATAAGATTTTTATTTCCTGAAGTATTCAACAATCCAAGCATGATGGTGCTATCTTTTAAAATAGTCATACTCGATATAGTACTCTCTACTAAACTTATTTGAAAAGCAAAATCGGTGCATATCCCGGGAACCTCTACAATGATGATCTTCTCATCGCTACAACTTCCATTGGTTGCCACCAGCCGGATATAATAAATACCCTCCGCCATCAACGTATAGGTATTCAGGGAGGAGCCTTGGGAGGCTCCATTTACGAACCATTCATACTGTGTGGCATTAGTGCTGGTGTTATTGATGGTGATCGTTTCGCCCAGTGCTGCGGTAAGCGCACTCACCGTGAAATCGGCCATGGTATTGCAATTCACGATGATGTTTTTTGAAAAAAGGTCAACATCGCAGAGGGCATTGTTTGACTCGGCAGCCAATAAAATAGTAAACGTACCCACTTGATTGAATTGATATGTGGGATTGGGATTGGTGCTAAATTGTTGCCCATTCACCTTCCAAGTGTAAGTGCTGGCATTTTGGCTGGTATTCGTAAACGAGACCGTTGCCCCCAATTCTACTACAAGATCAGAGGGTGTAAAGGCCGCATTCACTGTCAAAGGGCATGGCAGGTCACAACCATTAGACCCCAACAGTGATTGGCGAGTACCATTCAAAAAGAACTCCATTCTTTTCGCTTGCCCTTCCGTAAAATCATGGGTACAGAGCAGATTGTTATAATCTAAATAATTGTTGGTGAGGTCTTGTTGATCGGTGCTAAATCCAGATTGGGTATCCGTGTTACAAGTGTTGGCTTGCGCACTACAATCAATATAAGCAGTACTATTATCGGGAGGCGTGTCACAGACCTTATCGCCGTTTACCAAGCAATCAGCATTGATACATCCGCCCTCAAAAGTGTGCAAAAGGCCAAAATAGTGACCCATTTCGTGGGTCGCCAAGGCAATCTTCCAAGGGTCAGTACCAAAAAATTTGGATTCTACCACCAACCCATCATAACTATTGCCGTGATAGGTGGGCGGATAAGCATAGCCCGCCACCCCACAATTGCCCTGATAACAAGCCTCCTTGATCACCCAAATATTGATATACTTGGAAGGATTCCATCGGCTTAGATTCTTCAGTTCTAGGTCTTCTGAACCAATATCTATCTCTGTATATAAAGCACTTTGTACCCGCACGATTCCATTGGTAGCAGTGCCGTCAGGCTTTTGTTTGGCCAAACAAAACTGAATACCAGTTTCCGCACCGCTATTTTGATCAAAATAACCCTGATTGGCAAACGATTCGTTGAGCCATTGAATGGCTTGCTCCACTTGTGCATCCGAAATGTTTTCAGTGCCATTGTTGTGGATAATGTGTACGACCACAGGGATAGTGACTGCTTCATTGGAGAAATCAGCAGCCCCACCCGACTTGAAATGCTTGGCCGCTGCATCGTCCAATATGTGTTGCGCCTCCCACATCAATGGCTGATTGGGTTTCATCAGGTCGAGGGCACATGGATGGTTTTGTGCAATAAGAAAATTAGCCCATAAGGCCAATAAGCAGGTGGTTATTTTTCTTTGTTTCATGACAACTATTTGAATTATATAACTATTGGCAAATGTAGTCTCTATATCCATAACCTCATTGTCCGATTGATTGTTTATTTGCTAGAAATTGGCAGAACAGTATTTTGATTACCTAGAAGTCCGTATTTTTGCATCATGATGAAAAATATAGCCATTTTAACTGGAGGGGACTCCGAAGAGCGGGTCATTTCCCTCAAAAGCGGTCAGGTTGTAAAAGACAACCTAGATAAATCTCAATATCGCAGTTTTTTAATTGATATTCAAAAAGATGCCTGGCGCGACCTAGATAGCGGATTGGATGTTGATAAAAACGATTTTAGCCTAACTATTTCGGGCGAAAAAATAAAATTTGACTGCGCTTTTGCCGCCTTGCACGGCAGCCCCTTGGAAGATGGAAAAATGCAAGGCTATCTTGAAATGCTATCCATTCCTTATACCTGTTGCAATGGTTATGTGAGTGCACTCACTATGAATAAGAACAATACCAAAGCACAGTTGAAGCCCTATGCGATCCCAATGGCACCATCTATGTTGTTTCGGCGCAATGATCCAATAGATGCAAAAGCCATTCTTACTATGGGGTTACCGCTGTTTGTGAAGCCCAACGATCATGGATCTAGTTTTGGAGTGACCAAAGTAAAAACAGCAGATGCCCTGCAACCAGCCATAGATGAAGCCTTTCGATACAGTGGAGAAGTAATGGTGGAAGCCTATATGCCCGGTAGGGAATTCGGTAATGGAGCCTTGCGCGTCAATGGCGAAATCGTTGTATTGCCCATTACAGAAATCATTCCCGAAACTGAATTTTTCGATTTTGCTGCCAAGTACGAGGGAAAATCTAAGGAGGTCACACCTGCTGAACTCACCGATGCACAAACCAGTCAGTGCCAAGCATTGACCCTCAAACTCTACGATATACTCAAGTGTACAGGGGTAGTTCGCTTTGACTATATATTAGTAGGCGATACTTTTCAGATCTTAGAGGCCAATACCATTCCGGGTATTTCGCCAGCCAGTATTGTACCACAACAAGCACAGGCTTATGGGTGGACACTAAGCACGTTTTTTGGGCTTCTGGTTTCTGAAGCCTTGAAGGATGCAGATGCATAGTGCTAGTGACAAAAAGTCAGTTATTGGGGTTCTTAACTGACTTTTTGTCGCTTATTTTTAAGATTTTCCGTCATTTAGGCTTTCTTTTTTCAATTGGAACAGCGATTGCTGATAGATCTGCATATCTATCACAATATAAAAGTATTAAAAATGACAAACGTAATAAAATTTATGCCTTACCCCGCAACCAAATCAATCACCAACCGTTTACTAAACGATGTTTGGTTTCATGGCCTCAATGATTTTATCGGCCGTGACTCCAATGCGACAGTACCTGCCGCTAATGTTTCGGAAACCAAAGATGTTTTCCTGTTAGCATTGGCAGCACCCGGATTTGAAAAAGAGAACTTTTCCCTTCAAATAGAGAAAGATCTCTTGACCATAACTGGACAACGGGTATCAAATACAGAAGAGGAGACCGATCGCAAATTCTTGAGGAAAGAGTTTTCCAATGAAAATTTCAAACGCTCATTTAATTTGCCGCAAACTGTGAACAAAGAGGATATTGCCGCTGTTTATACAAATGGAGTCCTAAATGTGACACTCCCTAAGAAAGAAGAAGTGAAACCATTAGTTAAAAATATTGAGGTAGCATAACTGCTCCTATTTAAGAATAGTTAATAGGGTTTTAGGTGTTTTCATAGAGTCGGGCAGCAATTGTCTGACTCTTTTTTTTTGCTTTTTTTTGAGTATCATCAGAATAACTTATTTATTTAAGACGTTTTAAGATTTTTACAAATATCATCATACACAATGAGAAAAACAAGCCTACTCTTTGCATATTTCCTACTTTCTGGGTTCTTATTTGCCCAAAAAACCGCACCACAACCCAAACTCATTGTTGGAATCGTGGTGGATCAAATGCGTTACGATTTTTTATACCGTTTCCGCGACAGTTATGGCCCTGGAGGATTCAAACGCTTGATTTCTGAAGGCTTTTCTTGTGAAAACACCCATTATAATTATGCCCCTACTTATACCGGCCCCGGCCATGCTGCTATCTACACCGGCACTACGCCTGCTGTCAATGGTATCATTGCCAATGATTGGTGGGATATAAAAACGAATCAAAACCGCTATGTTACCTCCGACAATCGCTACAAAACCATAGGCAACCCCGGTGATGAAATCATGCCAAGCAAATTGTTGGCCGACCAAAAGAAACTCAAAGACAGGTTAAAGGTTGGGCAACAATCACCTGATGTGATGTTGTCTTCCACGGTTACTGACGAACTATTGCTCTCCAATAATTTCAAATCGAAGGTGGTCGGTATTTGCCTCAAAGACAGGGGAAGCATTTTGCCGGCAGGGCATAAGCCCGATGCAGCCTATTGGTTTGATGATTTTACGGGACATTGGATTACTTCCGACTACTATACCAAAGAGCCTTACCTCCCTAATTGGGTACAACAATTCAATAACTTAAACCTACCGGACACCTATATATCAAAAGGGTGGGAGAAAATTAAAGACCAAGCCTATGAGCCAAGTCCTGAAGGGTACAAACAAGGCAGATACTACGAATTTCCTGCTAAAATGCCCTATAATTTAACAGATATAAAAACCAAAAAGGATAATTATGGTGTGATCCGGTTTACCCCATTTGGAACTACCCTCACGTTGGATTTTGCAAGAGAAGCCATCCAACAGATGGAATTGGGCAAAGACCAATATCCTGACTTCTTGTGCATTAGTTTTTCCTCTCCCGATTATTGCGGACACCAATTTGGGTTACATGCAGAAGAGATGCAAGACATGTACCTAAAACTTGACCAAGAGATTGCTGCTTTTTTGAAGCACTTGGATGAAAAAGTAGGAAAAGACAATGTTTTGGTGTTTCTCACTGCCGATCATGGTGCTGTCGAAACACCAGCGCACATGAATGATTTGAATATCCCTGCGGGTGTTTTTGAAGAAAAGAAAATTGATGACTCCCTCGAATTGGTACTAAAAACCGCTTTCGGCGTAGAAGACAATTATATACATTCCGTTTCCAATCAGCAGATATGGCTCAACAAACAAGCACTGGCTGATCACAATATTAAAGTATCAGATGCAAGTGAGACCATCATTGCCTTCTTAAAAACCAAAAAAGGTGTCTATGATGCATTTACACGAGCGCAACTCATGCAGTTACCTCCCGAGTACCCCTTCGTGTCCGAATTGCGCAGGGGAATCCATCCGAGCCGTTCCGGCGACATTATTTTTCAATTAGATCCGGGTTGGCATGCCGACGACGACCTATTCAAACTTGGTGGCACTACCCATGGAAGTTCTTATCCATATGACACCCACGTGCCTTTATTGTGGTATGGTTGGAATATAAAGCCCGGTATTTCCTTCGCTCCGGTCAGTATTACAGATATAGCACCCACGCTTTCCGCGATGCTGCGCATCGTAGAACCCAACGGATGTACTGGGAAAATCATTGAGGCTGTAGTGCGGTAGCAACTACCATGAATTGGTTTAATGCATATGTAGAGACATTCGTATACAATTTTGTGTATTATTTGTTCGTTTTGTAATTTGGCATGATATTTACATGTTTATTCCAACCGATTCATTCAGGACTACCTGATATTTCAGGATAGTACGCAATTTTTTTTAAACGTCTTAAAGATGAGATTAATCCAATTATTACCCGCCGCCGGTTTGCTTCTTATGGGAGCGATGCCATTTACCCCTAAAATCAACCCTAATAACGCTGTCGCAAATGGTACTATGTGGACCGAAAGCACCTTTTTATTCAAAGGTGAATCGCTTCAACTCCAATTTGCTACGCCTCATGGCTCCCGTTTAGGTATTATTGACCCAAGTGGAAATTTTTTCTACGTAGTCTTTCCATCCGAAAATGCTAGTGGAGACCTCAAGCCTTTGATGGACAGTAAAAAGTTTTTGAAAGCCACAGCCTTGAAAATAAATACCAAAACGCTCAAGGCCGATCCATATACGTATGGGGTACTCAAAAACAAACCAGTATTTACCCAGAGCGGTACTTACAGTTTTGTATTGGGCGACAACCTTCATGCCCACGACGCACAATCATTGACAATATTAAAAGTAGAGTACCGCCACATAGTACGGCCATCCTCTTCTGGTTCTGATATTGTGATGAATTAGAGACTCCTTACCAATTCCAATCCTCTGCATCTTGCAATGGTTTGGTTATGATGCTTTTTTTGGTCTCTGCCCTTTGCTTCTGGCGCTCCAGCACCAGACGAGCCAGTCCTATGTGTGCAGGTTCGGGAGCCAATGGATGCATGACAGGCTTGATCTTTACCTCCAGTACATCCAATCTATACAATAGGCTCATCAGAAACTCCGGTTTCTGTCCCAACATTTCTTCGATACGAGCAGACAAAACCAATAGTAGTGCTTCTTCTGAATCGGGCATTTCTACGATCCCCATTTCAAATGACTCATTCACCAAAGTCGTTGTTTGCTCTAAAACCGTCATTTTTGCCATTGAAAAATCGTTAATTTTGAAGGTTATTATTTATCTGATTTTAAACAAACGGCAACAAAATGAATTAAAAATTGCCGACAATGTAAATTTTTAATTTTTCTATTGAAAAATTTGCAAAATAACGCGCAGTGCTATTATCTTTGTGACATCAAAACGCGGTAACGTGTTGCGAAAATTGCAAAAGAGCAGTTGTACTTAAATAAAGATTACAAACAACAACAACTTGTGAGGTGTTGAAACTGGCAGCCAAGCCCTCCTGTCTCGGGGGTGGGGAATCTGGGATAAATCTCGCCTTAGGGCGAGGCTAACTACCCCGTGAAGGTTCGAATCCTTCCCTTACAGCAAAAGTACAACTTTTCTTTAAAACAATTTGCTACCGTATTCTAAAAAAATGCTTACTTTATAAGCACGGCCTGTAATCGCTTTACGATTTACAGGCCATTTTTTATGCTTGTTACACAACCAACGTCGTGTAGTTCAAGCGGTGTTTAAAAATAAAGGCATAAGAAAACACCTGTTTTTGCTGAAGCCAAGTATTAAAAGGCAATCCTGTACCGACAAGATCGGGTATGCTGATCTCACTGCGAGATCCTGTTATGAAGTTATCAAAATATGTTGGAAAAGGCAAGCCCTTCCATCCTGTGAAGGCATTCAGCAACGACCAAAGATGCTGCAAGTCTTTGTTTTGTGCGTTGGGATTCTCAAATTGGCACTGAAACCCAACAATTCCTGTATGTTGCGACTTATATTGGCTTTTGCCGGGTTTACATAGGGGATTTGCTTGGAGTAGATCCAACACATTTGATCTTAGCAAAAGGTCAAAATTCTCTGTTTGTAGCCGAGGCAGCATATCTTTGAAGGCCGGTAATGGCAGTTGGTTGAGTACCCAATCTTCTACGTTGAGTTTATACTGTTGTGCATTGATAAATGCCGAATCTGCCAACCAGCACAGTAATTCGCTGTCTATGTTTTTGGTATTGTCTCCAAAAATCCACCTCAAAAAGTGAATAGTGGCCAAAGGATACTTGCTGCCGAATCTTTGATTTATAGCAAAGCCCCTCAGTGAATTTGGGTTGAGCGTCCGTTGGTGGCCCGGTATCAGATCAGACGAATTGAAATGAATAATATGATGCCCTACACTTGGTATAAGGGCATGATGTATATCAAGATCCACAGCCAAGTAGCATCCTGATTTTAAATCGTTGAGAAACGAGGCGGTTTCGCCTATGTGCCAAAGCGTAGTGTAGTTGCAATACACACCAACTATAGGCCAGCTAAAAAGATGCTGAAGGTAAAGACCAGACAACAAACTGTCCATGTCGTTTCCAATAATAATGCCTCGAATACAACTAGGGTTCGCAAAAGGTAGAAACCTTTCCCGTATGATAGAGGCTTGGGGGATATTGGAATAGGCCGGCATGGGCAGTCATCACAGGGGTATAGTACCGCCCATGCTGTCGCGCAAGTCAGAAAAATCAGACAACGTTTTGGTGGTTTCTTTGCCGCCACCAACTTTGTTCATTTCCGATTTATTCAGCACGGTCAGGTCAGATTCGTAATCTTCGAGTGAGCGTTTTTTACGATCCTGATCCTTAGGTTCGAGGTCGTTCTTCTTTTTTCCGAAAGAAAAGATCATGAGACTTACGGTGTTTTAATCATCACAAAGGTATCACTTTTTTTTAAACAGTAAATCAAACCGTTTAGTTAAAAAGCAAGAAATTAATTTGGACATTGGCAAGGAGTGCAATAAACGCAAAAAATGCCGCTTCCTGTATTGATACGTACAAAAATCATTCCGTTTCAGATTAATTTTATACCAGTTTAGAGGTATTCTTGACCAGTAGAGCAAAGAATACCCTACTTTGCCGCCTAAATGACGATTATGAGAATCTACAATTGCATAAAATGGCTCATTTGGGTAATCCTCTTAGTGTGTTCAGCCGCTACAAATGACCAAGGTGAGCCTTTTCTTTGTGAAAATGGGGTTGTCACTATCAGATCTGAAGCGACCCTCGAACTCATACAGGCCAAGAGCAATCAACTAAGAGGCATTATTGATCCTATCAAACAAACATTTGTATGGAAAGTGAACATGAGTACTTTGCAAGGTTTTAATAGCCCCTTGCAAAGGGAACATTTTAACGAGACTTATTTGGAGAGTGATAAATACCAGCAAGCCATATTTTCTGGTAAAATCATTGAATCTGTCAATTTTGATAAAGATGGCAAGATCACAGTAAGGGCAAAAGGAAAACTAAACATACATGGTATAGAACAGGAGCGAATTATCAAAAGTACATTGGATATAAAGGGGAACAAAATGATAGTACAAGCCTCATTCACTGTGCCAATCTCAGACCATGATATTAAGATTCCTAAAATCGTTCATCAAAAAATAGCAGAAGAAATTAGTGTTACTATCAATGCACAATTGGAAAAACAGTAACAGACCTTGGTTGAATCTTGTTGCTATCTTGTACCCTAGGCATTCTATACTACGGGTAGGTCAAATTTTGGCTGTAGCATCCTTATGGCTGTCTGTATCTAGCCAAGCGCAAACTCCTTGGTTTAGAGATCAAGCGTTTAAGGAAAAAGGGGCTATAGGTGTGACTACTATGTTGCAAGACAGCAAAGGGTGGCTTTGGTTTGGCGGAACTCAAGGGCTGTATCGGTATGATGGTAGTTTAATGTACAAAGTGTCTGCTCCTGCCAGCGTACAATCTGTCGCGATCACTGCCCTGTTTGAGATCAATGAATTGATCTGGGTTGGTTTTGACAACGGAGCTATTGCTCATATTCCGGTTATTAATAAGGTTTCATCTCCTAGCACAAATGAGATACAAGATCAATCAACATTAAGTGCTCCATTATCGCTATGGCTGCCTCAAGAAGGTGTGCCAACCCAAAAGATAACTGCTTTTGCCGACGACGGTCAGGGAGGTATCTGGTTTAGTACTTATGGAGAGGGGGTGTATATTTGGAAAGAAAACCGACTTTATCAATATAATCAAGCCGATGATGGATTGGCTGGTGATGAGGTCTATACCTTAATATCTGATCCAAAAGGCCATGTATGGGCTGCTACCGATGCCGGAATTAGTATTTGTAGCATGAAAAACATGGGCAAAAAGCAGGTTGAAAACATAAGTATCGAGGAGGGGTTGCCCGATGAAATTATAACTACGTTACATCTTGACAGTGATGGAAATATACTAGTTGGAACACAGGATAAGGGTATTTGTAGCATTGATGTCCATACCAAGGCTTGTACAGTGATAACTCCCAGGTGGCCTCATTGCGCGGTGACCCAGTTAGAAATATTTGGGAAACAAGAGATTTGGGTAGGTACAGAGAAAGAAGGACTGTTTTGCCTCAATACTGCGCTCATCCCTGCAATCATCACCACGCCGCCAGAAGCATGTCAAATCAAAGCACTTAAAAAAGATCGAGAAGGCTTACTCTGGTACATTACCAATAAGGGCGATGTGTATATGGCCAATGCACGATATAGCACGATTGAATTGCCATTCAATAATATACAAGCAGTATGTATTGATAAACAAGCACGCAAATGGATAGGCACCGCCCAAGGTCTATATATGGAAACACAGGGTAAACTAACCCGGGTGTTGCCTGCCAAACATAATATTATTTCACTTTGGGAAGATGATTCTGGCAGTGTATGGGTAGGTACATTTGGCGATGGTATTTGGAGCCTTAATGCAGCAGGCAATATAAATGGGCATTGGGTCGAAAAAGATGGACTCTCCAATGGGAGTATCCTCTCCATAACTGGCCAAGATGGTCATTTATGGTTGGCCACTTTGGGAGGAGTCACCGAAATGAAACGTCGAAGCAATGGTCAGTACCAATTGTCTAATTTGCCTGAAATGGTCAATAAATACGTATATAAAGTATTTTGTGATAGCAAAAAACGAGTTTGGTTTGGCACCGATGGGCAAGGACTGCGGGTGCTGGAACAAGGTGGAATTAAACACTATTCAACCGTAAATGGCATTGAGTTAAAAACAATATATAGTATAGCAGAAGATACAAAGGGGCGAATTTGGTTTGGGACTGATAGAGAAGGCTTATTTTGCTTCGATGGGGTTAATTTTAAGAATTACACCACCAAAAATAACCTGCACAGTATGTCCATAATTGGAGTGGCCTGCAATGCCAGTGGACAGGTGGTGGTGGCTTACGAAAATGGGTTTGACTTGCTCGATCCAGAAAGGGTAGATCATGTTACATTTTGCGATGTGGCCAACGGGGTGCCTCTATCGGAGATCAATCTTAATGGGATCTGTAAAGATCCCCAAGGTCATATTTGGTTGGGTACTAAAAAAGGCTTGGTTCGTGCTGCCGATTTTCAAGAATATTTCAATGATGACCCTCAACCTTCCATCATAGATATTTCTATTTTTTTAAAACCCATTGATTACCTTAGCCAGCACTACTTTAGCCACAACCAAAACTATTTTACTTTTCATTTTACAGGACTATGGTACACACAGCCAGAATCAGTCCGGTATCGATATATGCTTGAAGGGCTCGACCTCAACTGGACGATCTCTAAAGATCAACTTGCTTCCTACCCTAATCTACCTCCAGGGCATTATATTTTTCGCCTTCAAGCCAGCGAGCATGGTAACTTTGACAATGTGCCAGAAACAACTTGGGAATTCACCATTGCCCCTCCTTTTTGGGTCAGTTGGTGGTTTTTATTAGCTGCCATCACCGCTGTTACGATGCTGACTTACCGCTGGATCAAAAATAGGGACGCTATCCACCGTCGAGAAGCACTATTGAATAAAGAAAAAGCGGACTCACAGTTTGCGGCTTTAAAAAGCCAAATCAATCCCCATTTTTTGTTCAATAGTTTTAATACCCTCATTACTATCATTGAAGAAAATCCCAAGATAGCTGTTGAATATGTAGAAAACTTATCGGATTACTATCGAACGATCATGGTATATAGAGAAAAAGACTTTATCAGTATTCAGGAAGAAATCGAGTTAGTGGTCAATTTTACATTTTTACTAAAAAAGCGATATGAACACAATTTTCATGTCAAAAACTTAGTGCCACACGATCAGATTGGGTTCATCATGCCATTAACGTTACAAATGCTTTTAGAAAATGCCGTAAAACACAATATTATTTCAACAGCGCACCCCTTGATCGTGGAGATCTATATCGAAAATGGTTACATTGTAGTTCGAAACAATATACAACCCAAAATCAGACCTGAAGTAGGCACTCATTTTGGGTTGCAAAGCCTTCAGCACAGATACCAATTAACGGGTCAACTACCTGTTGTTATTGAGAAAAAAAACCATTTTTTCACCGTTAAAATACCCATTTGGGCTCAAAAATTATGATGCACTTACTAATTGTAGAAGATGAAAATGCGGCAGCAAGGCGATTGGAAAAATTGTTACACGAGGTTATTCAAGGCGACATTAAACTGGATCGAACCGACAGTATCGAATCAACCATCAATTGGTTGGGCGATCAAAAGGCCCCAGATCTGATACTATTAGATATTCACTTGGCTGATGGATCCAGTTTTGAGATATTTGAACACATAGAGGTGTCGTGCCCGATTATTTTCACGACAGCCTATGATGAGTATGCAATTCAAGCCTTCAAGCACAACACCGTTGACTACCTCTTAAAGCCAATAAAGGTACATGAATTGAGTGCGGCATTGGATAAATATAAAAAAAACTTTAGGCCGCCCGCTGCCGACTATACTACTTTGATCGAGACGATGAAGCAACATGACTCAGGCAGTAAATACCTGCGCCGTTTACTCATTCGATTCAGCAATAGTTTTAAATTAGTTGATGTGCAGGATGTTTCGTATTTTTATACAAAAGATAAGTTAACCTTTGTCGTCATACGTAGTACAGGGAAAAAATATCCTTTAGATCAACCACTGGAAAAATTAGAAGGCCAACTCGACCCAGCAATATTTTTCAGGATTAATCGGCAATACATTATCCATGTTAGTTCCATATCTGCCTTACACACCTATTCTAAAAGTCGTATTAAAGTTGATTTAGAACCAGTGGCACTCCAAGATATAATTGTCAGCACAGAGCGAGCCTCTGAATTTAAACGGTGGTTGGCAGGAGAGTAGCCTATTTTGTTGAATGTTTGAACAATTATCGCAACATAGTGTTTAACTTTATTGTCGTGTTAGACATGTGTATGGACGAAGCAAATTCTATGTTTCGGATAAATTCCGACATTTAGGTATGGGTTTCTCTATGTGTCGAAACTATCAATTACTTTTAAAGCCACAAACAACAGTAATATGGCGATCTACGCTATTCGTGACTTGGAAAAACTTACAGGTATTAAGGCTGGTACTATCCGTATTTGGGAGCAGCGTTACAACCTGATTAAACCCAAACGGACGGTAACCAATATCCGTTACTATACCGATGAAGACATGCGGTTGCTGCTTAACATTGCTGTACTGAACAAAAAAGGCATTAAAATCAGTAAGATATCAGAAATGACTTCCGAGCATATCTCTGACATGGCTACTGATGTAACGCGTTACGATAATAGTAAACATGCACAAATAGATGCCCTTACTTTTGCCATGATTGACATGGATGAAGCCGCATTTGAGCATGTTTTTTCTTCGCATGTCAATATTGATGGTTTTGAGCGCGCCATGCTTGATGTGATCTATCCTTTTTTAGATAAATTGAGTATATTGTGGATTACTAGGAGTATCAGCCCTGCCCACGAAAAATTTGTGACCAACCTTATCAAGCGCAAACTCATGTCTGCTATTGATAGCCAAAATGCGCATCCATCAAGTGATGCTGCGACTTTTGTACTGTACTCGCCCGAAGGTGAGCATCAAGAACTGACCCTCCTTTTTATTCAATATCTATTGCGCTTACGCAGACAAAGGGTTATTTACTTAGGTGTCAATACTGCTATCTCTGACTTGTCTGACGTTTGTGATCCATTACGTCCACAGTATATTTACACCATTTTGCAAGACCCACCTCCTCGGCAGTCGGTACAATCCTTTTTAGATCAAACGGCCAAAGCCATTGGTAATAGTATATTGCTGATCTCTGGGGCTCAAGTATTCAGTAATTCGCTCAGGTTGCCTGACAATGTCAGGGTGGTATCAGGATTGGAAGACACCTTGTTTTTCATTGATCAAGTACAGTGGAGGCAGCGTAAAATCGCTTAGTCATCTCCGCCCAATATTTATACAGAAAATTAGGTTTACACACACCAATAATGTAACCCAACGTTTTGCACTTGGGCATCTTTGGAGCAATAACCTTACAGCACGTTCTATTCCTACACTATTTTTGCTTTATTTTATTGGCCATATCTAAGTTTTATTGTACGTTTGCCATAAAAGCACTACTATGCTATTTGAGAAAACTATAAACAGTCGTATAAATATGTTCCGTTTCAGTATTTTATTTTTTTGTTTTTTGGCCTGTGGCAACACAAAAACGGTCAAACCAACCCCTAGGCCAAAGCCTAAAACGACTCAAACGACCCCCAAGCCTCCTGTCTCTACTAAAAAGTCGGAAGGCATTCACTGGGTCAATAGCGAAACACTGATGCCTGTGTTAGAATTTGCGCAGCAAGAGCAAAAGCCTGTTTTTGTAGATTTCTACGCCTCTTGGTGTGGCCCCTGCAAAGTCATAACGAAGGAAGTGCTGGAGCAACCATATATATACCAGTATATGAACGAGGCATACCTCAATTTCGTGGCAGATTATGACCGAGAATCAGGCAAAAAGATTGCTGAACTCTTCGAAGTACCGGGTTTGCCCACCCTTCTGTTCTTGAGTCCCAAAGGAGAAGTATTGGAGCGGCACAGCGGCTTGATTACCCCTGAAAAATTCATGCAATTGGCTCGATCTGCCAAAAATAAGATGAAATAGAAATTTTTTTTGAGAAGTACTTGCAAGAGTCAATAAAACGCACGTATCTTTGCCCCCGCTTCCGAAAAGGATGCTGTTTTGGGTCATTGTGTAAAGGTAGCACAGCAGATTTTGGTTCTGTTAGTCAGGGTTCGAATCCTTGTGACCCAACAAGAAAGGCCGAAGTTTTCACATTTGTGAAAATTTCGGCCTTTCCTTTTTTATTTTGCTTTAGTGCTTCACTATTTTCGTTTTGAACTGCCCGACACCGGATACTTGCGGGCATAGGCTTGAGCCTTGACTACCAAGGCCTTCAAATCTTGAGAGCGTTTTTTGGGATCAGGGTGGGTACTCAAAAACTCTGGTGGACGACTGCCTCCCGATTTGTTCATCCGATCCCAGAATGGAGCGGCTTCATTGGGGTTGTAACCCGCCATAGCCATCAAGTATAAGCCAATTTCATCTGCTTCCGACTCATGCTTCCGACTGAAAGGCAATAATAGTCCCACTTGCGCACCTGCGCCAGCAGCACTCATTAATAAGTTGCGCGTCTGCGATGGTTTTTGCGACAAAGCAAGATCTAAAGAACTCAAACCAACCTGTGCCACCAAGCCTTGGCTCATGCGTTCATTACCATGATTGGCTATGGCATGAGCAATTTCGTGGCCCATCACTACAGCAAGGGCATCTTCATTTTGGGTAACTTTCAATATGCCTGTATAGACTATCACTTTACCACCTGGCATACAAAATGCATTCACCGTGTTGGCATCATCTATCACGTTGAATTCCCAAGAAAAGTTTTTTAATTCTTTCTCTTGACCCTTAGATCTGTAATAGGCTTCCATCGCAAGGCGAAGGTCATTGCCTACCCTACGCACCAATTCTACCTCTTTGCTCGAATTCATGGTTTTGTTTTGAGCAATAAAGGTTTTGTACTCTGAAAAACTCATTTGGTTGAGGGTACTGGTTGGTATCAGATTAAACTGTTTACGACCAGTAAATGCTGTTTTGCTGCAAGCCAACCACAAAGGCAGGATCAGCATCATTATTAGACTTTTTTTCCACATACTCAGAAAGATTTGATTCGTTATTAAATGTTGTTCGTGCTTAATACTACATATACGACAAAAATACGGGAAAGTAGCATACTGAACCCGTTTTTTATAAAAATCATAACTAAAAATTCACAAGAACGACTTGAAATGATTAAAAAATGCTTGAAACAGACAATTCATTCACTTACAGGGCGTTAGGATTTTGTAGTTCGGAACAAAACACGCAATTTGCGCCAAAATCCAAGACATGTTCCGATGTAACTGTGTTGGGTCACTTTTCAAGTGGTAGTTGTCATCCAAATTTACTCTTGTTTATGAAGCGTTTTAGTCTTATTTTTTTTATGTTGGTTGTGGTGGCAAGGGCTATGGCTCAAGATCCTATTTTTTCGCAGTTCTATGCCATGCCAGTTCAGACCAATCCCGCTTTTACGGGTAGTTCTTTTGCCCCCCGGGTGGGGGTGGCTTATCGCAACCAATGGACGGGTTTCAACAATGCCTACCGCACTTTTGGCGCGTTTTACGAGCAGAGGGTAGAGCGATTGAATAGCGGATTGGGTTTTAGTTTTGGCGGCGACGATGCTGGGGCTGGCATCTATAAAACAACCCTCGCATCGGCATTGTATTCCTACCGCTTGCAAATTGTAGAAGGGCTATATGTTAAAATTGGAGTAGAGGCAGGGATGCATCAAACCAACCTTAACTGGGATAAACTGACCTTCCCCGACCAAATAGACGCGCTTAACGGGGTGACTATCAATACCGCCGAAATACGACCTGATGTGACCACCAATACCCGATTCGACATATCAAGTGGCTTACTTTTGGTGGGGGAAAAATTTTATTTGGGAGGTGCGTTAAAGCACCTAACAACTCCTGATGAAGGCATCCTTTTGGTCAATAGCAATGTCACTCGTGGGCTTCCATTAGCCTATACCTTGCAAGGCGGCACAGAATTGATTGTTAAAAAGGGCAATAAACGGAAGCCTGCCTCGTTTATCTCACCGAACCTGCTTTTTGTTTCGCAGGGGCCATACAAACAGTTGAATCTAGGTGCGTATGCAAGTATTGGAAATGTCTTTGCTGGACTTTGGCATCGAAATACTTTTAGAAACGCCGATGCCATGATTTTTTTGGTGGGCTTTAAGGAAGGTATTTTCAAACTTGGGATCAGTTATGATGCTACTATTTCGGCATTATCAAGCCATGCTGGAGGAACCTATGAGGTAACTTTTGGCCTGCTTTTTGATAAATCAGATAAATTAAAACGCCGAAAAAACAAGGAAGACATCAATAATTGCATGAAAATGTTCCAATAATGAAAGACTTTCGTTAAAATTGACATTTTGTCAACCAACGAGATACAATATTTAACTACATTTGCTGCTCATTTTTTTAAACAGTTTTTTAATACAATGAAGAAAACACTCATTCACGGGTTTAGTTTTGTCTTACTTGTTCTGGTTTTGGCCAGTTGCGGACGCAAATCGGAGCGTTCTGATACCACTGGCTGGAAGTATAATGACCAGAAATGGGGAGGCTTCGAAAAGATTGACTACAAAGGCCAAGCCACAGGCCCAAACCTCGTTTTGGTCGAGGGTGGTACTTTCACTATGGGTGCTACCGAACAGGATGTACCTTATGAGTGGAACAATGTCGAACGTCGTGTTACGACTGCTTCGTTCTATATGGACGAAACAGAAATATCCAACATTGACTATCTTGGGTATCTCTTCTGGACTTACAACACGTTTGCTGAGACCTATCCTGAGGTTTGGAAACGCGCGTTGCCAGATACGCTTGTTTGGCGTGAAGAATTGGCTTTCAATGAGCCGCTCGTCGAGACGTATCTTCGTCACCCTGCTTACAATGACTACCCAGTAGTGGGTGTTAGTTGGAATCAGGCTGTTGAATACTGCAAATGGCGTTCTGACCGTGTGAACGAGATGATCCTTGTCGAAAAAGGAATCATTGAGTTGACTCCTGACCAGAAGAACGAAGCCAATTTCAACACAGAAGCATACTTGGCAGGTCAATTTGAACCTACTGCTCGCAAAAACCTCCCTGATATCCGCACTGGCGGTGAACGTAAGGTGCGTTTTGAAGATGGTATCCTTTTACCGGAGTATCGCCTTCCTACCGAAGCAGAATGGGAATTTGCTGCCTTGTCTCTCTTGGGCAATCAAGCAACCAGTAAAGATGAATTGATCACTGATCGGCGTCTATACCCTTGGGATGGTAACACAGTTCGCTATCAGAAGCGCAATAAGAACCAAGGTAAAATGCTTGCTAACTTCAAGCGTGGCGCGGGTGACTATGGCGGTATGGCGGGTGCTTTGAACGATAAATCGTTCATTCCTTCTAAAGTACGCGATAACTGGCCAAACGATTACGGCTTATTTAATATGGCCGGCAATGTCAATGAATGGACAGCCGATCTATATCGTCCGATGACATCTTCGGATCTTGTAGATGGTGAAACACATGACTTGAATCCATACCGTGGTAACAAGTTTATGACTAAAAAGTTGGATCCTACTACCGGTTCTCCTGTAGTAAAAGACAGCCTTGGCCGTTTGGTGTACGAATCAATGGATACCACCAGTACTGCCCTTCGTGATAACTACAAACGTCCTGATGTCTATAACTTCTTGGACGGTGATAAGGAATCTGAAGTGGAATACCTTTATGGCAAGAGTACGCTTATCAGTGATAAGGCTCGCGTGATTAAAGGTGGCTCATGGGCCGACCGTGCATTCTGGATGACTCCAGGTACACGCCGCTACTTGGAAGAAGACAAAGCCAGCAAATCAGTTGGTTTCCGTTGCGCCATGACCCGTACGGGCAATCCTATCGGTAACGATGAGGATGGCAATACCTTCAAAACGAAGCGTAAAAAGACAAAACGTAGCTACAAATAGTATCCGCGTTGCGCCAATCATATATAGCCCTTCTGATGTATATTCATCAGAAGGGCTTTTTTTATTAGCGTGGCTTTCCTGTAAAATCTGTTTTAAGAAGTTTCGGGTGAAAGCCAAGGGGGGTTGGGGGCATGCGTATCAGGTTTAGGAATTAACAATTTGTAATAACTTGATAACCAGTGATCTTTAAAAGAACAAAGTAATAAAAAAGGTGTTCCGTCTTTGTATCGTCTAAAATAAAAAGATAATGGAACACCCTACTTT
>JANMMZ010000092.1:0-71703 GCA_031373665.1 Saprospiraceae bacterium | reverse complement strand
CTGGGGTGGCTGTCAATGTCACCGTTGGTGCAGCACAAGTGCGATCACCACTCTTGGTCAAACCTGCTGTTGGAGCAGTAGTATTCTGATTAACTGTGGTGGTGGCAGATGATGTACAACCAGTAGCAGTTACCGTTACTGTTACGGCATAAGTGCCTGATACTGTCGTATTGAAGGTCGCTACACTACCAGGGTTGGTTACCCCTACTGGTACTGTCCATGCATAGGTTACGCCTGTATTTGGAGTAGCCGTAGCAGTCACTGCCACACTTGGAGTCGTACAAGTGATGGTTGGGCTATTCAAGGTTACTGTCGGTACAGTATTATTATTATTGACTGTTACGGAGGCTATTCCAGTACAACCATTGGTGGTGCTGGTTACTGTTACTGTGTAAGTGCCTGCTGCATTAACGGTCGCTGTGTTTGTACCCGCTACTGGAACTGCGCCTGCACTCCATGCATAGGTCATACCTGTCGCTGGGGTGGCTGTCAATGTCACCGTTGGTGCAGCACAAGTGCGATCACCACTCTTGGTCAAACCTGCTGTTGGAGCAGTAGTATTCTGATTAACTGTGGTGGTGGCTGATGATGTACAGCCTGTAGCAGTTACCGTCACTGTTACGGCATAAGTGCCTGATACAGTTGTATTGAATGTTGCTACACTACCCGGATTGGTTACACCTGCTGGTACTGTCCATGCATAGGTAACGCCAGTATTTGGAGTAGCGGTAGCAGTCACTGCCACGCTTGGAGTGGTACAGGTGATGGTTGGGCTATTCAAGGTTACTGTCGGTACGGTATTGTTGTTGTTCACTGTTACAGAAGCCGTTCCAGTACAACCATTGGTAGTGCTGGTTACGGTTACCGTGTAAGTACCTGCGGCATTAACTGTAGCTGTGTTTGTACCCGCTACTGGAACTGCGCCAGCACTCCATGCGTAGGTTACACCTGTGGCTGGGGTGGCTGTTAAAGTGACTGTCGTTACAGCACAAGTGCGGTCGCCACTCTTGGTCAAACCAGCCACTGGTGCGGTCGTATTTTGACTTACCGTGGTCGTTGCAGATGCGGTACAACCAGTTGCTGTAACCGTCACGGTCACACTATATGAACCAGCAACAGTCGTATTGAATGTTGCTACACTACCTGGGTTGGTCACCCCTGCTGGCACTGTCCATGCATAGGTTACGCCTGTATTGGGAGTCGCGGTAGCAGTCACTGCCACACTTGGAGTGGTACAAGTGATGGTTGGGCTATTCAAGGTTACTGTTGGTACAGTATTATTATTATTGACTGTCACAGAAGCCGTTCCAGTACAACCAGTGGTTGTGCTGGTTACTGTTACCGTGAAAGTACCCGCTGCATTGACAGTAGCAGTATTAGTACCTGCTACTGGAACAGCACCCGCGCTCCATGCGGAGGTTACGCCTGTGGCTGGGGTGGCAGTTAAAGTAACTGTCGGTGCAGCACAAGTGCGATCACCACTCTTGGTCAAACCGGCTGTTATTGGAGTAGTATTACTGGATACCGCAACAGATGCAGTGGCCGTACAACCATTGGTTGTGCTGGTCACAGTTACCGTATAAGTACCTGCTGCACTAACAGTCGCGGTATTGGTACCCGCTATTGGAGTAGCGCCTGCGCTCCATGCGTAGGTTGCACCCGAAGCTGGGGTAGCAGTTAGAATTCTAGTTAGGTTGGCGCAAGTAATGTCACCATTTTTAGTTAATCCTGCGGTTGGTGGCGTTAGATCGCTGCCTACTGCAACAGATGCAGTGGCGGTACAACCAGTGGTTGTACGGGTCACCGTTACGGTGTAAGTTCCAGCAGCATTTACAGTAGCAGTGTTAGTGCCTGCAACTGGAGTTGCGCCTGCACTCCATGCGTAGGTTGCCCCTGTGGCTGGAGTGGCGGTGAGGGTACGTGTTGGGTTAGCACAAGTAATGTCGCCATTCTTGGTTAGGCCAGCTGCTGGTAATGAGTTGACCACTACATATACAGAAGCAGTACCAGTACAGTTATTCACTCCCGTAACCGTTACAGTATAAGTAGTACTAACAGTAGGTGATACTGTAATTGAAGTCGCCGTGACACCCGTACTCCATACATAAGTGGTGCCTCCTAAGCCAGTGAGTGTTGTACTCTGTCCATTACAAATGGTAGAGTTGCCGGTGATCCCGGGGTCAATTTTCACTACAGTTACTGTAGCGGTAGCCGTTTTAGTACACCCTGCGGTGGAAGTTACCGTTACGGTATATGTAGTTAAGCCTGCGGTAGGAGTGACTGTGATCGCACTAGCGGTTTGACCAGTATTCCAAAGGTAGATACCACCTCCAGATGCGGTTAGGGTTGTACTAGCACCTTCACAAATGGTTGTATTGCCTGTGATAGCAGCAACTGGGAGTGGATTGACAGTCAAAGTACGCGTGGCTATGGCCGTGCAACCATTTAAAGTAACTGTTACCGTATAAGTACCAGCCGCAGAAACAGGAATTGCAGCTGTTGTAGCCCCCGTATTCCATAGATAAGTACCTCCACCTGATGCCGTAAAGGTAGAAGACCCACCAGCACAAATGGTATTAGTGCCACCGATAGCAGCCGCTGGCAACGGATTCACCGTCAGTACCCTTGTTGCAGTAGCCGTACAGCCATTTAAAGTTACAGTCACGGTATAAGTACCCGCTGTAGAGACTGAAATTGCAGCAGTGGTAGCACCTGTGTTCCAAAGGTAAGTACCACCCCCACTTGCGGTAAAGGTAGAAGAACCTCCTGCACAAATGGTATTAGTACCACTAATACTAGGTGTAGGTAATGCATTGACTGTAACAACAATAGTTTTCATTGCTGTACATCCATTTGCATCCGTGAGAGTGGCCACATAGTTCCCGCCTTGAGCAACAGTAATATTATTAAGCGTAATATCATTTACCCCTGTGGCGGTGAAGCCATTAGGCCCTGTCCAGTTGACAGTAGATACATTTGGATTTACGCTTAGCATAAGATTTCCTCCTGCGCAAATACTTGTTTGACAGTTAGACAAAACCTGCCAACCACCATTATTCACGTTGGCCTCACAGTCTATGACTGGAAGCGGATTGACTGTCAAGGTACGTGTAGCACTAGCAGTACAACCACCCGTTACAGTAACTGTCACCGTATAAGTACCAGCAGCAGAAACAGTAATAGCAGCGGATGTAGCCCCTGTATTCCAAAGGTAAGTACCACCACCACTTGCAGTAAAGGTAGAGGAACCTCCCGCACAAATGGTGTTAGTACCACTGATAGAAGCCGTTGGATTGGTACAGTTGGCTTTCAAGCACCATTGATCCGTTTTAATGTAATTACCATTATTAATGGCCAAAACCCTGACATAGGCCGTACCTGAGGGAACGGTTGCAGTAAGGGTATATTGATTCATAGTGGGTAATATGGCATCCACTTGGGTTTGTACGCCAGAAATGTAACCATTAGAACTGTTATAAAACTCTAACTTAATAGCAGCATCAAAACTACTATTATGAACACCTGCATAAGCTTTTAGTGTCAAAGATGTACCAACAGCAATACCTGTTATATCTTGGTAGTTACCACCATAGCTAGGGGCTACCGTATTTTCAAACTCGGAATGATAAGTGCCGCATTGAGGCGCGTAGGTATTGGTATAGAAATTACCATTCCATGAATTCCAACTGGTAGTGCCGTTTTCAAAACTTGGATTTAGCACTAAGTTGCCGGGACAATTACAATCCGCTCCGGCAGCATTAACCGTAATGGTTACAGAATTGGATTCCCCAGGATAGTCCGTACAGCCTGCCCGCCGAGAGCATCGTAGGAAACAAGTACTCTGGGTAAGCGCACCAGGCGCGTAAGTAACGGAGTTAGCACCAGAAATAGGCTGCCAAGACCCATCACCAATAGCAGGACAAGGTATTGTAGTTGACTTTAACCACAAATACTCTATGGTACCCGATCCGCCACTAGGCAAGGTGACATTGGTGAGTGGAGCAGGTGTAGAACCAGAGGTGATCGTTTGATTAGACCCTATAGTGCCTCCACTGGTGACGTTGCTACAATTATTCGTAATGGTAAATGTAAATGTCTGATTATTACAAAGAGTACCTGTACCATTGGCATCAGTATATACTTTGATATTAACAGTATAGGTACCGACACTAGGTGTCCAAACTGATCCTGATCCACCTAAATGATAAGGGGTGGAGTTTTCAGTATGGGTTAAGGTCTGAGCACCTGTTACGTTGAATACAACGCTTCCAACAGTACCTGTCACTACTGCTTCTAAAAGGTAGTCATCGGTTAATGTAGATAGAGCATAAGTACCACCATTCGTGATGGCGATATCACTGCCTCCAATTTGATTGTCAAAGTTTAGGCCCGTGATGGCTGAACTACACGAAGAAGTACATGCAGTAAATTCCAATTCAATATCTGACTGATGGCTGGTTCCATTAGCAGGAATGCCATTTGATCCACCACCTGAATTTATCGTAGCATTCATCCAAGTTGACATACCTTGATCAGTAGATACACTGTTGGTACTGGCACCAGCGCCAAACTGAGCCGGATCGTAGGCACCACGCGATAAAGCAACGCTTACTCCACTAAGTCCACCCGAGCCAGTAAAGGTACCTGAAAAACTAGTAAAATAATAAAGGCTGGTAGGAGTATTACAATTAGTATGGGGCGTACCAGAAGTAGTATATCCGGTGAATGTCAACGAAAGCGAACCTGTAAGGTTCGAATTACTCTCACGTACAAGGTTCATGTTCAGTGTCACCACATTCGAAGCAGATCTAGTAATAGTACCCGAAGTAACATCAAAATCCCCACCAGGCAATCTAAATGCAAAGGCCGAATAACATTGTCCAGAAGGCGTTTGAACATTTGCAGTCGTATTAATATTCAATGGACACGTATTTTGAGCATCCATTCCGATTGGTTTCAATGCTAAAACCAATACAACCAAGGCCGCTACCGACCGCCCAGTATAAAAGAACATCATATTTGAAAAGGACAAATAATCACTTTCCTTACGAATTTCAGTTTTAATAAATCTGGCAAAACCTCCAAACGAAGAAATAATCAGTCCAATTACAAGCGTTAAAACCTGATACATTGCTGCTGTACATGCATTGAAACATGCCTGAATAGAAGATAATAGAGTGTTAAGTTGATTCATAATACTGTTCTTTAAAAAAGTGTAACCTAGTATTCCTTTTAGTGAATGCTTATTCGTTGAAGTTTCCAATGGATTGGGTTGTTGAATCTTATTATTATTCGTTTTCATATAGGTCTATTGTTGGATTAGGATTTTTGTTGTTGTAGTATTCTGACTATTACGCACCATCAAGAAATAAGTGCCATTAGATAAGCCTTGCAGATCTATTTTTTCACCAATAGAAAAACTCGCATTAGATCGTACGGTACGACCCAGTTGATCTATAATAGTATAGGTGTTATTATCGCTACCTAAATTATCCAAATCACTTTGAATAGTCATAAATCTTTGTATTGGATTTGGGGCTACATATATATGGTGTGTATTTAACTCCCAAAGCCCTACTGATGAAGAGAGCAAATAGGATACACCATCTGTATTGACACGCCAGAGATCAGTTTGGCCTTCTTCTTCTTTATTGTCGGCAGCAATCAAAGTAACTGATTTACCTTTGACATCTGCAAAATTGATCGGACTCGTTTGATAGAGCAGAGCATTGGTTACCGTATTATATACTTTGAAAGAATGGGATGAGGCAGTCAAGGTTTGATAGCCTGAAAAATTTCCATAACTAACCGTATCGAATAAAACATTACCCGATTCATCTTCTACCCTCATTGTATTGTCTGTATAATCACCTTGAAAAAACAAAACACTCACCGAATTACTATCGGGTGCATCTTCTTTAGATTGATTATGAAAATACAATTGTAAGGGATACGTTACGTTGGTTATACTTCCTGCGCTTACAGCAGTATATGTCGCGGCGTTGTCAAAAACAAATGGAAAAACAGAGTAGGGATTATTTGCATTCAAGCTTTGCCAAGCAGAAACCGCAATATTCATATTTAATTCTCCCGGAATATGTTTATAAGGTGTGGCATCTCCATATTTTGCGTTGTTAGCGAAAAGTGAACCGTTTTTAAATACATCCACTGTATCGGCTAGTACATTAATATACTGCACTCTGGCAACTGGTGCTCTATCAACAGAAAACAAAAAACCATCCTCATCTAAAATGAAAAGTTTGAGTGTGTTGGCCGTCTCCGCAGTACCTGTAACAAATATACGACTTACTTTACCAGCAGCCCCCTGCAAGGAAACACGATAGGTACTGAGTATATCCAAACTACCAAATAACTTGACATCTATGAAGTTATCCTCCAGTGGAAGCGATACAGATGGAGCCGTATTACCAAAACTCAGATCACCAACGATCATACCACCTGTGCGTAAAACAACATTGATTGAAGATACCAATGGTGTAACATGCGTAAAAACAACATCCGACAATAAGGGATTATTGGCAATAGTCTTCACATCTCTCAATAACAACAAAGCCGGCGACACAGGAGTGCTTGCCAGATTATCGTATATTACCATTATATAGGTGGAGTCAGGCTTGAGTCCCAGATTTAGGGAGCAAAGACCCTCTGCCGCAGAGTTGCTATTCTCAGGAGCAACTACAACACTGCTATTAATATTAGGTGATAAAAAATGGAAAGATGTACCCGCGTATAAGGGAAGGTTATCATTCAGTTTAATCCCATCTACATAAACATCCGCACTAATTAGTGCAGTGGATAAATTTACGAATTGAATTCGGGAATTTTGAGCAGAAACACGGTACTCACCAACGATGGTCAATAAACAAAAGCAAAGCAAAAGGCACATAATGCCCGATGATCTTTGTTTAATATTAATAGTGTTTGCTACCTGCAGTACAGGGTAAAATTTATTCATTAACTTGTGTTTGCTTACCAACAGAAAAAGATTGATTTTTGTGAAATCAAAAATTAACCATTGAATAAAGTGTTTGCTCTTGTCGTAAATTCTAGTCGAATTTCACAAAAATAAGGAATTAGATATGGCTAAGCATACCAATTCAAAATTGATAAAAATTTGTAAAACGAAGCTGGATTAAAAGTCAAATAAATCTTTGACTAACTATACGGGAGGAAAATGAATAAGTCTATACTTTTATAGACGGTGCAAAGGTATGAATGTAACGCATCTATTTCCAAGGAAAATATATTATTTATTTAAGGAAAAGACAGATAGAATACATTTGATTTCTTGGAAATTGATATTCAGGTTATTACAGTGTAAAAAAAATTTACATGCGTATTGAGGTAGCATAAAATTAATTTAAAAAAATATTAACCGAACAGCACTTTATTCTAAAAAAGTGAATTTTACCGACTTTTGTATCAAAAAAATATTTTCTTTTATTTAAAATTTCGATAAAGTAAAATACTCAAAATAATATTTACCGCAATTTTTAAACGTATAGCACATGTTCCTCTCTACCCAAAGGCGAAAAGCACATAACAAATAATTTAACTTTAACACAAATTGTAATTTGTCACAATGGCTTTTAGAAGCCTTGATGCCTGATCCCCCTTATGTTTTCACCACCTTTTTAACCATCTTTTTACCATTGATTTGACAGGTTAAAAGATAGATTCCAGCGGGAATATTGGGCAGGTCAAAATGGTAAGAACCGACGACCAAGTTTCTTGGTGAAAGTATTGTTGCAGCAGTTCGTCCATACTCGTCTATCATATTGATTGCCACATTAGATGTTTTTTCTATATCAATATCGAGGGTGGCTTTTGACATGTATGGATTGGGATATACGCGCAAATCAATATTTGATTTATCACGGCCAGAGCCAGCGTAAAGGGTCTCTTCGCTCCGCTTCAAAATCTTTAGGTTGGTTGTTTCTTGAACGGATGGGGTCAATGCTTTTTTTGATTTAAAGCCCCATAGAATACTATTGATGAGGATGCGGGAAGGCGTGAGTTCGTCATGGTAAAACTCCATGCCCAAATAAACGGCATTACCTAACCCAAACGATTTGTAACCTACTACTGGGTAGCCCGAAATCTCGGCGACTACCTGAAAACTTGGATCTGAAATTTCTAATGGATAAGCAAAATTATTATGCTCAAACTCGTTGGGTATTTTAGCAAGGATCGGATGTTCTTCTTGTGTACTTTTCACCTTTTGGCTGCGGCAGAAGTACCCACGATCAATTTCTAAAATACCATAATCTTGCATGATCGCATATTTATTAGTACCCGTGAAAATAACCGTTGCACCTGATTTAATAAAAGGAATCAGTACTTTGCCATAAGCAGCCATTAGTTCTGAATTGCCCGCAAAAGGATAAGGTATTACTACCACATCTTGATAGGACAAGAGGGCATTTAGATTGTCATCACTACCATCCCAAAAATCGGTGATAATGGCCGCTGGCAAACGGTGCTGTATCATGCGCCGTGTCTTGTTGGCATACGCAGAATCGTAAGCGGAATAATTGAGCATGAGGATTCGAGGTGCCAAAATAGAATCAACTACATTGATCTCAAAATCCTCATCGGGCGCATAGCGATTGCCCGACAGAAAAAAGTGGGCTTCGACTGAGTTACAGACAAAAGGATTTTTAACCATAAATGGCCCGCTGTCACTAAATGATGACAGACCGAGTCCAAGAATTCCAAAACCGAAGATTAGTAATAGTCGAAACATGTTATTAAATTTTAAAATACGTGCGCTTACGTTATTATGATTGGTCAAAGGCTTAGTCATCTTAGTAATATTGCCTTAATCAATCTTCACCCGATTAAACGAAAAAAAATGAATTTGATTTTATCAGAGCCGCAAAAGTATGCATATTTATTTATTTGTAGTTCATTTTCTAACCAATGTGCGCTAGTAAAAAAAATCGCCCAGTGGGATACCCACTGAGCGATTTTTTATGGAACTGAAAGTCTAAATTACTTCTTAGCCACCAATGATACTTGCAAATCAAATTCGTCGTAGATGGTTTTATCACCCAATCCATCGAAGAAAGATCCTGAACCATACTTAACATTGTATTCAGAGCGATCCACTGTCATCTTACCAGTAGCGGTGATTACACCATTGGCTTCTGTCACGTTGGCCAAAAACTTAACATCGCCTGTCGTTTCTTTGATGGTCAATTTACCAAGGATTTTGTAATTACCTTTAGAATCTTGTGGGATAGCACGAGTGATGACAAACTTAGCCGTTGGGTGTGCTTCCGTACCAAAGAAATCGGCTGACTTGAGGTGACCTACCAACTTGTCGGCCCATTCGCCTTCTAAGTCAGTACAATTGATGGAGGTCATATCAATATCGAATGAACCACCAGTCAATACACCATTGTCGTAGGCGAGGTTACCATTTTTAACCTTTACGGTACCCGTGTGCTTACCAGTTACTTTGTAGCCCGTCCATACGATGACACTGTTGGTCGTATCAACATTGAAATTGATAACCATAAAAGAAGATGCTGTGAATACAGCAACCAATGCGAGGAAAAGAAATTTCTTCATTTTGAAAAAAATTTAAGTTAAAAATATAGTTCTTGTAAATTAAGTGTTCAAACACCTAATTTATACGAAGGTTCACCCCATAGTCACTAAATTAATGTTAAGGATTTTCAAACGTGCCGACTATAGGCTTTCATGCGGACTTTCTTCCCCCTTTCTGTGGTGGTTTCATCAGCCCACAGGAGGACAACGCCGGGAAGCAACTCCAATTCGGGTCGTTTGTGTGGGGTAATGATAATAAGAACGGGAGCAGATTGAAATAGTTGCCAAGTAAGCGAAAAAAGATCCTTGACGGGACAAAGATGCATGGCAAACGAGCAAATAATGAGCGAGTAAGGGCGATCAAGTCCATCTTTCACCACATCCATAAATGAGCGGCTGGCGCAAGGCTTCCCAGTTTTCTGCACATATACATTATAGGTGTAGGGATCTAAGCCTTGCACATCAGTAACCCCATGATCAAGTAGTACTTGTGTCACCTCTCCAGTGCCTGCCGCCAAATCAAGTACTGCCGTTGTATCGAGCCTATAAAGGTTCTTTTCTAGGAGTGCTTTTATTTCGAGCAGGTGAGGATTGTCGTAGTCTGCCGCAAACTGCTGGTAATAGCCATCAGGCCCATAAGTATCATACATGGGTCTTATGGATGGCGACTTAACCTGAACAGGATGCGTTTTTTTAATTTTTACCACTTAGTTCCGCTTTGACACTTTATTGATAATTGAACCCATACCTTCCCCTTGATCTGTCATGTCATAGTGAAACTGAAAATCAAGTGTTTCTATTGCTTTTTCAGTCTTGGCAGGGGGTAATTTTCAGTTTACAAAGATCACTACAGGCTTCCTTACTTTCGTCACTTTTTTCGTCAAAAAAGTACCCAAAAGACTTGGCTGTACCACGCTTTTGGGCGTGGCGACTGCGCTACTCAAAAAAACGCTAAACATGAGTTCCGGTGCGCTGCACCTTTTTCTAAAATTCGGGATGACTCATGTTTGCCTGCGGCACGCATTTTTTTGAGTGCTCCGTCGTCCCGCCCCAAAAGCGGGATATAAGGCCATTGAAGTAGGGTAAATCGCAACAGCCTTTTACCAGTAAAAGCCATAAGAGAGATTGATGACCCAGTATTTCTGATTTTCTAAAGTGTCAAAGTAGAATTAGGAATGAGAAAACAATAACTTATAAAATTTGCTCTGATTCATTTGCGCAATCTTATTACCGCTTGCCTGTTCCAAAGTTTCCTTGTCGCTCTAGGCTATCAATGAGTTGTTTGTACGCTGGATCGTCCCAAGGACTTTTGTAATTAACCCCCTTGTGCTTTCCAAATAGTTTGACCCGCACTTTAGTATAGCGTTCGGGATGCAAGCGTAAGTCTTGAATCAATAGGTGCAAATGGCGGGTAGTGCTAAGCATATTATTGTAGAGTTCTTCTTCCGTCAATACCTTTCCTGCCACTCCTTCCCCACGAAGGATGTTCTGTGTCAAGGTATCAATACGGCTCACTGCACTGCCAGTAGTAGCCAAAGTGGCCCGGAGCGAAGCCAGCGATGCGGTAACAGAATCAATGGCCGAGGCTGCTTTCTGCGAACTTTTGTCCAAACCTGCATCTTTGAGTTGTTTGCTCACTTCAGATAAGTTTTTAATCATATCCGCAATGTCCTTATTGCTAGCCTTGAGGTTGTTGGTGATTTCAGCAGCATTATTGGTCGTAGCGGCTATGCCTTGAGATGAACGTTCTAATAACTTATCTATACTAGCCGTCATGCGTTCGATATTGCGGAGGGAGTTATCCAATGCGTTGATGGATCCCCCTACCCCATTTGGGTTGGCTTTGGCCAATGAATCAAGATCGGCCGTCAATATTTTTTTCAAACGATCGGAATAAGCATCCACCTGATCGGGAGACCCCAACAATGACTCTATAAAGGAATCAGTGCCGCCAGCAAGGAAATCTCCGCTTTTGGCACAGCCATCCCCCTCACAAGGATGGGGAATTATCATTTTAATGGCTTTTCCCCCCATGAGCGTCAATCCTGAAATGGCGGCTATAGCATCTTTGGGTATATCAAGATCGCTGTCAATGTTCAATACGGCTATGATGGTTTTATCGTCCACTTTATCAATATACAGATCTTTGACCATTCCGATCTGCAAACCATTGTAAAATACAGGGGAAGAGGTGCGCAATTGATCCACATTGCTAAATTTCACATAAAATACCCTTGCTGGAGTAAGTACGTTGATTCCTTTTAAAAATTTGAAGCCCCAAAATCCGAGGGCAAGGGCCACGAGGGCCAATAGGGCTACTTTTGTTTCGTTACTTACTTTGAACATTGTTGCTTATTTGATGTGTAGGAACCACTGGTTATGGTGTTTCGTCGTTGTTTATTGTTGTACTTTGGCTTGCTTAAAGCCGAGGTTTTGTATTTCTGGGAGCAGTTGAGCCGCCTCTTGGCAATTGGCAAAGTTAGAGATATAATAATGATATTCTCCATTAATATGTTCCTCTTTAACGTTTGAAAGTAGGCTTAGTTTACCAGACTTTAGATCCATGCGCTTGTTCCACGACATCAGCCAGATCCGGCATTGCGGCTTAGGCTCGGCTTTTGCAAGTTTAGGCTCCGTTTTGATCGGAACGTCTTCTAATACATTATGAGGGGCTGCTGGTTTGTCAGTCGCTTTTTGAACGCCTGATTTGGCAGTGCTTTTTTTCTGCGGTGTCTTTGGCGATTGTTTGGGTTGTTTGATGGGTTTGGGAGCAATTTGCCCTTCCAATTGTGCTTTATAATCAGAAAATGCTCTGAAAATGGAAGTTGCCATTTGATCTCGGCCTTCATCCGAAGCCAAAAAAGCCTCCTCTGTATCATTGGTCAAGTATCCAGTTTCGATCAAAATAGCAGGCATAGCAGTTTCCTTCAATACAATAAACCCTGCTTGCTTCACGCCACGGCTATCGCGGTTGGCATGGTCGTGTACGTGGTGCTGGACGAAGTCAGCCAATAAAATGCTTTGTTCCAAGTAGGCACTTTGCCACATGCTCCCCAATATATGCGCCTCTGGACTTTCGGGATCGTAACCTTCGTAGTTGGTCTTGTAATTATCTTCCAAATATATAGAAGCATTTTCGCGCTTGGCCACTTCGAGGTTGTGTTTGGCCTTGTGTAAGCCCAATACGTAGGTTTCAGTACCATGTGCCGAGGCTACAGAAAGTGAATTGCAGTGGATACTGATGAAAAGATCAGCATTGTTGCGATTGGCAATGGCGGCGCGTTCTTTGAGTTCAATAAATACATCCGTTTCGCGGGTATAAATGACATCTACCTCTGGAAAATTGGCCTTGATAAACTCGCCCAACCTCAAAGTGATGGCCAAAGCATTGTGCTTTTCGTAATTTTTGGTCGTATTCGTGCCCAAGCAACCAGGATCTTTGCCCCCATGACCAGCATCTAAAACGACCTTTTTTATTTGATAGTTGCTTTTTTGAGGCAATGCGACTAGTAAAGGTAGTTTATCGCTACCTTTGCCGCCCTGCAAAAAAGTGATACCATGATCGCCCGTCGTGACTGGCAATACGTTAAAATTTTGTAAAATAAGCCACGCTATCATCAGTGTTAGCGTTTGTATGGCGATCTTTGATTTCATAAATTAATTATGATGTCAGGATTTGGGTAAAAAGGATTAAATAAAAATTAACATCAATCACACAGTAGTGCAATTTTTTCGCTGCAAATATCGGGTTTTCTTTCTAATCGTGTGCTACTGTTGTGTAGTTTACGATAAAACTTCTGCGCAAATAAGCGATACTACGGCTGTTTTGGCAAAAGATACGGCCGTTGTGCCTGTATTTCGGGATTCAGCAGTGATAGATTTGACTAAAAGTGTGCGTGTAAGTAACGAAGGATTAGACCAAGAGATTGAATATGGGGCTAAAGACTCGATGTGGTTTGATGTAAAAAACAAACAACTCCACCTTTATGGGGATGCCTCGGTCAAATATACCAGCCTTACGGTCAAGGCTGGATATATATTGATGGATTATGCCCGAAATGAGATTACCGCAGACCAGTTCCCAGACTCGACCGGACGAATGGCGGGATCGCCTGATTTCAAAGACGGAGATCAGCAGTTTACTGCCTCAAAGTTGCGCTATAATTTCAAATCGAAAAAAGGAATTATATATGAGGCGCGCACGAAACAAGAAGATTTGTATGTGTTGGGTGAACGAGCCAAGTTTGTAGGCGGTGCCACCGATGATACTACCAGCAACAAGCGTAGCACGATCTATAATTCCAATGCGCTGCTCACTACTTGCGACGATCCTCACCCACATTTTGGCATCCGTACCCGCAAACTAAAGGTGATCCCCGACAAATTGGTGGTGACAGGGCTTTCGCTCTTGGAAATAGGCGGTGTCCCTACCCCACTCATCTTGCCTTTTGGGTTTTATCCGATCACGAAGACCCGGAAAGCGGGTCTAATTATCCCTCGAGATTATGAAAGTTCGAGGATTGAGGGGTTTGGTTTGCGCGATTTTGGATGGTATCAACCCATTAACCAACACATAGATGCAAAATTATTATTCAATGCTTATACAAGCGGGTCTTGGGGCGTAGCCGCCGATACGCGCTACAAGCAATTGTACCGTTATGATGGCAATTTCTTGCTGACGATCAACAATCGCGTCCGGGAAAATGAGTTTGCCGAAAAAGAAGCGGCTAAATCATTTGGAATCAATTGGACTCACCAGCAGGATGCCAAAGCCCACCCTTCGCGGAAGTTTGGGGGATCAGTCAATATTGAGACCAACCGTAACCAAAATAGGAATCAAAATGATTTCGCCAGTGTCTATCAAAATCAGTTGCGGTCCAACCTGAATTTTTCAAAAACATTTCCGGGCAAGCCCTATTCTTTTACAGCGGCTATGACCCACGGTCAGAATACTCAAACCCGTGAAATGAATATTTCGCTGCCCAACCTGACCTTTCAGATGCAGCAAATATACCCCTTGAAACGCAAAGTACAAGTGGGTAAGGAGCGTTGGTACGAAAAAATCACGCTGTCGTACAATTCAAAACTCCAGAACAATTTTCGCACGGTGGATACCCTGCTATTTACCAGAAAAACACTGGAAACCTCGCAAATGGGCATTCAGCACAACATGAATAGCAACGTTGCCCTAAAAATATTTAAATATATAAATGTTTCTCCAAGAATAGAATACGAAGAGAACTGGTATCCTTACACGATCCGAAAAGAATTACTGAATGAGGTGCGGGAGGTTCAGAAGCCGATCATTGATCCCGATACGAAGGAAATAGTGGGCTACGAGACGGATAGCCTCAAATCGCAGTTTGGTATAGATACGACTCGTAGGGTATGGGGCTTTAATGCCTTCCGGAAATACAATGCAGGGGTGTCGCTCAATACCAATTTATTTCTCACCAAACAGTTTAAAAAAGGTTGGTTCAGGGGTGTAAGACACCGAATGGCTCCTTCGGTGGGCGTAGGTTATGGCCCTGATTTTACCAATCCAAAATTCAATTATTTTAGAACCGTAGAAACGGATCTACGCAGGGCTTACAACGACACCTTGACGTATGGAATATACGACGAGGGCATTTTTGGCAGACCTTCCTTTGGCACTAGAAGTATTGCCATCAATTGGGGTATTACCAATCTTTTAGAGATGAAATATAGGGGTCGCCGCGACTCGGCAGATCGGAAAGTGCGGATTTTTGATAATCTTTCATTCAGCGGTACCTATAGTGTCACCGCCGACTCTCTAAAGTGGAGTACCGTAAGTACGGGTGGCCTTTTCCGTTTTTTCAAAGGTATTACTCAGATTACTTGGGGTGTCACTTTTGATCCATATATCGCCGATAAACGCGGGGCAAGGATCAATCGCTTTGTGCTGGATGAGCGGGGGCGTTTGGTGCGCCTCACGCGCCTTGGTTTGACCGTGAATAATGCTTTTACATTCAAGCAGATACAAGATGCTTTTAGTGGAAAAAGTAAGGACGAAACGGATAAACCCACTGGTGGGGTCAACGCTAAGAAAAAAGATCAATTGACTGATTGGTTTGAAAACTTCAGTTTTGTACACCGCCTTGATGTGGAGCGATCGCTGATCCCAACTGGGTATGGCACAGAGCGCGACACTTTTTTTGTGCGCAACCATACGCTTGGTATCTCCGGCGATATACCACTCAATGCCAAATGGGGGCTTGGATTGGGCAATATTTCCTACGATTTTGTGTCAAATCGCTTGGTTTATCCTGATTTGCGTATTCGCCGCGACTTGCACTGCTGGGAACTAAGCCTGAGTTGGCAGCCAGAGCGTGGTACTTACTTATTTAGTATCAACGTGAAGCCTGGAACCCTCGAGTTCTTGAAATTGCCGTATCGGAAAAATAATTTTGATGCTCGGTTTTAATACAGTTATCAGTGAACAGTAAGCAGTCATCAGTAACCACCTTTCAAAAATTCAAAATGCCCACCCAGTATATATATGTATAAAATGGCTGCAATAATAGGTGCCGCAATGCTGATGGCCATGATGTGAAAGTAGCGACGTGATACTCTGGTGGGTTCTAGCCATTCAGAAATTAATGCAATAATCAACACTGCCGATACGATAGCACCAATGATGAGCGTTAATAGGGAGGCTAGATAATCGCTACCCAGCCAAAGTGCGAACCAAAGCACAAGTTCCAAGAGTAATATTTCCAATAAAGACAATCTGATATTCATCATTTTTAACATCGGTACTATACAGTATGCGTAATTTATTGCTTTGCATCAAAGTGGCCTGTTTTGTGGCACTTTCTTCTATCGTTTCATTTGCCCAAGAAGGCCCTCCACGCACGGAAGCCGAGTTTGAGAAGCAATATCGTGAAAGGATCACCAAAGATCGGATAAATGGCACATATATTCCAAAAAATTTAGACGATGCCCTGTTTCAGTTAGACAAATTGGTGGATCCTGCTATCAAACTAAAGATAGCCGAGGCTTCAGAAGACACTATTTGCGCACTACTGCACAACCGGTTGGGTCAATGGATGATCTTAAATTGGAGTTTTTATGAGGGGTCAAGGCTATCTCATTATTTGCGGAGTGCGGGGGTTACTTTTCCTGACGATATGTCGGATTTTATCATCTTGGCTTTTCATCGAAAACTGAACAATAAACCCTACACAATCAAGGAGTTAGCCACTATTTTTAGAAAAAAAAGGAAGCAGGAACATGAGGAGGAAATCAAAGAAGGCACGGTAATACACCAAGAAACAAAGAAGCGGCAAAAAAATTAAAATGCTAAATAAACGTTAAAAAACAGGTTTATTTTTTACTTTTTTGCGGTTGTGCAGTCAAAATTACAGAATTCAGGAGTTGGTATGGATTTGTCAATCAAATAATTTATGCTCTACCCTTTGTTACATCAATTACTTTATATTTCAACTTAAAATTTCTTTCAGTTATGAAAAAGACCATTTTTCTTTCTTTGACCCTCATTGCTTGTTTGTTCACCTTTCAACTTTCCGCTCAAGAGCGTCGCACGGTAGATAAAGCCGAAGATAAGGTGGACAAAGCCGAAAACAAACGCGACCGCGCTGAAAACAAGCGTGACCGTAAAGAAAATAGACGCGACCGCGCCGAAAACAAGGTAGATCGCAGAGAAGACCGTAAAGATAGCCGCGAGGATGTACGCGATGCTCGTGAAGATGTACGCGATGCCAAACATGACGGCGGCAAACGTGACAAAGCAGAAGATGTACGTGACGCTCGTGAAGATGTACGCGATAGCCGCGAAGATGTACGTGACACAAAAGAAGATAAGCGCGACAAAGCGGAAAACAAGCGCGATCGCAAGGAAAACAAGCGTGACCGCAAGGAAAACAAAGTTGACCGCAAAGAAAATAAGCGGGATCGCAAAAACTAATGTACGCTGCAATTATTACGCAGTTTAAGCAACAAAGGCCGCCCCAATCAGGGGTGGCCTTTGCTGTTTCTATTAGAGTTGAATTTGCTTTAAGAAATTATGATTACGTGTGATCTTCATTAATAATTCTTTTGCAAAGTATATCTTTGCGGCATCATAACAAGATACGTGTAAAGAACCCTTGGTCGGGTGATAGGTTGCTTTTTTCACGTACTTTAAGACTCATACTGAAAAATTATGTCAAAAGACTTATTAATCTCTAACAGTGCTACCAATACTGCACCGCTTTCTAGAGAGCAGAAGCAGTACAATAACTTAATAGATCAAATAGAGAAACTACGAAAGCGCATTGATTTATATGCAGAACTGGACACTGAACTACGCAGCCTAGGGAACGCTAAAGTGTTACCTATAGAGCAAACCTCTGGAGCGATTATAAAAGAATTTCTATTGGCTTTTGAAAAAAGCCCCTTCAAAGACGGCCTAAAATCAAAAAAGAAACAAAAATTTAAGGATATCGTGTTTCAGGAAGTCAGAGATATCTTAGCCATTAAGGTTTTATCAGAAGATGCTGAACTGATCGCAATCTTTGATAAATACAACGAGGATGGGCAGACTTTTGCGGAGGTACAAGCCGCAGAAAAAATGGAAGCTACCAGTATGTTCAATGCTATGTTTGGAATGGATTTGGAGCAAGAAGATTTGGATGATCCAGAGAAATTGATGGAGAAAGTGAATGCCAAACGGGCCGAAATAGAGGCAGAGGCTGCGCAAGACCAAGCCCGCAAAAAAGAGAAAAAGCAATCGCCCAAGCAGGCAGCCGCCGCCGCCAAACGCGAAGCAGCCCAATCTACCATCAAAAAGAGTGTGAAACAGATCTACCATGATCTGGTGAAACATTTTCACCCAGATAAGGAGAGCGATGAGGTAAGAAAGGCTGAAAAAACGGAAATAATGAAGCAAATTACAGCGGCTTATGATGCTGATGACCATCTTAAATTGATGCAACTGCAGATGACACTCTTGTCTGATAGCGACAATATTTTTGCCCGGTTCGATAATCAGCAACTCCACTACTTCAATGAAGCCCTGAACGAACAAGTGCAGGAACTTCGTCACGAACTCATGATGAATTCGCCCGAAAATAATGGAAATATATACGCTAGTTTCTTCTCTGAAAAGCGGAGTGTCATGCTTGCTAATATTGAAAAATACATAAAAAATCAGAAGAAAATGATGAAAACAATGGAATCACAGAAGGATTTAATTAGCACAGCATATGGGTTCAAGATGTTTGTTGATCACTTTGAACTGGATGAAGAGGAATTTGAGGATTGGTTTTAGTGGGTACTTTAGAAAATCGTGAATGGGTTGTTGTGTAAAAAGCATAAAAATTTAAATATTATTATATTTTGAAATTAAGAATGGGTATGGTTGGCGGTGGCCGTGGTGCGTTTATTGGCGCAGTACACCGTATGGCTGCCGCTTTGGATGGCCAAATCGAATTGGTTTGCGGCGCATTCAGCAGCGACCCCGATAAGTCAAAGGCTTCTGGTGCTGATCTTGGATTGGCATCCGATCGTTGCTACGGTTCATTTGAAGAGATGATCAGAGCAGAAAAACGCCTAAAACCTGAAAAAAGAATGCACTTTGTGAGTATCGTAACCCCCAATCATGTGCATTTCCCACCCGCCAAAATGGCTTTGGAAAACGGGTTTCATGTCATTTGTGACAAACCTTTGGCTTTTAGCCTAAAAGAGGCACTGGCCTTGGAAAAAATAGTAGAAAAAACGGGGAATCTTTTTGCTTTGACGCATAACTATACTGGATACCCGATGGTAAAACAAGCGCGGCAAATGATCCAACACGGCGAACTTGGGAAGATCCGTAAAGTGGTGGCGGAGTACCCTCAGGGTTGGCTGAGTACCCACGTAGAAGCCTCTGGGCAAAAGCAAGCCGCTTGGCGTACCGATCCCAGTAAAAGCGGAATAGCAGGTGCTATGGGTGATATCGGAACTCATGCCGAAAATTTGGCCGAGTACATCACTGGCTTAAAAATAACTGAACTTTGTGCAGATATTTCCACCTTTGTGCAAGGCCGCCAATTGGACGACGATGGGAATGTATTGCTGCGGTTTGAAGGTGGAGCCAAAGGCATCCTCCACGCCAGCCAAATTTGTGCGGGGGAAGAAAATAACCTCAGTATAAAGGTGTATGGCGAAAAAGGTGGATTAGAGTGGAGACAAATGGAACCTAATTCACTCATTGTCAGGTGGTTGGATCAACCCATGCAAATTTATCGCACCGGTGTTGGCAACCTATATCCCGAAAGTGCAGCGCATACGCGCATACCGGGTGGTCACCCAGAGGGCTACTTAGAAGCGTTTGCTAACTTATATCGTAATTTTGCTCATTGCGTGAAAGCACGGGTGGAAGGTACACAACCCGATCCTTTATTGACGGATTATCCGACTGTACAAGATGGGGTACGCGGGATGCGATTTATAGAAAAGGTAATAGAAAGTGGGAAAAGTAGTAAAAAATGGGTTAATTTCTAATGGTATTTAATAGCGTCACGTTCATTGTATTTGTCCTGCTTTTCTTTCCACTATACTTCGGTACAAAGGGGCGTTGGCGCGTATGGGTCTGTCTCTTAGCCAGTTACCTTTTTTATGGGTGGTGGGATTGGCGATTCCTTTCGCTCATTGTTTTTTCGACCGTAATGGACTGGTGGTTTGGCCTCTGGATCACTTACCTCGACAAACCTCAAGAGACCCAAACCCGGTGGGAAACGGGCAGCCCAATCTTGGCCTTTTTTGGCCGTATTACTTTGGCTGCTGCCAAAACTCAACTAACTAGAAAGAGTGTCTTGGTGTTTAGTATGGTAATGAACCTCGGGTTCTTGGGCTTTTTCAAGTATTTTGGCTTTTTTGCTGAAAACTTAGCAGCACTTATTCAAAGTTTGGGGATGACTCCGTCTTGGACTACCTTGAATATTATACTACCCGTAGGCATTTCATTTTATACCTTTCAATCTATGTCTTATACCATAGATGTGTATCGAAAAGAACTAGAATGGGAGCCATCGTTGCTAAAATTTGCTACGTTTATTGCTCTTTTTCCGCAATTGGTGGCAGGGCCTATTGTCAGGGCTTCCGATTTCTTGTTCCAAATGAAAGAGGATAAACGCTTTGAATGGATGGCGTTTTATTCGGGCTTGGGTCGCGTATTGTGGGGCTTTTTTAAGAAGGTTGCCATAGCAGATTCCTTGGCTCCATTCGTGGATCAATGCTTCCAATCACCTACTGCTTTTGGAGGAATGCACCTCCTAATTGGTGTAATTTTTTATTCTTTTCAGATCTATTGCGATTTTTCAGGCTATTCTGATATAGCCATTGGATTGGCTCGGATGATGGGTTATCATTTCCCCGAAAACTTTAAAACACCGTATTTTTCAAGGAGTTTTAGCGAATTTTGGACTCGTTGGCACATTTCTTTGTCTTCTTGGCTTCGCGATTACTTATATATTCCACTAGGTGGCAACCGCCACGGCCAATTGCATACCTACAAAAACAATATGCTGACCATGCTGCTCGGCGGCTTGTGGCATGGAGCCAACTGGGCCTTTGTTTTTTGGGGATTCTTACATGGACTCTACTTGATAGCACAACGCATCATTACGCCTTTTTGGCGCGGTCTGGTGAAGGCTTTGCACTTACCGCGACTCATAGATGATGCGGTCGCTGTGTCCACGGTATATGCCCTGACTTTATTGGCTTGGATTTATTTTAGGAGTGGTAGTATCGGATTGGTTGGGGGAGATAGTTTTGGCACTGCCCATGCCATCATCGGAGGCATCGCCTCTGGCGATGGTTTCTCATGGAGTGCGGTCATCAATAAAATACAGGTGGCCAAAGGCGCATTCCTACTACTCATCATGCTTATCATTGAAATAAGCAACCCCTACATGCATTGGAATATAAAACAACTCCAATCACCTTGGCTGCGTATGGCTATGTTCAGTATCATCATTTGGTTGATTGCGTTTTTTGGTACATTTGGGGCTTCTGCGTTTATTTATTTTCAGTTTTAGAAAAAACTGTACTTAGTAGCGCTAAAAAAATAACTTAACGATTTTGTTTTAGGAATATATAATTCCAATTAGGCAAAACAGGGTCAAAGCAGACGTAATCAGTAAGATTACCATTGAATTGGGCATCAACGATTCTTTTAGTTTGGTAGGTATTGGTATTAATTCTGACCTTCACACCTAATCCTGTTTTTGTTGCTGTTTTTTCAGCAAGTTCTTTGACAATTTGGATATTTTGACAAACTGCCCCATCCATGCTCTGTGTACAAGAGAAAATAGTTTATGTTCTATTGGGTTCCATTTAGAGCAATAGGGAGTTCCTCAAGACGTCCCTTCTTATCGCTACTGACTTATTAACACTTAACTAAATTCAATATTATGACATCCAATCGTCACACCTCCTTACTGGTTCAAGCCATTTATGTAATCTTGACCGGCCTTCAACTCATTTTTGTGCCCAATATGCTGATCGGCATGTTTGGCTTTGATCCCACCTCCGAAATTTGGATCAAAGTACTGGGCATTGTGATCCTGCCTTTGTCGGCGGTTTATTACGCCATTAGCAAACAGGGCAACCGCGAGGTGGTATTTTCCACCGTTATTTCGCGTGGGTTTGTGGGAATCGGTTTTGTTCTCTTAGTCCTTTCGGGGCAAGCCCAAACCAGCCTTATTTTATTTGCTGGTATTGATATTGCTACGGCAGTATGGACATGGTTGGAGTTGAGAAAAGGGGAGCGGTAAGCCCCCACTACAACCCCTCCACCACATCCCGATATTCCCTACCTATGGGAATAGTTACCCCTTGTACTTCCACCATTTCGGAAGTATAGGACTCTATTTTATGGATCGCGACGATAAACGACCGATGGATTCGTTTGAATTGGTCTGCTGGTAAAATACTGCCGATTTCGTGGGTACTCATTTTGGTGGTGTATTCCTTTTTAGTGGTCACGATTTTGATGTATTCCCGTTGGCTTTCGATGTAGGCGATCTCGGAAAATAGGATTTTTACCTTCTTTTTTTGAACCATCACGAAAATAAAATCTTTTTCAGGCACTGGGATTTCCTTCGTAGCGGCGGGTGATTCCTGTGTCAGTTTTACCTTATTAACGGCCTTCAAAAACCGCTCAAAAGCGAATGGTTTTAAGAGATAATCGGTCACGTCCAGGTTAAACCCTTCTACTGCGTATTGGTGATAAGCCGTGGTAACAATCACCGCTGGCGAATGCGTCAGCGATTTCAGGAAGTCTATGCCTTTGAGGCGGGGCAGGTGAATATCGAGAAATATCAATTGGACGGTATTGTCTCGCAGGTATTCGGTGGCAAAAATGGCATCTTTAAATGCCCCCTGCAAATCCAAGAAGGCCACCTGTGCAATGTAGCCCGACAGTACTTTGACCGCCAAAGGCTCATCTTCAATGATGATACACGTTATTTTAGACATGGCTTTGGAGGTTGATTTTCAGCAAAGTGATGAATACGCCATTTTCCTGATGAAGCGATAGGCTGTAATCCGTGTAGAGCAATTCCAACTGCCGCCTGAGGTTGGAGAGGCCAATGTTTTCTTTGGTATTCCATGCTTCCATGGTCTTATCGCAAGAGTTTTTTACCTTAAATTTCAATTGTTGCTCTTCTATCGTCAGCGAAATATCCACTAATGGCTGAGTTCTCGTCTCCGAAGCACCGTGTTTGAAGGCATTTTCGACCAGCGGAATCAGTAACAAGGGCGGTATGGGCTGTTGAAGATCTACAACATTGAATTTGAAATTGACTTCTAAGGATTGGTCATACCGCAGTTTTTCAAGGGCAATATAATCACTGATAATTTTGACCTCCTGCCCTACTTCAATGTATGCGCCGTTGGTCTCGTAGAGCATAAAACGCAGTATATCTGAAAGCCGCAGGATGGACTCTGGGGCAAGATCCGATTTGTCTTGAGCCAGCGCGTAAATATTGTTTAGGGTATTGAATAAAAAATGCGGATTCGTTTGCGATTTGAGGTAATTCAGTTCCGCTTCTTGTTTTTCGATACGCAACTGCTGCGCAGTTTGCTTCAATTTTATATGATCGTAGATATGTCGAATAAGCCCAAAAAATAAAAACGAAATGAAACTATATTGAAACTGCTTGCATACCCCATCAATCAATGAAGTAGGCGTATAAAAACTGGTAAAAATATTCAACGGAATACCAATGCACCGCCATAGGTAGAAACCAAAGGAGTACACCAGAAACTGCAACACCAACAGCAACAAGGATTGTAGTATCTTTTGCTTGGTGAGACTGGGCAATACGTGCTCAAAAAAGAGAAAATTGGCCGCAATAATGTAAGGGGCTAACCAAAGATAATTAAGGGCTTTGTCATAGATAGATTCGTGGCTTGAGGCCACATCTAATACCCATCCGAGGATTAAAAAACCGAATCCAATCCAGGCAAAAAGCCTTAACCGTTCGGGATTAATAAGTAACTTAGGTTTGCTGTTGGCTTCATAAGTGATTGACATGATTGTGTTGTTGGTTTACTCCGTTCCGTTGTTTGTTGACATGCGTACTTTGGTGACGTTGGTAACGGATAGTTTTGTGGAAAATTACTTAATTTATGAAAAAGAACGCATTTATTATCGCAGTCCTACTCATTTGGACTGTACGACTTTCCGCTCAGATGAAACCCACGGCGGGCAATTGGAATACTTGGTTTATTCCATCAGGCAAAGCATATCGGTTGCCACCTCCACCTACCAACCATAAGGAGGAGATCAAACAGGTACTCGAAATCCAACAAAACATGACCCCTGTTAGCCTCCAACAAATCGAGTATTGGAATGCTGGAGACCCCAGTTACCGTTGGCAACACATCATGGCAGATGCTTGGATGGACGATGCACTGAACAATGGTATATTGGCTAATATGCTACTCAGTGTTGCTACTTACGATGCCATGGTGGCGGCTTGGGATACCAAATACACGTATCATCTTCCGCGCCCTTTCAAGGCCAATAAAAAGATAAAACTGTTTGCCTTGAATCCGGATAGTCCCTCCTATCCTTGCGAACACTCGGTGGCGGCAGGGGTAGCCGTGACCATCATTGGTCATTTTTTTCCGACCTTGGCCGACTCTATGAATCTGTTGGCAACGCAGGCCATGGCATCGCGGGTGGCGGCAGGAGTGGCCTATCCGAGCGATACACGAGCAGGGTTTGAATTGGGTAAAAAAATTGCCGAAAAAGAGATAGCGTACACCAAAGGCTTTTTAAACAATCAGCCTTGGGATGGTAAAAAACCAGATAAACCGGGTTTGTGGAACGGAAATTTTGCCATGCTCCCTTACGCGGGCAATAGCAAAACAATTGTTTTGGAGAAGGGCGATCAGTTTCGACCCGGGCCACCGCCCGATTTCGCAAAAGACATGGCCGAACTCAAAAATTTCAAACAAACCACCAGTTCCAAGTCCAATGCCCTCTATTTTAATGGCCAATCGGTATGGGGTGACCTATTGGATAAGAAAATATTTGAATACAATATCCACCTGAATCCACCACGGGCAGCCCGGATGTATGCCCTTGCAGCCATAGGTACTTACGATGGTTTTGTGTCTGCTTGGGATGCGAAATACACGTACTGGGGTATCCGTCCGAACCAGTATGATACCACCTATCAAGGACTCCTTAAAGCCCCTCCTTTTCCAGGCTATCCTTCGGGTCATGCCGCGATAAGTGGTGTTATGTGCGGCATATATTCCTATCTTTTCCCCGCCGAAAAAGCCTTTTTTGAAGAAAAAGCGAAAGATGGAGCCGAATCCCGATTCCACGCAGGTATTCACTTCCGTACCGACAATGATGTGGCATTGGTATTGGGCAAAAACGTGGCGGCGGCCATTGTTCAAAAAGCGAAGATGGATGGCGCGGATAGTGGGATTGTGCGAATAAGATGAGTACTTCCTTATTGGGTACGTGGCCTTGGTCATGTGCCCAATAAGCCTATTTTTTGCAGTGTTTGTGTAAGACAATGCCTTATGCCAAACAACAGTTTAGTCCATTCTACCCCACCATCGCTTTAATCTGTTCCACTACCTCAGGATTCAATAACGTCGAAGTATCGCCCAAATTAGACGTATCACCTTCCGCGATTTTCCTTAAAATACGGCGCATTATTTTTCCAGAACGCGTCTTGGGCAAGCCAGGCACCAATAAAATCGTATCAGGTTTGGCAATTGGCCCAATTTGTTTGGTCACCACCTCCAAGATTGATTTTTTGAAAGCGGCAGCATTTGCCTCCGAAATTACTTCATTGGTAATAACATACGCAAAAACTCCCTGTCCTTTGATGTCGTGCGGATAGCCAACCACGGCACTTTCTACCACGCCAGGCGTTTTATTGATGGCATCTTCCACTTCGGCAGTGCCGATGCGGTGTCCGCTGACATTGATAACATCATCCACGCGACCGATGATGCGGTAATAGCCATCAGCATCACGACGCGCACCATCACCGGTGAAATATTTATTGTTGAAAGTCGCAAAATAGGTCTGTCTGCAACGTTCATGATCGCCATAGGTGGTGCGAATGATGCTTGGCCAAGGAAACTTCATGCACAGCATCCCTTCTACGTCATTGCCCAAAATCTCATTTCCGTTGGTATCTACGAGGCAGGGTTGCACTCCTGGGAGCGGCAAAGTCGCAAAGCAAGGCTTAGTATTTGTGATACCCGCCAAAGGCGAAATCAAGATACCACCTGTCTCCGTTTGCCACCAAGTATCTACGATTGGGCAGCGTTTTTTGCCGATTTTCTCATTGTACCAATGCCAAGCCTCCTCATTGATGGGTTCGCCAACCGTGCCGAGCACACGTAGCGAATTCATACGACGGTTTTTAACAAATTCATCACCAGCCGCCATCAATGCGCGGATAGCCGTGGGTGCAGTATAGAAAATATTGACTTTATGGCGTTTTATTACGTCCCAAAAACGGCCGGCATCTGGGAAAGTCGGCACCCCCTCAAACATCATGGTCGTCGCACCTGACAAAAGTGGGCCATAAATAATGTACGAATGTCCGGTTATCCAACCCACATCGGCAGTGCACCAATAAACATCTCCTTCTTGGTACTGAAAAACATTGCGGAAAGAATATTCCGTATAAACCATGTAACCACCATGTGTATGCACAACGCCTTTGGGTTTGCCCGTTGAGCCAGAAGTATAAAGAATGAAAAGCATATCCTCACTGTTCATGGCGGCGGCTTTACAGGCTTTTCGCTTGCCTGCTATGGCATCATGCCACCAAATATCGCGGCCTTCTTGCCAATTATCAAGTGTATCGCCCGTGTTTTTATATACAATAACGTTTTTCACAGAGTCGCAACCTAAGGACAATGCCTCGTCAATAATGGCTTTTACGGGAATATTTTTTACACCTCTAGCATTAAAATCAGCAGTTATCACAAGGTTACATTGCGCATCTTTGATTCTATCTGCCACCGAAATGGCCGAAAAACCAGCAAAAACAACGGAATGTATTGCCCCAAGCCGCGCACAAGCCAAGACTGCAATGGTCAATTCGGGGGTCATGGGCATGTAAATGCAAATGCGGTCGCCTTTTTTGACACCCAAATCCTTTAAAGCATTGGCCATTTGGCAGACTTGCTGGTACAATTGCTTGTAAGTCAGTTTTCGTGGTTTTTGCTTTGGGTCGTTGGGTTCCCAAAGGAGAGCAGTTTGATTGGCGCGTGTTTTTAAATGCCTATCCAAGCAATTCTCCGTAATATTTAACTTTCCACCGACAAACCATTCGATTTTTGGCGTTTTAAAATTCCATTTCAAGGTCGTTTTCCAAGGTTTTTGCCATTGGAAAGTAGCGGCTTTTTCTGCCCAAAAGTTTTCGGGATTGGCTACGCTGCGGGCGTATTCTTGTTCGTATTCTTCAAAGTTTTTAACCTGCATCGTTTTTTTATGACTAATGGTAAATGAATAATGGTTAATCAAACTAAAATCTTATCTCTAAAAGCTAAAACCTCCCTAATTTCCTCCAATACCGTCACATCTTCAATAGTCGAAGGCATCGCAAAAGTTTTTCCATCCGCAATCATGCGCATGGTTTTTCGCAAGATTTTTCCTGAACGGGTTTTCGGCAATCTTTTAACCACTAAAGCGCATTTGAAACAAGCCACTGCACCCAATTTTTCGCGCACCATGGCCACCAATTCGGCTTCCAAAGTATCCTCCTTGATGTTTTGACCGAGTTTTAATACCACAAAACCAAGTGGAACTTGCCCACGCAATTCCTCTTCAATGCCCACTACCGCGCACTCTGCTATTGCTGGATGTGCTGCCACGATTTCTTCCATATCTGCAGTAGAAAGGCGATGGCCAGCCACATTTATCACATCATCTATGCGGCCTGTGATGTAAAAATAGCCATCTTCGTCGCAATAACCACCATCTCCTGTGAAATAATAGCCCGGAAAAGCCGACAAATAACTCTCTCGAAACCGCTTTGAATTTTCCCAAAGATTGGGCAATGCACCTGGCGGCAAAGGCAATCTCACCGCCACCGCACCTTCTTCTCCTGTGGCAACAGGCATTCCTTCGGCATCTAAAATCTGCACATCAAACCCTGGGACAGGCTTGGCTGACGATCCTGCTTTCACTGGAATAAGCCCTAAACCTGCTAAATTTGAAAGCATTGGCCAACCTGATTCCGTTTGCCACCAATGGTCAATGACTGGAATATTGAGCATGTTTTCTGCCCAATGTAATGTGGCCGCATCACAACGCTCTCCTGCCAAAAACAAATGTCGCAAGGTTGAAATATCGTATTTTTGCAACAAAACACCCTCTGGATCTTCTTTTTTAATGGCCCGAAAACCAGTAGGTGCCGTGAAAAACACCTGAACTCCGTAATCTTGTATCACCCGCCAAAAAGCACCTGCATCGGGTGTTCTGATTGGTTTTCCTTCATATAAAATGGTCGTGCAACCCATCATCAAGGGCGCATACACAATGTACGAATGCCCCACGACCCAACCGACATCACTTGCTGCCCAAAAAACTTCTCCTGCCTTCGCACCATACACGTGTTCCATCGAAAAACGCAAAGCCACCGCATGGCCACCATTGTCACGCACAATGCCCTTAGGTTTTCCAGTTGTGCCGCTCGTATAAAGAATGTAAAGCGGATCCGTAGCCTCCACAGGGGTGCATTCCACGGGTTTTGCGCTGCGCAAAAGGGTTGTCCAATCGTGAAAGTTGGGCAATTCCAAACCTTCATTTTTAAAATAACGTTGGTAAGAAACAATGTGCGGCACTTGGAAGGTTGCTTCTTCCAAAGCGGCTTTTATGATCGGCAAATACGGGATTATTTTATCAAACTCCACACCAGCACTGGCCGTAAGCAACACTTTTGGTTGAGCATCGTCTATGCGAAGTGCTAATTCGTGCGCTGCAAAGCCTCCAAACACCACTGAATGCACTGCTCCTATCCGAGCACAAGCCAACATCGCTACCACCACTTGCGGTATCATCGGCATATAAATAATGACCCTATCGCCTTTAGTTACCCCTAAGTTGCTCAAAACTCCTGCAAAAAGTGCTGTTTGTTCATACAATTCCTGATAGGTGATACTCTGGAATTGCTGGGTCACGGGCGAATCGTAATGAAATGCGACTTGGTTGCCCCGGCCTTCGGCAATTTGTTTGTCCAAAGCGAGGTAACAAGTATTCATTTTGCCGCCTTTGTACCAACGGTAAAAACCTTCTTCATCGGTACTGAGGATACTTTCGGGTTGCTCAAACCAATGGATGTGTTGGGCTTGTTCCGCCCAAAAAGCACTGGGATTTTCTAGGCTGCGACGGTACAGATTTTCGTAGTTCATTTTGTTATCCATACGCTAATATTTCTGAAATGGTGCTCAAAAACACATCGTTATCGAAGGGTTTTATCATGTAATATTCTGCGCCTGTGTTGTAGCCTTGTCTTCGGTCGGTTTCAGTGCCTTTTGCGGTCAAGAAAACGATTGTTGTGGCTTCTAGTTCAGGTATTTTACGAATTGCTGAGGCCGTTTCAAAACCATCCATATTGGGCATCATCACATCAAGGACAATGACATCAGGGGTAAAATCCACTAATATCTCCAAGGCATGTAGGCCATCGAAGGCTTTTTTGACCTGATAGCCTTGTTTTTCTAATAAAAATTCTAAGACGAGGATAATATTGGGCTCGTCGTCCACGATTAGAATTTTAGAATGATTTTCCATAATTTTAATTTTTATGCACTAAACGTCACTTCAAAGGAAGCACCTTTACCTAATTCACTTTCCACCCGAATACTGCCTTTGTGTTGTTCCACTATTTTTTTTGTAATAAAAAGCCCCAAACCCGTGCCATAGGGTTTTCCTTGCCCAACGGAATTGATTTGAGTGAATTTTTCAAAAATGTCTTTTTGCCTCGATTTCGGAATACCGATGCCATTGTCTTTTACTTTTAAAATGATAAAATTTTGCTCTTTTTGTAAAGAAACGGCTATAATTCCTTCATTCAGCGGGCAAAATTTCAAAGCATTGCTCAAAAGATTGACCATCACTTGTATCAATTTATCGCGGTCGCCATCTATTAGCATTTCTTCTGACGGCCATTTAAATTCGCAACGAATGTTTTTTTCTGCAAATAATTGTTGCATTCCAGCAATTGGAGTTTGTACAATTTCGCGTAGATCTATTTTTTCAAAGGAATAGGGCATTGTTTCTGATTGCAATTTTTCAATATCAAGCACCTGATTGATGAGGCGGCTGATGCGATTGCTCTCATTGACCAAAACTTGGAGGTATTCGCTGATTTGTTTTTCGTCCAATTCATTGCGGTAATCAAGGATAATTTTTGACAAAGAACGAATACTGGTTACAGGAGTACGGATTTCGTGGGTAATGGTTGTAATAAAATCGGCTTTAAGACGGTCGAGGGTTTTGAGTTGTTCGTTGGCATCAGTCAATTGGGTGGTCAGGGTATTGAGTTCGGCATTTTTAGTTTCCATGATGTGGCTGTGGGCAACGGCTTCTTTGGTTTGTTCCAAAATACGCATCACTTCATCAAGGGTAATGGCTTCCTCTTTGGTCACATTGTCGAGCATCAATCGGGCAGAAGCCGCCCCAATAGCACCCGCAAGGTGCGTTTCTGCAAAATTTATGAGGTCACTTGGGGCATTTTTTTCATTTTTCAAGGAAATATTGTTAGTCGTTTCGTATTCTTGTAGGATGATTTGGGTACGATTTTCACCCAAAAAGCGGTTCAAAACATTTCTTAAATCAAACATTTTTGCTTCCCTTTTCAATATATCCCAATCTTGTCCGCCAATGTAATTTTGAATATTCACAAAAATATTTGCTTGCGTCAAAGTGAGCATATTGGGCTGTGTATTGATAGAAACGATGGCATAAGTCCAACCATTGATCAATAAACTCCAAAAAGCCGCATGAGAAATAGCGTCCATTCCTTCCAAACCAAAAAGAGCATAAGGCTTTAAAAACCCGATTCCAAACAGGCCGTTTTGCACAAAATCATTGGGAATTAAACCAGCCTGCGCCAAACTTGGCAAAGGCAAACAAAAAGCCCAAACCAAAAACCCTGTAATTAATCCCGTCATTGCGCCTTGGTGTGTGGCACGTTTCCAATACATTCCGCCAATAACAGCAGGAGCAAGTTGTGCGGCGGCTGTGAAAGAAATCAACCCAACCGACACCAAATCATGAGAAGCACCAATGGCCCTTTGGTATAAATAGGCCAATAAAAGCATCAATAAAATGCTAAATCGGCGAATGTCGAGCAAACGATCAGAAAAGCCTGTTTTTTTAGTTTCATTGCTTGTACCGCGCGATCTTATCAACAAAGGCACTAAAATATGGTTGCTAAACATGATGCTCAATGCAGTTGCTTCTACTACAACCATGCCTGTTGCTGCGGAAAATCCACCGATAAAAGTTGCCAAAGCCAACCAAGGTGCCCCCATTTTCAGCGGCAACGAAAGAACATACGTATCTGGCAAAACGGAGCCATCAAACAACATTTTTCCAGCCAAAGCCACAGGTAACACAAAGATATTGATCAACAATAAATACAAAGGAAACACCCACATTGCCTTTGGAATATGTCGTGGAGTCGTGTTTTCTACCACTGAAATATGAAATTGCCGAGGCAACAAAATAATCGCAAATAGCGACAACATGATCAAAACAAACCAAGCAAAAGGGGTTACTCCCGAACTTTGGAAAGAAAACAATTTGACAGTTGCTTCATTGAGTGCAGCCTGGGCGAAAAGGTCGCCAAAACCATCATAAATACTGTAAGTAACAAAAATACCAACGGCCAAAAATGCCAACAATTTCACCAAACTTTCAAAGGCAATCGCAGCCACCAAGCCTTCGTGCCGCTCATTGGGGTCGAGTTTTCTGGTACCAAAAACGGCGGCAAAAATAGCCATGGCCAATGCCACATAAAATGCAGCATCTTTCCAAAAATAGCCCTCCAAATTTCCAGCATTGGGGCTGAGATTCGCCAAAACATTGATACCCTGCGTCACCGCCCTCAATTGTATGGAAATGTAGGGCACGATACCCGTCACCGCTATCACGGTCACAAGAATAGCCAAATTTGAACTTTTCCCATAGCGCGACGAAATGAAGTCGGCAATAGAAGTTATCCTTTGGTTTTTAGAGATTAAAATCATCTTTCGCAACAACATATACCACAAAGGAGCCAACAAAGAAGGCCCTAAATAGACCGCCAAAAAACTTAAACCACCACTCGTTGCACGTCCAACAGAGCCAAAAAACGTCCAAGCCGTACAATAGACTGCCAAAGAGAGTGCATAAATATACGGATTGCTCACTACACTTGCACCCCGATCGGCACGTTTGTCCACCCACCATGCAATGTAGAAAAGCAAGGCAATATAGAGCAACGAACATACAATTATTAGGCTTAAAGACATACTTTTTTACTTACCTTTTGTTTCCAACAACCAAACCTACGGCAATAATTAAACCTAACCAAACAAAAAACAAATAAAAAAATAAAGTTGGCATTCCTAAGGTCATTGTCTTGTGGTCAAAGATGCCCAAAATAGGATAGGTTATTAAAAACAAAAAAAATGTAAAGATGAACAATAAGGAACGTTTGCGGTCATCTGCCATATTTTAGAAATCTTAAATCTTAAATCATGTAATTTTACATGTTAAATCTATCCAAAATCTTCTTTTTAGAAGCATTGACAACTTTTTAAGAGTTGTCAATGCTCCTAAACTAACATGCAAAACTTATTTATTTATCATATTCACCCTTCCAAGAGTACCAGCCAAAAATGCAAAGACCAGCCATAATAGGTGAAAAGATAGGAATGATGATGTACCAAAACATTTTGGTATCTAACACGGCTTTGTTGTCTGCTACTGCTTTTGTGATTTCAACACCTGATTGACGAAGCATAAGGTAAACCGCAATTACACCGAGAGCAATCCAAAGAAAACCAGACAGTCTTTTTATAGAATCCATAATTTTTTAAAAATTTAGAGTGAAAGTTTAGTCGGCCACATTTTCATCGTTTCGGTTGGGCAAATAGAGCAAACCGATGACAAAACAAACCGAGGCAATCATGATCGGATAATTGAGCCCTACGAGCGGATCGGTCGGATTCATACCCTGCAAACGAGTTGCGATGAAAGGCGTAAGTCCACCAAAAATACCATTACCAATGTGATAAGGCAAAGACATGGACGTATAACGAATGCGCGTAGGGAACAACTCTACTAAGAAAGCCGCAATCGGGCCATAAACCATCGTCACGTACAAGATTTGAATGAACACTAGGAACATAATCATCCAGAACGTAGAAGCAGACAACCACATAGTTTTAACCAATTCTGGTTTAGCAGCTGGCTTGGTTTTATCGGCTAGAACCACTTTTTTCTCCACTGTTTTGTAGGTACTACCATCCGTAAATGCTCGCACAGAAGTAGTGACGAAGGTTGAGTCGCCTGTTGCATTGACCGTTGCTGCGATGCCTTTGAAAGATTTATCTGCGATTTCAGTCTTTGCTTTTACATCCGTGAGTTTATAAATGTACGAGTAAATCGGGCGATACGTCAATATAGCCAACAACATACCTCCTAACATAATCCATTTGCGCCCTATTTTGTCAGACCAAGCGCCAAAGACCAAAAAGAACGGCGTTGCCAGCATAATGGCAATACAAAGCAAGTAGCGCGTTTGTTCAAACTCCACACTACACGTTCGCTCAATAAAGGTTTGAGCATAAAACTGACCTGTGTACCAGACAACACCTTGACCCATTACTGCGCCAAAAAGTGCCAACAACACCATTTTAAGGTTGCCTTTCTTGGCAAATGATTCTTTCAGTGGGTTTTTAGCAACAGTGCCTTCTTTTTTGATTTTTGCAAAAAGCGGCGATTCTGCCATACGCAGACGAATATACACCGAAATTCCCACCAAAAAGACCGACAAAATAAACGGTACACGCCAACCCCACTCATTGAAGGCTTCGACACCCAATTGTTTGCGGGTTAACAAAATAACACCCAAGGAAAGGAAGAAACCGAGCGTGGCTGTTGTTTGAATGTATGCTGTGTAATAACCTCGTTTCCCGACGGGCGAGTGTTCGGCTACATATGTTGCGGCACCACCATATTCCCCACCAAGGGCGAGACCTTGCACAAAGCGCAGCATCAGAATGATAAATGGAGCCCATAAGCCCAAAGTCGCATAGCCAGGCACCAAACCAATGGCAAAAGTAGAGCCGCCCATCAGTAAAAGGGTCAGCAAGAAAGTATATTTTCGCCCAATAATGTCGCCCAAGCGTCCGAAAACCAATGCGCCAAAAGGACGCACCACGAAGCCCGCAGCAAAAGTCGCCAATGCTGCCAAAAACGCAGCCGTTGGATTTTCTTGTGGGAAAAATTGTTTGGCAATGATGGGAGCCATCGCGCCGAAGATATAAAAGTCGTACCACTCAATGAGCGTACCCACGGAAGAGGCCGTGATGACCTTCATCAGTCCGCTTTTTGGAATTTCCGTTTCGTTAGCTGTAGTTGCTGTCATTGATATTGATAAAATAATGAGTGAATGAATAAATGTTGGTTGCGAGTTTTCATTTAGGGTGAAAGATACACCTTTGTTGCTAACTCGTATTTCCAAATGTTGATTTTAGTTAAAACTATAAGAAAATGTGCGTTTGCAATATCAATTGCCCTTTTGAACCATTTCTTTTGATATCTGTACCACCTTCTGTTAGTTTATAAACAGGGCGCGTTTGATATTCCACAGTGATTTTAGCGTGGTGACTTGTGAGGAAATAGTTTAATCCCAAACCCATTTGAGTAGATGGATCGGCCAAACGCTCAAAATTTTTGTTCGTTACCGTGGCATAAGCCATCATAGAAGTGCCATTTTTGAATCTAGGCAACAAATATCCAACTTGCGCATATAAAATCTGCCCTGTACCGATGGTTGGTTGCAAATTGCCGCCACCCGAAAAACTGTCTGCAGTTCTACCCGTTGCAGGTACTGCGACTGCTCCGTGTTCGTTTAAGATGCCGATATTTCTTAGGAAATTAGGGCCAAAATCATAGTTGTAAAAAGTACCCAAAAAGTGGAACATGGTGCCTTTTTCCTTGTTGAGCGGCAATTCCATGAAAATATCAGCACCTATGCAAGTTTGATTGTTGTAAGTTGAGTCAGTAGCCGTTTTAGTGAGCAATGCACCTTTGTGACTGTACCAACCTGCACCGAGGTTCAATATTTTTTTAGCACCAAGGTAAGAACCTACATAAAATGGGAGTTTGTTGTTTTCTTTATCCCAAAACATGTAATTCAAGTAGCCAGTATTTGCCCAATTTTCGTTGAGCACATAAGCCGCAAGTCCGTTTTTAGCCACTCCAACAGGCGTTGATCCAAAAGCAAAAGGCTTATTTATCGCCACACGATAGTCCAAACGACCCAATTGACCTTTGGCATAGATACCAAATTGACGGGCAAATTGGTCGGTCGTTTCGATATTTGACCAGTTGAAAATAGGCGCATCTAAGGTCATGAAATTGAGCGTAGAGTTGCTACTCAACCGCGAAACACCATTCCAGTAATGCAAACCTGCCCCAACGGCCAATTTGTTTTTCACCACTTCAAACTCCGTCCAAGCATCATGGATATAAAGTTGTGGACGTTTTCCAGCGTTACTAGCACCAGCACTTGTGAGGTTAGAACCAGCATTGGCACCACCATTGATAAAAGATTGGTTATTAATACCCCAATGCGTCAAAATCATGGCGCGTGGAGAAATTTGTGCATACGCCAAAAAACGAGAGCGACGTATGGCTAAATCTGTTGACCAAGCATTAGAACCGTCAGTACCATCTATTTTTTGACCTTTTACGTCAGTGGTACCTGGGTTGTTTTGAGTAGCAGTTGCCCAAACTTGATGCCACATAATGAAACGGACATACTTGCTACCGTCATCATTTAGTTTGAGGGTTAGCGGCTTGTAGGAGTGATCAATGGCAGGTTTTGGCGGAGCAGCGGGGACGGTAGTCGCGGCAGGAGTACCCGTATTTTGGGCATTCATGGGCATAGAAAGTCCCCACATACTGACGAGCAGTAGGAGCAAAAAGTGTAAATTTAATCGCATTTTAGCTGAAAATATAAAAGTTAGAAAATAGGTTTAATTCGTCAGTGAATATTTGATGGACAAAAGTATATACATATCTATATATCTAGTTGATTTATTTTGAAATAATTTTCAAAAATAAGAAAATAAACTCTTTTTTTGGGAGCAAAACAGGTTAAAGCAAATTTAATTTTGTTTTTTATTTTTCGATAATTTAATTGAGAATTAAATTTGGCCAAAAAAACGTCTTTTTTAACTACTAATAAAAAAAGAAGGCTTCTTGTCGGTATTGACAAGAAGCCTTCTTTTTTTCCTAATTTATACTACAAAATAAGAAAGAAAACAAAATAATAAATTTTAAAATCAGATAACGCGACTCAAAACTTCTAAAATCTGAAAATAATCTGGTTTACTAAGCGAATAATAGGTATTTTTACCATCTCGCCTAGCAATGACTACGCCTTTATCTTTTAAGATGCGGAGGTGATGGCTTGCAACCGCTTGCTCAATATTGAGTTTGCCAAATATTTCAGAGACGTTTAAAGATTCGCTTTGGTGGAGCATCTCAACAATCAAAAGCCGATGCGGATGCCCAATGGCACGGAGCGTCTCCGTGGCATTTTCTAAAAAGGTAAAATTGAAAGGTAGTTCATTAGACATTGTAATGTAGCCGATATTTTAAAGCATTTTAGCAATATTTTAAGACGTGCTGTAAAGGTAAAAAGAATATCATCAATTCAGGGTTTTTCTGTAAATCTCCCTCCTTAAAAAAAAGCGCATTACCTTTGTAGCACAAATAACAAGCAAATAGGCTCCTCTCTAATCAATCCACTACAATCCACCGCCATGCGCTACTTTTTCTTTTTCCTGTTACTATTTATGGCTTTTCAGGCCAAGGCACAAACCTGCAATTACTTAGCCTACGATGCTTTCAATTACGCCCCCAATACGCCCCTCGAAGCCTTGCAAGGCGGTACAGGTTGGATGCGCCCTTGGAACGTGCAAACCGAAAATGCCACCATTCCGGGGTATCAAATTGCCGATTCAGCACCCATGACTTGGCTTGATCTTCAAACACAAGGAGGCTATGTGTCGGGCGGTTTGGCGTACTTGACTTCGGGCAGGCGGCTCAATACGCAGGCAAACAGCCCTTTTGCCAACTGGCTCAATGGAGACAATGCCATCGGGAAGTCAGGCACTTCGATATGGGCAAGCGTGCTGTTGCGAAAAAGCCAAAACAATGACCAACCAGTAGCCGCCATCTGGCACGAAAGTGACTTGCAATGGTGCGATAACTGCACAGGTACCAAAGTAGCCGTGGGTTATTTTGGTGGTGACTCCAATGTAGGTGGACAACGCCGCTGGTCGCTCCGTCTCAACAACACTTACCTACCTAGTGCGGTAGCGGTAGTACCCAATGAAACGGTCTTTTTGGTCGTAAAAATAGATTTCTTGCCATCAGGCACTGCGGTTTCCTTCTTCGTGAATCCAACGGCATTGGGCAGTGATACACCTGCTCCAATACCGACTTTGATGGAGACCACCACTGATATAATTGTGTTTCGCAGCCTCGCATTGTATCTTGGAGATGGTACAGCCAATGGTCAAGCCGATGAGGTAAGAATGGGCGAAACCTACGCCTGTGTTGCCCCCGATGCCTCGGTTGTGGTAAACCAGCCGCCAATGGCGGATTTCAGTATCAGCCAGCCTACGGGCATTGCGCCACACAATATTACCTTCGATGGTTCGTCCTCTTCCGATCCTGGCGGTACGGTGGTGGCCTATAGTTGGGACTTTGGTGATGGGTCACCTAGTCTATCCGGTGCGGTAGTGTCCCATACATTCACGGCTATTGGAGAACTTACAGTAACCCTCACCGTGACCGACGATTTGGGGTTACAACACAGCCTTTCCCAAAAAATCACGGTACTCAATACCAGTGGCTCGTTTAGTTGCCTCTTGGGTTTAGTCAATGAAAAACTAGCCTCTTGCATCGGCAATGATGGCCGGTTTGTCGTTACCAATTACGACAATGTCCCTTTACAATTAAAAAATAGCGCAGGCAATACCATCGCTCCCGCTCTTACCAATCCCAATCGTTTCGATCAATTGGCAGTAGGTTTGTACCAACTCACCGCCAATGGTGCCAATGGGTGTCGCGATACATTTGAGGTGCATATACAACTCGATAGCAATACCTGCCCGGGGTGGACACCCGACCCTTGTGCCATGAAAATTGGAGTAGGTATAGAAGGTTTGGCCTATTATACCCAAAGCCGCCCTTTCAAGGATTTTTTCAAATCTTGTGGCACATGGATCACTTATGACCCTAACCCTCCCGGTGGTAATTTTGTCTGGAACACAGAAAATCAGCAGTATATCCCAACCGATACCAATGGTTATGCCATGGAAGTACCATTTATTGTACCCAGTGGAAGTGGGCAAAATAACATGCGTGGTATTATCTCTGCCATTGGTTTTATCCCGGTGGGCGTACCGATGCGCTTGCTCTACGATGGGGTAGGCACTTTACAGATGTTTGGTGATGTCACGGTGACCAATTCCACACCCGGACAAATAGATTTTGTGGTCAACAATCAAGATAATATTTTTTTCAACCTTACTGCCTCCCAATTGGGCAATCACGTGCGCAATATTCGAGTGGTGGAGTTGAGTAATATTGACACCTATTTGGCGCAGCCATTCAGACAAGGTTTTTTAGATAAATGCAAGACATTCAATACCTTACGCTTTATGGATTGGACTCGAACCAATGGTAGCGAACAAACACAATGGGCCAATCGGACTCGCCCTACTTATTATTCCCAAGCCGAATCTCCCAATGGAGGAGCAGCCTACGAGTACATCATAGATATAGCCAACCGGCTAAACCAAAATATATGGATCTGTATTCCGCATAAAGCCGATGACGATTATATCGCCCAAATGGCGACCTTATTCCGCAATCAACTCAAACCCGGTATTTCAGTATATATCGAATACAGTAATGAGGTATGGAACTGGATTTTCCCGCAGGCAACGTGGGTGGCTCAAAATGGCCCTCAAAACATCAGTTATCCAAGGCGATACACCGAACGCGCTACCCACGCGTTTGATATTTGGATGTCGGTCTGGGGCACCCAAAATACGCGGCTAAAACGGGTACTTGGCACCCAAAATGGCTACGATTGGATCACTGAAGAAATACTCGCCCAAGCCGACCAAACAAAGTACGATTATATATCTCCATCGTGGTACGTGGGGCTCAATCATGGCAATACTGGCAACCCCAATCTCCAAGCATTGGGTGCAGCGGCTACGCCCGAAGATGTGCTGGAAAATGCCAATAATGTATTCCTTGATTTTTACCCACATTGGGAAATGGTGTATAGAACCGCTAAATTATACGGGAAAAAAGTAGTGAATTACGAAGGTGGTCAGCATTTCACCGATTTTTCAGTGCCTCCTTATATTCAGTCCATGTACGATGCTCAGGTGCACCCCGGCATGTATGCGTTATATGATAGGATGCTCGATAGTTTGCGCGTCTTGGGCAGTGAATTACCTTTGGCATTTGTGTTGGTGGGGCCTTGGCAGAGTATCTATGGATCTTGGGGACATATTTTCAGTGACGACGACCCTGCACCGTGGACGGATCGCCCAAAATTTCAAGTACTATTGGATCAAATAGCACAATGCGTTGAGCCACCATCGGGTACTAAATATCCTGATATGGCTGCACCAATGCACCTCCGAGTGTATCCCAATCCTACCAACGGACGATTCAATATGGATATTCCGGTGGAATGGATGGGTCAAAACCATCGTATCAGGGTCTTTGATATGCTGGGTCAATTAAAAATGGAGCAATCTATTTCTAACAACGAATTTGGCCTAAGCACGGTATTGTCTGATGGTATGTATATCATTGAGGTGGTGGATATGAAGGGTGGTGCTTTGGCACGTGGGAAGATTTTGAAGTGTGGGGATTGATGTAAAGCGGCATCCTCTGTAGTGCATTGTTAATCAATTGGATATAAGTTTTGAAGATTAAATTTTATCTAATACCTTTATGTAATAATTTGGCCAAAAGCCACACAACAAAAATAAGTACTAGAATGGACGACCCTCAATACATCATTGAGCGCGACAAAACAAGTCTCGATATTTCGTGGATCAAAGACAAGAGCCTGACCGATCTGGATAACTTGCCCGACCCTGACGTGCTGGCCAATGACATCATTGAAAATCTGAAAGCGGGGATAGAAAGTTTTGAGGAAATAATGCTGACCGTCAACAGCCATAAATCTGCTCTTGAGTATCTCCAAACGGCCATTCATCCAAATTTAGGAAAAGTCGAGGACTAGGTTTAATAGATTTATCCCGAAAATTTACTAAACTTTTCCATTATGACATTCAATACCCTCCGCCTTGCCTTGCGCAATCTCCGCAAAAGTGCCAAATACACCACGATCAACCTCATCGGTATGAGCGTGGGCATGGCTTGTTGCTTTTTGATTGTCACTTACCTCCAGTATGAGCAAAACTTTGATACATTTTACCCGAAAATTGACCGCCTTTACCGCGTGGGCTACCATGCCGAATTCACGGGCGAACCGCTTGACCTCAATCGTTGCCCTGCCCCAATGGGAGCAGCCATGCCTGACTTTTTCCCACAAGTAGAAGCCGTAGCACGCCTGTTTCCACGCAGCCTCAGCGTCAGCGACCCACAGAGCGATCGTCAGTTTGAAATTGAGTACGCGCTCTTTGCCGATAGCACAGCCCAAGAAGTATTGGGCTTCGATTTTATGCATGGCGACCCCAACACAGCACTGGATGAGCCCTTTTCGGCAGTGCTAACTGACGAGACGGCCAAAAGGATTTTTGGAGTAGAAAATGCAATGGGGCGGCAGTTGCGCGTGGGAGAGGAAGCCATTTTTACAGTGACGGGCATTATTAGGCGATTGCCTCGACAGTCGCACTTATCCCTAGAGTTGCTCCTTCCTTTCCGTAATATCACAGATGCCGAACCAGCCTCCGCCCGACCCATTGTGACCAAAGTACTGACAACCAATTGGTTGGCCTCTTATACTTATGCCTATGTTATTTTGAAAAAAAATACCAATGTCAATGATGCCAACGCTTTGTTTCCTGCATTCTTGAAAAAATACGGCGATGCCCGCTTCACAGACAAACAATTTTTTAGCCTATTTCCAGTAAGTCGCCTCCACCAGCACAGCACCGCTACTGATGAAGTAGTGGCTACTGCCAACCCAACTTTTTTACGAGTATTTGGGATCGTCGGTTTTTTGATCCTGTTGATTGCAGGTATCAATTTTGTCAACCTATCCACGGCGGTTTACCTCGATCGCAGTAAGGAAGTGGCGGTGCGCAAAACACTCGGTGCTACGCGCACTTCCCTCGTTGGGCAGTTTTTAACCGAAACCATGTTGGTGAGCGGTTTTGCTTTTGTCATCGCCATGTTATTGCTACTGGTGCTGATACCGTTATTCAATGCTCAAAATGACAAATATATCAGTTACCACCTCCTCCGCGATTGGCCATTGACCTTGGTTTTTGCGAGTATATTTATTGGCACCGGGTTGGTGGCAGGCATCTATCCGGCATTGTTTGCCAGCCGATTCAAAACCGCTGAAGTATTTCAAAAAAATAGCCCTGCCGTACCGGGTGGTAAAGGGCAGTGGCTGCGCAAATCCTTGATTACCACGCAATTTGCTATCAGTATTGCCCTGCTCTGCGGCACCCTCATCATGCAGTCGCAATTGAGTTATTGGCTGAAAACGCCCTTGGGATTTGATGCCGAAAAAATCATTGCCATCCCTTTATCGAGCGACAACATCAATTCAGCATTTTCACCCGGCGACTCCACCCTTAGGAAGCGAATGAATGCTTTTGACGAATTGCTACTTCAAAATCCGGGTGTTGCAGAAGTCACCTTGTGCTCTTCGCTGCCGGGTTTTGGAGCACCATTGTTCCCTGTGGCTACCGATAAGATCAAGATAGAAGACAACGTATTTGTGGGAAGTATATCGGTGGATTATGACTTTGTAGAGACCTTTAAACTCAAAGTCATTGCTGGGCGCGAATTCAACAAATCTTACGGAACCGACCATTTGGGCGGCTATGTGATCAATGAAATGGCCGTGCGTACCTTTGGATGGGACAATGCCGAAGCCGCTATTGGGCAAAATGTATCGCGAGGGGGCGCACCACCGGGAAAAGTGATTGGAGTGGTCAACAACTTCAACACTGCCGGACTTCAAAATGCAATGACACCTGTCATTATGAATGTAGCACCGGGCGCATTTACGGCTTTCGCCATTCGCCTCCAATCTGACAATACCCAAGCCGTTACCACCGACATTGAAAAAGTTTGGCAGCAATTTTTCCCCGGCAAAGCCTTTGAATATAGTTTCATCACCGACGATTTGCGCGAGACCTACGCTCAAGAGTCACGGCTGATGCAACTCATCGGCGATTTTGCGGGCGTTGCCATTTTTCTGGCCTGTTTTGGCCTATTCGGTTTAGTGGACTTTACTGTACGTCAGCGCAAAAAAGAAATCGGTATCCGAAAAGTATTGGGTGCTTCGGTGGCCGGTATCACAGGTTTGTTGGCCAAAGATTTTTTGAAATTGGTACTCATTGCCCTGGTCGTTGCCACCCCGGTGGTCTATTTCGCGATGCAACGCTGGTTAGCCGATTTCGCCTATCGCATTGATATCCAATGGTGGATGTTTGTAGCAGCAGGCGCGGGCGCGGTGGCTATCGCATTTTTGACAGTGAGCATCCAAAGTGTTCGGGCGGCCTTGGCCAATCCAGTACACTCGCTTAAAGGCGAATAAGGCACTGTTAGTGGGGTCTCCGACCCAAAACTAACACCCTCACACATTGCTACCACTGGTCTTCGACCCAAAAAAACAGTCCAATATTATTCAAAAACTAGTCAAAAGAGCAAATCAAATAATTAATTTCACCTAAAAAGTTAAATTGTTTATGCAGTTTAACCTTTTATGCGTACCTTTGCTCGGATTTGAAAAATTCAGTTGTTTGGAAGTACTTTTAACCAATAGACACTTAGAGACTCTCTATACCACTGGGAAATCTACTAAGTATAAACTGCCCAATCAAGTGATTGATAAGTTTTTTGCTACAATACAGAAAATTGAAGCGGCAGAAAGCATCCACGACCTTGTAGCGGATAGGGGATTGAGGTTTAAAAAATTAATCAATTCCGATATTTATTCTATGCGACTGAACGATAAATACAGGTTAGAAATGAGTGTAGAATGGGAAGATGAAAACCAAACAGTTGGACGGTTTTTACTATCTGACATTTCTAACCATTATGGAGATTGACTCATTTTCAGTTGCCTCTTTCTTTTTAATCCTTCTGTTATTTCTAAAAAAACGTCCTCATCATGGTATCTACTACATCTCTCAGACCCGCCAAAAAATTTGGTCCTGGCTATTTTATCAAAGAACAACTTGAACTCCGAGATTGGACACAAGAAGACCTTGCAAGCGTTTTAAATATCTCTCCAAAACACATCAATAAAATACTACAAGACCAGCAAACTCTTACATTTGATAACGCCCGATTATTTGCCGAAATTTTCGATACCACCACCCAATATTGGGTGAATTTGAACACCACCTACCAACTTTGGCTTAGGCAGGAAAAATCGGAACAGGAAAAAGAAGCAGATGTAAAGGCTATGATTTATGAGCGTATGCCTGTGAAGGATATGATCGCAAAAAGATGGTTGACTCCATTTGACACTACCAATGACTTGGTAAATCAAGTTAAATTATATTGGAAAATGGATGAACTCAATTTTTCAAATATAGATCAAAAATATCAGCCTTTTCTTGCCCGCAAGTCCGACTCTTACAATCAGTTTAATGCTGCTTATGCCTTCGCTTGGTTTCAAAAGGCCAAAGATGTTGCAGAACGACAAGAAAGAAAACCATACAATAAATCAGCCCTTCAAACACTGTTTGATCAAATCCATCAGTTCACGATAGCAGAGAACGGGATCAATGTGTTTCTTAAACAACTATCTGAATGTGGAGTCATATTCTTTGTCCTTCCCCATCTTCAAAAAACTTATTTAGACGGTGCCGCCTTTTTCTCCGGCGTCAATCCTGTAGTAGTTTACACCGCGCGGTACAAACGTATTGATAATTTCTGGTTTACTGTTTCGCATGAAATTGCTCATGTATTACTGCACTTGGACGAAAAAACGCCCTATTTCCTTGATGACCTACAACACAAGTCCTCTGATGAATTTGAAAAACAAGCCAATCACATGGCGGCCGAAAAATTAAAACACCCAGAAATATTAGCCCAAATGAGTACTGTAGCCAACTATCTGTCACCAAAAAAAGTACAAGAATGTGCCCATGCATTGCAGATACACCCAGCCATAATCACAGGAAAATTGGCCTATGCAAAACGTATTTCCTATGCCAACCAAAACCGATATAATGAAAATGTGCTAGATTTATTGGATGGACGTTGGAAATTTTGAAATTATCCTACCCCAATCTAATAAGGAACGGTACCTTTATTTCGAAACCGTTCCTAAGAGTCACCGCCCGAAAATCACACCACCATCTTATACCCAATCCCCCGCACATTAACAATCTGAATACCAGGCTCTTGTGCTAAGTATCGGCGTAATTTAGTCATAAAAACATCCATACTTCGAGCATTGAACATCGTATCATCGCCCCAGAGTTCGAGCAGCACCTCCTTGCGAGGCAGTACGCGATTTTGTGCAAGGCACAAGCGTTTGAGGATCTCGGATTCTCGGTGCGATAGTTGTCGGGCTGGCAAATCAGGATGGGTAAGCATTTGGCGGACAGGATCAAAATGATACTGGCCTAGATCGAAAGAGAGTGGAACATCGGCCTGAAATACACCCGAACTCCGGCGCAACAACTCACGGATACGCACAATCAACTCCTCCATGCTAAAGGGCTTGCGAAGGTAGTCATTGCCGCCCGATTCAAAGCCCAGCACCACATCTTGTGGCTGATTTTTTGCCGTCAGAAATATGATAGGCAGCATGATTTTATCACGCCGCAGTTCAGCAGCAAAACTAAACCCATCCTGATGGGGAAGCATCACGTCCAAGACCATCAGGTCAGGTTTTTTTTCCAACAAAACCTGCCTTGCCTCGTACGCATTGGTGGCATGGAGCATTACAAAACCACGATCGGTGAGGCTTTCTGTGACGATGCGCGCCAACAGCAGTTCGTCTTCTACCAAAAGTATTGTTTGAACCATCTGTTTACTTGTCAGCGACCGTTAAACGCTTCACAAGACTTCCACATTGTAAAAAATAGAGTCCTGACGGCCACAGCGACAGATCAATTTCTTGATAGGGCTTAGGATCCAATTGCGTTACCACTTGACCCATGACGTTGTAAATCAGGAGTTTATTGCTTTGGAAATCGCCTTTCAATGCTACAACAACGCGCTGTTTTGCTGGATTTGGATACACGTGCATATCAGTTACCTCATAGGGTGCTGTAGTGGCTGAAACACCTTCATTGTTGGCACCAAAAGTAGGATTTTGAATGAAAAAAGAACCCGTACCGTTAGGGACGCGGGCGTATCCTTTGTCAACGACTTGTTGACTAAATTGGATCGTATCCACAAATCGCTTCTCGCTGTCCAAGAGCGCAAGCGACTCACCACTAGCCGAAAGTTTAAAATTGCAATGGAAGGGACCATCGGAACCATCCTCATCGGCCCAAATGATTTTATATCCCTTTCCAGCAATCGTAGTGCCATCAGGAATAGCCCATTTTTCAAGATTTTGAAGGTCATCCGTCAGGAAAAACCCACTCAAATCAACCGTATTTTCCGTAGTATTGTATAGCTCTATCCAGTCTTCATATTGAGTATTTTCATCTTGCACGGTACTCTGGTTGGCTGCCATGATTTCATTGATGACTACTGGACGCTGGTCAGCCCAAATGGCTCCAACTTGGTACATATACACGTCATGCTCCGCACCTTTTGGCAAATACGCCGCTGTTCCAGCGGTAGTATTGGCCTTGGCCTCCACATAAAAGCGGACAAAAGTACCTGCATTATAGCCTTGAATATCCGCGCCAAAAACATTGTCACCTGCTGCGCCGTCACTATGTGCACCGTCGTCAAACATTTGTATTTTCAAAAAATTACCATACAACGAAGGGCAATGGTAGAGCCAAACTGCTGACAATCCAGAATCATGCGTAGCCGTGACCGTCACTTGCACGCCCTCATTGGTTGATGGATTTGCCCAAGTTCCATTATTGCTTTGCATATCGGTATCAGAGACAATTGGGGCTGTTGTGTTTACTTCCGCATTGGTTTGGAGGGTAGTTCTATGCGATTGAACGAATGATTTTAAGGTTTGTTTATCAGCAGTGTATTGTGCTACGGTATAAAGTTTTTTAGTATCTGCTTGTACAGCGGCGGCAATTAGTGCGTCTGTTTGATCCACCAAAGCATTGAAGGTAGCACTGTCCATTTCGTCGGCTATAATGGTGCGCAAATGCGCCAAATACCGCTGCCGCAAATTGGGTACTGCTAAGATACGATTAAGCAAAGGATAATTCACTTTGTTGGCATTGTAAAACGCGTTCCAGTTGGTTGTATTTGATTTCATACAGGTATTTCCATCAAATTCGAGGGGCGTTATTCGGCCAGTTTCGGCATCCCAGTATAGGAAATAATCCATTTTTCCCTTGAAAACATAACTGTCATCATCGGAAAAAGCAATTTCACTCGCCAAGAACCAGAGGGTACGATCAATGTCCAGTACGGGTGCCAGTTTTGCTTCCAAACTATCTAAAGGTGTTTGATTGAGTATCTTGCAAGTATTCACCAGATCGTCCCAAGGGTTGTTTTTTTTGGTTGATTTCAAGGTATAATACGCTTTATAAGTGGTCGTATCTGCCCCCAGATAATTCATACCTGCCGTACCATCGCCCCAACTGGGACCACCACCACCGGGGCCTCCCGGACTACCCGCAGGCTTGTCAGCCCTCCAGCGAGTGCCATCATTGCTAAAAAACCACTCTTTGGTGTATTCACCATCCAACTGCTGCACATTGGGATATAGACCCCAACTGACCCCATTGATAGACAGCCGTACGTAGGATGCCTTTACTGCTGGTACATGCTGCCTGATCTGGTGGGCATACAAGTATTCTCGCATGAAGGAAGCATCATCAAAACAGTTGTTCAAATTGATGGTTTCATAGCCCATCAGATTCTGATTAGGATCCTGATAATCCATCGTGATATTGAAGGATTTTTTCTGCGAACTGCCAATCATATTATAAGAGGTATTGCCCTTGAACCTAACCCCCACATTGAAAAACGTATCACTACCCACCACCAAAGTAGCAGGAATATCCACCTTATTCGCGTAATTAGTGGTCAACAATTGCCAATAATTGGTTTGAGCAAACCAGAGTTGAAAATCTCGAATCACAGATTCATCATACAAACCATCAGAGGCTTGCTTACCTGTATATAAGGTATGATCTGACGATGAATAATACATACTGCTGGGCATATCTTGAGCCATAGCAAGCACGCAGGTACAACAAAGAAGCATAGTAGAAAATAGCCGCATGACTAAAGGATTGTTAAAAAGGTGATAAGGTCAAGTAAGTTTGACTTGTCAATACGAACACAACCAGTAAATGGTTGCGTCGTTAAGCAGATACCTGATACTCCCGCAAAGCATCATTGAGCGACACCTTTTTGTCAGTGCTTTCTTGACGCTGCCCTATGATAAGCGCGCAGTTCACCTGAAATGAACCCGCTGGAAAATCACGATGATAAGAGCCCGGAATCACAACCGAACGAGGTGGCACAATTCCTTTATAAACTATTGGTTCAGAACCAGTTACATCAATAATATGCGTACTTTGAGTGAGCACTACATTGGCACCAAGTACTGCCTCTCGACATACCCTAACACCCTCTACCACAATACAACGAGAACCAATAAAACAGTCATCTTCTATGATGGTGGGGGTGGCCTGAATTGGCTCTAAAACCCCTCCGATCCCGACTCCGCCTGCTAGGTGAACATTGCGACCAATCTGAGCACAAGACCCCACCGTAGCCCACGTATCCACCATCGTACCACTGCCTACCCAAGCCCCAATATTGACATAACTAGGCATTAGTATCACCCCCTTTTCTAAGTATGCACCATGACGGGCTATGGCGTGTGGCACTACCCGTACCCCTTTGTCGGCATAACCGTTTTTCAAAGGTATTTTATCATGAAATTCAAAAGGACCTACTTCTATAGTCTGCATTTCCTGAATAGGAAAATACATCAATACGGCTTTTTTAATCCATTCATGGGTAGTCCACCCTCCCGAATCATTGGGTTCTGCTACGCGCAGCGTTCCTTTATCCAATAAATCTATCACTTCTCGAATGGCCTGCCGTACAGTTTCATTTTGGGTCAGGGAGCGATCATTCCACGCTTGTTCAATAATCTCACGCATTTACTTGTTGTTATTTATTTTTTAATAAACTGTTGAATTTGCTCATTATCAAATTCATGGGGTCTTACTTCGCTGGAAGTCCCGGTCTCATATTGCAACCTAAAGGAGGTATCACTTTGCCAATCAATGATCCCAAAAAGGGTTTTACCAAGGTTGGTACCACTTTGAAAATCTTTTAGATCAAGCCTAGGCGGTTTGTGATCGCAATCCAAGTCAAATACAAAAGACTCGGTGTCCCGTTGGCTTCCAAATTGGGTAATCCAGTATCCTTTTTGGTCGGTCAAAAACACTAATTCTTGCCCATCGCCCGACCAATTACCAATTGGCGCGTGACACACCACAGATTGTTGGCATTGGTATAGAAATATGAAGACACCGGGTAAAAAGAGTAGTAAAATATTTCTCATTGCTTAACTATTTTGTCTTTGAACTTGTAATAATACTTGTAAAGACAATCAAAGATAAGGTAAGTTGTATGAGAGCACCCAACAACAAGGCTGGGATTTTTTGACAAAAGCCAAAAAATCCCAGCACTAACAAAAAGAAGCATTCTAACTCCTCTAATTCTTCAAAGTCACATCACCTTTTATTAAGACAGTTTTACCGCCTGGGAGATTAATTTCGGCATACCAAATAAAGACTCCAGGATTCATTTTAGTGCCATTGAAACTACCATCCCAGCCCAGAGGCTCATCGTTGGGTGGAAAATTTCGGCGTTCAAACAACTGAGTCCCCCACCGATCATAAACCCGCATCAATTGAATATTAGTAATATTTCTACCTGCGAAAATGGTGAAATAATCGTTGTAGTTATCGCCATCAGGGCTAAATATATTGGGTGCGTATATGTCTGGCTCATTGACTGAGATGGTTAGGCGATCTTCTACGATACAACCAATAGAGTCCACAATTTTCAATACATAAACCACTGACCTATCAGGCTTTGAATACGGTAACAAGGTGTCCCTATCTGAGAGGTAAGTACCCGGAGTCCAAGTCAGTTTGGCTATTTCAGCATTGGTAACGGGCACTAAAAATACAGAGTCGCCCACTACAATACTTTGATCTTCGCCCAACTCCAAGGTCAGATAGTGGTACTTTACCGCAATATCTACAATAGAGTCGCACCCATGTATGGTAGCATTTTCCAACATCACTGATCCAGTAGGGTTGGTCTCCGAAAACTGTTGGTTGGCAAAAGTAAATTTCTGACCGGGACATTTTTCTACGTTCAAAACACCTTTAGCAACTGGGTAAAATGCCACGGCCACGTGTACTACGGAATCACAACCGCCTTCGGCAGTCAAAGCAATATTACCATTGGGATTAGCAGCATTAAAAGTAACCCCACCATTGGTATAAGATTCACCTAAGCACAAGGTTCTATTGATAAAAGTATTGATGACTGGCACAAAATTGACAGAAACCGATACCGTGGAGTCGCAGCCGGTGAAAGAACTCCCTTCCAACACTACAGAGCCACTTGGATTGGCGGCATTGAATATCGTCCCACCAATAGTAAGGCTTTGGCCGTCGCAGAGATCGCGATTGACACTGCCCAAGGCAGGTGCATAGTAACTTAGGTTCACATGCACAATAGAATCACAGCCCGCCACGCTACTCAACGTCACATTGCCATTAGGATTGGCGGCACTGAAAGTCTGACCAGCAGCAGTATAGGTTTCTCCTACACAAAGTTGGGGTGCCAGAAAAGTATTCAATGTCTGTACAAAAGTCAAAGAAACATTGACGATAGAATCGCAACCATGCAAAGCCGCACTAGGCAATACCACTACCCCTGTCGGGTTGGCAGCATTGAATGTCTGGTTTCCAAATGGATAACTAGCACCTTCGCAAAGGCTTGGTTGCAATACCCCCAACGCAGGTGGATAGTATTGAACGGCTACCTGTATAATAGAATCGCAACCCGTCAAGGCACTTTGGATGGTCACCGAACCATTTGGATTGGCGGCATTGAATATCGTTCCGTTTACATTAAAATCTTCACCTATACAAAGTTTGGGTGATAGGGAGGTTTGGAGAATAGGGTTGAAATTGAGGCTTACCGCCACCGTAGAATCGCAACCATTCAAGGCCGCTCCACCCAAAACAACAGAACCAGAAGGATTACTTTTATTGAATAAGGTTGTACCAAGCGTAAAACTCTCATTATCACAGAGTGTAGCACTGTAAGTGCCAGTAGCCGCTGGATAATAACTGATACTAACGCTCACCAAAGAATCGCAACCAGTCACCACACTGTTTAGGTTGAGTACCCCTGTTGGATTGTTTAGATCGAAGGTAATACCTGATACCGTATAGGATTCGCCGAGGCAAAGCGCAGGGCTGACTGATGTGCTTACTGGCGGTATAAACGTACCGGCTACGGTAATGGTGGAGTCGCAACCATTTGAAGAAGCATTGGCCAGTATGACTGTGCCGCTAGGATTGGTCACTGAAAACACTTGATTACCAAGGGCAAAAATCTCATCGGCACAACGAACAGGATTGAGGACTCTGACTGCTGGTGCAAAGAATCCTACGGATACTTGCACAATGGAATCACAACCACCACTGGTCACCAATGGCACATCACCAATAGGATTGGTCGCATCAAAAACGACCCCGCTCACATTGATACTGCCTCCTGGACAAAGGGTAGGCGCTACCGTAGTATAAAGCGTTTGCGCAAAACTGAGACTAACTTGCACCGTAGAGTCGCAACCATTGATAGAGGCTGCTGGCAGTACGACCGACCCATTAGGAGTGGCTTCATTAAAAGTCTGATTGCCTACTATTAAACTAGTACCCAAGCATAAGGTAGATGCCAATTGACCCACCGCAGGCGGATAAAATTGGATACTCACCTGAACAATAGAATCGCAGCCACCAAGGCTTAACAGCGGAATAACACCCGTTGGATTGGCCGCATTGAATTGAGTACCACTGATTGTTATGCTTTCGCCCGCGCAAAGGGAGGGAGTCAAATTGGTGAAAAGTGTTTGAGAAAAACTCAAACTAACTTGTACCGTAGAGTCGCAACCATTGATAGAAGCATCTGTCAGCAATACAGAACCAGAAGTATTAGACTCATTGAATGTTTGATTGCCAACCACAAGTGATTCACCAACACAAAGTGTTGTATTCACAGAGCCTAAAGCGGGTGGATAAAACTGCAACTCAACAAACACAATGGAGTCGCACCCCTGAAAATTGGTCAAAGTGGCGGATCCCATTGGATTTGCAGCATTGAATGTACTCGTGCCAATCGTCAAAGAGCCATCAGCACACAAAGTAGGTGCAATAAAGGTTTGGGGTATTGGCAAAAATGAAAGTGCCACCTGCACCGTGGAGTCACAACCATGTATGCTGGCACTTGGTAGCGTCACCGTGCCGGATGGTAATACCTGATTGAAAGTCTGGGTACCGACCATGACACTCTCGCCCGGGCAAAGTACCCGATTCAGTTGGCCAATGGCTGGAGTGAAATATTGCAAACTAACCGTAACCAAAGAGTCGCACCCAGTCCAAGATCCATTATTCAGGAGCACTGAACCGCTTGGGTTCGTTTGGTTGAATGTTTGAGTACCTACTGTAATACTTTGGCTAGGACACAAATCCAAAGCGATGGCCGTAGTAGCCAAGGGATAAAACTGTAAATTGACATAAATCGTGGAATCGCAACCCGCGGCATTGCCACCTACCAACAACTCAGTGCCTGTAGGATTGGTCTGGTCATATACCTTGTTGTTGACCACAATACTTTCGCCAGCGCATTTGTTTTGCTGGATAGTCAATTCGGAACTATTTCTAATATCTAATTGAAAACTATCTTGTAAGATGCAATTAGCACCCAAATTGGAATAAACATACAAAAAGTCACTGGCAATCAAGGTATCACCCACTTGGTGTTGGGTACCAGTACCATTGAGGCCCGTAAAATACGAAACGCTATTCAAAGAGCCCGTATTTACGGTGACGGGAGGCAATACATAAAAATCACAATTATCTCGATCATCAATACCCAATAAAATGGGCAAAGGAAGGGCCGATACTTGACCTATTTCAGTGCCAACACAACCCCTAGAATCTGTGATGGATACGGTGTAAGTGCCAACGGCAAGTCCCGTAATAATCTGATTAGTACCGCCATTAGACCACTGATAGACAAATGGCCCTACTCCATTGGGGATATCGGCCTGTATGCTGCCGTTGGGCAGGTTACAGTATAGATTTTGCACCGTGGCATCAATATCCAAGGTCAAAGCCCCAAATGACAAATTGTGGGTCTTGGTATTGATACATCCCCTAGAATCTGTCACTTGTACTGTGTAGGTACCCGATGCCAAATTTTGCAAATCTTGAGTAGTTGCCCCAGTTGACCATTCATACTCATATGGTCCAACACCTCCACCGGGCGTAATATCAATAGACCCTGTGGCACTGGTACAAACCGCATCGGCCACTACAGAAGCAATAGTAGGCGGTATTTGGGTACTAACTACGGTAAATAAACCTTCCCCCGTACATCCTGCATTGGAGGTTGCGATCACCGTATAATCACCAGGCGCGAGGTTAAATATGCCTTGTGTGATAGCACCTGTGGACCAAATATATTGGAATGGAGGCAAGCCTCCTGTCACTGCTGCCGTAATCTGACCGGTCGGAGAATCACAAATAGCAGGCGTAGGATTGGCATTGATATTTAGGTCAACAATATTGGCCTCCACCTCAAAACTTTGTTCGCCCGTACAGCCCGCTACTGAAGTCACCGTCACCAAATAATTGCCTACTGGCAAGTTGGTAAGATTTTGAGTGGTAGCCCCTGTAGTCCAATTATAAACATAACTTGGTGGAGCACCTGATACGCTCAATGTAATAGCACCCGTACTGGAAGTACACAATGGCTTAACAATTAGTCCATTGACGTTTAGGGATACATCGTTTGATTCTACATCGAATGTTTGTTCACCGATGCAACCCGCTGCTGAGATTACCGTAACGGAGTAGTTGCCAGCGGGTAAATTATTGAGGTTTTGAGTGGTCGCGCCACTAGTCCAATTATAGACATAACCTGGGGGCGCACCTGATACGCTCAACGTAATCGCACCCGTACTAGATGCACACAATGGTTTGACAATCAATCCATTCACATTCAGGTCAACAATATTGGGTTCTACCGTAAAGTCTTGTTCGCCAGTACATCCTGCAGCCGAGGTCACGGTCAAAGAATAATTTCCGCCGGGGAGACTGTTCAAATTTTGGGTGGTAGCACCAGTACTCCAATTGTAAGTATATGCGGGTGGTGCACCCGACACTGATACATTAATGCTTCCATTGGAAGCAGTACATAGGGGAGCAATAATATTTCCATTCACGTTTAAAGTAACAATATTAGGCTCTACTGTAAATGTTTGTTCTCCTATACACCCTGCGACAGAAGTCACCGTAACGGTATAATCGCCACCGGAGAGACTGTTTAAGTTTTGGGTGGTAGCACCATTGCTCCAACTATAAGTATAAGCAGGCGGTGCACCCGTGGCATTGATCGTGATAGTACCCGTAGAAGCAGCACACAAGGGCGGCACAATGTTACCCGTCACGGTGAGCGGCACTAGGTTGGGATCTACATCAAAGGTTTGTTCGCCCGTACAGCCAGCCACCGAAGTAACCGTCACGGTATAACTGCCCGGGGCTAGGTTTGATTGGTTTTGGGTGGTTGAACCATTGGTCCAGTTATACACATAGGCTGGTGGTGCCCCAGAAGTGGAGATCGAAATACTGCCATTGGATGAAGTACAAAGTGGTGGTATAATGTTACCGGTCACGGTGAGCGGCACTATATTGGGTTCTACCTCAAATGTTTGTTCGCCAGTACAGCCAGCTACTGAAGTAACCGTCACGGTATAACTGCCTGAGGCTAGATTGGATTGGGTTGCGCCCGTACCGCCATTGCTCCAACTGAAGGTATAAGCAGGTGGAGCCCCCGAAGCACTGGCTGTAATACTACCATTGGAGGAGGTACAGAGTGGACGTGTAATAGCACCCGTCACCGTTAGTGGCACTATGTTGGGTTCTACATCGAAACTTTGTTCGCCAGTACAACCAGCCACCGAAGTGACCGTTACACTGTAATTGCCTGGGGCTAAGTTGGATTGGTTTTGGGTAGTAGAACCCGTACTCCAACTGTAAGTATAGGATGGCGGAGCACCTGTAGTAGTGATCGAAATACTACCATTGGTAGAGTTACAAAGGGGTGGAATAATATTTCCCGTTACTGTCAAAGGCACATCATTAGACTCTACGGTAAATGTTTGTGTACCCGTACACCCTCCGTTGGAAGAGATCGTCACTGTATAATCGCCAGGGGGAATATTGAACAACGTAGAGGTAGTGGCTCCATTTGACCAAGCATATACAAATGGTGGTGGCACTGCCACCACACTTGGTATAATACTACTACCCATGGAAGAGGTACATAGGGTCGGATTGACCGAGCCATTTATTTCCAAAGGAGTATTATCAGGTTCTACGACAAAAGTGCCAGTAGCAGAACAGCCGCCGCCCGCCGAAGTCACCGTCACTGTATAAGTACCTGGTGCCACATTGTTTAAGTTGGGTACATTGCCTGCTCCATTAGACCATATATAGGTAGCAGGTAGTGTAATACCCGTTAAAGAAGTGATGACCGTACCCGTAGCCGCGTTACACGAAGCGGGAGTAGTATTAGCATTTACCTCTGGTTCTACAATGGTGATCTCCACCTCATCAGAACCTGCACAGTCCGACTGGATAGCATTGAGGGTATAAGTAATAGTACCTGTATAACCAGCCGGAATACTTACGGTTGGGTTGACAACGGTCGTATTGTTCATAAATGCCAAAGCATCAGGTGGAGAGGCCGTCCAAGATACCGAGGAAGCAGGGCCACCATTCTGAGATCCTGCTATGACAAAGGTAGAGGGTGCACAGACTTCCCGGTCTGGCCCAGCGTTTGCGAGGATTTCACCCAAACCCGCCGTTCCAGTCCAATTCAAGATAAAACCTGTAGAAGATGACAAGAAATTATCAATCAATATGTAATAAACACCTCCAGCAGTAGCATTAATTGGAGCCACAAAACCGTCGCCGCCAGCACCTTCGCTAAAGTCGGTAGCGCCCATACCCAATCCGGTTTGGGGACAAAAGCCGCAAGAAGAGCCAGCATACGAACAACGAATGGGAGCACCCAGTGAACCGCACGTTGGGTTGGGCCCCCAGATGGCAAAATCATAGTCTTGACCACCGCCCCCAAGGGGGTCGAGGGTGAATTCTAATGTACCCGAAGAACTAATATTAACCTGATACCAAGCCGACTGGTGTTCTCCCGTGGATAAACAACCTCCAGGATTTTCTTGGACTCCTGGGCCAAATGAATTATTGTTTAAAGCGGCATCGCCGCAAATAAAGATACGTTGTACGCAATCATTGGCATCTTGTGCCATAAGTGTTACAGTACCCCAAAGCAATACCGTAAGGGTAAGAATTTTTTTCATAGATGATATTCTAAAAACAATGCTATAACCTGTACTAAAACTCTGCAAATATACGAAGATCGGCGCAGAAATAGAATATAGTTTTTTCAAAAATCAACCTCATGAATTTTTGTTACTTATACTGCGCCTTTTGCAGTCAAAATGAAGCAGATTTTGATCAAAAATACTGCAATCAAAGACCCGAATACTCATTTTCGATGCAATTAAGATTACTAAAAACAATCAATCCTTAATCGTCACATCACCCTTCAACAAGATAACTTTGCCTCCAGGAAGATCAATTTCCGCGTACCAAATATAGACCGCAGGGTTCATTTTCTTACCATTGAAACTACCATCCCAACCGAGGTTATCTACATTAGGTGAAAAATTTTCACGCTCAAACAGTTGAGATCCCCACCGGTCGTATATTCGCATTAATCGAATATTATTGATGTTTTTCCCTGCAAATAAGGTAAAATAGTCATTTATGCCATCCCCATTAGGGCTGATAATATTGGGCGCGTATATATTGGGTTCATCCACTTCCAAGGTAATGCGATCTTCCACGGCACAACCAATAGAATCTACTATTTTCAATATATAAATGATTGATCGTTGAGGCGTTGAACTCGGAAATAGTATGCTTGGATTGGATAAATATGTAGTAGGTGTCCAAGTCAAACTAGCAACTTCTGCATTGGTAATCGGGTTGAACTGGAATGAATCACCTTGTATAAGTGACTGATTGGGACCTAACTCCAAGGTCAGGTAATGATAGGACACACTTATTTCAAGCAATGAATCGCACCCATTCACTGTAGCATTTTCCAGCATAATAGATCCATTGGGTGTTGTCTCTGAAAGTTGGAGGTTACCATATACAAATTTCTGTCCCGGACATTTTTCTACCTTGAGTACCCCTTTAGCTGGAGGGTAATAAGACACCGATACATTTACAACAGAATCACACCCCCCACTGGCTATCAAGGCAATTGTACCGATGGGATTGAGTGCATTGAAGGTCTGACCCGCCGTGGTAAACGTTTCGCCAGGACACAAATTAGGACTAAAATAAGTATTGATGACTGGCACAAAACTGAGTGCCACAGAGAACGTAGAATCACAGCCGTGCAAAGCCGCACCAGCCAAAGTAACCGATCCCGTTGGGGTGGCCGCATTAAAAGTCTGACCACCGATGGTCAAGGTCTGACCAGTACACAACTCACGAACCAAACTACCCACGGCGGGCGGGTAGAAGGCAAGGCTCACATGCACGATGGAGTCGCAACCTGCTTGGCTCTGTAAGGTGACATTGCCCATCGGATTGGCAGCATTATAGGTTTGTCCCGCTGCACTAAATGATGCACCAGCGCACAAAGTGGGGGTCAGGAATGTATTTTGAGGCTGCGTGAATGATAGTGATACCGTCACAATGGAATCACAACCATGCTGAGCCACACCAGATAGCACGACGACACCGCTCGGATTGGCTGCAGTAAAAGTTTGCCCTCCCAAAGTGAAACTTTCGCCTACACAGCGCACCGGTAGTATGGAGGCGGTGGCCAATGGATAGTATTGTACACTGACCGTCACAATCGAGTCGCAACTTGTGAAACTTTGCAGTATAGATTGTCCTACTGGATTGGCACTTGTGTAGGTAGTGCCATTCACAGTGACAGATTCACCGGGGCAAAGTATATAGTCGAGGCTGGTTTGTACAATGGGGTTGAAGATCAGGCTCACCTGAAGGGTGGAATCACAACCGTGAACGCCTGCACCAGCCAAAGACACAGTACCGCTTGGATTATTTTTAGTAAATACGGTATTGCCGATAGTTAGGGTTTCATCTTCACAGAGGCTGGCGCTAAACGTGCCAGGTGCTACAGGGTAAAACGTGACACTTACGTTCACCAATGAATCGCAACCTGTTACAGCACTATTCAAATTAATGAGCCCGCTTGGGTTGGATTGGTTAAACACCGTACCAGCAATATTGATAGACGTGCCGGGGCAAATAATAGGCGATTGAAAACTAGCAACTGGTTGTATAAACGTAACTGCCACAGCCACTGTTGAGTCGCACCCATGAGAGGAGGCATTTTGAAGAATGACATTGCCACTTGGATTGGCGACAGAAAATACCTGCCCGCCCACACTAAAAGTCTGATCGGAACAACGCACTGGCGAGACCGATCCCAAGGCTGGCGGATAGAAACCCAAAGTCACGTGTACCACGGAATCGCAGCCGGCCACGGAACTTAACATGACATTTCCGCTTGGATTGGCAGCAGTAAACACCGTTCCGCTCACATTAAAGGTTTCACCGATGCATAAGGTTGGGGTTAAAAAAGTATTCAATGTTTGTACAAAACTAAGGCTTACTAGTACTGTGGAGTCGCAACCATGCAAGGCGGCATTGGGCAATACCACCGATCCACTGGGGTTGATACCATTGAAGGTTTGTCCGCCTACGGTGAGGCTTTGCCCTACACACAAGGTTCTATTCAGCGTACCACTGGCGATCGGGAAAAACTGCAAATTGACCACCACAATGGAGTCACAACCTTGAAAACTATTGAACATGACTGTTCCGCTTGGGTTGGCAGCACTAAAAGTGCTGGTACCTACCGTGACCACATCATCGGTGCAGACCTTAGGACTGAAAAACGAACTAACTGGAGGAATAAACGAAAGGGTCACTGCCACTGTTGAGTCGCAGCCTTGAGCGGACGCCCCAGCCAGCACCACTGTCCCGCTCGGATTGGCGGCATTGAAGGTTTGGCCTTGAAAAGTAATACTGGCGTTGGCACAGATCTTAGGGGTAAATACCCCCAAGGCGGGTGGAAAATATTGTAGGTTGACGTGTACGATTGAATCACACCCAAACAAACTCAACAATGGTACTTGACCTGTTTGGTTCCCCGGGCCAAAAGTAGTACCAGATACCGTAAAGGTAGCCCCTTGACAAAGCACTGGATTCAAGAAAGTATTGAGGGTTTGGGTATAGGTCAATGATACGGTAACGGTTGAGTCACACCCATGTTGGGCTGCACCAGCCAACACCACAGTACCATTGGGATTGGATTGGTTGAAGGTTTGAGTGCCTACTGTGACGCTTTGCCCACCGCATAAGGTACGCACCACCGTACCCACCGCAGGCGGATAGTATTGGATAGTCACTTGTATGGTAGAATCGCAACCGTGGAATGAGGCATTGGGCAATACCACTGTGCCGCTCAAGTTACTTTGATTGAAGGTTTGACTCCCCACAGTCAGGCTTTGGCCGGGGCATAAAGTACGATTTAGAGTACTGACAGCGGGTGGATAAAACTGCAAATTCACTTGTATGGTGGAGTCGCAACCCACGGTATTACCCCATTGAAGTACCTGATTCCCACTGGGATTGGCCGTATTGTACGTAGTGCCATTTACTACGATACTTTGCCCGGGGCATAAGGTCGGATCAATGAGCGAACTAGATTTTTTACGAATAGTGAGCAAGAAACTATCCTGTAAGACGCAATTAGAGCCTAGATTGGAGTAGATATAGATCATCCCACCTACCGTAGTGGTATCTCCAGGGTCATATTCGGTACCAGTACCATTGACACCAGTATAATAATGCACCACATTCAGTGATCCATTGGTGACTTGTACTTGGGGAAACACATACAGGTCGCAAAAATTTTGAGCCCCTGGACTGATCAATGATGGCAGTTGTTGGGTCGTAATAGAAAATGGCTCTACCCCCGTGCATCCCCTTGAATCTCTGATGGTAACAGTATAAGTGCCTACTGGTAAATTGGCAATGGTGGCGGTAGTCGCTCCTGTTGACCATAAGTAAGTGAATGGAGCCAGTCCATTATTGGACGAAGCCTGAAGGCTACCGTTGGGTTGGTTGCAAAATGAGTTTTGAATAGAGGCTGTTGGGTCTAATACCAAAGGATTGACCAATATATTAAATGCGCGCTCATTCGTACAGCCCCTAGAGTCTCTTACTGTGACTATGTATAATCCGGGCGTTAGACTTTGGAGGTCTTGGGTGGTTTCGCCGTTCGACCATTCATACTGGAAAGGTGGAATCCCTGCGCCCGGAGTCATATCAATGGCTCCTGTGGCAGAAGTACAAAAGGCAGGACTCAAAATAGCGTTGATGCTTGGTGGTACGTTATTACCCGTCACCGTGAAGGTCTCCTCTTCTGAACAACCTGTCACATTAGTTACGGTTACAGTATAATCACCCGGTAAAATATTAAATAGGTTTGCAGAGGTTTGCCCCGTTGCCCACTGATAAGTGAATGGAGGCGGAGCCCCCGACACGGAAGTCACCAAGCCACCAGTGGCTGATTCACAAAATGCAAAAATGGTAATCGCTTCAATCACAGGATCGGCCACGTTGATGACGATTTGGTCCAAGCCTTCACAAGCACCCTGCTCTACATTTAAAGTATAAGTGATTTCGCCTTCAAAACCAGCGGGGATATTGGCTATAGGATTTAATATACCGGGGTTGCTCAAAAACGCAAGGGCACTGGGAGGGTCTGCAACCCAAAAAATATTGGGGGTCGTGCCACCTACTTGAGTGCCATTCAGTTGCACCGTGGCTGGAGCACAAACTTCCCTATCTGGGCCGGCCTGCACAACTACATTGCCTAGCTCGGCAGTACCTGTCCAAGTAAGGCTGAAACCCGCCGATGATGAATTAAAATTGTCAATTAATATGTAATACCGATCTCCCACATTTGCATTGATGGGCGCAACAAATCCATCTTGGCCGGGGGCTGGTTCGCTAAAATCGGTTGCCCCCATGCCTATGCCCGTTTGAGGGCAGAAGCCACAATTCCCATCGGCATAAGAACAGCGCAATGGAGCACCTAACCCGCCACAAATAGGATTGGGGCCCCACACCGCAAAGTCATAGTCCTCCCCAGCACCAGCATTCGGATTGAGGGTAAACTCAAGTGTACCCGCAGCACTGATACGGACTTCGTACCAAGCGGATTGGTGCTCTCCATCTACAAGACACCCTGTACCGCCAGGAAACTCATCCACTCCGGGTCCAGAACTATTATTATTTAGATTTTCATCTCCACAAATCAAGACCCGACTGGCACAATCATTGGCAGGTACCTGTGCTTGGGCGGTTAAAGAAATAGATACCAGTATAAGTAATGTAAGTAGTTTCTTCATAGAAAGGTAGTGGTCTTGTGTGCTACAATTGAGTAAACATAACACAAAGATAACTGTTTATACAGATCCAAGTATATTTTGCTGCCCGTTTTAACACATGTATTCTCGAAGAGATGCACTCAATCAATAATACGCTGCTTTGAAAACCTTCTTTGTCGCACTAATCATGCATTGATAAATATCCATATAAAATATCCATAAAAATAAAAAAAGCCCAATATTCAACAATCTGAATATTAGGCTTTTGGTTAGTGCAATGTGTTATTTCTAGTCTATCCAATCCGCTACAAACACATTGGTATCCCTACCGCCACCGTTATTACGGTTGGAGGAAAAGGCAATTTTTTTGCCATCAGGTGAAAACATCGGGAATGAATTGAAAATACTTTCTGAACTAATCTGCTCTAGTCCAGTACCATCCTCATTGATCATGTATAATTGGAAATCATACCCGCGCTTAGACTGATGATTGCTTGAAAAAATGATTTTTTTGCCTGATGGATGATAAAACGGAGCCCAGTTGGCTTTGCCAAGGTTGGTGACTTGTTTTAAGTTAGATCCATCGGCATTACAAACATAAATCTCCATATTGGTAGGTGCCACCAAGTCTTGAGCCAAATATTCACGGTATTCTTTGATCTCTTCCGCCGTTTTAGGGCGGCTGGCACGAAATACGATCTTGGATCCATCGGGGCTAAAAAAAGCACCGCCATCATAACCCAAATCGAAGGTGATTTGTTTTTGGTCGGAACCGTCCAAATTCATAGTCCAAAGTTCCAAATCACCAGAGCGATTGCTTGTAAATAGTATTTTATTGCCCTGAGGGTTCAATACTCCTTCTGCATCATAACCTTTGGTATTGGTGAGGCGTTTTTTTACATTTCCTTTTAAATCAGATATATATATATCAAAGGTACTGTATATAGGCCATAAATATTTGCCGCCTTGGCGCAAATCTTGGGTAGGAGGGCAAGTATCGGCACCAGCAGAGGTGCTGGCAAATAATACATGTTTGTTGTCGGGCATGAAATAAGAGCAGGTTGTACGGCCTTTACCATTGCTGATCGCTTTGGGTTTATAGGTCTTATTGTCTGCAGCATCTTTTACCTTCATTGCAAATATCTGATCACATTTGAGACCCCAACTTGGGTTGTTGCTTTGAAAAGTGAGCCATTTGCTGTTCGGACTCCAATAGGCTTCGGCGTTGTCACCACCAAAAGTAAGTTGTTTGATATTGCGAAAGTGCTTAGACTCAATATTTGGCTTTTCTGTTTGAGCCATGGCCATCACAGCCATTAAAGTGAAGCAAGATAAAAGTGGAAAACGCATAAAAATAGTTTTTTGTGTGCCTGAGCGCACCTTGATGATTGAAAATGGGTGCAATATTATGGCGATGTTTCGATAGAATAGTCAGATTTTAGTCAGATATGATGGGGGGTAATACGAACCCGTACGGGAGAGGCGAAAATCTTGTTTTAGAAGCCGTGGGATTGGAGCGATTTTTTGAGCATTCAAAAAAAATTACGCATAAATATGAGATTCTAATATATTATTTGTACCTTTGACCCCGATACAATCACACCACCAAAATATGTAATTTTTTAAAATACAAAATTATGAAAAACATTGCCTTCTTACTACTCCTCATTTTTGCCTTTCGTGCAAGTGCTCAATCTGTTGAAATGTTGCCCTTTGGTACTAAAATAACGGGTTATTACGTGTCAAGTTTTGCTTTAATTCAAGAGGAGAGAACCTTTAAGGTTTATAAATTGGATACTATAGCGGGTCAACCTTGCAAAAAAATCATAGGCCAATCTAATGGCATTCAGTATTTTTATCAAAAGGGGGACTCTATTTTTGGGAGTGGTCATCCACTCATCACCCCATGGAATTTTCTGTTTAAGAATAACTTCACCCTTGGAGAACAATCAAATTTCGGATATCCTCTAAGTTCCGCACCATTTGAGGTCATTGATATAGATACACTTGTCTTTGATTCCATCACCATACGACGATTCGAGATTTCTTTTTCGGCTTCTTCTTCTGCGTATAGATATATATACGATAAATTGGGTACTGAATCAGGGTTTCACGGCTGGTGCGGGGGAGGGTGTGATCAGGCTGCCTTTTGGCTTTGCGACTTTGAAAGCCCCACCATACCCTATACAAAACTGCCGAATAATGTTTGTGATATCATACCTACCCAAGAGCCTTCCAATATAAAAACGCCTAGATTTACCTTGGCCCCAAATCCCGCAATCACCTCAATAGACATTGGTTTTAAGCATCAAATGGCCGATCATCAGGTAGTCGTGTATGACATACTAGGCAAAATACGCATATCTAAGACCTTAACAACCAATCCATATTCACTGGATATAACCCAACTTAATCGGGGTGTATATTGGGTTAAAATTGGAAATCAGGTAGAGAAATTAATTAAAGAGTAATTTCCCAAAGCATCATCGCTCGGTCGTCGCTACAAGTAGCCAACAATCCGTCGTGTACCCAAAGCAATCTGTTGACGGAGTTGATATGCGACCCATGCCGCATGGTATCCACCACTTTCACGAGGGTATTGGTCTCGGTGTCCCATAGTTTAAACGTTTTGTCGCGGCTGGCCGTGGCAAACAATCGCCCATTTGGCGAAAATGCAAGGTGATTGACCGTATATAAATGTGCTGGTACTTCCAGTTGTAAGGGCGTTGTTGTCCAAATATCCCAGATGCGGAGCATGGCATCGCGGCCACCACTGTACAAGTATTTCCCATCGGGACTAAAAGATAAGGTAAAAACCGACGGCAAATGCGCGGCTACAATGGTATTCAAGACCTGAAAACTGTCAGCATCAAGCAAATAAATACTTCCATCGCTAGATCCGATGGCCAACAGTTTCTCATCGGAAGACAAGGCCAAGCATCGAAGGGATTTATTCGATAACTGAAGGCTTTCTAAGGGTCGTTTTTGAACGATAGACCAGCGGATCACCACTCCATCGCCGCCAGCAGTCAATAATTGTTCAGACCCCAAAGGCAATATATCAAAAATACCGTGTTGGTGTTCCTGAACACTTTTGGTATTGGTAGGGGCATTGCGATCTATCCAATAGAGTCCCCCGCGCATATCTCCCACCACAATCAAGGCTTGATCCACCAAATGCGACATCGAAAATAATTGCCCCTCCACTTTGGCCAACAACTGTCCGATATCTGGTGCTGCGGTATCCCACTCCACCACCCATCCATCTCCACCGGCTGTAAGCACATGGTTTGCATCCTTCCCCTTAGCCAAGGTATAGATAGCAGCCTGATGGCCTGCACAATGATGGTATTTTTTTATTTGCAACAGAAATAATTACGAATTATTAATTATTATATATTTTATTCCTTTGTGGTAAGTCTCCCCATGACGTGTTATTTTTAAAACACTAAGGCATTTAGGTTCACAAAATGTAGCGTATGATGAAGCCCATCAACGCACCACACGTGGTCGAAATCCCAGATTTTTGCAAAAAAATCCTCTCCGCGCCCTCTTAAAGTAACGAACCTCTGTGGTATCTCCGTTCCTCCACTCCTCTGTGATGAATCCCCTCGCACCCCTCTCAAACCCCCTCCTATCCCAGTTGCTCCACCACCAATTCCCACTCCCCATACACCTTCACCAATTCAGTTTTCAAATCCCCATATTGCCGAAGATGATCTTGCGCGCCTTTGCTTTGATAAAAATCAGGATCAGCCATTTTTACTTCAAATTTGGAGATTTCTTTTTCCAATTCGCTGATCCGCTTTTCCGCTTTTTGGGCGTTCTTTTGCAGGTTTTTCTTTTCATCCGAACTAAGAGCCACCGCAGCATCGTCAGAGCGATTGCCCTGTACTTCCGCCGATGGGCGTGTGCGTTTCTCTATCTCGCGCATATCATTTGCTTTTCGCTTTTCAAGGAAATAATTGATATCTCCAAGGTATTCGTATAATTTTCCGTCCCTGAATTCGATGGTACGATCGGTCAAATCACTCAAAAACTCACGGTCGTGGCTCACGATCAATAAAGTACCATTATAATCCAAGAGGGCCTGCTTCAATACATCTTTAGATATCATATCCAAGTGATTGGTAGGCTCATCGAGGAGGAGGAGATTGAAAGGACTGAGCAGCATACAAGCCAAGGCGAGGCGGGCTCGTTCGCCGCCGGAAAGCGCCACTACTTTCTTGTCCACATCTTGTCCTGAAAACAAAAATCCACCCAAAATAGAGCGCAATCGCGTACGCATATTTTCAGGTGCGTACAACTCCATCGTTTGCAATAGGGTTAGTTTTGGATCAAGGGTTTCGGCCTGATTTTGGGCATAATAGCCCACTTTTACATTGTGGCCAAGGGTGGCATTGCCCGAACTGGCTTCCTCTTCGCCGATTAGTATTTTGGCGAGGGTGGTTTTGCCCTGTCCGTTTTGGCCTACAAATGCGACGCGTTCCCCGCGCAGCATCTGGAAATCGATTCCATCCAGCACGACGGATTTTCCGTATCGTTTGCTCAGATTTTCCGCTTTGGAAGTGATTTCGCCAGAGCGAGGAGCCTCTGGAAAACGTAGATTCATCACTGCCGTATCCATGTCGTCCATTTCGATTCGCTCGATCTTATCCAACTGTTTCTGCATAGATTGAGCCATCTTGGTTTTGGAGGCTTTCGCCATAAACCGTGCGATGGTACGCTCCTTATCTGCGATGACCCGCTGCTGGTTTTCTGAGGCAGCCGACATTTGTTCGCGGCGTTCCGTACTCAACTCCACATAGCGGGAGTAGGAGGTCTTATAATCATATAGTTTACCCAATACAACCTCTGCCGTGCGGTTGGTTACAATGTCCAAGAACCGACGGTCGTGGCTGATCACGATCACCATGCCTGGGTACGATTCTAGCCAGTTTTCCAACCACAAGATACTTTCTATGTCCAAGTGATTGGTAGGCTCATCGAGTAACAGTAGATCAGGACGGCGCAACAGCATTTTGGATAATTCGATCCGCATCTGCCAACCTCCGCTGAATTCGTCAGTCATACGGCTCAGGTCACTGTTTTTGAAACCCAAGCCTGCCAACACCTTTTCGGCTTCCACCTGCGAGGTATTGCCACCAAGGTGGTGCAAGTGATCGTTCAGATCGCTCATCTGCTCAATCAATTTGGCGTATTCGTCCGACTCATAGTCTTCGCGCTCCGTCAATTGGACTTCTATGTGTTTCAGTTCCTTTTCAAGGGCCAATATCTCTGAAAACGCGGTCATCGTTTCTTCGATCACCGTTTTGCCCTTGGGCATCAGCATATCTTGGTGTAGGTAACCCAACGTGAAATGCGTGGGGCATACTACATTGCCTTCATGAGGCGACATTTCGCCTGCGATGATCTTGAGTATGGTTGATTTTCCGGCACCATTGCGACCTACCAAACCTACCCTTTCGCCGGGTTTTACTACAAAATTGACGGAATCTAATAAAATACGATTGCCGTATTGTACGTAAACATTATTAAGACTTAACATGGATAAAATTGCTCATTGGAAACAAACCAATGTGTTGATACTTTATGCAAAGTAAAATGCGCTTTGTTTTTCATAGAATGACCTAGAGCGTACTCGTACTAATTTTTCAATAATCAATTGATAATCAATTATTTACAGGATTTGCACGCACAACTGTGATCTTATATCTAGTGAAAATAGCACTTTGCGCCGCAAAGGTACGGTTTTGGCCTGAATTTTTGGCATTGAAATATTGCTCAAGCCCTACGGTTAACGAATGGTTGTGAATTAGAAACCCATATTGACGCTTGTAGTTGAGAATTCAGTTACCTTTGGCCTTGGGATTCCGTTCATGAATCGAGTAAACACGAGATTCATTTGCCAGTTCAAAATTTCATGTCAGTATCAAAAATAACAATGCGCCAGCACACCGAACTCATCCGTACAGAAGCACACCGATTGGGTTTTGAATTCGTAGGTTTTGCACGTGCTCAACGATTGGATGAGGCCGCGCAACGCCTCGAAACATGGCTCAACCAAGGCGCACATGGTCGTATGGGGTACATGGAAAATCACTTCGATATGCGCGTAGATCCAACCCTGTTGGTGCCGGGTGCTCAATCAGTTATTTGCCTGACTTTCAATTACTTCAATGAAACCAAACAATCGGATTCCGAAGCCCCGAAGATCAGCCAGTACGCCTACGGCGAAGACTATCACTTAGTGGTGAAAGACAAACTAAAGGCATTGTTGGCTTATATGCAACAAGAAATTGGCGAAATCAATGGCCGATGCTTCGTGGATTCTGCCCCAGTGATGGAGCGGGAATGGGCGCAAAGGGCGGGGATCGGTTGGAATGGCCGCCACACCCTGACGATCAACCCCAAACGAGGATCTTTCTTTTTTTTGGCTGAAATCATTTGCGATTTGCCATTGCTCTACGACGACCCTATCCGCGATCATTGTGGCACTTGTCGCCGTTGTATAGATGCTTGTCCCACAGAGGCCATTAGCCCTCAAGGTTATTTTTTGGATGCGACCCGCTGTATTTCATACTTGACTATTGAGTTGAGGGATGAGATTCCGCCCGAATTTCAGGGCAAGATGGATCAATGGATGTTTGGTTGCGATGTGTGTCAAGACGTTTGCCCTTGGAACCGTTTTTCTAAGGCCCACGAAGAGCCAGCCTTTGAGCCACATCCTGATTTATTGGAACTAACCAAGGCCGATTGGATAGAGATTACGGAAGATGTATTTGGGCGAGTTTTTAAGAAATCGGCTGTGAAACGCGTAAAATATGCAGGAATTAAACGAAATATACATTTTTTGAATCAACAATGAATATACCATCGAAATTGCCGAACGTAGGTACGACCATTTTCAGTGTCATGTCGGCCTTGGCTCAAGAGCATAAGGCCATCAATTTGTCGCAAGGTTTCCCCAATTACAACCCTTCGGATCGGTTGCAACAATTGGTGTTTGAAAACATGCAACAAGGCAATAATCAGTACTCACCCATGCCAGGACTGATGTCGCTGCGGGAGCGGATCGCTGAAAAAATGTCCTCAATGTACGGAGCACAGATCAACCCAGACACCGAAATCACGATCACAGCGGGCGGCACTCAGGCGATATTCTGTATCATCGCTGCCTTTATCAGCCCGGGCGATGAGGTGATCCTGATAGAACCCTGCTACGATTCGTATCGGCCTTCGGTAGAAACGGTGGGCGGTATCCCAGTGGTTCATGCCCTGAAAGCACCCGACTACCACATAGATTGGGCAGCGGTGCAAGCCCTGATTACGCCCCGAACCCGATTGCTTTGCATCAATACACCTAATAATCCCACCGGTACAATCTTGACCCACACAGATATGGTGGCCATTCAGGATATGTTGCGCGGTACCAATGTACTGCTGATGAGCGACGAAGTGTATGAACACCTGATCTACGACGGCGCACCACATGCCTCCGCCCTCCGGTATCCGGAACTCTATGAGCGAACGCTGGCAGTCTATTCTTTCGGAAAAACCTACCACAATACTGGCTGGAAAACGGGGTACTGCATTGCTCCGCCGGCATTGACCCGTGAGTTCAGAAAAGTCCATCAATTCAATGTGTTTTCAGCCAATCACCCCATACAGGCGGCCTTCGCTACTTATATGGAAGATGCCTCGGCTTACCTCGATTTGCCCGCCTTTTATGAACGAAAACGCGATACTTTCCTTGAAATCATGAAGAAAACGCCTTTAAAGCCTTTGGCTTGTGCGGGGACTTATTTTCAGTTGTATGACTATTCGGCACTTTCTTCTGCGCATGACCTTGATTTTTGCAAGCACCTTACCCGCGATTATGGAGTGGCCACCATTCCAGTTTCTTCCTTCTATTCTGATGGCCAAGATGATAAGGTGATTCGGTTTTGTTTTGCTAAAACGGATGATTTGTTGGAGGAGGCTGGGAGGAGGTTGGAAAAAATATTAAAAAATATTTGATGAATTACTGGAACCGATTTCGCGATTCTTTATATACGTCTTACTCTATCAATGAACCAGACTTTGGTTCATATACTTTATATTCTGTTAAACATTTAGCACTTTTTTTTGCAATTACCCGTTCTAAAAAACTATTTAAAATACACCTAAAAAATTAATTTTAGAAAAATCTAACTAAACAAATAAATAAATAATATGAAATTTATTATATTTAAATACATACCCGCCCTTTACATACCATTCATGGCGAATATTTGTGTGGCATGTACATGTAGCAATTCACCTGGCACTTTTATTAAATATATAAATAAAAATAATGTAATATTCGCAGCAGAAGTCATAGAGCAGATAGATTTGCCTGACAGTGGTCATCAATATTTAACGTATTATAGCATAACCAAACTGGCAGTTTTTAATTGGTATCAAAATAAAATGGAATCTGATACCATTTATTACGCAAATGGCAGCGGTGGAATGTGTTATCAATCTATACGTGACTATAAACCCGGTGAAAAACTGATCATTAAATCTGATAAATCTCCTTTTCCGGCTGGCCTACGATATGGCCAAACCAGTAATTCACAACTAGATTCATTCATAGGGGAATTTTCGGGAAAACCTTCCATTGAATACCACATTTGTGATGAAAGCATTTTGAGGTATAACAATAACAAGGTCGTGGGTAATATATCCATAAATTACAATAGTAGGAAAAGGGAAAGAGAACGGTTTTTAGAAAAAATAAGTAAAAAATGGGCTGAAAAACTATTTGAGAAAAGATTCAAGAAACCTCAAAAACTTCAAAAGATGAGTCGCAAAAGATTTGACAGGATCATGAACCGAAAATGCAAGCCCAACAATAATATTCCGAAATAGATTTGCTTCAAAAAGGTGAAAATCAAAATCAGTTATGGCATTTTGACCTTATTAACCGATATTCAGAATGGTTCTTTGATTCAACCGCTTGCTACGACAAGAGAGCGTGGGCGCATTGTACATAATACCGCTCGCACCGCGTATGCTCTCTGATGGTCAAGATGATCCGCTTTTGTTTTGCTAAGACGGATGATATGTTGGAGGAGGCTGGGAGGAGGCTGGAAAAAATATTGAAAAATATTTGATAAGTTCCTCCTTATTACCCTATATTGCAGACGAATTCTAAATGATCTTATGTCTTACTCTTTCATTCATACTATTTTGATATCCCAACGTTTGTGCTGTGCGCAGAGCGTTGGGATGTTTTTATTTGGGAGGAATAATAAAGTAGCAGACAAAACAAGCCAGAGACTAGAAAACAACACCCATCACATTAAAAATGCTCGCGAGCAATCAAAAAACAACCATAAACATCAAAATAATGCAAAAACTAATCGTTAAAACCTACAAAGGCTCACAAAGTGAGGCCACTGCAGACTTTCAAACGGATGCTATGTTGATGGCCAAAGTGGGCTATTTCCCAACTACGCAAAATTATGCTCAAGGTACTTATGGATGTGGTGCTTTCATATTGGCACTAATCCTTTGCTTCTTGATTATTGGCTTTATTGTTTTCCTTTATATGATCATAGTTAAGCCCAAAGGGACGCTGGCGGTTACTTATGAATTGAGACCAACCTAAGAATCCCAAAACCCATCATACAAACTAACCACAATGCATATGGACAAATACAAAAATAAATACCGTATCCCTTCAGCACGTGCCCAATGGTGGGATTACGGCTGGAATGGTGCGTATTTCATCACAATTTGCACCCAAAATCGAGAACATTTTTTTGGGGAAATAGAGGCTGGGAAAATGAAATTATCGCACGCGGGCGTAATTGCCGATGTTTTGTGGCACGGAATACCTAACCATGCCCCTCATGTAGAATTGGGTGATTTTGTGGTCATGCCCAATCATATTCATGGGATTTTGATTTTGAATAAACCTGTGGGGGGGAATGGTGACGGCGTGGTGGGCGACGCGACGGGCGGCGTGGTGGGCGGCGTGACGGGCGACGTGGTGGGCGACGCGACGGGCGGCGTGGTGGGCGGCGTGGTGGGCGGCGTGGTGGGCGGCGTGGTGGGCGACGTGGTGGGCGGCGTGGTGGGCGGCGTGGTGGGCGACGTGGTGATTGGGATGGTAGAGACAGGGCATGCCCTGTCTCTACCATCCCAATCACCATCC
>JANMMZ010000010.1:0-77997 GCA_031373665.1 Saprospiraceae bacterium | reverse complement strand
GTAAAAGAATAACTGTTCTTTTTAGGTAGATTGATTTTTGACCAAATAACTATCTTTTTGGGCGAATAGTGGGGCTATTTAACTAAAAAGATGGGCAGTTTGGGCGATAAGCAATCAGTTAAAAAGGATAAGTTATTTTTTTACCGTTACTTAGCAATTAACCAAAGGCGAAATTACTGATTCCTAACGTGACAAAGTAGAATTAAAGAAATAAATCAAAATAACAACAGCGTAACCAACACACTACCCAAGATGGCAATGATGAATGATAAAAGATAGCATATTTGCATTAAGATCCACTTAATCAATGTTTTAATTATGCTTTGTTTGTAATATTTGTACATGGCGATAAAACTACCTAACCAAAGCCATAAAAAGGGAATCACTTCTATGTAATCAGAGACGGATCCATACCAATATCGCAATGCCATAAGGACGGACAAGAGAAAGAAAAATGCCGTGTGTAAGTGGATCCATAATATAAAGTGCTCCACTAAAAATCGCTTGGACCTCCGGTACAATAATTTCATCCAAAGAGACATGATAAAGGTCAGCATAAACACCGCCCAAGAAGCGGTACCGATCCAAAAATCTCCAGCACCTTCCCCTTCTTTGGTAATTTTCATGTCCCTTGATACCGCCATTCGATCAATCGTGCCTGTTACTCGATATGCTTGAAGCAATGAATCAGTGTGCATGAATAGGATATCATTGACCGCAACCTTTACAGGATTGTGTGGAATGAAGTCAAAAAGTTGTAGATCAGTACTGTCGGTGGCGGTAGGAATATCTAGTTTTTTCCGACCACGCTCCAAAATGGAGTCTAAGAAAATTTTATTGGAGGGATACTTGAGGTTGGTAGGAAGGGAATCAAATTCAGCCAACAAGGTGTCTCTAAAGGCGATAAACTCTTTTTTTTCCTGAGCGTGGTCTATGCCATCTCCAAGGCGCAGAAAAGACTTGTCTTCTGGCTCGGCATTTCGTCTTAAATTGGTAAAAAACAAGAAGAAAAACATCGTCCATAAAAAAGCAATTACTGGGTGTGGATAACGCTTTACGCGTCCACGCAGTAGTTCTATGGTCACTTTGCCCGGTATCAAGAGGTGAGCCAACATTTTGATAAACTTATTTTCAAGATGGAATGTCGTTTGCCACAATTTCAACATCAAATCGCGCATACTAATCTTAACATCTGTTGTCTTTTGGCCACAAGATGGGCAAAACTTTGACTTCCGAGGCATAGAGATACCACAGTTGGCACACAACGGTTTAGGAGGTTTTTCGGGACTTATTTGGGACTCTTCTGGACTATCGCCTTGAATTGACATACTTTTCTGGCCTTTGTGCTTTAATTTAGCGTTAACATTGGCTCAAAGATACTTTACCCTTTTAATTTTGGTGTAACTTTGCCTTGATTTTATCCCATGAGTACTGTAACCGATTTTATTTTTTATGAGAAACATACTATTTGCCACGTTTATCCTGACGTGGAGTCTATCTACTCCACTATGCTCACAAGTAATCATCAGCAGTGAGACATTCAACGAAGCCGCTAATTCTACTAGCGGTACCATGAGCGGAGGAGAGCCTTGGACTGCCAATGGCAATAACTGCGATGCAACAGGTTTTTTTGGAGTCAATGCTGGTGCTTTTGTTTGTACTGACTATGAAGGGTTTAATTGTTGCGAATGTGTACCGAATAGCGGAAGTTTCACCTGTGGCGATGCTTCTAATGAAATTCTTTTAGGCCCTATCAATATATCCGCTTATAATCATATCAGCATTGATGTATTTGCGAGCCAAGTGGGCGATATGGAGTGTGTAGTGGGCGGAAATCCAAATGCACCCTGCCCTACTCCACCCATCACAGGGTGCAACGGCGGCAACGACCAAATGGTTTTTTCTTATAGTATTGATGGCGGTCCAGATGTGGTATTTCAATATTACTGTGGAGACAACGCCCTTTGCTATTCACAGATTTTTGCTTGCAATATTTTTGGCAACTCACTGACTATCAAGGTTTTATTGGGTGCACAAGCAACTGGAGAAACCTATCGAATCGAAGACATTATAGTGTATGGATATCAAGACCCTGGGGCTGTGGCTACCGCTAATGGCACTCCTGTTTCTATTACTGCTTGTGGAGGTTCGGTGATTAACCTAAACGATGCCAGCGCCATCAATAATACGGCTTGGACGTGGTCAGGGCCAGGGCTCTCTAGTACCAATATAGAGAACCCGACGGCTACCTTGCCTATGGCTCCTGGAACAGTAACCTATTCCGTCACGGCAACAGATCAATTCGGATGTACCGCTACCAGCACGGTAGATGTGGATATAACGGCTGGCCCCACGGTAGATGATCCTCCAAACGTATCTGTATGTAGCGGAGAGCAAGTCCTAACAATGTTTACAGGTACAGGTGCCAATTATACTTGGACAAATAGTAACCCTGCCATCGGACTTGGTGCCAGCGGTAGCGGTGATATTAATTTCCCAGCCGCTACCGTTGCCGCAGTGACGACTGGCACGATCACGGTCACCCCCACTGCCCCGGGGTGCGCCAATGGAAGTCCTCAATCATTTACGATTACCGTGAATCCAACGCCAACGGTCAATCAGCCTGCACCCGTAGCGGTTTGCTCCGGCCAACCTGTAAATGTTGTGTTTTCTGGGAGTGGCGGTGCTACTTTCAATTGGACAAATGACAATACAGGCGTAGGTTTAGGTGCCAGCGGCACTGGTAATATTAGTTATACCGCTCCGAATGTCACCTCCCAAGAGGTCGCAAATATTACAGTAACGCCCGTCAATGCAGCAGGATGCCCGGGTACGCCTCGGAACTTTACGATTACGATCAATCCTGGGCCAATAGCAAATGATCCACCAAATGAATCTGTTTGCGCTGGCGAAGCAGTTTCTGTGCCTTTGACTGGTACTGCCCTCCTTTATAACTGGACAAATAGCAATCCTGCTATTGGACTCGGAGCCAGTGGTAATGGCGATATTAATTTCACCGCTGCCAATGTGACGACCGTGCAAACGGGTACGATCACCATCACGCCTTCATCTGCACCCTGTACAGGGCCGACCCAGACTTTTACGATTACGGTAAGTCCTATTCCGACAGTCGTACAGCCTGCACCCGTAGCGGTTTGCGCGGGTCAACCCGTAAATGTTGTGTTTTCTGGGAGTGGCGGTGCTACTTTTAACTGGACAAATGATAATACAGGCGTAGGTTTAGGTGCCAGCGGCACTGGTAATATTAGTTATACCTCGCCAAGTGTCACCACTCAAACCGTCGCCAATATTACGGTGACACCCGTCAATGCAGCGGGTTGCCCCGGTACGCCTCGGAACTTTACGATTACCATCAATCCGGGGCCAATAGCAAATGATCCACCAAATGAATCTGTTTGTGCTGGTGAAGCAGTTTCTGTGCCTTTGACTGGTACTGCCCTCCTTTATAACTGGACAAATAGCAATCCTGCTATTGGACTCGGAGCCAGTGGTAATGGCGATATTAACTTCACGGCTGCCAATGTGACGACCGTACAAACAGGTACGATCACGATCACGCCTTCGGCTGCACCTTGCACGGGATCAACCCAGACTTTTACGATTACGGTAAGTCCTATTCCGACAGTCGTACAGCCTGCACCCGTAGTGGTTTGCGCGGGTCAACCCGTAAATGTTGTGTTTTCTGGGAGTGGCGGTGCTACTTTTAACTGGACAAATGACAATACAGGCGTAGGCTTAGGAGCCAGCGGAACAGGCAACATTAGTTATACCGCTCCGAATGTTACCTCCCAAGAGGTCGCAAATATTACAGTAACGCCCGTCAATGCAGCAGGATGCCCCGGTACGCCTCGGAACTTTACGATTACCATCAATCCGGGGCCTACGGTGACCACAGTAGCGGCTCAATCCGTTTGTTCAGGTGAGCCTGTAGCCGTTGTTTTTTCGGGGTCTGGAACAAGTTATGCTTGGACGAACAGTAATATTTCTATTGGTTTAGGCGGATCCGGCACTGGAAACATCAATTTTACGAGTGCGAACGTGGCCACAACTCAAGTAGGGATCATCTCCGTTGTTCCTTCCGCATCTGGATGTACGGGGCCTTCTCAAAACTTCACGATCACGGTGAATCCCAAGCCTACGATAAGTCCTATTCTAAACCAAACAGTATGCGCCAATAGTGTACTCACCGTTCCATTTTCTGGGACGGGGAGCCCTGCTCCCACTTTTAGTTGGACGAATAGTAATACACTAACAGGTTTGGCTGGAGTTGGAACAGGCAATATTTCATTCAATGCTGCCAATGTAACCAATACTCAAGTCGGAGTCATCACAGTGACACCTGACAATGGATTGTGCGCTGGGAATCCACAGAATTTTAATATTACAGTCAATCCATTGCCAACACTAACCATTGGGTTGATTAATTGCGCTGTTGACTTATTAACATATAGCATAGCATTGGTTTCAAATGGAACAACGGTGGTTTCCACTAGCGGCATCGTCAATAATGGTGGCGGAGGCAATTATAGTATTGACCAAATTCCAGCCGGAACTAATATAACCATTACTGCCACCAATGCCACAACGGCTTGTATCAGGCAACAATCAGTGAGCGCACCGAATTGTGCTTGTGGAACAGTGGCTCCTCCTACGACTCCTAACAATCCAAGCATGTGCGAAGGAGGGATCATACCTGCGCTGACAGTCAGTGTATCTGCTGGTCAGGCTGCCGACTGGTATGCCAATAGTACAGGCGGTTCGATACTTGCTACTGGTGCTAGTTATACGCCTACAGGGAGTTTCCCATCTGGGATTTATACTTTTTACGTGGAATCTAGGGAAATTACCACTGGTTGCGTCAGCAATCCGCGCATACCAGTCACCTTGACGGTCAATCCGAAACCAACGATGAATGACCTTCCCAATCTGGCTACCTGCCCCGGTGTACCCGTGATTGTGAATTTCACAGGTACTGGCAACCCAACGTTTAATTGGAGCAACAATCAAACTGCCATTGGTTTGGGCACATCTGGCACAGGAAATATTGCCTTCACGCCTCCTGCTGCTCCTAATACTGTAGTGGGTATCATTACTGTGGTACCACAGGCGGGTACTTGTATCGGTATTATTCAAGCCTTTACGGTAACAGTGAATAGTGTCCCTACCCTCACCAGTGCTGTACCCCTATGCAGTGCCGATTTGTTGACCTACTCGGTGGTTGTGACCTCCAATGGAACCAGTGTTACTGCTACATCAGGCACAGTTACCAATACAGGAAATACTTACACCATCAGTCAAATACCCGCAGGTACCAATATTACGGTGAATGCCAACAATACGACCACTACCTGCAGTTCAAGCCTCCTCATCAGTGCACCTAACTGCAATTGCCCAAATATACCGGCTCCTACCAATCCAAATAACCCATCCATTTGTGTAGGTCAGCCCATCCCAGCACTTTCAGTTGCTACGGGATCTGGCCTAAGTGTAGCATGGTTTGCCAATGCTACTGGAGGCACTGCCATTGGAACGGGTACTAGTTTTACGCCATCAGGGCCATTAATGGCTGGTACTTATACCTATTATACAGAAACCACAGAAACGACTTCCGGTTGCCTTAGTAGTTTTAGGACGCCTGTAGTTTTGACAGTAAACAGTCTACCGACCATCAGTGCGGCGACACCTATTTGCGCACCCAATTTATTGACCTACTCAGTTGTGGTTACTTCAAATGCTAGTTCATTAACATCATCATCAGGGACAGTCGCCAATAGTGGAGCCAATACCTATACGATAAGTCAAATACCAGCGGGTACGAATATTACAGCGAATGCTGTCAATGTGAACACCACTTGTACTGCCTCCATTAATATCACAGCACCCAATTGTAATTGCGCACCTGTAGCCGCGCCCACCAATCCAAACAATCCAAGTATTTGTCAAGGTGAACCTACGCCAGCACTCAGCGTAAACGTGGGTACAGGTTTCACAGTAGAATGGTATGCTGATCCTAGTGGCGGTAGTGTTTTGGCCAATGGCCCTAATTTCACGCCAAGCGCAGGACTCAACGCTGGTACTTATACTTTTTATGCGGGCACTTATGAAACGGCTACGGGTTGTTTGAGTGCCTTGAGGACTCCTGTTATCCTTACGGTCAATGGGTTGCCAACGATTTCAAATTCTACGCCCGTTTGCGCAACTGACTTGCTAACATATTCATTATCAGTCACATCGGTAGGATCAACCATTGTGTCAACCGGAGGAACGGTCACCAGCGTGGGCGGTGGATTGTTTAATCTTACCGCCATCCCAATTGCACAATCAGTCTTAATTATAGCCACTAATACCAGTACAACTTGTAGCAATACGCTTAGTATTGCGCCTCCCAACTGCAATTGCCCTCCAGTTACAGCCCCTCAAAACCCCAACAATCCTAGTATTTGCTTGGGATTGCCCTTGCCAGCCCTTTCGGTGACGGCTGGAGCAGGATTGACGGTGTCTTGGTTTTCGACCGCCAGTGGCGGTACACCCATCGGAACTGGCAATAGCTTTGTGCCTACAGGAACGCTTAACGCGGGGATTTATACTTATTACGCAGAGACAAAAGACCTAGCCACTGATTGCTTGAGCGCGACTCGGACTCCCGTCACCTTAACCGTTCTGGAGTTACCTACCTTGATGGCACAAGCACCTGTTTGTGCGCCTGATTTGCAAACTTATACGATAGCCATTGTTTCAAATGCAGCAACCATCGTTTCTACGATTGGAACCGTCACTAATACTGGCGCATCATTGTTCGGAACATCGCCGATACCAAGTGGATCGAGCATTACACTGACTGCCACTGATGCTACGAATGGCTGTACCAGTACCGCCACCATCAATGCACCCAATTGTAATTGTCCTGCGGTGGCCGCACCCAACAATGCCAATGATCCGAGTATTTGTGAAGGCGCACCTTTACCTAATTTAAGTGTAACAGTAGGGTCAAACCAATCCGTGAATTGGTATGCTACCGCTTCTGGAGGCTCTATTCTAGGGATAGGTATTAGTTATTTGCCTTCGGGCATTTCGATTCCGGGAACTTATATATTCTATGCGGAAGCCAAAGACAATGCTACTGATTGTATCAGTGCTTTGAGAACGCCCGTAGAATTGACCATTTTAGAAGCGACCGATGGCTCTATCGCAGGCGATAACAGTATTTGTTTAGGAAAAAGCACTACCCTTACCGCCTCTGGTGGTAGCATCGTGAATTGGATATCTGGACAATCCACTTCAGTGATCAATGTAACGCCAACAGCCACCACGACTTACACGGCTATTATTAGTTTTGGAGGAAGTTGCCCCGATACTGTCAATATAACCGTGACGGTGAGCCAAACCCCCAATGTCACCGTGGAATCTACTACCTGCGACCCGACTTTAGTGGGGACTAAAACAGCGGTCATCCCAAGTGCTGCTGGTTGCGACAGTACGATTACAACCATCACTACCCTTGGTGATTTAGCAGTGGAGGCAACCGCGATATTGCAGTTTGGTCAATATGCTATTTCGTGCTCAGGTCTGAGTGATGGCAGTATCAATACCCAAATTTCAGGAGGCGCACTACCCTATCAATATACTTGGAATAGTGGCCAAACCACCGCAAACTTGCAAAATATAGAAGCCGGTACCTATAGCGTAACGGTTACTGATGCCGACGGTTGCACGGGTATTGATATGGCAACTGCCAATGAACCAATTCCTATAGACTTCGCTATCATAGCAGCAGCGTTTAAGTGTGGCGATCTGGCATTGAATGCCAGTATCAACCCCTTGGGCAACAATGCCCCTTATACGGTGTTTATAGACGGTATTGAGACAAATGACCTACGGGTAAGTATCCCAGATGGGGAGCACATAATTCAGTTGGAAGATGCCAATGGCTGTAAATTAGATAGTACTATTACAGTGAGTATCCCTGAACGGCCAATGATTTTTTTGCCAGCAGATACCACCATAAAACTTGGACAAGTTCTTGCAATAGAAGCACTTACAAACTTATCTGATTGGAGAAACCTTGTTTGGAATCCTCAACCTGACACCAGTTGTATTAAGTGCCTTGAGCAAACATGGACTCCATTTCAAACCACCCTTTATACAGTAGAGATCACGGATACTTTTGGGTGCAAAGCCGTTGCCGATTTCCTTGTAAAAGTGAGTAAACAAATAGATATTTATGTTCCAAATGTTTTCTCGCCCAATTCAGATGGCCTCAATGATACCTGGTATTGGTCGGCAGAGAGCGATAACATAATATTGGACGAATTGAGCGTTTTCGACCGTTGGGGCGAGCAAGTTTATACATGGCAAAATCTTATACCCGTGAATCAGTGGCCGGGTTGGGCAGGCACCATTAGGGGCAAACCTGGACATCAAGACGTATATGTCTATGTGGCAAAAGTCAAACTCATCAACGGAGAAGTACTGATCTTAAAAGGTGATGTGACTATTGTGAAATAGTTGTACTAAAAATATTGGCTTTTCAGACAACTCAATGCCCTGTGCTTGCATCATATTGCAAACACAGGGTATTTTTGTTAGTGTGATAAACTTAATTTCCTTAGTATCATGTATATACGTCTATTTATCTCGACCGTAATATTGCTCTGCTTGTATTCAAGTACTACTGCTCAAGCACAGTTCCGTGTCCAAAGTGGCATCAGCATCAATAATATACGCGCAATAGAATTCAATGATCTTTCAAAAGTGACTTCCAAGCAATTTGGGTGGTTGGCTGGTATTGGTGGCTCGCTGCGCCTAAGTGAGAGATGGAGTATTGATTTGGATGCCAATTACGCGGTAAAAGGGTATCGAATAAACCAATCAACCAGTAATTTGGGTACAACTTTCATTGATTATCAGCATGGGCACATTGATTTAGTGCCAAGCGTATCCTATAAGATATTTAAGCCTATATCGGTATCGCTGGGTCTGTATGGCTCTTACCGATTGAATACAAAAGTCAGGGGTTACAATCAAGATGCATGGCTCGATCTGGACAAGGTTGAAGACCAATATGATGCTGGAATACAGCCTGGAATCTCGTATCAAAAAAAATGGTACAAGATTTTTGCAAATGCACAAGTAGGAGTCAAAAAAAATAAATCTATTATTGAGTTTACTGATATTAATGGAGAACCGTTCGAGTTATCTTATTTCACTGGTAACGTACAATTGGGATTTGCCGTTCAGTTGGGCGGTGAACCATACTAATCCTTATACTCATCTATATCGCGACGCTCCTTTTTGGTTGGCCGACCCGAACCACGCTCTCTTTTTTCAATGACGGGGGCACTGCTCAAGAACCAGGCTTCGTACTTGTTCTTTTCGACTACTGGGGTCACGTCTTCAAAACAAGTAGCAGCGATGGGTGCGCCCACGCGTTTTTCGATCAATTCAAGCGCCTTAAATTCAAAAGTGAATCCATCTTTTTTAACGGCCGCTATTTCGCCAATGGCAATCAAAAAGGAAGGCTTTACCGCTACCCCTGATACCTTTACCTTTCCTCCTTTGCAAGCATCGGTGGCTAATGTACGGCTTTTAAAAATGCGCACACTCCATAACCATTTGTCTATTCTTACTTTTTCCATAAAAAAACTGGATTTGATTTTCAAGACGCAAATCTCGAATATCAAATCCAGAATATCAAATTTTAATTTACTTGATGCGTGTTTGACTATAACTAATCCACTTTTTTGAACTTCACCTCATAACGAACATTCTCAAAGATCAATTCAGCAGTCATAGCAGTATCTGTCAGTTCTTTGATGTCCCAAGTGCTTTGCTTGGCGGTGCCATCTTCGGTGACGATCAATTCAGACTTGACATCATCATGCGACCAAGTACCCGTAAATGTGGCAGTAGTAGAGCCTACTAATGGAACAATAGAGGTCAAATCTAAATCATACTCTTTACTAGATTCTAGGTTTAGTTTAAAACTGAATTGCGTACTTATGACTCCTCCAATTTTAACTTGGGTAGAAGTCCAGTTTCCTGGAAGTTTTTCTTCAAATGATTTTTCTTTGTCTTTTTCACAAGAGGTAAGAGACAAAGCGAAGAGGAGGGCGAAGATTGATAAAACGGCATTTTTCATAAGAAAGAATAAATTGAAACAGTGAAAGAAATCGATTTTTGTTATTAATTTGTCACATAAATGTCCTTTTAAGATAAAATATTGCCGCATTAACAGGTCAAATGCGTTATAGTTTTCATAAAATTTGTATCTTCGCACCAGTTTTTTCGTCTATATGTTAGACTAATCCTTTCACTCGCTCAAATTCGGTTGAAATTCAAATTATCATCCGTAACCATTCACAAAGTTAACATGCAAAAGCATTTATATATTTTATCATTTATAATTTTTGGAATTAATGCTCCTGCCTCTGCTCAATTAGCATCCCTTTCCGCTAAATTTATCAAAAAGTTAAATTTTAATATCGGCCTTAATGGCGGTGCTTCAAAATTATACCACAATACTAATTTTAAAAACAATTCCAAACTTCAGAGCCTCTACGAAGTGGTGGCATTTTCGCATACCCCTGCGGGCTCTTACACGTGGGAAATGTTTGAAGAAACCTATCAAATGAATAATAGTTTCATGCAACCACGGTTTGGTTTCTCCGGCGATCTGAGTTTTGATGGGCTTCCGATTCACATTATTGGCGATTGGATGAGTTCCACCTCTACTTATGAGAGCATGTCAACGGGACTGACCATTGCTTTGGGGCATGACTTTGAGGTAGGCGACAATGTGGGTCTATATGTTTCGGTGATGGGTGGTATGAAATACGTATTCAATGATGCTGGCTGGGGTTCAGCCACGCTGATTAATAGTTTTGGAGAACCCAAAATACGCGAAAACTTAAACAATTTTTTTGACCCTGTCGCGCCATTAGGCACCAATTCAGGTAAGTTATTCGTGTTGCGCGGAGGAATTGGCAAAACCATCGGCGAATCAGAAAATATCAAAATAGGCGTAGAGTGTTATGGCGAGTTAGATGCCACCGAACGTATCAAACGCCAATCTCGGATGACCAATATAGGTGGTCACGTATATTTACGCTTTAATCTATTGGGCAACTGGTCTTCATTTGACAATACATTTTATCCTAATCCTAACGGGAAGTAGGCTTCTTTTTCAGTTATCAGTGAACAGTTTTTTTCAATTAGCAATGACCAGTAAACCAGCCTGTTTTAGTGTACACTGCGAGGACACCACAACGGGACACTGATTACTGATCATTGCTCATTGATAACTGAAAAAGTTTATTTAGGTGCCACCCAAACATCATTCATTTTCTTCACATCTGGGATCGTCTTTCCACCAAGGGTGATTTTCTTCGGTACATTTTTGTTTTTCAAAAGAACTTGCACCAATGCCTTCCCATTGGCCCAAACTTCCGCCGTTTGGTGAATCTCTTCCTTTACGCCACCTTCATACTCAATAGTAAGGTGTATTGGAATCGGGAAACTTCCTTTTTTCTCCACAAAAACAACCCAACTGGCATCAGTGTCATTTTGTCGTGCCACTGTTTGAATGCCTAGGTCTGGGTAACCCATTTCAAAAAACCAAGGTTTCCAAAACCAATTCAGATCTTTGCCCGATACTTCGTTGAATGTAAAATAAAAATCATAAGGTCCAGGATGTTTGCCTTTCCACCGATCCATATAAGTGGTCATACATTTATGAAATGTCTCGTAGCCCAACATGTCATATAATTGTACATAAGCCAACTGTGGGCGTGAATACGAAGCAAATCCATAAGAAGACCCATCCATATTGCGAGAAGGCACCATCAATGGCAGATCGCTTTCGTTGCCAAATCCGCCGCCCCAAATCCGGCTACTTTTATGTTCGATTGAGTCGCCAATAAAGTGGTCAAAAAAGTTAGCCCAGCCCTCATCCATCCAAGCATAATATTGCTCATTGATACCCATCATAAAGGGAAAATAGGTATGTGCTGATTCATGAACGGTCAGCCCCACTACATCGTCTTCACCTACACTGGCATCATTGATCATCATGGGGTACTCCATACCATCATTGCCATTAAACACGGTCAAGCAAGGGTACGGAAATGGATACCCAGGCAAATAAGTACTCATCAATCGAACCCCGTCGGCAGCGATCCGTGCAACTCGCTTAAAGTCGTTGGATTCCGTTTTATAGGCTGCGCTTACAAAAGTGCGTCTTTGGGTCTGATCATCCACAATCACTGATGTAGCATCCCAATTGTAATGGGTACTGGCCGCAAATGTAAAATCAGGAACATCAGTTGCTTTAAATTGAAAAACATGCTTTTTGTTTTTCTTGAAAACACCACCCTGCTTGAGTTCCTCGTCGGTGAATATTTTCACAACATCGGTAGCTACGTGTGCATCTTTCCAACGCTTCAAAAAGGGCTCATTCAGTATTGTTTCGGGATTTTGCCATTCGCCAGTGGCCCATACTTGATAGCCTTTGGGCGTGGTGATGGTCACGTCATAATTTGAAAAATCGTGGTAAAACTCCTGTAATCCATTGTAAGGGGTACTGGCCCATCCGTGGAGATCGTCATACACCGCTATTTCTGGATAGAAATAAGGAATAAAAAAAGTGGTAGGATCACAAACGCATTCGCGGGTAGCCCTTTCATCAGAAGGCATTGTAAACTCCCAATCTATTTCTAAGGTTGCGCTTGATTTAGGTGCCATAGGCTTCACTAATCGAATGTCTAAAAACGTATTGTATCGGTTTTGTTTCTCGGATGCTACGGCAGCGCCATTGACCACAACTTTTTTCAACAATACGCCCTCTGTCACATCCAACGGGTTAATATCGTCAGAGCGTTGACCACCTTTTTTATACAGGTCATGGATTAGTTTTATCCTGATTATTCTCAAAGAATCAGGGCTATTGTTGTAATAGGTCACTGTTTCAGCACCTTTTACCAATTTTTTCTTAGGCTCTAAATCAATTTGAATTCGATAATCAGATCGGTTTTGCCAGTAATTGGCACCGGGTGTCCCCTTCAAAGATCTAGTGCCTTTTTCGTACTGGGGCTCGAAATTTCGAGGAATGTACAATCCCGAATTTTGAGCCAATAATGATTGGCCAAAACAAGCGATTACAAATAGTAAAAATAGTTTTTTCATATGAAAAATTGTTAGTAAATTATTTATAAATAAGTGAAATATTCAACTAATGTTTGCCCCAAAAACGCTTCACATCCACATCCATATCCAAAGGGCTGCCCTCTATAATATGGTTGGACAACTGAACTGCTAAGGCAGGAGCCAGCAAGGCCCCTTTAGTGCCCAATCCGTTGAACATGAATACGTTATCATGTTCCAGACTCTTTCCCAACAATGGCCGACGATCTTTGACCGTTGGCCTGATGGCCGCCCTGTGCGCTATTACTTTATAAGAGACTTGGAGGGTGGCATCTAAGTTTTCGATGATGCTTTTTTTAATAAATTCTGTGGGTTGTGCATCCTCAAAACTCCAATCATAATTTGATCCAGCCCAAAATAATCGGTCTTTGATCTGAGTCAGCATGATTCCTTTTTTAAGCATCGGCAACCCATCAAAGTCCAGATCGGCCTCCGGCAATTCAATCAACAGGGCTTCGCCCTTCGCCAATTGCCATTGAATACCTTTAAAAAAAGGATTGTATAAATCCACAGCCCCACCACAAAACACCAAAGCGTCGCAATTGGACGCTAATGGAGAAATTTCTTCAAATGATAGTTTTTTTGTTTCAAAAAGTCCTTTTTCTTTGAAAAAAGCCTGAATTCCATCTAAAAGTGCTTGAAAATCTACCCTAGCCCCTTGTTTAATAAAGCCAAAGGCAGGAGCGGGTTTCAAAAAATGTGTCCAATCTCCAGCATCACTGGCCTCTGTAATCAGGTCTTGGTATTCACCACAACGCAATGACCAGTCATTGGATTCTTCTATTGAATTTAAAATTCGTAATATTGGCTTTTCTTTCCATATTTTAAGATCTAAAGAATCTTCTAATTGTTGGTATGTAGCCTTGGCTATTTCAAAGAAATCATCGTACCGCCACGACTTTACATACCGCTTACCCGTAACCGGATTAATGATGCCAGCCGCCACTGTCGAGGCCGCACCAATATGCCCCTGATCCACCAAGGTAACAACATGTCCTTGCTGTTCCAAGTGCCATGCTAACAGTGATCCTGCGATCCCTTGACCTACAATATAAATGTGCATAACATAATGACTAAAGACGGCAAAATTAAAAACTTAACCGTAACTTTGCACCATGGAATACATTGGAGAACATATACTTCCCGGACAAGTTGGCCATTTCATGGCGGTTATGTCCTTTGTGACGGCTTTATTGTCCGTTTTTGCTTATTATTGGGCTACCCAAAAATCTAAAACATCGTTCAATAATTCAGGATATGACACCTTAGAGGTCATAAACTGGCGTAATCTAGGGCGATTCTCATTTTTATTGCATGGTTTGTCCACCTTTGGCATTATTGCAGTGTTGTTCTATATTCTTACTGGAAAAATGTATGAATATCAATACGCTTGGGCCAATGTTTCTGATGATTTACCCATGCAATATGTGTTTTCAGCATTTTGGAAAGAACAACAAGGCAGTTTTCTGCTTTGGAGTTTTTGGCATATAGCCCTCTCCATAGTGCTGATGGTAAAAGCAGGCAAATGGGAGGCTCCAGTGATGACGGTGATAGCCTTGGCAGAAGCCATTATTGCTTCTATGGTCTTAGGTATTTATTTTGGTGATTTCCGATTGGGTGCCAGTCCTTTTGATTTGCTCCGCGATACGATGGACGCGCCAATATTCCAGCAAGCCAACTATTTGAGCAAAGTGAAGGGCAATGGGCTAAATCCCTTGCTCCAAAACTATTGGATGACCATCCACCCCCCCACCCTATTTCTGGGCTTTGCCTCCACGATAGTTCCTTTTGCGTATGCCATTTCGGGGCTTTGGCTTCGCGAACACAAAGCATGGTTGCAACCAGCACTAAAATGGTCGCTTTTTTCAGGAGCGATCTTAGGTACCGGTATTTTGATGGGCGGTGCTTGGGCGTATGAAGCCTTGTCATTTGCAGGTTATTGGGCTTGGGATCCTGTTGAAAACTCTTCGTTGGTTCCTTGGATTGTAATGGTTGCTGGCATTCATACCAACCTGATTGCTCGCGCTACTGGATATTCTATTAGGAGCACTTATGCGTTCTACCTGTTATCATTTATCCTGATTTTATACTCTACTTACTTAACTCGAAGTGGGATTTTGGGCGATACTTCTGCTCATGCGTTTACTGAAATGGGGTTAGAATTTCAGTTGATTTTATTCATCGCAGGATTCTCTGCACTGGGTCTCTGGCTTTGGATTTCGAGGTACAATGAAGTGCCTGATGCAGTGGTGCCAGTGCAAAATAAGGTCAATTTTGTCGTTGGTGCTGACGGACAGGAGCGCGCAGAAATGCACACTGAAATTAATAAAAAACAAGAAGAAGGGGCAGATTCTCGCGAATTTTGGATGTTTATTGGGGCGTTGGTATTGTTTTTATCGGCTGTGCTGATTACTGGTGCTACTTCTTTGCCGGCTTGGAATAAAATTGTGCAGATTTTCAATCCTGATTACGTAGGCGCGGCTTTAAAAGACCCAATGGAGCATCATAATAGATACCAACTCTGGATAGCAGTATTTATTGGTATGCTTACTGGTATTGCACAGTTTCTGCGCTTTGGCGAACGCAATTGGCAAGCCCACCAGAAACCCTTTTTTAAATACATGGCGTTTTCAGCCGCCGTGGCGGCCGTATTGACTTGGCTTAACTCGCTTTGGATCGATGTACATGCTTGGCAGATTTTCGCGATGTTGTTTGCTGGTATGTTTGCGGTGGTTTCCAATGCGGCTTATTTGATTGCAGTGCTAAAGGGGAATTTAAAGCTAGCAGGTTCTGCCATTTCTCACCTTGGTTTTGGAGTGCTTGTATTGGGTATCCTAAGCACTGGATTGAATAAAACTTGGATCTCTACCAACAATTTTGCAATGGAGGGATTGATAGAAGGCGCCAGTGAAGACGATATGAATAAGAATGTGATCTTGATGAAAGAGGCTCCTATGCCTATTAAAAAGGATTTTACGGCTACTTATCTTAAAGACACCATCGAACGCCAAACACGTACATTTTCGGTGAAATTTCAGAAGCGTGACTCGGTGGGCGATCCCAACGGGACTTCTTTTGTACTGACCCCCAATGTCATGTATGATCGGCAATTCACCAAAGTTGTAGCCAGCAATCCGTCCACCCAACACTACTGGAATTACGATATATTTACCCACGTATCTTCTTTGCCCAAGGCTGAGTTGGATCAGGAATACGCCAAACAACAAGAAGATAGCCTTCAGTTTGACAGTTATAGTGCCGTGGTAGGTGATACGATTTTCACAAAAAAACACTATATCGTAGTGGAAGGCTACACCAAAAACCCGAAACATCCAGACTATAAACCCGAAAAAGGCGATTTGGCGATAGGGCTAAACCTACGTGTTCATTCTTTGGATTTTCCACAAACCTATAAGGCAGAACCCATGCTCTATCTGCGATTGGCCAAAGGAGGATTCACCTTGCCCGCTTTTGTAGGCCCTTTGCAAATGAAAGTGCGGATGACGGAAGCCTCGATGGAAAAAATATTAGAAGCAGAGGATGCCTTAAAGTTTGAAAAATTCAATGTCCCTCAAGGTTCCGAGTTTAATTATCAAGGCTATCGCGTTACCTTTAAGCAAGTAGAACGCACGGTACAACATCCATCATACGCGCCCGAACCGGGCGATATTGCCGTGGCTGCTACCTTAGAAATAGTTGGGCCTGATGGTAAGAAATGGAACGCTGCTCCAGTATTCTTAATAAGGGGCAATCAACCTTATAGCCTAAAAGATGAAGTCCCCGAACTTGGCCTTCATTTCAAATTTGATAATATTGACCCAAGTACTGGAATCATGGTCCTTTCGGCAGCACAGATGTCGGCCGAAGCAAGGAAAATACCCATAGAAATAGCAGAAAATGCGCCCCGTGGCGATTATATCGTCTTGGAAGCCATTATTTTTCCGGGTATTAACTATGTATGGATCGGCTGTATCTTGATGCTATTCGGGTTGGCTATTAGTCTGTGGAAAAGGTTTTTCAGTTAACTACTATGACTAAAACTAAACTAGGGCAAAGCGAATTTTTAGAAAAATTGCGCCCGCTCATGGAAATAAAAGGTCGCTTTTTTAGAAAAAAACGACCCATCCTAGCCAAAAAAGCAGATGGTGGCGAACGCATAGCCACCATCACCAATGACGGGCTGGAAACCATTAATACGGCTCGACAGGGCGATTATATTGTGCAAAATACCACCCAAGCACGCGAAGAATACGTCCTTTCGCCCGATAAATTCAGCAAACGCTATGCTTTTGTTCAGACGGGTGTGAATGGGTATGACACTTACCGCCCCACTGGCTATATCGTAGCCTTAGAACTAACTCAACAAGAACTAGAAACCCTGCACCTACCCAAGACATTCAAATTTGAAGCCTCTTGGCAAGCCGAAATGATTGCTAAAACTGGCGACTACTTGGCGGCTCCCATAGATTTCTCCGAAGTATATCGCATTGCTCGCAAAGAATTTTTTGAAACCTACGAACCCGCAGAAGATACCGACATGAATGCTAAAAGATAGTAATAGCCTGTGAAATAATAACTGTTACTATATCCAGACAAAAAAAACAGGATACGAGAAAATGAACAATCAACCTTTGCCAGCGTCGGCCACCGATGCACCCACCTATATCGCCACCCGTTTGGATCAACAAATCAAGTGGTACGACCAGCGCAGCAGCAAATTAAAACGCCGCCACCGATGGTTAAAAATTATTTCCATCACATTTAGTGCCATGGTGCCAGTGAGCATCGCTTTCTCTGAAAAATGGGCAGAACTCAAGTATGCCGCCGCCTTATTTGGGGCAGCGGTGACTGTGATTGAGGGTATTTCGGGCTTGCTCAAAGACAAAGATACCTACCTTGGGTATCGGTCGGCGAGTGAGGGCTTGCTCCAAGAAAAAATGAAATATGAGAGCCGTAGCGGCGAAGACTACAACAACACTGTTGAATTGGAGAATTTCAAAAAATTAGTGTTTCGCTGCGAATTAATCATGGCGGGTGAAAGTTCCAAATGGGTCAATACTTTTGCACAGGAGGCTGGAAATTCGCAGTCTGGATCGTAAATTTACTCAAAAATTTGTGCATTATTGGCAAAAAAAAGAGGTATCATCTCCGCCACTTAGGCAAATAGATGACACCTCCTTGTACCGTGTTATATCAATGACTAATTAAACGTCCCTTTAATAGCCTCAAAAGATGGAATATGGCGGTGGTGGAACATACCTACCACTTTACCATTTTTCCAAATTACCACACCTGGATTGGCACGGATAATGGTTTTCAACAACTTATCATCTGCCTTATAGAATGGATATTTCGCGCCTGTTTTTTGTGCTAAATCTGCAGCAACCTTATTGTCTGCATAAGTTGTGATTCCATATACTTTCCAACCAGCCTTAGCGGCATCTGCTGCCAAAGGATTCACTTTATTAGTAAACACATCCGAATAACCGGGGGTTGGAATAAATACTTCCTTCTCCACTTTATTGGTTGTCACATTAGCCAGTCGGCGACTGGTTGTCAAGGAGTCTTTCACTGCCTTGTCTTTACAACCAACCTTGGCTACATACAAAGTATCCACCATCCAAGTAGAGTCATTGACCATCACTGTTTCGGTTTGTTTTGAACCATCTAAGTGATAAGCAACGATCATCATGCTATAGCCTTCCTCGTTGAGAATGTCTTCTGTAACTTCTCCGTTTTCACCATCTTCTACGGCAAAATCACTAAGTTTAGTCTTTGTGATAGGTTTTTTTACCCCATCTACCTCTACGTACCAATCCGTCTGAATCTGGTCTTTCACCTTCCAGCCTTGATCCTTAGGATACTGCTTATAATAGGTTATTTTGCCTGCTTCTGGTTCCATAAACTTAATCACTTGCTTGGTATTCGTATTTTCAAGTACCCACCCTAAGATGTCAACTTTAGCCTTGCTTTCCAGTTCTTTTTGTGCTTTCACATCTGAACCGATTTTGAACGGACGGAAATCCACCATTGGAAGGCCTAGGTAGGCATTTTGTACACAACACCACATTGTCAAGGCCGTTACCGCACCAGTGATCCAATTGCGGGTAGTACCAGTCCAAAGTTGGTGCATGTTTTTAGAACGCCACAAAAAGAGGATCGCAGGAATCATCAATCCACAGTCTTTGAAGAACGAAATTTTTGGGTCTAGTTTGATAAAGTCGCCAAAACAACCGCAATCAGTCACCCGCATTTGGGTTTTGATATAAGGCCCCCACTTAGCAAAATCAAAGAAATTGGCTTCACTTGGCACAAAACCACTCAGGTACGTAAAGCCCGTGAGTACGGTAAAGAAAAACACAATACCAAAGAAAAGCCAAGCCGTCCACTTACGACGGTAGCCAAGGATCAGCATCACGCCAAGCACAATCTCCAGCAAAATCATGGTAATAGAAAAACCAAGGCTATACTTGGCCAACCAAGGAAATAAAGGAGCCAACCCTTTGAATACATTCGTCAATCCAGCAAAGGTTTGTTCAAACGCCACAAAATAGTCCTCCATTTTATAGGCCGTTCCAATCGGATCCACTGCTTTTACAAGTCCTGAAAAAACGAACCATACCCCGCAAAAGTGCTGTAAAAAAGACCAGAGAATATTTTCTGTTCTTTTTGCCCTTACCGTAAAAAAGGTAAAAATAGCGCCGATGATGGCAAAAGCAATGATTAAATTAGGTAAAGATGTCATGTATATCTTTTGTTGATTTATACGATTTATTGAATGCTTGAAATAAAACGGAGTTCACCTTTTATTGCGCTGCAAAGATATGATTGGTTTGATGCTTCCAAAACAAGTTGGGTATGTTTTGAATATCATTTAGATACTAATGCCATAAAAACAACCTTTTCAAATTACAAGGGGTTATATTTTATGAAATTCCAGTACTTTTGCGCCCTTACAAGTACCCGAGTGAGTATAATCCGCGGGTACTTAGATTCCACATTTCACCAGCACTTATCAAAACGGTTCATGAAAGTTCTAAAATTCGGCGGTACATCGGTAGGAAGTCCAGAGACCATCAAGGGTCTGATACTCATATTAAAAGATTATTATAAGCGTGGTGAGCGAATGGCAGTCGTATTTTCCGCTTTTTCTAAAGTGACGGATACTTTGATTGAAATGGCTGTAACTGCATCCAAAGGTGATCCCAATTACGAACGAATATTGGAAAAAGTAGAGCGTCGCCATGCGGAAGCCATTGAGCAATTATTTGATGCCGATAATAGAAATGCCATTGAAACCAAAATAGCAGAACACTTCAAAGCACTGCGAAATGTGCTACAAGGGATTTACTTATTGCACGAGGTTTCGCCTCGATCCCTTGATTTTGTGGTGAGTTTTGGTGAGCGCAATTCCGCGCTCATCATAGCCCATGCCATGGATCAAGCCGGAATCCCTACCGATTACCTAGATGCTAGAGATGTAATCAGGACTGATATGCATTTCAGCGCGGCAAGGGTTGATTTTGAGGAAACCAACGCCTTGATTCAAAAACATTTCAAAGTAAATCCTAGGGTACAAGCCATCACAGGGTTTATTGGGAGTACCCAAGATGGGATCACGACTACCTTGGGTAGGGGCGGTTCCGATTATACCGCAGCGATCGTCGGTGCGGCCTTAAAGGCAAGTGCTATTGAAATATGGACTGACGTGGACGGGGTTTTGACCGCCGACCCGCGCCGGGTAAAAAAGGCGTTTACCCTCCCTTCTATGACATTCAAAGAGGCGATGGAAATGAGCCATTTTGGCGCAAAAGTGATCTATCCGCCTACGATATTACCTGCTTTGGCGCACAATATCCCTTTGATTATAAAAAACACCTTCAATCCTAGTTTCCCCGGAACCTATATTTCACACGAACTTGACAAAAGCGATGCTCCCATCAAAGGCATTTCTAGTATCAATTATATATGCCTGATTACACTGCAAGGCAGTGGTTTATTTGGAGTGCCGGGCATTGCAGCACGACTGTTCAATGCCTTAGCCCAAGCCAATATCAACATCGTCATTATCACACAAGGATCAAGTGAAAGCAGTATCACCTTTGCTATTTCACCGCAACAAGCCCAACTAGCCCGCCAATCGGCCGAAAAAGAGTTTATTTATGAACTCCGCGAAGGCTTGATAGATCCTTTGAAAATAGAAGACGATCTTTCGGTAGTGGCAGTAGTCGGAGAAAATATGCGCTATCGGCCAGGTGTAGCCGGCCGTATATTTAATGCTTTGGGCAAAAACGGTATCAATATAGTAGCCATTGCGCAAGGATCGAGCGAACTGAACGTCTCCGTAGTCATCAGTGCACTCGACGAAACCAAAGCGTTGAATGCCATCCATGAAGCATTTTTCTTGTCCGATGCTCAAACCCTTCACCTGTTCATCACGGGTACCGGACTCATCGGCACTACCTTATTGCGCCAAATAGAGGCGCAAGCGCAATATTTGCTTGAAAAACGCAATTTAGAAATAAAAGTAGTGGGACTGGCGAATAGCCGCAAAATGCTATTTCAAGAAAATGGTATAGATCCGAGTACTTGGAAATCAGAATTAGATACAGGAGAAACCTTTTCTATGTCGGATTTTGTGGCGCGCATGATAGCCCTCAACCTACCCAATGCCATTTTTGTTGACAATACTGCATCGCAAGAGGTGGCAGGTTTTTATGAGCAGATTTTAGATGAAAGCATTTCCATCTCAACGCCCAATAAAATAGCCGCTTCGGCCTCTTATCTCCAATATGCCCGTTTAAAACTACTATCAGAACGGCGTGGCGTACAATGGCGGTATGAAACCAATGTCGGAGCAGGATTGCCTATAATCAACACCCTCAACGATTTGATCCAATCGGGCGATAGAATCATCAAAATAGAAGGCATTCTGAGCGGCACTTTATCGTTTTTGTTCAATACCTTTTCTGCACCTGATGCGCCTTCATTTTCCAGCATAGTGCGGGAGGCCAAAAAACGCGGATACACAGAGCCCGACCCACGCGACGATCTAAGCGGAGCCGATGTACGTCGGAAATTGCTTATTTTATCAAGAGAAGCAGGCTATGCGATGGAATCGGTTGATGTACAAGTGGAAAACATATTGCCCCAATCTTGTCTTGAAGCCCCTACCGCAGAGGCTTTTTTGTCAGAATTGGAAAAACACGACGCACACTATGCATCTTTGAAAGATGCCGCCGCCAAAGAAGGTCGTGCCCTACGTTTTGTGGCAAAATTGGAAGATGGCAGGGCCAGTATTTCCCTCCAATCCTACGATCAAAGCCACCCATTTTATTTCTTATCTGGCAGCGACAATATGGTGGTGTTTACCACCGAGCGCTACCATGATCGCCCCTTGGTGGTACGTGGCCCCGGTGCAGGCGCGGAAGTAACGGCAGCAGGTGTATTTGCAGAGGTAATTTCTATGGCTGATTCCTTGCGTGGGTAAGAGCCTGTCAAATCTCTAAATCAAATCAATTGGTTTATCAAGAAAAAGAGGACTAAATAAATCCAAAGGCCATCTAAAAAATGCCAATAAATGGTCAGCAAGTGCAATTTTAATCTTTTTTCGGAATCTGAGAAATAAACCAATACGGTTACTGGATCAATCATTCTTTTCCTAGCGGTCTGATAAAAAAGGTAGAGAAATGGTAATCCACCCAAGACGTGCAACAGATGCACAAATGAAATGACGTATAAAAAACCTGTGGTCGTAGAAGACTTGAGGTTGATATTGTTTTGAAACAACCATGTCCATGCCACAGACTGCATCACGGCAAAAAGCAGTGACAAACCGATCGTGTATTTCAAAGACTGCTGATATCCTTCAGTATCATCATTGAGGTAGCACTTTTTAGCCTGAATCAAGGTATAACTGCTTCCTAAAAGGATAAGGGTATTCACAAAAAACAAAAACGGAACCTTCACTGGTATCACTCCATTGGTCACCCTAATATAAACATAGGAAACGGTGAGCGCCAAAAACAAAAAAGTCAGTCCAGTCAGTAAAATGAACAGCATTACATTTTTGGGATGAAAAAGAAATTCGCTTTCTGGTGTGCTTGATTGATTGCTCATGATATTAGCCGATGATCTTTAGGACAACAATACGCCTGAAATAAGTGCTATAGCCAATACTGCTACGGCGATGCCGACCCAATTGATGAATGATAATTTCTCCTTGAACAACGTAACCGCCCCAAAGGTTGTAGCAATAATAATCCCCACGTTCGCCACCGCAAAAACAAACGACCCCTCCAGCCCATTTCCAAGTGCCAAGAGCATAAACAGCATACTTCCATAATTTGGAATACCCAAAATAATACCGCCCACTACGTTTTTCCAAGCAAATATCCGCGTTCCGCGAATCCAACCATAGGTTGCCACACAAAGGCCAATGATCGCAGCAGTGCCAAATACATTGCAAATAAATGTTGGGTCACCTGAATCAATGATACCTTCCTTCTGCACCTTGACAAACGTCACCTCAATGATGCCCGATAGAAACCAAGTAACCAAGGGTATCCAGATCAAACTTCGCACTTTTAGCCCATGATTGTCACCATTTTGTGTGCCTGACGGCCAATTCACTAAAATAATGGCCGCAACGGCTAATATAAATCCCATTATTTTTCCAAATCCCGACGACTCCTGATACACCAATATCGCAAACGGAACGGTCATCAAAATAGACATCTTCTGCATGATCTGACTGATGGTTACCCCAAAGTACTTTACCGTCATGGCCGCAGTAGTAAACCCTGATATAAACACAAAACCAAGCATCAAAGCATAAGGAAACCAAGGCTTATCGGCATTCGCCGTTTGCAAAGGAGAATGCCCCAAATGGATAGCACCACAGCATACGCAGGTGACATAATTAAATACAATAGCCTGAAAAGAATCTATCCCAAATTTTGAAAATAATTTGAAAATGAACCCCAGCAATACGGAACAAATGACTGTGAGTAGTAAGTATAGCATGCTTAAAATTAGTTTGGTGTTGAGTCCAAAAGGGCTGGGTTGATTGGTTCTCGCAAGTCAGCCTCGGAGAGGCTCACCATTTGTAGGAGTTTACATTTTACCACCATCTCGACCTCTCTGTAGAGGTTGCCCATTTGTATGAAAAATGCTAGAAATGAAGCCGAAATCAGCAATAAAACCAACGAATTCAACAAATGGAAGACCACATCTGAGGTCAAGATTAGGGTATTTTTGTGTGTTTCTACAAATGGAGAGCCTCGCGAGGCCAGTTTTAAAGAACCAATCGGCTCTGCCAAAAGGGGCAAAGATAGCAATGCCTAAGTTATGATTTTGACTAAGTAGCGATGAAACACAACAAATTTCAATTATTTTCCTAACTTTGCGGCAAAATTGAAAAGTTATGGCGAAAGAGATCAAAAAGGATTTCGCAAAATCCGATAAAAAAGAGTTCTCCAAAGCACCTAAAAAAGATTTTGCAGGCTCTGATAAAACAGCGGCACCGAAGACCACGAAAAAGGACTTTGTTAGCCCTGCCAAAAAAGAGTTTGCTAAAAGCAATAAAAGGGCTTTGGGAAATAGTGTCAAGAAAGACAATGACAAGGCAGAAGCACCTAAAAGGCTGAAAAAAGACGGGGAACCCGTCAAAAATCAAGCACCATACTTTCCGAAGAAATACATTAATGTATATATAGGCTTGGGATCTAATATGGGCAAGCGCAAGGATCATATCAAGACAGCCCACGAGATGATCTCTAAGTATGTTGGACAAATAGTGAAAAAAAGTTTCGTGTATGAAACTGCTCCTATGGGCAATACAGACCAAGGGGCTTTTTTGAACCAAGTGATTATGGTTAATACAACCATGGATCCTCGCACTTTGTTAGAGTCAGTCACTCAAATAGAGAAAGAAATGGGTCGCGAACGGAAAGAAAAATGGGGCCCGCGCACCATTGATATTGATATTTTGTTGTATGGAAAACGGATCATTCGTGATAAAGGTCTCGAAATTCCGCACCCAGAAATGCACAAGCGCGCTTTTGTACTGATTCCACTCATGGACATTGATGTAGCAGGAGAATTAGAACATCCAGTACTGAAACGTCCACTCGATGAACTATTCATGGAGATCAAAGAAGAAATAGAGATGGTTCGTCTTGAATACATGATCTGATCATATCAAATATTGAACAACACACAATAGATGAAAAATAAACTATACCTAACCTTATTTATCCTAATACTTGGTAGCACCTCATTCTTTGGGCTGCCTTGGTGGTGTATCACGGTGATCGCTATGCTGGGAGCCATTATATTTCCTCAAAGCGCAGCGGCTACTTTTGCTACGGCAACTGCGGCTGGTATCTTGTTATGGACTACTGTTGCCTTATTTTGGAATATACCCAATGGAGGAATGTTGGCCACTAAAGTAGGCCAAATATTTCAAGGCTTATCCAGTGCTCAACTCATCATGGCAACTGGGTTCATTGGTGGCCTGTTATCTGGATTGGGAGCCATGACAGGACACTCATTGCATGCCCTTTTTGTCAGCAATAAGCCAAAAAGATATACTGCAAAGAAATATTATTGATAAATCTACTAAAGAAATAATATCTGCATTATCTTTGCAGCCTATTTTAATCCAGTTTTGAAGTATGGACCAAGCCAGCCGCCCTCGGTAACGAAGTGCTGGCTTTGTTTTTTATATCACTCCTCGTTATTATGTTTCTACGTATTGCTGCCATTTTAGGCATTTTAGCCGTTGTGATTGGCGCATTTGGCGCACATGGCTTAAAGCCAAGGCTTTCAGAATATCAATTAGCCATCTTTGAGAAAGGAGTTTCCTATCATTTTATCCATACCTTGGCCATGCTAGGGGTAGCCATATTGATAAAAGGACAAGTGGAACAAATTTGGTTAGTACGCGCCGCTTGGTGCTTTTTGATAGGTATTATCTGTTTTTCAGGGTCACTGTATTTATTGGCTTGCCGTGACCTCATTCCATTTTCAGTGGCCTTTGCAGGCCCGATCACTCCCATTGGAGGTTTATTTTTTATTGTGGGTTGGGCTATGCTATTAAAAGTTGATTTTTAATTGATTCCAGTACTGTTCAACCGATCCATCACATACTCCTTGTGGCTTCGGCCTATCGGCAGGGTTCTGCCTGAAATGGAAATTTCAGAAGCCGAATAAGATTCAATTTTACTGGCTGCCACCAAAAAAGAGCGGTGAATCCGTAAAAAATTATCGTTTCGCAGCAATTCTTCCAGTTCTCCTAGTTGATAATGCGTATTGTAGGAAGTCGTTTTCGTAACAATAGCCACAGCATCTTTAAGGCTTTCAATAAACAATATTTCATCCAAAAATATCTTCACGGAGCGTTTATTCACCATGAAAAAATAGTATGGCCGCACGGGTTGTTCGACTGCTTTAGATGGACCTGACACATCGGAAAGGCGTTGTGGTTGCAATAGTTTTTGGACTGCCTTGGTAAATCGGCTAAATTCAATGGGCTTCAATAAATAATCGGTCACCTGCAAATCAAATCCTTCAATTGCATACTCATGGTGAGCAGAGGTGACGATCACCCTCGGTTGGTGCAACAAAGTCTTCAAAAAATCAAGCCCACTCAGTTTTGGTAAATTAATATCAAGAAAAATAACATCCACTGGATGTTGCCTAACAATATCCAGCGCCTGAATGGCATCATGGCAAATATGGGTAAGTGTCAGAAACGGAATCTGCCCTACATATTCAGCCAATATTTCAGAGGCCAATGGCTCGTCTTCTACAATGATACAACGCAATGGATTCATTTTTTGCTCGCCTGATGTATGAATGATCTAATTTGTGCTTGGTAATGACCGCTTTCTTTTGCAATAGTTGCCTCATCCCAACCCAATTCTCGACCAATCAACAATGCTACGGTCGGAATGGCTTCTAATGTAGCGTTCCAGTCTAGTAATTCCAGCCTTATACGTCGTGCTAATACATCACGAATGGTCAATGCCATTTCTTCCCTAACCGCAAACACAGCCTCTGCCTTGACAAAAGGATGACCCGCCACAATTGGATCAGCAAGAGATTTATCCAATCTGATGAGTCCCCCTACCTTATATGCATTTCTACCATATCGGCCCCAAAGGTGTTTGGCTAAATTCCTCGGAAGCGACAACGATTCTATAAACCATTCCAAACTCAATTCACTATATCTTTCTGCACCAGAAAGGGCTTTATCTTGGGTCGTACATTTAGTCTTATTGCCCAGTTGTTGGCAAGCCACGTCCACCACATCTGCTGCCATGAGGCGATAAGTAGTCCATTTGCCGCCCATAAGACTGATCAAGCCGGTTGTTTCATCTATTTCCACTTCATGATCCCTCACCAACGATTTAGTGTCTTTATTACCCTCTTCTGGAGACAATAAGGGACGCAAGCCTCCAAAACCAGCCGTTATTGCTGAGCGATCCACTGGAGTATGGGTGTAGCGATTTAGATTTTCAAGCAAAAAATCAACTTCCGCTTCCTCTAAAAGAGGCTCATCATCGCCAGATACCTCATAAGGGGTATCGGTAGTACCGAGTAGCAAATGACCTTGAAAAGGGATGGCAAAAATAACCCGCCCATCGGTCGTTTTAGGGATCAATAGGGCTGTATCGGTGTTGCCCAATACACTCAATGGTAATATGGCGTGTACGCCTTTGCTCTTTTGGATTCGCGGTTTCTTGGTGGCATTTGCCATGATTCGTATGGTATCGGCCGCCGGCCCAGTACAATTGAGCATCAATTGAGCTCGAATCTCAAATTGCTCCCCAGTGATTTCATCTTTCACTACCGCTACGGACAACTTACCCTCAGCATTTTTTTGAAAATCAACCACCGAAACGTAATTGGCCACATTAGCCCCTGATTCTGCCGCTGTTTTTGCCAATAGCATGTTATAACGGGCATCATCTAACTGTCCGTCATAGTATAATACAGCACTATGTAGGTCTTTTTTGAGGCCTTTAATACGAGACAATGCCTCTTCTTTGCCCAGCCATTTGCTTTTGGGTAAAGGGTCATTACCAGCAAACCAATCATATATTTTTAGACCAATAGCAAAATACAAACCTTCAAACCATGAATAACAAGGAGTCATCAAAGCCAATGGGTGCGCTAAAAAGGGAGCGTTTTTAATTACATTATAGCGTTCTTGAAGGCCGTGTCGCACTTGTTTGAGTTGAGCCAAATCAAAATTTTTGACGGCCTGCTCCAAGTATCGAACCCCACCGTGGATCAACTTCGTTGATTTGGAGGAAGTAGATGCCGAAAAATCATCGCGATCTATCAAGGCTACACTTAACCCTCTCATGGCAGCATCCAAGGCAGCACCAGCACCAGAAGCACCAGCACCTATAATTAGTATGTCAAAATCGTTCTTTTTTAACCCTGCCATGTGTTGAGAACGAATCATGCGATGTGTCATAAGTTATAAATAAATTAGTAAAAAAACAAGAGTCATCACCGTGCAGTTAGCAATCGGGATGACTCTTGAAAAAACGGGATGAAAAACTGGATATTGCTTACGCTCCGGCCAACTTCTTCAAAAGCGTTTTGATTTTTTGTAACTTAGGACGTGATTTACCGTGTGAACCACGAGTAATCTTACCACGCTTAGTCTTTGCGTCACCTCTGCCCATGTTTAAGCGTCAAATTAGGTTAATAAACTGAATGAATAAGCCGCAAAGGTAATAACTTATCTTGTAAATTTGCAAAATATAGAAATAAAAAAGGACATGCCATGAATAAATCAGGTATGTCCTCTATTTTTTTAATCCAATAACGAGGATTATTCTTTGTCAAAACGGATTTCTTGGATGGTAACAATGGTACCTACGGTTTTCAGATACAGATATACCCGGTAGTTACCATTGGCAGCCGCCAAATTGCCGATACAGTATTGGTCGCTGTTTTCACGGCTATTGCCTTTGTGTACTTGGTTGAATGATTTTGGCTTGTTGTTGGCGAAAAAGCTGCGCACGATTTCGGTGGCTTTGGCTTTTGGATACACTGACTCTTCATCTGAAATGGAGATTTCAACATTGTCTCCAAAAAATTTGGAAAGTGCATCTGCATCACCGCTGCTTAGTGCTACAGAAATGGCATCCAATCCCGGATTGCCTTGTGGTACTACATTGTTTGCGTTGGCCTCCATAAATGTACCAACTATCAGGAGCATTAAAAAAAACAGATTTTTCATTGCTAAAAAGTTTGCTTGTGAATGATTCGTTTCTGTATTGATTCGAATAACGCAATAATTACGCCAGTCTTACAAAAGAGTAACTAAATTTTATAACTTTTTAGTGTTAGCGGATTGTTAAGACTTGCAAACCATATGTTTACTGGGTCAAAAACAAGGTTTTTTAAGGTAAAAAGCGTTTTTAAAGAAATATTTAATTCATTAAAATCGATAACGCAGGCGTAATGCCCAATACAGGATGCCATTCGCTACCAAGATCCAGGTGCCATTTCTTTTTCACTTTAATACCGATACCTAATGCTATACGGGCTACCTCATTGTTGCGTACCCCCAATCGCAGTGCGAACATATCGGAGGGCTTATATTGAATACCTACTTTAATCATGGTTGGACGGTCAAGATCTTTTTCCGTCTCAGCCATAATCATGAGTGTTTCGCCCGGCTTCCAAGTGGCTCCAATACGCAACACAGTAGGAAGCATATCGTCCCCTATTTTTAATTGAATCGGATTTTGCACACTGGCTCCGATCCATAGTTGTGGTAGTGCCTGTGCCAATGCGCTCACTGAAGCGGTAGCAGAGGTGGCTGATCCGTATTCGCGAGCGGAGATCCGCAATACATTGGCGCTGGCACCCACCAATATCTTTGATCCTAACCGGCGACCATACATCAATCGGTATCGTTGCTCACCGAGATCGTCGGTAGCCGAAGAGGTTATTTCTACGCCGAGTCCATTGGACTTTCCAAAACCTTTATAGGCTTGAAAAAAACCAGTTCTCCATCCAGACAATCCAAATGGGACAGCAGATCCTAGCATGACTCCCCATTTTTTGCCTAACCCCAATTGTGCATCATTAGCAATGCCTAAATCGGTAACGGGTGTCGAAATAGTGGCTGTGCCGACTCCCATTGAAGCGGCATTGTCCACCGGCCTCATAAATACTTGGGCATGAGTACCGTTTATAGCAATCAGGCACGAAACACAGAGTAGTATGAAATATTTCATTATTCGTAGATTTAAGTTGTATTCTTAATTCTACTTTGGCACTCTGGAAAAGTAGAATTAAAAGCACTTAGAATGTAAAACCGTGGAAAAGGCATTGATTCTTTTCACTTTCTTAGGAACGGTACTGGAATAAAGTGCAAACGTACGTAATAATTTGAGTGTGTACCAAAATCGAGGCAAAGTATTTATAGGCCGATGAATTCAAGAAAAAAATGTAACTTTTATGGATTGTAAAGAGCAGTGTTTTATCAGAAGCATGGGTATAAAAAAAGGCCCGCGATTGCGAACCTTCTAAAAAATGCCCCTCACTGCGAGCCTAACCGGAGGGGCTCATGAGATTATAAAGAAAAATTATAAACTGAATGAGAATAATCAGCAAAAACTGCGAATTATTCAAACAAAATATACAAAAGTGATAACGTATATAATAATATGCCACAAATGTACAAAAAATTAAGAATACCTAGCATTAGGCTTCTACTTTTTTAACATATTCTATGGCATCTTCTACACTAGGAATCATTATCAAAATGGTTTCTAGTCGTGAAATCTCAATTAGTTTTACAACCATAGGTTGAAGTTGACCTGCCAAAATGAACACTCCATCGCTTTTCCAAAGGCGATGACCTGTCAATATGGCACTAAGTCCACTTGAGTCAACAAATTTTACATTTGTTAAATCTAAAATTAAATTATTGACTCCTTCCTGATTAAAGAAAATAAAATCGCTTTTTAACTGTGGTGCAATAGTGCTATTAAGGTTATCTTCTTCTAAAGAGAGGACAGCGTACTGGTCTTGTTTATCTATTTTATATTTCATAGAAGCCTGATTTTCAATCAGATAGTAAAAAATTAAACAACTTGTAAAATTAGTTCGGCACAAAAGTAACCATTCTTAGTTGTTTTCATAACAAAAAAACGATTTCCTTATTTCTGTAAATTTGTGGCACTGTTTTTTCACTCATAAAAAATCAATATTTGCGTTATAAAATGTCACGTACGAACCGAATCAAATTTTTTTTGTTAATTGTTTGTTCATTTGTAGTTCAGTCCGATAAATATACCCTACACTTGTAGCTGGAAATCTTGATGCCCTTTTTTAAATGCAAATTGTGCTTTATGAATAAAAAATTCTCGCCAATAGTCAAACAGATCATCAACCTTAGCGGCCAAGAGGCTGGAAGGTTGGGACATGACTATGTTGGTACCGAACACCTGCTGCTGGGAATGCTTTCTGAAGAGAACAATCTTTCCATGCGCGTTCTGGAGTCTCTGACTGTGGACGTTAATGAACTGAGAAGACACTTAGAGCGATCCATTCCCCGATACAGTAATTTTCCGCCTGCCGACAGCCTGCTGATCGGTCAGATGCAAGTCACGACCCAAGTACAACGAGTACTGAAGGTCACTTTTGTGGAAGCAAAGATGATGAAGAATGACGAGGTGATGCCTGAACATTTGATGCTGGCACTACTAAAGCATGCAGACACCAATGCTACTAAACTTTTAAACGAATTTGACGTGGATTACGACACATTTAAAAAAGAACTAGATTATGTTCGCTCAGAACAGGATCTAACTAGTCCAGACATAGTATCTCAAGCCCCAGGCGATGGTACTTATGACAATGATGACGACGAGGAACGCCGTGGCTATCAATCGTCGCCTAAACGCGAACAGAAAAGCCGCACGCCGGTATTGGATAATTTTGGGCGCGATGTGACCAAACTGGCAGAAGAGGGCAAATTGGATCCCATCATCGGCCGCGAGAAAGAAATTGAGCGCGTGAGCCAAATATTGAGCCGCCGGAAAAAGAATAATCCAATCTTGATTGGTGAACCTGGTGTCGGTAAAACCGCTATCGTAGAAGGTCTTGCTTTGCGCATTATACAAAAGAAGGTAAGTCGTACCTTATTTAATAAGCGTATCGTGATGCTTGATCTGGCAGCATTGGTAGCCGGAACCAAGTATAGGGGTCAATTTGAAGAGCGGATCAAAGCGATCATGACAGAGTTGGAGAAAAGCCGCGATGTCATTATCTTTATTGATGAAATCCACACCATGGTTGGTGCAGGCGGGGCTTCTGGCTCTTTGGATGCGTCTAATATACTGAAACCTGCCTTGGCTCGTGGTGAACTTCAATGCATTGGTGCCTCTACACTAGACGAATACCGTCAGCACATCGAAAAAGATGGTGCCTTGGATCGTCGTTTCCAGAAAGTATTGGTAGATCCACCAAGCCAAGAAGACACTGTTCATATATTGAAAAATATACAGTCAAAATATGAAGAGTTTCACAATGTAAGTTATGCTGAAGAGGCCATCGTTGCTTGTGTGCGCTTGAGCGACCGTTATATCACAGATCGTTTTTTGCCCGATAAGGCCATTGATGTACTGGATGAGGTAGGCGCAAGGGTACACTTAAAAAACATAGTCGTACCCAAGCATATAGAAGAACTGGAAAAGCGAATAGAGGAGATTAAGGAGCAAAAGAATCATGCTGTTCGCAACCAACAATATGAAGATGCCGCCAACCTGCGCGATCAGGAAAGCCGGTTGGTGCGCCAACTAGAAGCATCAAAGATGGAGTGGGAAGAAGAAAGCAAGGTGAAACGCTACCCAGTCACAGAAGATGATATAGCAGAAGTGGTAGCCATGATGACTGGAATACCCGTAAGAAAAGTGGGCCAAAGCGAAAGTAAAAAGTTGGTTTCTATGGCCGATGATATCAAAAAGATGGTGATTGGCCAAGATGAAAATGTTATCAAAATTGCCAAAGCCATCCAACGGAATCGGGTAGGATTGAAAGATCCAAGAAAACCAGTGGGTTCCTTTATTTTCTTAGGGCCTACAGGGGTTGGTAAAACGGAACTCGCTCGCGCGTTGTCGCGCTATTTATTTGATAGCGAAGACAATCTGATACGGATAGACATGTCAGAGTTCATGGAAAAATTTACGGTGAGTCGCTTGATTGGTGCACCTCCAGGTTATGTAGGCTATGAACAAGGTGGTCAATTGACTGAAAAAGTACGGCGCAAGCCCTACTCTGTCGTACTGTTGGATGAAATCGAAAAAGCGCATCCAGATGTATTCAACATTCTGTTGCAAGTATTGGATGATGGTCAATTGACTGATGGATTAGGTCGCAAGGTGGATTTCAAAAACACATTGATTATCATGACCTCTAATATAGGTGTACGCCAACTGAAAGATTTTGGTCAAGGTGTTGGTTTTGCAACCAAAACAAGACAAGATTCTTTAGAGGAAAACACCAAGGTGGTCATCCAAAATGCCTTGAAAAAGACGTTCTCACCAGAGTTCTTAAATCGTATTGACGATGTGATGGTATTCAATAGCCTTGGTCGTGAAGAAATATTCAAGATCATTGACAATGCTTTGGTTGGTCTCATGGTACGGCTTAGTATTATGAAGTTTACGCTGACGCTCACCGATGAAGCCAAAGACTTTGTGGCTGAAAAGGGTTATGATCCACAGTTTGGCGCAAGGCCGTTGCATCGTGCCATACAGAAACACATAGAAGATCCACTTGCGGAGTTCATCCTGAATGAAAACCCAGTGGAAGGTGCTGCTATGAGTGCTGTTATGAATGAAGCAAAGGATGGCCTAGTGATCTCTTTGGCGACGCAAGAGGAGACGAGCGAAATGCAGGGAAAAGAATTAGAAACAGAGGGGTAAAATGACTCTATGAATGATCCATCTGTTTCCCTATTGATGGAGTAAACAGTTCAATTGGATTGTTCTGGTGATGATTAGTTCTCTTAAAATATAAAATGGTTGCCTGATCGGATGATTGGGCAACCATTTTTTGATTATATAAACCTATAAAAACGACCCTATAATCTCTCCTAGCACATTATTCAGATTGTTGACCGCCAAGGGTATATCCCAAGCATCACGATTTCGAGGTTCTACGTAATTGGAGATACTACGAATTTCAAAAAAAGGAACACCAGATTGCAAACAAGCATAAAAGAAGGCAGCACCTTCCAGACTTTCGATCTGAGCATGAGGATATTCTGTTTTAAACCGTTCTATGGTGGTTTCGTTTCCATGTGCTTTATTTAAAGTAATCCCTTTTGCGGTAGGCAAAAATTGAGTTCCCAATCCATGTTTGTTGACCAATATTTTATTTTGGTATGGCTCTGCTTCAGAATCCATGAATCCGAGATCAAAGAAGTCAGTGAAGCCTCCGTCGGCTTCTTCTACGCCAAAATCGCCCCATTGCTCTTCTACTACATTGAATACATCACCTATTTTCATAGATTGATCCAAGGCTCCTGCTATGCCAACACCCAATGCTAGCTCGGGGGTTTCGGTAGCAAGATACTGCCCCAACCGCCAAGCAGTGGATTGGATTCCAATACCTGTCACCAAGACATTTATTTCCAAAGAGCCTTTTGAATAGACTCCCTTTTTAACTTCAATGAAATCCTTTTGGATCCATTCGATGGTTGGCCCTATTTCTAAGGCGGTGGCTGAAATGAGTAATATCTGCATAGTATTTCCTGAAAACACAAAAGGGGCGCTCCGAAAAGCACCCCTTTTGTACCGATAAGTATATTAAATACCCTTATCAATAACTTAGTATATTTATTGTACGACCACTTTCCTACGGATAACGGTGTCAGAAATATAAATTTCCATCCAATAAACTCCTTTAGGTAAATGCCCCAAATCTTTGTTCCAAAGTGTAGAACCCGATATGATTTCCTTTGAAATCAAGGCATTTTGGCTATTTAATAAGCCAATTTGCACGAATTCATGCTTAGTATGAGGCAAATATACAGATATATTTCCAGTGGTCGGGTTTGGAAATAATTTTATCTGGTTTGCCCAAGCGGGTTCTTGTGTTTTTATCAAAGTGGAATCCACCGTAATGATAACCGGAACCAAGGCACTTTCGCACTCGTATCCCTTGAGGTCTATTTCCCAATTGAAGAAATAGTAATAACGGTCAAGGCCAAAACTAGAACTTTTAACACTGACGATGTTTGGAATCACATAAGGAAATTCGACACCTTGGTTGCTCCTGCGCAATTGAGGTCCTGCGGAATTGATATTAGCCTGATTCACATCAGGATCGGTCATTAACTGCATATCAGTACCTGCTGGCACCTCAAAGTCGAGATCAATCACACTGGTTCCGACTAAGATATTGACCATTTTGCTCTGCAAAATCACCCCATTTTTGTCTTTTAAATCTATTTTACGAGTACCTGCCTTTGTAGTGTAAACTTTTACAGAAGCCAAGGTAAAAGGAGTGAAACAATCAAAAATAAGAGACCCTATATAATTATTGTCACTGGTTTGGCCGCCCATGTGATCCATCATGCCAGTATTTTGATTTGGGCTATCATAAATGGTTTTATTGGACACCCAAAAAGTATCGGTAGCCGTGATATTAGGTATGATAATAAAATTGCCTTCCCCTGCAATAACTGGATCGCCTGGGTTTTCGTACCAAATGGGCAAACTACCAGAAGTCAAAAGCGTAGCAGTAGAGCCTACGGCCACTGTGTCGCCCGTAGGAACAGGCAATTCGGAAGCCAAAATGGATACCTGAACCGGTGCAGATTGGAAAGTAGCACACAATCCTTGTGCGGACACCGTGTAGTAGCCCTCAACTTGAACCACAATACTTTGGGTGGTAGCACCATTACTCCACAGATAACTGGCGGCAGGTGTAGCAGTTAGTAAAACCGAACCACCATCACAAAATACAGTATCGCTTGCGGCGGTCAAGGTCGGTATTTCAATAGGATCAACTGTGGTTATGATGGAATTTGAAATTACTGAACATCCATTGACATCAGTAAGGGTAACCCTATAAGAACCTGCTGCGCCGACCGTGATTTGAGCAATTGTATCTCCTGTGTTCCAAGCATACATGAAGCCTTCAGGTGCAATAAGATCAACACTCTGCCCAGTACAAAAAGTGGTATTGGCAGAGGCTGTGATCAGAACGCTCTCTATGATGCATCCACCTTCTTGAACCCCAATGTATTGATTGATGGTTGGAGCATAAATAACATCTTTTGTGCCAGAAGGCCAGTTAACAATCACGGAATCTACAGTATTCAAGGAATCTAGGCCAAAATGAGCAGCCAATGAGTTGCTGATACCATAACTTTGACCAGATCGTACTTCCCGTACTTGTACACCCAGGGCACTATATACTGTGATTTTTGCACCTATTCCACTCTGGTTGGAGGCAATACCACTTAGGTTAAATCCGATATAGTTGTTACCAGATCCATTATTGATCCAAAGCGCATCTGGGATATTGGTTGGAGTGGTGTAAATTTCTGCATACCCTCCATAAACATCCATATATCCATCGTGGTTAAAATCGCCTAACGCGAAAGATTCCATTTGCTCATTACCACTAAATGGATCTACTGATTCTGAGAATGTATTATCATGGTTGTTTCTAAACATCTGGTGTTGAGACCCAGCAACGATGATGTCAACAAAGCCATCATTGTCAAAGTCTGCAAAAACACCTTGAATAGGTGTACCACTGACAGCATTAAACATACCTGCACTCATGGTAATATCTGTAAAATGGCCTACACCATCATTGATCAACACTTGGCTGCTCACGTCATGGTTGGTGATGAAGCAATCAAAGTCGCCATCATTATCAATATCTCCGAAGTCGGCAGTCCAACTTTGCGCGCCAATACGTAAACCGGAAACATCGGCAATATCTTGAGTATAAGTGCCATCTCCGTTGTTTAAAAACAACTGATTGATGCGGCGAGGATCAGTTGAACTAGAGACCCCTTGGCGGCATTTAGCGATATATAAGTCCACATCGCCATCATTATCCACATCGCTCCAAACTGAGCCATAATTGCCTGAATTATCAGAAACGGGAGAAGTAGTAAGATCAATCCAATTGGGTTGATGGGTAAAAGTGCCATCTCCATTGTTGCCTAATATGATGGCTACCCCATCATCATGACAAACAAAAGCATCAACCCATCCATCATTATTAACATCAGCGAAGTTAACACCTTGTACAAACGTACCAGGCGCAATCAATGTCGAAATCGTGTATTGGTCTCCAGAAGCATTGGACTTGGCTACTTTGATTCCATCGTAAGACCCGCCTGTCAATACGTCACCAAAACCATCATTATTAACATCAGCCGTACACATACCCCACTGACTTTCATTGCTTACTTGCCCAATTGCTTTATGTTCAAAGGGTTGATTTGGAGCACTTTGATACTCAATAGAGAGGTCATTACCTTGATTCATTCGGACTATATCGTCCAATCCATCTCCATTCATATCCATAATAGATATGGCAACGCCGCTAAAGTGATTAATGGAAGATAACAATTGTTTTTTATTGGTGAAATTAATTTGAGCGTTGGCCAAAGTAACCACTCCAAGCAAAAAAAACAGGAAATTGTAGCGTTTTAGGCTCATTTTAATGAAATATTGATTGTTAAAAATAAAGTACAGCTCAAAGAACCCTAATATTCTGCACATCCTACAAACATCTCGGATATTTTGCTCGTTAGAGACAAAATTAAATGTTGATAACTTTTTCTACGGTGCAAGTAACTGTGGAAAACCATGTGGATAAATGGAGGATAACTATATGACCCGTTAAACGTATCTTTACCACACACCCTAGTACCTTTGCCATTCGATATAAAGTATCAATCAATACTTAAAAACTTTCTATTATGATTATGATAAAAGATATGGGCAAAGTAATCACGATTGCCAACCAAAAGGGTGGCGTTGGTAAAACCACCACAGCAATCAACCTTGCTGCTTCACTAGCTATTCTAGAAAAAAGAGTATTGCTCATTGATGCTGACCCTCAAGCCAATGCATCTTCTGGCGTGGGCATACCCGACACCACCGATTATATTAGTCTATATGATTGCTTGGTTTCACAAGCCGATCCGAGAGCAGCGATCGTTAAAACCGACACCCCAAACCTAGATTTGCTTCCTTCCAATATTGATTTGGTGGGCGCGGAATTGGAACTTGTTGACCGCACGAACCGCGAATACATCTTGCGGGGTATCGTAGGTGAGTTAAAGCAAGACTATGACTATATATTTATTGATTGTTTACCGTCATTGGGTTTGATAACTGTCAATGCGTTGGTAGCCTCTGATACCGTATTGATACCGGTACAGTGCGAAATGTTCTCTTTTGAGGGCTTATCTAAGTTAAAGAACACCATTAACTTGATTCGTCAAAACTTCAACCCGCAATTGCAAGTAGAGGGTTTGTTGATTTCTATGTACGACAGTCGGCTTCGTTTGGCCAATGCAATCGTAGAAGAAGTGCGCAACAGCAGCAATGATTATGTGTTTGAAACCATCATACACCGAAATTCACGGGTAGCGGAAGCACCCATGTCGCATACTCCTGTTGCATTGTACGATGTCAGTAGTAAGGGCGCAACTAATTTTTTCAATTTGGCAGAAGAGTTCCTGCGTAAGAACCAAAATTAATAATGGCAAAAGGTACATTTAACACTGGTGGCATCAAAACGCTGTTGGGCAATGCCTCCAAACTAGAAAAAGCAGTACAAGAAAACCCTCAAGAGGTAGTACGCGAACTTGCCACGGCAGTAGCCCTGTTGCCGATCAGCCAGATTGAAGTAAATCCGGGGCAACCACGCCGTTATTTTGAAAAAAATGCATTGGGCGAACTTGCAGCAAGCATTAAAGTGCATGGCATTATTCAGCCTATTACGGTGCGTCGCCTCCAAGATAAGCAATATCAGATCATATCGGGTGAACGCCGGTTTCAGGCCAGCCAATTGGCTGGATTAGTAGAAGTACCTGCTTACGTGCGATTGGCAAATGACCAAGAGTTGCTTGAAATGGCACTCATTGAGAATATTCAACGCGAAGACCTCAATGCTTGGGAAGTGGCTATCTCTTATGGTCGCTTGATTGACGAATTCAAGATCACCCATGAAGCCTTGGCAGATCGGGTGGGCAAACAGCGTACTACCATCACCAATTATTTGAGACTCTTGAAATTTGAAAGTGACCAAGACATCAAGCAAGGCTTGATAGAGGGCACTATTTCTATGGGTCATGCAAGGGCATTGGCGGGTGTGGACGATTTTGCTTTCAGAAATTCAGTGTATAAAAAAATTATAAGCGAAGACCTTTCTGTACGTGCCGTTGAAAGCCTTATAGCCGCTTATCAGGAAGATAAAAAACCAAAGGCGGCCAAGGAAGACAAAGCATTACCCCCACATCTGCGCGAAATTCAAGATAAGTTTAATGCTTTCTTTGGCACCAAAGTCCAATTTAAACGAGATGAAAAAGGAAAGGGCCAATTAGTCATTGCCTTCAAAAATGATTCGGAGTTGAATAGGATTATTGACCGCGTCGAATCATAGGTATTCAGTATGATATGCCAAAGATTATTTCTTGATAATCTGGCAATCACAAACCTTGAATCATTAATTATTTTAAAATATATGACGTTTAAAAAACTGGGGGGAAAATATTTCCCCCCAGTTTTTTTTTATGCACTACATTTGCGCATTATATTCATCAACAATAACGTTTAAGGGTGGCAACTGCACATCGAAGCCATTTTTTATTTATTTATAACCGATTGTTTTTCAATGAAAAACACATACTTCGATCTGGTAGCGCAGACATTTGATTTCCCGCAAGACGGTTTCAGCCTAAAAGACAATAGTCTTCTTTTCAATGGTATTGACATGTATGATTTGATCAAAAAATACGGTACTCCGTTGAAATTGACCTATCTACCCAAGATCGGAGAAAAAATACAGACCGCCCGAAAATTATTTCGGGATGCCATACAGCGACACAACTATAATGGTAAGTATATCTATTGTTATTGTACCAAAAGTTCGCACTTTGCTTTCATCCTAAATGAGGTATTAGAAAACGGTACTCAATTAGAAACTTCCTCGGCATTTGATGTTGACTTAGTTTGGAAATTATTCAAACAAGGTAAAATCAATAAAGGTACTATTATCGTTAACAACGGTTATAAGCCGAAGCAGTATCTAGAGCGTATTGCAGGACTCATCAATGAGGGTTTTTACAATGTAATTCCGGTATGTGACAATGCTGAAGAACTGGAGCATTACGAGGCACTCATTACAAATGAGCAGTGTAATATTGGACTTAGAATGGCGACCGAAGAAGAACCAAATTTTGAATTCTATACTTCAAGGCTTGGGATTCGCCAAAGCGAAGTCATGAGTTTTTATACCGAGAAACTGCAAAAAAACCCAAAATTTAATCTTAAAATGCTCCATTTCTTTGTAGATGTGGGTATTAAAGACTCTATATACTATTGGAGTGAACTCAAAAAGGGGATTAAAACCTACTGCCAACTTCGCAAGATTTGCCCTACCCTATCCTGTTTAAATATTGGCGGGGGTATGCCTATCCGCAACTCTTTGGGTTTTGAATATGATTACCCATATATGGTGAGCGAAATCGTTCGTTTGATCAAAGAATATTGCGATAGCGAAGGCGTACCGGAGCCAGATATATATTCCGAATTTGGCAAATATACGGTGGGTGAAAGCGGAGCAACCATTTTTTCGGTCATCGGCAAGAAAAAGCAAAACGATGCCGAAGAATGGTACATGCTTGACAACTCCTTGATCAATACCCTTCCAGATGCTTGGGGTATCAAAGAACGCTTTATCCTGCTTCCGATTAATCACTGGACTAAGGAATACCAACGGGTCAATATAGGAGGTATCAGTTGTGACAATGCCGATTATTACAACTCCGAAGCACACAACAACCAAGTCTATCTGCCATCGTACGATGAGGAAAAAGATGGACCACTTTATATTGGTTTTTTCCATACTGGTGCTTATCAAGAGTCTTTGAGTGGGTATGGAGGATTAAAACACTGTTTATTACCCGCGCCCAAGCATATTTTAATTGATAGAAACTATTATGGAGAGTTTGTTGATTGGCAGATTTTTCAGGAGCAGGACTCTGACTCTATGCTCAAAATTTTGGGATATCAATAGCCATCACGATGGAAGAGCCGATTCAATCTCCTACTAAGAAAATAGACATGCTGTCTCGTACAGTGGTCGCTTTGGCTTTGGGGGTTGTGATTGGTTCCATGATCTCATTAGTAGGGCTCTCTACCTTGGCGGAGCACATTCCTTATTTAGTGATGTGCTTATTTGTTATTATTCTTCTAGCCGCCTTCATAGTATTTGGGGTAGTACAGCACAAAGAAAAGATTTTAAAAAAAGTATTTGGCGTAGACGACACGGATATAGGCATTGTCAAAAGTGCTACCCAATCCATGCTAAAAAGTGCGGTGGATCGAGATTGGCCCAATACAGAAGCACATTTCAATGTTGTTTTTTCAAAATTATTGGCATGGTATTCTTGGAATTCATTCAAAAGGTGGGTAATAGTAGTGTTTCAAACCCTCTTTTTAGGCTTTGGAGGTATGTTGGGTACTTTTTTATTGTATAATCAGAATAAACTACTGACCCAACAAAACGGCCTATTGCAACAACAGAATTACCGCCTTGATCAACAAACCTATCTCCAAGAAGCGGATCGTCGCAGTTCCTTAATTTTCTTAATGGGCAACTTATTAGATGCTATAGACGAAGAATTAAAAACAGACATAGGCCAGCCGGGTATCAGGGATTTAAGTCCTCAAATAGTAGGGCGGATCATCGCACTGAGCAATAGCCTTAAACCCTATCGCTACATGGATGCGGATTCGTTGATACCTATAGAATTAAGCCCGGAGCGTGGGCAATTACTTATATCCATCATCAATAGCCAAATAGACAACCGCACATTGAGAAAGGTATTTCAATTTGCCGATTTTTCTTGTGCTGATCTCAGTGGTGCCGTTTTAGGCGGTGAGTATTTGAGCGGCATCAACTTGCGCGAGGCTGATTTGAGCAAAGCCGATCTCAATGGAGTGGATATGAATGGAGCTGATTTGAACAAAGCAGATTTAGATGGGGTAATATTGGCCAATACCCTACTTCAAAAAGCCAATTTGAGCGAAGTAGATCTTAGGGAGGCCATTTTGAAAGATACAGATATGCGTGGAGCATCATTATATGGTGCCGACTTACGCGGCATTGATTTGGCCGATATGGACTTGCGAGGAGCCTATTTAGATCAAATTAAGTTGGACAGCGCCATCGTTCCTAGGGGTGATTGGTTTACCTATTTATCACAGTTGCCACGTGATTCAAGCATAAGAGGAGACTTTTTATATAAAAAATACCATATTTCTAAAGTTGGAGTAGGTTCGGAGGATACTATTTATATTTTATTACCGAATGATATTGAAACAGATAAAAATTAGATAATTAGTTTATATGGCGCAATTCTGACAAAACACATAGATTCTCCATCGTTTTGCTTAAAGCCCAGTTAGGGTTCAGTACTTTTGTACCGAAAAGTTTATTCCTTTTTATTTTAATCTTAGCCTTATTTTATATGCGCCTTTTCAGGATCATACTTGCCATTGTATGCCTCATCCAATTGGAGGCTGTGGCTCAACCAACCACCACCTCTGGTCGTGCACGGAAAGAAGAAACCCTTAATTTTTCGGATACTAGCCGCAGACAAGAGCGTCGTTTTGAACTAGGTATCAAAGCTGGCGCAACGCGCTACGTTGGTGATCTTAGTGCCGATGGGTTAGGGAAATTTAAAGACATCAGTGCCGGGGGGGGCGTTTTCATAAGAAAGCACTTATGGCCTTTTTTAGCACTTCGCGCAGATGTGTTTGCGGGTGATATATCAGCGCAAGACCGGGCATATCCCGAACGTGCGTTTTCGCACAAAGGATCTGTGACAGAAGCATCCTTGCAAGCAGAATGGCATATTCTAGGGCATCGGAGGTTTAGAGCCAAAGATACGGTGCATTATCACTTAGATCGCTATACTCAAATTGCCGAAATCAATCAGTTTAAGCGCAGGATTAACCCATACTTATTTGCAGGCATTGGCCTATTGAGTAGTAAAAGCAGCGCTACTTTTAATCAGCCCTATGTCAATAACAATGGTTACACAGAGCGTGTCGCACAAGATATAAAACTGGGCTCTGGAAGACAAAACAACCGTGGTGTCAAGTTTGGCGGCGGATTATCATTAGATATTAGTCAAAATTGGAGTATTGGTGGCGAACTTAGCACCCATACTTCATTCGATGATTATTTGGATGGAATCAGTGTTTCTGGTAGTGATAAGGCCGATTGGTTTTGGTTTGGAGGCATCACCATATCTCGCCGCTTAGGGTGGCGCGACCGAGATGGTGATGGCATAGCCGACAGCAAAGATAAATGCCCCACTATACCGGGTAGGGGAAGGAGTAGCGGCTGTCCTGATGCCGATCAAGATGGTATTGCAGATAAAGATGACGAGTGTCCACATAGAAAAGGCATAGCCAACCTATCAGGGTGCCCTATGAAAGACATGGACAATGATAGCGTACCTGATGTAGATGACCTATGCCCCAATGTATTTGGCCTTATCCTTTTCAAAGGATGCCCTGATACCGATGGAGACGGGGTGGAAGACAAAAAGGATTCTTGTTTGACCGTTAAGGGCTTAATTACATTTAATGGATGCCCTGATACCGATGGAGACGGCATAGAAGACAAAAAAGATGCGTGTCCTAAGGAAAAAGGCTCTGCGGAGTACTATTTTGGATGCCCTGCAAAGGATACAGATGGCGATGGTGTGGAGGACAAATTAGATGGGTGTCTGCTGATAGCCGGAAAACCCGAATTCAAAGGATGTCCAGATACGGATGGCGATGGCGTGGAAGATTCATCAGATGCTTGCCCAAAAACGGCAGGCAAACCTGAAAATAAAGGATGTCCAGTTGTAGATAAAAAAGATGAAGATAAATTGGCATTGGCTCTTACTGGAGTAAAATTTGAGACTGGAAAATCAATTCTGAAATCAGAATCCAATAAAATATTGAATGATATTGCCGATATTATGGCTCGGTATCCTGATTACAATTTGACCATTGCGGGCCATACCGACGACCAAGGAAAAGATGATGCTAACCAAGCATTGTCGGAAAAGCGGGCTCAGGCTTGTATGGAGTACCTAAATAAAAAGGGGACTGCCAAAGAGCGGATGACTGCTGCTGGATTTGGGGAAACCAGTCCAATTGCAGACAATAAAACAACATCGGGTAGAACTAAAAATCGGCGGGTAGAGTTCAAGTTGGTTTTGGCAAACGCTAAAAAGTAAAATCGTAAGGAAACCTAAAGAATTTTTTCAATTTCATAAATAGAATTTATTTTTCCTGAAAAAAGGCAAATAAATCTAGGATTTTCTTTCAAAATAGAAATCTCTGTAGGCCGGCCATCATCAATGTGGCTGGCCTTCATTTTTGATTTTATGGTGAAATATGAAAACATGTACTGAAATTCGACCCGATCACTGAAATAGCATTTCATTTGTGCGAGCATTTTATTAGCGTTGCTTAGTGGGCGATTGACACAAGTCGTACATATCCCCGGGCGTTCAGGGGTACAATGGGGGGTATCATCAGTTTGACAATCAAAACGAGGCAAGTTGTCATACGATATTTTATGGTGGGTATAGGCCACCGATGAAAGGGAAAGCAACCCGCTTTTACCATAGGGCATAATAGAGCCAAAAGGGCCATCCATGACCGTCAAACCTTTCCCCTCCATTTGAGGAGAAATCACGAAGGCAATTTCAGAAATTTCGTGGGTAAGGTCAATATCTTGTAATCCAAACAAACGATTAATCGAATTGGTTGCCGCGTAGGTAGCATTAATAACGGTCGGTGTTTCTATTTCAAAAGTGTATTGGTTCTGTGAAAATCGAATTTTCCAATCCTCTGATAGCCTTACCTCTTCCAACTTAGCATTTTTAAATACCGTAATGCCCTCGTGCTGATCCAGCAACTGCGTGTAATATTGCCTCAACAATACTGGATCAAATGAATGCTCTTCCGTCAAATATAGTGACTCTAATCTATCAAAGTTGAAGTAGGGGTGCTCCTCTACGGTCTCACATTTAATATGGAGGTATTCACAAAACCGCTCAAACTGGGCAGGATCAGTAAATGATCCATATTTATCAATGGCATAATATTTTTCAAAACTACCATTTATAAAATCACCGTGTTCTTCCGTAAACCTTGTTTTATGTTCATCGCTCAAAGCCGCTGTAGCAATGCTGCGCGGGTAATGATAGCCACCATGCAATCGAGCCTGATTGACCAATGACGCCTTTCTAAACAGGGAGGATTCTTTTTCCAATACAGCAACCTTAGCCCCTTTTTGGGCTAGGTAATGCGCAGCATAACAGCCAAATATGCCTCCGCCAATAATGGTGTAATCGAAGTATAGCAAGGTGGGTTGAGTCTTTTTGAGTTCTTTTAAAAAAGATGACCGATATAGAAATAATGCGCAGCATTGATTCTATATCGGTCATCTTTATGAACCTGATTGAATTTGATTATCTCAAAACCGCCAAACGCATCACATTGCGACCTAAATCACTTTCAAGTACTACGAAATATAGGCCATTAGCCAAAGATTCTGTAGGAATTTCAGTGAGGTTTTCGCCACTTTCAAAACGCTTAGTTCCCAAGTCGGCTACTTGACGACCCAATGCATCTACCATTGTGACATTTGCCTCAAAAGCCTTTGCAGCATTCAGAGAAAGTGTGGCAGAGCCTCCATTTTCTACTGGATTGGGTGCAAGTTTGATATCCTGTACATAGTTAATCTCATTGAGATCAGATGCAATATCATTGGTTTTCAAGATACGCTGTTTAACAACCGCGCAACTGCTGCTATAGTTAAAGGGACGTACTCTCCAGTAATAAGTAGTATTTGGCGCCAAATTATACAACTCTTTGGAAGTTTCAGTCATAATAAACAATTGCGCGCTGGGAGAACCATATCCTGAAGTGCGGTCTATTTCAACCAAGTAATGCGATGCTCCAGTAACAGGCAACCACTCAAGTTTCACACTGTTATAAAAAGGTACAGTCTCATTGTTGGGTGGATTTAGAATCAAATCATCAGGAGATTCTACGTTTTCTCCAACTGGAGAATAGGTATTGTCTAAGTAATTGCGCGAAGAGAGGTCTAAGTTTTGCTTAACCACGTCTATCTGCCCCTGCGTGAATTGGTATGGGTTACAGCCTATAAAGTAACTCATAAAATTATTTTCCATAGGATCAACTAATACTCCCGTAGGGTCTTGTGCACCACCAGTATAGGGTGTGCAACCGGACCAACCAAAGCCAAAATTATAATCTGGAGGTGTATCACAGATACCATCGCCTGCCGTCAAACAATTAGACCCATCCACTAACTCGGTAGGTACACCAGCCGGTGAGACAGGTGGGGCTACTGGCCAGCCGGGAGATGTTGATGTAAATGACCCGGATTCCCAACCAAAAAAAGTGTGTTTTAAGGAGAAAAAATGGCCTACTTCATGAGGAATGGTACCATTTCCATTACCACTAATCTCGCTTTTTTTACTCACCACCCAATCACGTGGAGGAGAGTAATAAGCCAATGTGACACCTGGTTGGTTGTTACCAGACTCTGCTACATTGACCACAAATATATTGACTGCATTCGCATGTCTGCGATTTTGCATCAAAAAAGTATTGGATTGGTCGGTATAAACGCCATCATGATTGATAGACTTGTCAAAAAGTCCATGAGTAGGATGGGGGCTTAAATAAAACTGTACGTCATATGCACCGTAAGACTCATTCAAGTCGCAAAGTTGATCCAATACTTTCATCTCTTTAATACGACCGACACCAGCACCGTCAGCCACCAAGTGGAAGTGAATTGGAACATAGCGAATAACCCCACGATCAGATACACTAGGCTGTGAAATAAGCCTATCAGCCTCAAATTTGGCATCCATAATGACTTGGTCTTCATAAGATGTGCCACAGGCTCCAGTATGAGTATGCTGCGCTCCAGCAAAGGCTAGTGCGCCTACTGTAAATGCAATGGAAAGAATAATTTTTTTCATTATTTGTATGAATTAGAACATCATTGATAAAAATACTAAGATGCAAAAGTAAGAATGTTTTTTCAATTGTAGATGTCGCAGTATAGCAAAGTATTAATATTAAAAATGTGAGCCTAATATTTTTTAGTTCATTTTGAATCATTATCTTTGCACGATACTAAAAAAATCATTGTACAAACTTCATCTTTTTATTCGGAATAAAATTCTGAAATAATGAAAGCATATCGCTATTTAGTCACAATTGTTTCGATTTTTCTGTTTTTCATATGGACTTCGGTAGGGCTTTCAGGCCAGACCAAGACTATATTTGAACATCTGACCTCAAGTGAAACGCCCAAAATTTTATTGGAGGCAGACATTACCAATATCATCGCAGGAAAAAAAACAAATCAATATTTTCCTGGAACGTTAACCACAGAAGATGGAACCATCTATAAAGTGGAACTAAAACCAAGGGGACGATACCGGAGAAAAGTTGCAGAAATACCGCCTTTAAAGATCAAATTCAAAAAGAAAGATATTACGGCATCTGGTCTTGACACCTTCAATGAAATCAAACTGGTTTTACCTTGCTATGATACAGATCTGGGGGACCAATTGCTGGTGAAAGAATATTTGGCTTATAAAATGTTTGAGTCCATTACCGGAGCCAGCACCAAAGCACGGTTGATCAAACTGAGCATTCGTGATTTGCACGTAGAGAAATCAAAAAAAGCCATGTATGCCATCCTTTTAGAGGATGAAGAGGAGATGACCCATCGGTTAAAAGGAACTTTGGTAGAAGAATATGGCATATCGCCCGATAGTCTAATTATGAACCAAGCAGCATTGGTCGCTTTATTTGAGTACATGATCGGCAATACCGACTGGGACGTATCTATGATGCGCAATGTCCGCTTAATCAAATCCACAGAAAATGGGAAAGTATTGGTTGTTCCATATGACTTCGACTTTTCGGGGCTTGTAGGGGCTCCATACGCTAGCCCATCTTCTGAAAGCGGCTTAAAAACGGTAAAAGATCGTTTTTTAATGGCAAATGGAATTAAAGAAGATGCTTTAAAAAAAGCACTCCAAGTCTTAAAATCTTCCCGAAAACAACTCAAAGAGATTTGCCAATCCAAATACTTGAATCGCCAAACCTCCGAAGATATGATAGCCTACCTAGATTCTTTTTTTATTGGTTTAGAAGGCAAGGATATTATTCCTCAGATGCTAAAAATGCCCCAAACGGACTAATTAAGAACCCGACTCTCCTATGCGATTTGATATTATCACTGTTTTACCAGAACTGATCGAAAGCCCACTCAACCACTCGATCATGAAACGCGCCAAAGATAAAGGCTTACTAGAAGTATATCTGCACCCTTTGCGCGATTTTGGGAGTGGCAAACACCGTCAGGTGGACGATTATCAGTTTGGGGGCGGGGCAGGCATGGTGATGAAAGCAGAGCCCTTAGCAGCCTGTATCAATCTTTTGAAAGCCGAGCGCAACTACGATGAGATCATCTATACGACCCCCGATGGACATACATTAAACCAAGGTATTTGCAACCGCCTCAGCCTTCACGGCAATGTAATGATTATCTGTGGCCACTATAAAGGTATAGACGAGCGTATCAGAGAGAAATATGTAACCTTGGAAATTAGCATAGGTGACTATGTATTATCTGGTGGCGAATTGGCGGCTGCCATTATCGTGGATGCCGTTGGCCGACTCATTCCAGGCGTATTAAACGATGAATCATCGGCTCTTTTTGATAGTTTTCAAGATGATTTATTGGCTCCACCCGTTTACACCCGACCTGCCATTTGGGAAGAAATACCTGTGCCAGAAGTACTACTGTCAGGAAATGATAAACTCATAGAAGATTGGCGGCACGAACAAAGTATTTTACGTACCCAGACCCGAAGGCCTGATCTTTGGGAGAAATATTCAGGATAAAAACTATCCTACCATTCAAACCAAAAATTCGACCATTCACCGCTTTTTTGTTGCATAGTATTGCGAAACAAGGTTCCTTTGTGCTTGTTTAGTAATGCTTAATATCATTTTGCTTATCCGCAAAATACGAACTGATAACTACTTTCATTCATGAAGTACCACACTGTTTTTTTAATTATTTTTAGTGCTGCCTTACAGGCGCCCATCCTATTTGGGCAAAAATCGCAGGTTTTAGAATCTTATATAACGGAGGGCTTATCTAAAAATCTACAGATAAAGCAACAACAACTGAACTTGCAAAAAGCACAGGAAAACATACGGCAATCCAAAGCATTGTTTTACCCTAAACTGAGTTTTGAAGCCAATTACACACTTGCTGCAGGCGGTCGTAACATCCAATTTCCGATTGGTGACTTATTTAACCCCGTCTATGAAAACCTGAATGCCATCAATGCCGTGGTAGCACCCGGATCACTACTGTACCCTGAGTTAAAAAACCAAGAGATTAACTTCTTGCCAAATAACTTTCAGGAGACTAAGGTACAGTTTTCATACCCAATTTACAATACCGATCTGAAATACAATAGGCAGATACAAGATATGCTTTACCAGAGCGAGGCAGCCAAAAAAATGGCTCTAGAAAATGAGATCAGGCACGAAATTGAAGTGGCTTATATCCAGTATTTACAAGCGTTGGAAGCCGAGGGTATTTGGCAAAGCACCAAAACAGTGTTGGTAGAATTGAAACGCTTCAATGAATCATTGGTAAAAAATAATGTAGCAACCCGTGATTTGGTAATTACGGCTGAGTATGAACTAAGTAAGACGGAGCAAGAAATATACAAACTTACAAATCTCCAAAACTCGGCCAAATCATACTTTAACTACCTCGTTTTCAAGGATTTGCAGAGTGAAATAAAGATTGATACCGGGTTATTAAAAGCATTGGTGCCTAATTATAACCTGATGGAACTGATTCAGATGTCGCCTGAAAAACGGAAAGAATTTGAAGCCATCAGATCTGGAATAAATGCTTCCGCCTTGGATATTAAACGCAATGAGGCCAATCTAAAACGCCCAGACATCTACTTGGGTGGAGAAACGGGCTTTCAAGGCTTTGGATATCATTTGCTTGACAATCAAGCATTTGTGTTGGCAAGAGTTGGCCTTACCTATGATCTTTATGACGCTGGCCAGCGCAAGATAAAAACCCAGCAAGCCCGTATAGAACAAGAAAAAATAAATACTCAGTTTGACCAAGTAAAACAACAAGTGGCATTACAAATAACAAACAACTGGAACGAATTAGAAACAGCCCGCAATGGTCTGAAGGCTTCTCAGTTTGGAATTAATGCAACTGAAGAAACTTTTCGGATTGTCAACAATAAATATCGAGCAGGTCAAGTACTACTCTTGGAGTGGCTCAATGCCCAAAACAGGGTGACGATTGCTCGGTTGCAACATTTGATCAATCAATCAGATATTTTAGTAAAAGAATCTATGCTCCTCAAGGCATCAGGACTTTGATTCCATAAAAATTGAATTTCAATATCATACACATGAAATATATTTCAAAATTATACTTTTTCGCATTCATCATTGGCATAGCCTTGTTTATGTTTCACTGTGGAGGCAAGGTGGAAGCAGTCGCTCCCCCAATGCCCGTAGCCGATGAAATACCCGTGACAACGGCTCTGGTATCTCAAAAAAGCATTTCCATTCCAATACATGCCAGCGGTATTTTAACCTCCACCGATGAACAACGTTTATCGTTTAAGATCGGCGGTATTATTCGAAAACTGTACGTTAAAGAAGGTGATCTGGTTAGACCCGGACAACTGCTGGCCACCCTCGATAAAACTGAAATAGACGCTCAAGTTACCCAAGCCCAGTATGGATTGCAAAAATCGGAGCGTGACTTATCTCGTGTAGAAGGCTTGTACAAAGATAGTAGTGCCACCCTTGAACTGGTTCAAAACGCCACTACTGGCCGAGACTTAGCCAAGGAAACTGCCCGTATCGCAACATTTAACCAGCAATATGCTGAAATCAGGGCTACCCGTGGTGGCAAAATCATCAAGCAAGTCATGAATGAAGGCGAAATAACTGGCCCCGGTATGCCTATCTTCGTATTGTTTGAAACTGGCACCGATGATTGGGCAGTAAAAGTTAATGTCAGCGACCGAGATTGGGCTAGACTGAACCTTGGTATGAGTGCAAAGGTGATCATGGATGCTTATCCAGAGACGGTTTTTAATGGAAAAATAAGTGAGTTGCCTGCGTCTGCCGACCCTCAGAGTGGACTCTACCCCATCGAGATAAAAGTACAACCTCAAGGGAAACGATTTGTCCCCGGTTTGTTTGCGCAAGTGGATATAACCCCTTCGCAATCAAGATTATATACGATAGTACCTATCGAGGCGATTGTAGAAGGCGACGCAAAGTTAGCCTTTGTTTTTGCCTTGGAAAATGATGGTACTTCAGTCAAAAAAATACCAGTACAAATAGCCTTCATGGAAGGCAATCAGGTAATCATCGCTCATGGATTGGATGGAATCAAGGAAGTCGTAACCAAAGGCGCGCCTTATTTAACTGAAAAGAAAAAAGTAAAAAAACTATGAAAATAGCAGAATTCTCAGTAAAAAACAGCCAATTCACCTTCATTGTTTTTTGTTTTGTGATGGCTCTGGGTATTGGTGCGCTCATTACGATGCCCCGTGCAGAAGATCCCAAGTTTTCGCCTCCTGGGTATAATGTTGTAGTAGTGTATCCTGGAGCAGGCCCAGCCGAAATAGAAAATAAAATTACGGATAAAATAGAGTCGCGATTGGGCTCTTTGGAGAATATTGATCGGATGCGCTCTTTTTCTTTCAATGGAATTTCGCTCATTACGATAGAGTTTAAGCATGGAGAAGATACCGATAAAAAATACGAGGAAGTAGTACGTGAAGTAAATGCTGTGCGGCCAGACCTGCCCCAAGATATTTATCGGTTGCAAATACAGCGGTTTTCATCTTCAGATGTGGCCATTTTGCAAGGTGGTATTGTATCTGAAAATGCCAGTTATGCCGACTTGCGTAAAGAGGCTGAACGATTGCAAGAGGCGCTAGAGAAGATACCAGGTGTAAAGGCTTCCAAGGTGTGGGGATTCCCCAAACGGGAAGTAAGAATCAGCCTCAACTTGCCAAAAATGGCCTCTGAAAACGTGGCCATTAATCGTGTTTTTGGTGCCTTACAAAGCGAAAACCTCAGCATACCGGGCGGTTCGGTCGAAATGGGAACCAGAAGTTTCAATGTAGAAACCAGTGGCGATTATGCAAATTTGGAGGAGATCAAAAACACCTTAGTCAATGGTCAAAATGGTAGAATTCTGCACCTCAAGGACTTAGCCGAAGTGGAATGGGCATATGAAGAACCAAGGCATTTGGCTCGTGTAAACGGAATCCGATGTGTATGGGTGACAGCTACCATGAAAGATGGACAAAACATATTTGAGGTCGGTGATGCAGTCAATAAAAAAGTGGCTACTTGGCGAAGTGCCTTACCCAAAAATATGGACTACGTAAAAGTTTTTGACCAAAATGACTCGGTTAGGAAACGGTTGACCCGTTTTGCTAAGGATTTTGGGATTGCCATCTTATTGGTACTTCTTACGTTGTTGCCCTTGGGTTGGAGGGCTGCATTGGTTGTGATGATTTCCATACCCTTAAGTATTTCAATTGGTTTGTTTGCTTTGGATAAACTGGGCTACTCTTTGAACCAATTGAGCATCGTGGGCTTCATCATAGCATTGGGTATATTGGTGGATGACAGTATTGTAGTGGTCGAAAACATAGAACGCTGGATGCGGGATGGTTATAACCGCCGCGATGCCGCAATATTGGCCACCAAACAAATTGGGCTTGCAGTATTGGGATGCACCGCTACCTTAGTCTTGGCATTTTTACCATTGATTTATTTACCAGAAGCATCTGGTGATTTCATCCGTTCTCTACCAATGGCAGTGGTACTCACCATATTGGCATCTTTGTTTGTATCTATTACGATTGTACCGTTTTTGAGCAGTCGGGTGCTTTCAGCGCACCACAATCCCAAGGGAAATATGTTTTTACGAGGTTTGAAATGGATGATTTCAGGCACCTATGCCCGATTATTGCACGTGGCTTTGGAGCATCCAGCCAAAACAATACTGGTAGCCATTGCCTTGTTTGTGGGTAGCCTATGTATTGCAGGGCGAGCAGGTTCGGCTGTGTTCCCAGCCAGCGAACGGCCTATGTTTTATATAGATGTGGAAACAGCCGCTGGAACCAGCCTGCAAGAAACCAATCGAGTAGTCCAAATGGTAGATTCGGTATTGAATGAATATACAGCCGAAGGCTTTAGGTCAAGTGATTTCAGTCGGCGGAATTCCGAGTCTGAAAACCCTATTTCTATTTATCCAGGACATGGCACCGCCGCCAAAGTAACTTGGATCGCTACCAATGTAGGTAGGGGTAATCCACGCATTTACTATAATGTCATTAGAGAAACAGAGGCCACCGACTATGCCCAGATATTTGTGCAACTTCAGGAAAAAACGCCTCCACCAATCAAAATCGCCTTTTTAGATGAATTGAGGGAGAAGTTTAAAAATATACCTGGCGCAGTCATTAATGTGAAAAATTTTGAACAAGGCCCACCTATAGAGGCTCCCATTGCTATAAGGGTATTTGGCGACAACTTGGATTCATTGAGATCGGTGGCAGCACAGGTAGAAAATCTTTTGGCCGCCACCGAAGGTACAATGTACGTTGATAATCCAATTGCTACCATCAAAACGGACATTCAAGTACAAATAAATAAGGATAAAGCGGTCTCTTTAGGCATTCCGATAGCGGAAATAGACCGGATGGTTCGCTTGGCCATAGCCGGACTGAGCGTGGGTACTTTCACCAACGAAGTGGATAGTAAAGAGTACAACATTACCATATCAGTGCCTAAAACAGGCGCACATAATAGTTTAGACGCGCTTAAAAACCTCTATGTTAACAATATACCCGGTACGGCTTTCCCCATTAGTCAAGTGGCTGATATTCAATTTAAGCCTTCGCCCAATTACATACAGCACTATGACAAAGATCGTTTTACAGCCGTGACCGCCAGCGTGAAAAGCGGGTATATGGCTGGAGCATTAAACAACCAAATCAGGCAAAAACTTGAAAAAATGGATTTCCCTAACGGCTATTCATATAAAATGGCTGGGGAAGTAGAAAGCGCGGAGCGGTCTTTTGGCGGATTAGGACCGATTATTCTATTGACCGTATTTGGGCTACTAGCCGTACTGATTCTTGAGTTTAAAACTTTCAAAAGCACCATCATAGTACTTTCCGTAATCCCTTTGGGCATTATTGGTGCTATTTTGATGCTCTTGGCTACTGGGTATCCATTTTCATTCACTGTGGCAGTAGGCCTAATCGCGCTCATGGGTATTGAGGTCAAAAACTCTATATTGCTTGTTGATTTTACCAATCAGTTACGAGCGGAAGGTTATGGATTGACGGAGGCAATACAGGAAGCAGGTGAAATTCGTTTTGTACCTATATTATTGACTTCCTTAACGGCTATTGGCGGATTGATACCGATAGCAGTGGAAGAAAACCCTCTTTACTCGCCGCTGGCGTATGTGTTGATTGGAGGCTTGATCTCCTCTACCCTACTCTCAAGAATCATTACGCCAGTCATGTATAAAATATTGGCGCCGAGGGTTTTGTAAGTAAGCCATTAGATTTCGGAAGTTTTAAAAACTTCCGAAATCTTGGCACAATGCCAAAAAAAATTGGCATTATTTTCACTAAAAAAAGGATTTCAACTTATGAAACAACCTCATTGTAAGGAATACTTTGATAATGTTGATTCAACAAGAGACTTTATACCTTCTTAGGCGGCAAGTCAAAAGCAACGGCTTCATGGTCTAAATGACCATTGTGTGCCCCATCGCAGAAGGGTTTGTTTTTTGAAAGGCCACAGCGGCACAAACTCAAGGCAGTCCTGCCACCAAGTCCATACTCATTGCCTTGAGGATCTAATATTTCAAAATCGCCGTCTATTTTTAGAGAGCCGTTAGAATTTACTGTAATTTTTGTTGCTGCCATGTTGTAGTTATAGTTGTAGTATTTTGGTCAAAGATACGAGCAATTTTGAGAGTTCTACTAAGAATATTAATATTGTCAACTTGCAATCTGTCTCACATTGTCAAAACTACACGTATCCATTCAAAACCCTAAGCAACCAAATATGTTTTATACACCAACTGGCGTTATAGAGCCAATGGCTATTTTGCCAAAATAAACACAAAATTTTTTTCAACGATGACATTACTTCATTCTATCACCAAAACAGCGCTGGCATTGGCCACGGCTACACTCTTGGTAGCAGCCTGCCACAAACACGACGACGAGTCTGACACGACCAATCCAGTCATCACCATCAAAAGCCCTGTTGAAAGCGCGGTAGTACAGGGCAATGTGACGATAGAGGTAAGCCTAACAGACAATGGCCTTCATGAAATGAGCATGAAGGTGACCAAAGATTTAGACGGATCAGAAGTATATAAAGACAGCCCAACCGTGTATGATGAAACAGATATTACGTTAGTCCGTATGTTTTCACTAACAGGTTTGAGTACAATTACTCCTATGACATTGACAATTACTGCCGAAGACCATGCGGGTAACAAAAGTACCAAATCAGTAAACTTTGTTGCTCAGAACTAGGATTTTCAAGCCAAATACTTGCCTACAATAGGCATCCTGCGACCCATGCCAAAACCCTTGGTACTTACCCGCAGTACAGGTGCGGCTTGCTCTCGCTTGAATTCATTGATGTTTACCATCCTTAGAACCCGCTTGACAAGGACTTCATCGAAGCCCTTGTCAAGTAGTTCACGAGGGCCTTGGCGGCATTCTATATATTGGAAAAGTAATTTGTCCAGTATATCATAAGGTGGGAGACTATCCGAATCCTTTTGCCCCGGCCTAAGTTCGGCACTTGGAGGCTTCATAATACTGTTGACTGGTATTAACTCCTCGTCCTTATTAATATATTGAGCCAACTCATACACCTCTGTTTTATATACATCACCCAACACCGAAAGACCGCCACACATATCGCCGTATAAAGTGCCATAGCCGACAGCCATTTCGCTTTTATTGGTGGTATTTAGTAGTATATTGCCAAATTTATTGCTCATGGCCATGACCAAGATCCCCCTTACCCTTGCTTGAATATTCTCCTCTGTCACATTGAATGGTTGCCCATCAAACTGTTGTTTCAAGGCCGACTCAAAGGCATCGTACATTGGCTTTATAGCAATAATATCGTAGGGCATCCCTATTTTTTCGGCCAAAGCCTTGGCATCTTCAACAGAGTGACCAGTACTGAATTGGGAAGGCATAAGCATCGCCCGCACATTTTCGGCACCCAAGGCCCGCGCCGCTAAAATAGCCGTCACTGCAGAATCAATACCGCCTGAAAGTCCTAAAATAGCCTTTTTAAAGCCTAATTTATGAAAGTAATCCCTGATGCCAAGCACTAGGGCATCATGAATCAATTTGATTTTATCCTTTTCCTGCTCTTGATGTTGTCCGCCTCGGAGTACTTCATCTAGGTCATACACCTTAAAGCACTCCTCAAAATAGGGCATTTCATCAAAGACATTCCCGTCAGTAGAAACGACAAGGCTTCCTCCGTCAAATACCACGTCTGTTTGCGCCCCAGTATGGTTGACATAAAACATGGGTATTCCATACCGCTCTACGTTGGTACGTACCGTATGAATCCGCGCAGCGGCATGAGCATAATCAAAGGGCGATGCCGAAAGATTGATGATAAAATCAGGCTTTTGATCCATCATTTCATCAAGTGGACAAATGGTATAGAGCGGGTTTTCGTTGCCCACATTCCAAATATCTTCACAAATCACCATAGCGATCCGTTTCCCTTTGAAATCTATGGTTTTGAATTCCGTAGCAGGTTCAAAATAGCGGTATTCATCAAATATATCATAAGTAGGCAACAATGCTTTGTGCTGCACCCCTAATACCTTTCCATCATATAGAAAATAGGCGGAATTGTACAGGTCTTTACCCGCCAATACAGGATTGCGCGTGGGTGAACCCACGGCTATACCAATACCATGACTGGCAGCAGTAAGTGCTTCGATAGAGGCTTGGCTGTTGCGAATAAAATCGTCGAACTCCAGAAAATCTCGGGCTGGATAGCCACAAACCGCTAATTCAGGAAAACAGACGATATCGGCTCCTTGTGCTTTGGCTGCCTCCACAGCGGAAAGCATCTTTTGCAAATTACCATCAAAGTTGCCGATATGTATATCTAATTGGGCTAATGCTATTTTCATTACTGTTTAACTACTTTTTTTAAGGTTTTTTGACCTGCATAATTGGTTATTTCAATGAAATACATGCCTGATTGCAGCGGCATCATATTTACTTTTGTTCCTCCTCCTGCTATAACGCCTTCTTGTACCATTTGTCCAGACATATTAAACAAGCGGTAAGCGCCATCTTGGTTATTCTGTTCATGGAACTTGATCTGCAATAGATCATTGGCAGGGTTTGGGTAAATTTCTACACCAAAGATATTGTCCGGCTGTCGGGTACCCACATTGGGGTTTAATCGTAGCAAGTACATACCATTTTGCATATCGCAAGCAACGATAGTACCAGATGGCAACCAAGGATAATTGCCCCAGTTACCAAAATACCCATTATAGGCAGTATTTTGGGGATGGGTATCATAGTGCGCTTTCAGCACAGGCGAAGTCGGCACTGAGATGTCATAAACCAACAATCCATCCTCATATTGAGAGTTGAACAATAGGTTGTTTTTAATATACACATTGTGTGAAATAGCCAATTTTACACTATCGTTCGGTGCCTGCAAATTATCTAAAAATGCCAGCGCAATCTCCATATCACCCGTAGTAGTAAGGTCGGTCAAATCCACACAATGTATAGGCAATCCTCTGGGTACTTCTTCTGTGTAATAAGCATACTTGCCATCAAGGGTAAGCCAACTATTATGATTATAGCCACCAGTGCTGATACTGCTGATCAAAGTAGGAGCCGTAGCGTTTCTGAAATCTAAAACATAGTACCCATCGTAACCAGAAGAGCAATAAAGCGTATCGCCACGCACATAAGAATCATGTACGTATCCGCCCGGAATATCGGGATGCCCAAGGAAAGTTGGTTTGTCTGGATTTTGGCTGGCATCCAATACAATAATGCCTTGGCCTGCATTGCCACCATTGAGGTATATATGACCCGAAACAGTGTCTAAAGTGATGGAATGTGCTTTATCGAAAAACTCTGTACTCCAGTAAGTCCTGACAATTGAATCGGCAGCATGGGTCAAATCAAAAATCATCATTCCTTCATTAGTATTGTCCGAAACGGCATAAATTCGATTTTTGTAGGAGCGAAATTCGCGCCAAACAGTCGTCCAAGTTCCTGGAAAGTCTGCCTTCAATACTGGAGTTTCTGGATTGGTAACATCAAAAAACAAAATATTGGCAGCACCACCTACTACTACGATTTCGCGGCCATCCACCGCCATCGCCCAACTACCACTGTATTGAAGGTTCAAATTGCCAGGAGAAGCAACAGCAAGGCTATCATTGTCCCAGCGGCTAATAAAATCAAAACCGAAATTAGACTGGGCTTGTGCGCTACACAGCATTAACAGCGCGAGTAAAGTTAAAAAGTTCTGTTTCATACCAAAATTATAATTAGTTTTGTACTTTTGACATTCCTGTTGGTATCAGTGCAAGATATGACTTCACCAAAGAAACTATTTTAATGTTTTTCAAAGAGACCGATCAGGCAACCATATTGGCATTCTGCCCGTCTTAGGGACAAAAGTAACACTTTTATGAAAGTACAACGCACACTGATTCACCTTTTGCTCATAATGGCTGTTTCTACCGCCACAGCACAAAAATATAGCAACGAATTTTTAGCCATTGGCGTAGGTGCAAGGGCGCACGGCATGTCAGGTGCTCAAACAGGCATCGTAGATGATATCACGGCTGGTTATTGGAATCCAGCCGGACTGACCCAAATACAAGCCCCCTTGCAGATAGGTGCGATGCACGCCGAATGGTTTGGAGGTATAGGTCAATATGATTACCTCAGTTTTGGAAAATCGCTGAATAAAAGCCAAGGCTCTTACCTCGCTTTTTCTTTGATTCGTTTTGGAATAGACCAAATACCTTATACCATCAATCTAGTAGAGGCTGATGGTACCATCAATTATGACAACGTGACGGAGTTTTCGGCTGCAGATTACGCCTTTATGGGTAGTTATGCTAGAAAATTGCGCAATCCTGCTTTTTCAGTAGGGGGATCCATAAAAGTCGTGCGCCGCGTCATCGGCACCTTTGGAAGTTCGTGGGGCTTTGGAGCCGATGCAGGCCTCCAGTACCGAAAAGGCAATCTATCGGCTGGTATTATGGCCAGAGATATTACGACCACTTTCAATGCTTGGTCATTTAATTTGACGGCCCGCGAAAAACAAGTTTTTGATACCACGGGCAATGAAATACCTGTCAGTAGCACCGAAATCACCAAGCCCCGATTCGAAATTGGTGCTGGCTATAAGATAAAATTAGGCTCTAAAACAACCTTACTCCCTGCCTTGGATTTTGTGGTCACCACTGATGGTCAACGCAATGTCCTCATTAGTTCAAAGGCATTCAATGTAGAGCCACGCGTGGGATTAGAGGCTGATTACATGGGCTTTGTGCAGTTACGTACGGGCGTTTCTAATTTTCAGCGTGTGGTTGACGACTTCGATCCCAATAAAAAACGTCTAACCCTACAGCCCAATTTTGGAGTAGGACTCCGTATCAACCGAATTCAATTGGATTACGCACTTACTGATATTGGCAATGTTTCTCAAGTCCAATATTCTCATGTTATTTCCATGCGCTTGAATTTTAAACAACGAAACCAAACCACTGTGCAGTGATTGTCCAATCTGGATTCATTAGCAAACATTGGCGTCGTTTGGGCATAGACGATCTTGCCTTACTGCAACAAGTAGGACGCGACTCTTATATCCCTTATTATCAGCATGTCTGGAATGAAGGCGGTATGAAATGGTATCTCGAAAAATGTTTTGGCAATAAAACCCTAGAAACCGACCTGATTGACCCCGAAATATCCTATTACTTACCCACCACCGAAACAGGCGACATTATTGGATTGCTCAAATTGATGCCACTCCAACCGGTCCCTATTGGTGAAATACCCAATGCACTTTACCTTGAAAAAATATACTTGCTCCCAGCATTTTATGGAAAAGGATATGGGCAAATACTGCTTACAATGATCACTGAGATGGCAAAATCCTTGGGTCGGGATGCGGTCTGGCTCAATGTCATGCAAAACATTGGCCCTATGAATGCCTATAAAAAATCAGGTTTTGAGGTCTTGGGCAAAACCCAATTCCCCTACGAACAACTCAAAATAAACGAAAGGGAAGGGTGGGTGATGGTAAAGCGGCTCTAAACCGCTCTAAATGGTGAAAGAAATGCCAAATACGACCGTTCGTGATTTTATTTCGCTTTTGGAGGTAGTTTAAGCACACACACCTCCCTCCTAAAAACTTCTTTCGACCACCTATAGGAATAGAGAAAGAAATAAGTACTACTTTTGCAAAGGAAAAACCAGTCATCCGATTAACAAAAGTAGTATTTATGCAAATTTCAAAACATATCCGAATCTTATTGATTGCCAATGTGGTATTAATATTGGCTTTGGCCTTAGTATTTAATACTTCATTTAAAGGCAATACCAGTACTGGGGTCAGCCCCGCCCAAAGGGTGCGATCCATTAATCTGGATAAAGACTTCTCTTTTTGTGGAGAGAAATTCCCGATGGACAACTGGGATGTTCGCCAGCGTTTAGACGCTGAACTGCTGCGCAATGTTTATTTCCACTCCCAGACCATATTGGCTGTCAAACGCGCCAATGCTATATTCCCGATTATAGAACCCATTCTTCAAGAAGAAGGCGTACCAGCCGATCTAAAATACTTGGCTGTCGCAGAAAGCGCGTTATCTAATGCCATTTCTCCCGCAGGAGCAAGGGGTGTATGGCAGTTTATGAAAGCCACTGCCGATGGGTACGGTCTTGAAGTAAATACTGAAGTTGACGAGCGTTATCACCTCGAAAAAGCGACTCATGCCGCTTGTAAATACTTGAAATCTGAAAAAAATCGCCTCGGATCTTGGGTACTAGCAGCAGCAGCCTACAATGCTGGATCAGGCCGTATCTCCACAGAAATGGAAAAACAACGCGCCCGCGACTTCTTTGATCTCAATTTGGCAGCCGATGAAACCATGCGCTATCCATTCCGTATTGTAGCCATCAAAGAAGTGATGGAACACCCAGAAGAATATGATTATGAAATAGCCAAGGAACACCTTTATCCTAATACTTTAACAGATGCCAAAACCGTAGAAGTAAGTGGCTCAGTACCCAACTGGGGGGATTTTGCCCGTGAAAACGGCACCAACTATAGGATGCTCAAACTATATAATCCGTGGCTGACTGATAGTAAACTAACCAATAAAGAACGGAAGACTTATAAAGTAAAGATCCCGAAATAAGATGGCCAAACAGAAAAATCAGCCCGCGCCCGTAGCGACACAGCCTAACTTAAACGACGAAACAAAGCCATCTGGGTTTTCCATTATTGACCACCCCTATTTACCCTATCTATGTCTATTGGCAGCAGCATGGATCGCTTATGGAGGCTCTATCAGTAATGATTTCGTCTATTTTGACGACGATAAGGCTATTTTGTATAATAAGGCCCTTCAAAATCCGAGTTTTTCTAAGTTTTTCAGCGGCCAAAACCTAGGTATGTTTGCGCCCCTTACTTGGATTTTTTATGCGATTGGCCAATCTATTTCCGGCCAATCAGCATGGGGCTACCACCTCTTGGGCGTGTTGCTTCATTCCATCAATGCTCTCTTGGTTTTTGGTCTTTTAAACCAATTGACCACCCGACGCTGGGCAGCCTTTGGAGCGGCATTATTGTTTGCGGTGCATCCTATACAGGCTGAGGCAGTGTGTTGGGCAGCAGGTCTTTCGGCTGTATTATTTTCCACTTTTTACTTGGGAGCCGCTTGGGCTTGGCTTGGATGGAGCCAACATGGAAATAAAGTAAAATATGCCTTGGCATTTATCCTTTTTATAGCCAGTTGTCTCTCCAAATCGGCAGCGGTTACATTACCCATATTGCTCATAGCCTTCGATCTATATACGGGCAAAAACCCATTAAAGCCTTCATTTTGGCTTGAAAAACTACCATTTTTGGGTATCAGCCTTTGGTTTGGCCTCCATACATTCAGTACGCGTGCCCAAGAAGGTCACGATATAGCAACCTCTTCGGCGGCATTTACGGCAGCAGACCGCTTTTTCATGGTTTGCCAAACAATCCTATTTTATCCCTTCAAACTATTAGTACCACTTGGTTATTCTGTCGCTTATCCTTTTGTGAAATTGGGTGGCAACTGGGATTGGACTTATTTGGCCGCACCAATATTACTGGCACTCATCCTATTTGTTATTTGGAAATACCTTCGATCCAAGCCTACGGCACTGATCGCACTAGCACTTTACCTAATACCACTGCTGGTGATGCTCCCTTTTCGCACAGTGGGCAGTTTTGAATTGCGTTCTGATCGTTATGCATATATCTCTTGTATCGGTTTGTTTTTCTTGATTTGTTTATTTCTTGAAAAACTGCAATCACCCCTTCGCAACGGCCTATTATTTGGTATCGCCGCCTTCTTAGGCTTTTTTGCTATTCAACAGGCTCAAGTTTGGAACAATGGTGTAGCCTTGTTTGAAAACTGTGTCAAGAAAACCCCCGAATCAGCCTTATGTCAGTGCAACTTGGCTTATAATAGTCTCATTACCAACAAATATGATGCTTCTGTAAAACACTATTCAGAAGCCCTAAAGTACGATCCTACTACCGTGGAAGCCTATAATGGTCGAGGGCAGGCTTTGTTAGAACTAGGCAAAATACCTGAGGCATTGGACGATTTTACCAAGGCCATCCAAGCAGGTATCGTCACGCCAAAATTATTTCTGAACCGAGCTAAGTGTCTCGTACGCCTCAATAGGACTACCGAGGCTATTCCAGATTTGAATAAAAGTATAGAACTGGAGCCTAAATCGGCAGAAGCATACTATTTTAGGGCTCAAGCCCTTGATAAAGCAGGAAAACAACCCGAATCCTTGGCTGATTATGGAAAAGCCATAGATCTCAATCCAAATTATATAGAAGCCTTAGTCAATCGAGGCCAGATGTTGTTTAAAAGTCAAAAATATGCAGAATCCATAGCCGACAATACTGCTGCCCTAAAAAATGCAGCCCCGACCATCAAACCAATGATTTTTACAAATCGCGCCAATGCACAACTGATGGGTGGCGATCTACAAAAAGCCTTGGAAGATGCCAATCAAGCCATACAAATCAACCCACAATATACCCGTGCATATCAGACTCGTGCTGCCATTTGGCAAAAACTTGGGCAATTTGATAAAGCCAATGCTGATTTAAAAAAAGTGGGTAATTGAGCCGTCTAACCAATACCACAATCTAACAAGTCAATTTATTTTTTCTGTATGAAACAAATATTTACCCTCTTCCTAGTCCTGACGGCCATGGCCGCTCTAGCCCAAAAAAGCAACTCAACTAAGACACTCGTACCACCGAACAACAATTTGGTCAATGAGACCCTGTTTTCAGGAGTCACTTGGCGAAATCTAGGGCCGCATCGGGGCGGGCGTTCGGCAGCCGTAACAGGGGTGCCGGGCAAACCCAACCTGTTTTACTTTGGCGGCACTGGCGGTGGTGTATGGCGAACCGAAGATGGAGGGCGCACTTGGGCCAATATCAGCGATGGTTATTTCGGTGGTAGCATAGGAGCCATAGAAGTAGCCCCAAGCGATCATAATGTATTGTATGTGGGTGGTGGCGAGGTCACTGTGCGTGGCAATGTCAGTTATGGTACAGGCATGTGGAAAAGCGAAGATGCTGGCCGTACTTGGAAAAGTGCAGGATTAACCCAGAGCCGACATATTCCGCGCATCAGGGTACACCCTGCAAACGCTGACATCGTATATGCTGCCGTCATGGGCGACTTATTTAAGTCATCAGAGGAGCGCGGTATTTACCGCAGCAAAGACGGTGGAAAAACTTGGCAGCGCATTCATTTTATCAACAAAGACGTAGGTGCCGTGGATTTATGTATGGATCCGACAAATCCACGTATTTTATACGCCTCGTTTTGGCGCATACGCCGCACCCCTTACGACCTTAGCAGCGGAGGTTGGGGCAGCGGTATGTGGAAAAGCACCGATGGGGGCGATACTTGGACAGATATTTCACGCAATGAAGGATTACCAAAAGACACCCTAGGTATTATTGGATTGGCGGTAAGTCCTGTCCGCCCTGATCGGGTGTGGGCTATCGTGGAAAGCCAAACGGGCGGCGTATTTCGCTCCGATGATGGCGGAAAACAATGGACAAAAGTAAATGAAGACCGGTCTTTGCGCCAACGTGCTTGGTATTATTCGCGGATTTATGCCGATACTGAAGACGCAGATGGCGTTTATGTAGTGAATGTATCCTATCATAAATCAACGGATGGTGGCCGTACTTTCAAGGCTAAAGGTGCTCCTCACGGTGATCACCACGACCTATGGATAGCCCCCGAAAATGCCAAAAGAATGGTCATTGGCGATGATGGTGGCGGTCAAGTAAGTTATGATGGCGGCGATACTTGGAGTACTTACCACAATCAACCTACGGCTCAATTTTATAGGGTGACGACTGATAATGCATTCCCTTTCCGCATTTATGCGGCCCAGCAAGACAATTCCACCGTCAGGATTCCGCACCGCACTGATGGATACAGCATTGGGGAACGCGATTGGGAATCCACCGCTGGTGGCGAAAGCGGCCACATTGCGATAGACCCTACCAACAACGACATCGTATATGGAGGTGAATACCACGGGTATTTAAGCCGTGTGGATCATCAGAAAAAGACTTCGCGGGCCATCAATATTTGGCCAGAAGACAACATGGGTCATGGAGCAGAAGACGCGAAATATCGTTTTCAGTGGAATTTTCCATTGTTTTTCAGTCCACACAATCCCAAAAAACTATACGCCGCCTCCAATCACTTACACGCGACCACTACTGAGGGGCAAACATGGGAAACCATTAGCCCAGATCTGACCACCAACGATAAAAGCCGACAAAAATCGAGCGGAGGCCCCATTACCCAAGACAATACCAGTGTCGAGTATTATTGTACCATATTTGCAGCAGCCGAAAGTCCTCGTGTGAAGGATTTGATCTGGACAGGTAGCGATGATGGGTTGGTACAGGTGACCCGAGATGGAGGCAAAACATGGACGAATGTAACCCCTCCAGCATTGCCCAAATGGACAATGATTAATTCTATTGAAGTGGATCCGCACAATGATGGTGGATGCTATATTGCCTGTACTGGTTATAAACAAGGCGATTTCACCCCCTATCTTTTCAAAACCAAAGACTATGGTAAAACATGGACAAAAATAACGGAAGGTATTCAAAACGAGCATTTTACGAGGGTAATACGGGTGGATTTAAATAGAGAAGGGCTTTTGTATTGCGGTACTGAACAAGGAGCCTATATTAGTTTTAATGATGGCACCAATTGGCAAAAAATGCAACTCAACCTGCCTATTGTCCCGGTAACAGACATAGCCATGAAAGATAATAGCCTGATTGCAGCCACCCAAGGGCGGGCATTATGGATGATTGACGATATCACGCCTTTTAGACAAATACAAGCCTCTCCAGATTTTTTGACCAAGGGCGATTTATCCAAAAAAGCCCTGCACATGTTTGAGCCTGCTCCAGCCTATCGTATGCGCGGTGGATCGGCAAAAGAGTCAAAAACCAGTGGTCAAAACCGAGATAATGGTATCGTAGTACACTATTTCTTAAAAAACAAACCTTCGGAAAAAGACACTATCACGGTAGCGGTTTTAGAAGCCGATGGCGATACAATCAAAGTATTTTCGACTTTGTACAAAGGCTCTAAATCATTGAAGCCTAACCAACAAGGCTTAGAGATGCCCAAGGCTGGCGGCAACCATTTTGTGTGGAATATGCGCTATCCTGATTCCGAAAAGTTTGAAGGAATGGTATTATGGAGTTACGATCTGGAAGGCCCTAAAGCGATGCCCGGTACTTATAAAATCAGGGTTACAGCAGCAGGTAAAACAGAAGAACGCAATGGTATCATCTTGCCTGATCCACGCACAGGCGCGACGGATGCCGAGTTCAAAAGTCAATTTGATTTTGTCCAAACAGTAGGAACTAAATTGACAGAGATGCACCAAGCGATCAAAGGGATTCGCAATGTACGCACTCAGACGGCTAGCCTTAAAGGGCGATTGCCTAAAGAGGATCGGATCAAACCCTTGAAATTGCTGATCGCGCAAATAGACTCTACCACCACAGTTATAGAAGAAGCCCTGTATCAGACCAAGAGTCGGTCTTCTCAGGATCCACTAAACTTCCCAGTGCGCCTCAATGACAAATTGGCCAATTTAATGGGTTTGAATGCCGACGGCGATTTCCCGCCTACCCAACAAGCCTTAGAAGTACGTACCTATTTGTTTAAACAAGCCGATGAGCAATTAGCAAAATGGAAGAATATTCAAGCAAAAGATATTCCCGAACTCAACCGATTGGTGCGCGAATTGGCGATTGATATGATTAAAGCGGGAGACTAAATTATTTTTTATCGCTATACAATTTATAATTTTGCCGCTTCATCTCTATCATACATGTTGAATACTCTAGCATACGCCCGCTCCTTAGATCAAGCCGATGAATTAGCCGCTTTTCGGGATCAATTTCACTTGCCATTGAAGGCGGATGGAACTCCGATGATCTATTACACCGGCAATTCCTTGGGGTTACAACCCAAAACGACCCGCGCTTATATCAATCAGGAGTTAGACGATTGGGCTACCTTGGGCGTAGAGGGGCATTTTCATGCCCAAACCCCCTGGATGCCCTATCACGAGTTTTTGACCGAAAAAATGGCCAGGATAGTTGGCGCACTGCCGATAGAAGTGGTGGCTATGAATACCCTGACGACCAACCTTCACTTGATGATGGTGTCGTTTTATCGCCCTACGGCCACTCGATTCAAAATTTTGATCGAGTCTGATGCCTTCCCCAGCGACCGTTACGCCGTAGAGTCGCAAATCAGGTTTCATGGGTTTGATCCAGCCACTGCACTCCTCGAACTCAAGCCTCGCGCGGGTGAAACACTGATCCAACCAGCCGATATTGAAGCCTTATTGGCCTCGGAAGGGCATCAAATAGCCTTAGTTATGCTGGGCGGGGTGAATTATTACACGGGTCAGGCATTTGATTTGAAAAAGATAGCCGCCCTGAGTCATGCCCAAGGTTGTATGGTGGGTTTTGACCTGGCACATGCCGCAGGCAACATAGATTTGAATCTTCACGACAGCAATGCTGATTTTGCGGTTTGGTGTTCATATAAATACATGAACAGTGGTCCCGGCAGTTTGGCGGGCTGTTTTGTGCATGAGCGACACGCCAATAATTTTGAATTGCCTCGGTTCGCAGGTTGGTGGGGACATAATAAATCCACCCGATTCAATATGAGGCACGACTATGATCCTATTCCAGGAGCAGAAGGCTGGCAGTTGAGCAATCCGCCCATCCTTTCATTGGCGGCGGTATTGGCATCATTGGATATTTTTGAGCAAGCAGGAATGCCGCGTTTGCGCAAAAAATCTATTAAAATGACTGGGTTATTGGAGTTTTTGATCAAAGATCTCCATCAGGAGCGTATCAAAATCATTACCCCTGAAAATCCAGATGAACGCGGTTGCCAATTATCTATACAAGTACGCGATGCCGACAAAACTTTATATCACAAACTTGGTGATGCTGGCATCGTAGCCGATTGGCGCGAACCCGATGTAATAAGGGTGGCACCAGTTCCATTGTATAATACCTTTGAAGAAACTTGGCAATTCACTCAAATACTAAAAAATAACCTATAACATGACACGACTTAGCGTTAATATCAATAAAATAGCATTGCTGCGCAATGCACGAGGAGGCAACTTTCCTAACCTAATACAAATGGCCAAGGATTGCGAAATATTTGGGGCAGAAGGGATTACGGTACATCCAAGACCCGATGAGCGACACATACGTTATGATGATATTGCGGCTTTGAAGGCAGTCGTTCTAACAGAGTTTAACATAGAAGGCAACCCGGATCGGGCGTTTCTGGATTTGGTGTTGGCCAACCGACCACATCAATGCACCCTCGTGCCAGATAGTCCCGCTCAACTTACTTCAGATGCGGGGTGGGATACGGTGGCAAACCATTCATTCTTGAAGGAAGTGATAGACGAAATGCACCAACATGGGATTAGGGTCTCTGTTTTTGTAGATCCAGTAGCCAGTATGGTGGAAGGAGCGAAAGCCGCTGGAGCGGATCGCATTGAATTTTATACGGGGCCTTATGCCCAAGATTTCAGTAAAAACAAAGCCGAAGCCGTAAAACCATATACCAAGGCCGCGCAAGTGGCTCGAAAAATTGGTATTGGCATCAATGCTGGTCATGATCTAAATCTGTATAACCTGCGTTATTTCAAAGCGCATTGCCCTGGATTGCTGGAAGTGAGTATTGGTCACGCACTCATTGCTGATGCGCTGTACTTTGGTTTGAATGCTACGATTCCGATGTATTTGAAGGAGTTGGAGTGATTACCACTGCTCAGGGAGAAACCGTTGCTATCACTTTACCTACAAATCGCTCCCCCTTTTCATCCACTACCACCACCAAATAAACCCCATCAGGCAAACCATTCCGCTCCAGGCGTAAATGCTCCTCCCGGAGTCCATTTACCTCATAAACCACCTGCCCCAATGCGTTCAGCATCGTCAAGTGGTAAGGTTTTTCCACTTTTTTAGCATCAAAAAACAGTTGGTCCGAAAAAGGATTGGGAAACATCTCCAAAGTCTTAACGCCTGGTTCATTCGTGCCTGATGACACATTGGTTGCTGATGGTGTCGGGTACATCATTCGCGTATCTGCGCTGCCGTCCGGGTAGCGTCCCCATGAAATATCGGGGCTTTGTTGCCCAAAAACAAGGTTTTCCCGTTCCACATAGCCTGTGCCAACCCGTTGGTAAACAGCCACCCTTTCGCCCCCGGCACTGAGTTTGAAATTAGTATGAAGAAGCCCCTGCTCGGTCTGTCCATCTGCCCAAAGTAGCAGGAAGCCATAGGGAGGCAGGGTCGTTTTTGCAGGAAAATGCAGGGGCAGTTGCCACCGACAAGGCGTGTTCTCATTGTCAGTAAAGCATAGACCGCCGATGTTCACCGAGTCGTCGGAGGCGTTGTACAGTTCAAACCAGTCGTCGTACTCGCCCTGTTCATCGGGCAGGGCTTGGATGTTGGTGGCCAATATTTCGTTGACAAACAGCCCCGAAACATCGGTTACCGTGCTGTTCGGAGTACCGGGAGTACCCAGCAGCACATGGCTTTCGCGCCAGTCGGTGGGTAGGTTACCATCTTGACCCAACACCAATTCTACGGTGGCACCAAGCCCATCTGCGAGGGGTGGCCAAGGCCGGGAATCAGCATAGCGCACACGGTGAGCAAGCCTACCAGCAGGATCGTACAGCGCGATTTTTCCCGCTTTGTTGTCCAAATCGAAGTGAAAATTCCCTGCCAGCAGGCCAGATTCGGGGTAAAAAACCTTGAACTGGGCAGTGTCCTGACAAACCACGAGGTAACCATCTGGTGCAACGATCGTATTTTCTTGAAAGACAAACTCATACAACCCTTGAGTCATGCGCCAACCAGAGAGATCAATCGCTTGACTGCTGCGGTTGTGTAGTTCTACCCAGTCCCCGGTAGGATAGTTGAAGGGCGGGTGATAGTTAAATTCGTTGACCTGTAGCGTTAAAGCAAAAGCACCTGTGTGGGTATAATAAGCCCCCATGTCAGCGGGGCTACCGTCGGGGTCATTGGAGGAAATTGGATCACCAGCGTCAATACAGGACGAACCTGGTGAAAGTTCAAAATTCCCAGTTGAAGGATCCACCAACAAGGGGTTGGCATTCAAATTGCCAATACCGGGCAGCGGCTCCCCGTCAGAGAGGGAATAACTGACTTGTATTTCGGACTTTGAATCAAAAAAGGTGCTTAGTTCCGTGCTGTTTGAGAGAATCGTATTTTTAACAAAGGCTTTGCTGCCCCCTCGCAACGCACTTTTTTCATAACAGGCCACTGCCTGACGGTTGCCGTAAAACGTATTTTGGTCAATATATGCGACAGAGAGGCTATCCTTCAAAGCCACACCAAGGTCACAATCATAAATCACGTTGCGGCGAATCAGCGCGTTGGATTGCGAACCGATAGAAATGCCTTTGTCGGAGCAATCGTGGATGATGTTATGCTCCACAAGCATATTCTGCGAATAAATGCCGACATCAATTCCATCACAGTTAGAACCAAGGAAACCATACACTTCATTGTCTCGCACGATGCCGTCTTGAATGCCTTTTAGATCAATGGCATCAGTATTGATGGCGCGGTTGCCCTTGAAAATACAATGTTCTATGAGTGGAGAAGCCATATCATACAGACTGATGAAACCATTGCACCCCACAAAAGAGTGGAACTCTGAATGCCCAATATAGACACTGCCACCTCTGGCAATGAGTGGGGCTTTGCCCCCTGTGATCGTAGAGTGTTCCACCCTTAGAGGGGTATTATAGGTTGAAATAGCAGAAAAATGGCGGATTCGGTCGCGTCCAAAACTGCCACCGCGCAGATCGGTATAGCGGAGTATGAGGCTATCTGTAGGATTATCTGCCGAGATACTGCCCCAATGACCCGATTGTCCATAAAATGAATGCCTGGCGGAGGGAGAAGGGTCTGGCTGGATGCTAATGCGTTGGTCTGGCGAACCGTTTAAATATAAGCCGCCTTTCACATTGATACAAACGCCGTCGGTCAGCAGCAGCGTTGAGCCAGCCTCCACCGTCAGATGTACCCCAGGCAACACCGTCACATCTTCAAAACCGTACCAGGGTGAAGCGGCCGCTGACAGGGTAGTATCTGCTGAAATGAGGGGTGGAATAATGCTGATATTGGCCAAATTTTCAAAAATCGCAGTAAAAGCAGTATCAGTGACAGGGATCAGGCTGGTATTTACACTTGTGCCATTCAACCCCTGCCACCCCACGAACCGGTAACCAGATGCTGGTACGGCTTCCAGAGCGCATTCTGTATTTTTGAAAAAAGACCCTTCCGTATTTTGAGAAAATGGTACACCGCTCAGAATCACCTTTCCTTGTCCGACAATTTGCAGGGAAACGTGTACGCTATCCTGTTTGCCAAAAAGTTCAGTAAGGTGGCGGCGGTAGTGGGTTGGTCTATTTTGCAAAAAAGTTTTGATGTTACCAATATTGCCCTCCCAGGCTTGGATAGAAGGTGGTGAATTCCAGCGGCCAATATGCCTTGGCATTTGAGACTGAAACAAATTTTTAAGGCTGTCCACCGTAGCAAAAGTGGTGGCAGGTAGAAAAATGGTATTCAGGTAAGCCGCTGAGCGTTGGATGAAACCGTCGCGGAACCGAGGATTTTGTAGCAGGCGATTGAAAAACAGGGTGGCCCATTCAGGCAAGTTACCCGAAAGACCTGCTAGTTTTGCAATGGTATTTTCCTGGACAAGGTCGCCGCCAAGTTGACCGAAGCCGTGTTCCAGATCGGCAACTATCCATCGCCATGAGCCGCCAGTATCGCGGCTGCGCCAGTAGTGATTATTGAGGTCACCGATTTGATAGCCGATAAAAGCCCTTAGAATCAGGTAATTCGTCCATTCATTGAGGTCAATTTGCGCAGCGACTTTGGCAAAATTGGAAGCATCATTCAAGTCGTGATTTTTCACAAAATCCATCAGATCTGCGATATGATGTTGATCTCCTGTTACGACCTGAAGACTATCTTCTAGGTAGTCTAAATTATCAGGATTGACCTCATGATTACTGCCTATGTACGGCTCGTCGAGACGCTCCCGGAGTTCATAAATGCCATTATACTGACCATTAATGAACACCACACAAGGCTTATAGTCCTGATAATCAATGTCCATTTTGCCTTTTACGAGGTTCACGCCCAATCCGTCACGAAAATAGGCAGTGTTGTAATCGTTGCCACCATTGCGCAACAAAAAGGATGAATAACGGGGAATGGATTTGCCCTCAAATAAGGGATAACGTAGGAATTCGTCACCGTACTTTTCTTTAAAACGCACGGAAATGGGGCGTTGTGGCAAGTTATAAATCGAAGTACCGAATACCCGTAGCCCAACCCCTGCTATGAACGCTCGTTGACCCGTACTCGGCTCAAAGTATTCAATAGTAGCGGGCACTTCACGGTCTTTGATCGCATTTTGTAGGATACCGAAATCAAAACCATATAGGTTATCAGCATTGGAACTGATGGCAAGTACGGGCAGTTGGTTGCTTTCATAAATAAAATATGACTTCGTAACAACCTTACCCGGCATTTTACCCGAAACATAGAGCCTAGCCTTGATGGTTAAGTTCAGGTTAAGCGGAAAACTGTCGGTGAATATGAGGGAGTTTGCATGAGGCGTGGTTCCGTCAAAAGTGAAACGAATGACTGCTCCAGGTTCTTGTGCATCCAAGTGCAGCATTTGTGAGGTCGGGTAAAAGCCTTCAGAAAGCGAAAAAATGGGTACGCCCGGTGTTTCCATCAACGCCGAGCCAAAGGTGGAATTGGCTGCGCCAGGGGTAGGTTCTCCGAAGTAAAGCCATTGATTGGGTGAAATGGCCGATCGCCCATAAGACACATCACTTGTTTGTACGCAAAAGGTTATTTCATCAGATAAGCCGCCCTGAGGATTAAACACGCCGAGGTACTCACCGTCTCCGCTCAGGCGGAAATTGGCGTGCTCGCCAGTCATGTTTTCCATGGCGTTTTTATATGCTACAAAAGCCGTATCACCAGTGTGTTTGCTCTGCCCGTCTGTCCAGATCAGGAGAAAATCTCCAGCGGCAAGGGTCAGCAGTGGCAATGCCCATTTTTTTTTATCAGTGGGGTCATCCGTGAGATAGTAGCCCTCGAGATGGACGGCGGCTGCGGACGCGTTGCGCAGTTCCACAAAATCCGAGAATTCGCCGAAATCCGGATCATGTGTCACGGTGGAATTGACAGCCAGCAGTTCGTTGATTTGGATTTGGGCATGGATATTTTGGAAGACTAAAATGGCACTGACCATGAGTGCAACTTTAATCTGGAGTGTAATACGGAGCATTGTTGTTCAGTTTTTTATACTTAGGAATTATTTGCACGTTCCTTATTTCACAAATTTAGTCGAAAATAGTCCATTTTCCGACCGAACCGAAACGATATACAACCCAGAAGGCAACCCCGTAAGGTCTTCTTGGAGGTAAAGCGATTGACCGCTATGTTTAGATTGGCGGAGTACCCGGCCATCCGCTGTGCTGATTTGCAAGTGAAGTGGCGATTGGGCAGGCGATTTTAGCCGCAAGGTGATATGGTCGGTGACAGGGTTTGGAAAAATGACCATCCCATCAAAGGCGGGCTCAGGATGGACGCTGCTAATATCACCGTCAAAAACGGCCAAAAAGCCCATTGTTTGTCGGACAAAACGGGATGGTCTGAGATGGACGTACATAGAATCCAAGGTGCCCGTGTTTTGCAAGTCAACCGACCCAAAATTAACAGCGGCAGACTCGAAATCGCCTCCGAGGTAAAACTGGTCGTCGCCAATAGCAAGGATGCCCGTACCTTCATCAGAATGGATACCACCTAGGGATTTGCCCCACAATTCTTCGCCGCTTGGAGAATATTTCATGACAAATATTTGAGGATAGAAATAGTGGATATTGAAAAAATTAGGCAGGGCTTGACCCGCAAAAGAGAGGGTATCGCTGAAAAAATAGCCTGTGAGATAGGCATTTCCATGATCGTCTAAACTAAGGCTTTTGGCAATATCGAAGCTTTGGCAGTCTTCCACGCCGCCAGCGGTTTTATGCCAAATCTGATTGAGATCAGAATCAAGTTTGACTAATTGCACTTCAGACCGCGCCAAAGGCCAGCCCCAACCAAAGCATCCGCTCCCACGCTCCGCACAGAAATGGAGGGTGCTACTTTGTGTTTGAATGTCGTTGATTCTGCTCAAATTCCCATTCAAATAAGTATCCAATACGGTGCCGGAAGGGCTATATTTAACGATGTATGCAGCAAAAGCCGTATCATTTGTCATGGATGTGTTGTCAAAACTTACGGTGCCCCAAAAACAACCACTGACATATACCTGCTGGTTGGCATCAAGCGTCATGACGGTAGATTTCAGAGCGCCATTCGGGTTAGTGCCTTTTTTTTCCCATACAAGGTTTCCGCTTGCATCGTATTTTCGCAGGAAAACATGCTCGGTTGCCAGCGTGAGTTTATTCAGTACATGTCCCAAGACGTAAGTATTTCCGTCAGCATCCAAGGCCACGCTGCTTGCTTCGTCTATATCGGGCGTGCCGATTTTTTTAGCCCAGGCGAGGGTTTTATCTGCTTTGTATTTGGCAATAAAGGCATCTGTTTCACCACTGTTAATGAGGTTAGCACTGCCGATTGGTAAGGAAATACTTGTAAAATTGCCCACCACGGCAAAATCACCGTTTGGAGCAGCAGCGGCATCCACCACAAAATCACGATTAGAACCGCCAAACTTGGCAGCCCAAATGTACTGCCCCATTTCATCTGCAAGGGCTGCAAACCCATCGTCTTGTCCGGCGTTGGTGAGGGTTTGAGTACCGAAGGTGAGTGTTGGGGCGGCAAAAGAGCCACTGACAAGTGCGTGTTTTCCGGGGTACGCGTTGAGATTATTTATAGCCGTGGCATTGTTTGGTGTACTGAGGCTTTTAGCCCATTTCCAGTTTTGGGCTTGACCCGTCCATGGTGTTAAAAATAGGGCTAATAAGGCAAAAATAATGTTTTTTTTCATGTTAAATTTTAATTCGGAGGTGGCTCGGAATTAATCTCTTCACAATCATTATAAAAGAGACAATCGTTGCCCAACCTTTTCCATTGTTAAATATACTACTAAGACGCAACGAGGGTGGAGGGAGTTGGGACTCTTATCAAATTTTTATTATTGCTTTTTGTTCAGATCTCACATCGGGTCAATAGCGGGGAGCGATGTGCTCCGGTTTATTTGTCAAGTCTTTCCGTATTGGAGCGAAGCCTTTGGATTGTTTTGAGATCGTTTTACGTCAAATGGGCGTATTTTTAGGTTCCGAACCTAAAACTTTAGGTCGTTTTGAGAAGTGTTTGGCTAACTCACCCAAACGTTTGGGTTTTGCAGATTGCAAAAACCTAAACACATCTCAAAACAACCTAAACGCTTCTCAAAATCACCCAAACGTTTCTCAAAACAACCTAAACGTTTCATCAAATTACCCAAACAATTAGATCCAAGACCCAAAAATTTAGGTTCGGAACCTAAAAATATGGATAAAAAGCCTAAATACTTCTTTAAAAGACGGCCACCCATTCCCGTAAAACAAAACGGTACTTGTGTTCCTTTGCGGACAGTTTATAAAAATTTGCAATTTATATTATTAAAATAAACCAATGTATTATATTGAAAAACAAATAATTATACGTTATATTTTTGTTAAACTGAATCAAAGCCCTTGCGGAAAAAGCCCTTTGCCCCCATATATTGCAACTGAATTCTTTATTTTTTCACCGTGAAACTTGTCTGATTCACCGTGACAAAGGCAGTTTCCTAAAAACTTATCCATCATGCCATTTCATGATTTAGTGCAACAGCACCTCCAGCCAGAAGAGATCAACATCCTTGATCTATCCATTGATGCTTTGGAAAAAGCACTGCTTAACAAAAAGCAAAACCTCAGCCCGGAAGAACGGAAGCGCTACGGGAGCATCAATGAAACCAACAAACTGTTCGTGAACAAAGTCTATGACTATTGCAAGGCTCAACCGGATTATTGCAGCCCCGATGTAGATTGGCCCGAGTTTGCGGCAGACTACAACGACCGCAGCGTGCTTGAGACTCGTATCACCCGCTTGCGCTCGATCTTGGAGACGATGGAAAACGCGAAAATCCTGCACGACTATGACAACTTTCAAAATGCGCTGGTGGACTATTCCTTCACGCAGTACAAGAAGGAAACAACGGCAGGCGGTTTCGTGACCAAGTACAACGAACTCAAACAGTTTTTCCCAAGAACAGCGGCGGCCAAAATCGCTGTAACAGCGGAGTAGGGGGAAATTGACAGGATGTAAAGAAGCCCTGCAGCACCATGCGTGTTGCAGGGCTTTTTTTGTTTTACTTCAGGGTGCCCAATCCGAAAACAAAAGTCTCTACTTTAAAGTGGTAGCAACATAAGGGGGGGCAGGACACTGTCTAAATGTCCCAATATATGTCATGATAAGATTGTCAAAAATTTTAGGATAAGAGGTATTAAATAATTTATCCAAACTGATCTGTTTGTCTGCTTTTATGTGATTTACAAAATCGTATGTTTTTTCTAAAATATAGGAAAAGTATTTTTCTTCATCGGAGTCTTTAAAGTCTGGAGACTGTTTAAATTTCCCTTTGTCATTTATGAAATCTTTAGATTCAGATGTAAAGAATCTTATTGTATATTGTCTGTCAATTGGAGGAATTATGTCGGGTAAGATATGTGCAAGCGTTTTTGAATTACCTACAATACGAGAATTGGATTCAGAAGTCTTAAGGGCAAAACAAATGTCACTCAAATTTTTAATTACTCCCGGTAAGTCAGCAGTGCTTATATTTTCCATTCTTAGCCCTTTTAGGTCATTTAATATTTTTTTATGAGTTAAAATTGAACTTTCAAATTTACTGAAGTTAACCATCTTAGTTTGGGTATTTCCCATTCTGTGCATTCCCCATGAAGCAAGTGTTGCATAAATCATTTCAATGTGTGCCCTACTAAGAAATTTTTTTTCAAGTTCACTTAATGCTCGTTGATGAAAATGTAAGCTTGGTCCACCAAAATTGTCTCCAATACTTTTTCCTTTATCCAGATATTCTGAATAATTATTTTTAAGGTTTAGATAGTTTATTTCTGTGAATTTCATAGTTGATGTAGGTAGTCTCTTAAAATGGCTTACGTTAGCGTGACTGTCAAACTGCTGCGTCTAGCGGGCAGTTGACAGCCACGTAGAGTTCGGTGCGATTGTATTTATGAAAATAATCTTACTATGTCGAATGAATATAAACGCAACAAATAATTATATGCCCGGAATCTGT
>JANMMZ010000128.1:0-13974 GCA_031373665.1 Saprospiraceae bacterium | reverse complement strand
TGCGCCAAGCCTTACTTGTCCAGCTGGTATCACGGTCTCTTGTGTTGAAAATCTACCCATCCGTAGCAACAATTCGGTAACGGGCGTTTCTGACAACTGTGGCGGTACTGCTCCAACAGTGTCATTTGTAAGCGATGTGATCACCAATCAGACTTGTATCAATAGGTTTACCCAAACCCGTACTTACCGTGCTACCGATGCCTGCGGCAACTCGGCCACGTGTTCGCAAGTGATCGTTGTAAATGACCAAACCGCACCAGTATTTACTGCTTTCCCAGCCAATGAAACAGTGGATTGTTACTTGGTTCCGCCAGTAGGTAGCCCAATCGCTACCGACAACTGTAATGGTGTCGTGGTGATAACCTACCTTGGTGAGGTTAGTACGCCGGGTATCTGCCCAACTATTTTTAGTTTGACGCGTACTTGGGAGGCTACCGATATTTGTGGAAACCGTGTCACAGCCTCACAGGTTATCACCGTGACTGATAACAAGGCGCCTAATTTCAAGACTGATCCACAAGATGTGATTGCGGAATGTAACAGTGGCAATATGGATGATTTTCAGACATGGATATTAGATAATGGCGGTGCAGAAGCCGAAGATTGTACTGATATTAGTTGGTCTATCAACGATAGCCCTTTGCATGTGTGCCCAACTACATGTGGCAATACTTTCCAAAAATGGATCCGATTCACCGCTACTGATGAGTGCGGAAACGCCACATATCGCGATGCCTCTTTCATTGTGGTGGATTCTAAACCACCTGTATTTACAGTGCCACCTCAAGATAAAACCATCTCATGTATGGAGGGTTGTAATGGAGAAGTGGACTTCTATGATTGGTTTGACAGTCGCGCTGGTTTGGTTGTGGAAGACAATTGTGGATCGGTGACCCTCGAAATAGGAGGCTATGAAACACAAAATGGTTGTGGACGTACTTGGTGGAAAAAATATGAGTTCCGCGCTACCGACGAATGTGGTAACGTCTCGAAAGCCTATGCTACTTTCCGCGTCATAGATAATATGGCACCTGTCATCACAACCTGCCCTGTCAATGACTGGAATCTCACTTGTGTGGCTGCACTACCAGCACCTGATCCGAGTGCTGTAGTTGCAACCGATGAATGTGGCACGGTAAGCGTCACGCTTCAAGATGTACAAAAATGGGGTACAGGCTGCGCCAATACGCCCATGATTGTAGCCTACACTTATGCTGCTACTGACGAATGTGGCAACATAACGACTTGTATGCAAGATTTCCAAATCAAAGATACCGCAGTATTGGCCATAAACATCCCTAGCACCATAGAAGTGGCTTGTGTGGATGATATTCCGGGTATCAATGCAGTGGCCAATTATCTGGAAAACCTTGGTGCTGCCGCCTGTGAGGTGCTGACTTATAAAGTATTAGAAGATAAAGGCTTTAATCAAGGCGTGCATACTTATACAGTACAAGCCAAAGATGCTTGCCTGAACCAATCGGCAGTACATTCAGTAGCCTTTGTAGTGACAGGTAATTGCCGCCCGCTTTGCTCTGCTCCCAATGATATTTGGGGTGCAACAGGTGGTTTTATTGGAGATAACTCTGTTCGTCAAGTGCTGGATAGTGTACAATTATTCTATGGTGGCGTAAAAGTTGGTTCTTGGGGGCATACCCTTACCTTCAGCAGTACTGATTGTTTTCTCGACTTAGTAGGCCCCAACGGCGATTGTAGCCTGATCCCTGCTGGTTTGCATGTAGCAGACGATGATCTTGATTGTGTCTTGCCTCTGGCCTTATTGGACGATCAAGGTACTTTACGCAGTGAATTGATTACCAATGCATTGGCCTTGCAATTGAATATATGGTACAACCATCATTTCAATAATAGGAACTTGGGGGTTCAGGATCTGCGCGATCTACCAGAATGTATGATTGAGCCTCCAGTACTGAAACAATTGGGTTCACAATCCACTTGGCAAGACCTGTTGGACTTATCTAACGAGTATTTAGGAACCTCCAATGCGCAAGTGTATCCAGAACACTTCGGTGCTTTATTGAATGCTGCGATGAGTTATGTCAATGATTTGCACTTGAATTGCACGACTATATTTCCTTGTCAAGATGCTAATGTCAGGATTGCCAATCGTTCAGGCAATCAAGCGGAACAAGAGAATATGGCTCATTTGGCTCCAAATCCTGCCAGCGATCTGATCAATTTGACTTATGTATCAAAAGCAGATGGAGACTTACAAGTAAATATCATGAATACGGTTGGTATCATGGAGACGCTTCATTTTAAGATAATGAAAGGTGTGAATGAAGAGTCCATATCTATCCAACACTTACCCGCAGGTATCTACTTTGTATCGCTCAAGCAGGGCGATACCTTAGAGACGCTACGCTTGGTCAAGATAGAAAACTAATTTATGGTTGAAGTGACCTGAGACATTGGATGAATCAATTATATTGACATTTACCTATAGTCTTGCTCGCTTCAACGAGGAATTAATGGTCTTTTACGGCTGTCCGATGCAAGATCGGGCAGCCGTTTTTTTAATAAACAGTTATCCTACTATAAAACAACCCGCACATGTTTGCGCATTCGACTGTGATGCTCCAAGTCATCTTCCATACTGAATGCACAAATAAGATAAATCTCTGTACCCGGTGAAAGATCATAGTGGTAAGAATCTGTTGTTTTGATTGGGATACTAAAACGAATCGTTGTTTTACCGTCGTTGTTAGTGGCCGATATCAAGGTAGCGCTGGGCGATACTCCTAGGGCAGCAACAGGTTGGTGATTGCCAAAACCTTTCACATAATGATCTTCTAAATAGGGTTTGCCCTTGGCCACACCGCCCATCACCAAGTTGGTATGTACAATGTCATCCTTAGGGTTAAAACCCACGGCTACCCAACCATCATCGGGTGCGATGGCTTCCACAATGAGGTGATCTTCTTCAAAAAACCACGATACAGACATTGATCCTGCTTCTATTTTTTTCATATCGGTGGCTGGTTTGGTTTGGGCGTGACAGCCTGCCCAATACAGGCAGGCCGTCATTACCAATAACACTACTTTTGTCATAATTATCCTTTTTTAGGTTTAGCAGTAGCCGCATCACTTAATAGTTGCCATTTTCCCGCTTTATCCTGAACCAAATTGATGAAATTATCAAATATTAGTTCATCACTTTCCATGTGTACTTGTACATGTGCGGTGTGCCCAAGTGATTGGGAATCAACTATTTGAAACGTACGTGGAATCCCACCGAATTTGCCTTCGCGGATCATACCAAGGTAAAGATCACGGCCCAGTACGGTCACCCCATCGCCACCCATAAACTGGTTGACTGTGGTACGGAATTCAGTGTGCATCACTGATTCAAGGAGCGCAACATTGCGGGTGTCACCTCCTTTAATAAAGCCTTCAATGGCCGTCAAAATAGCTGGGTCAATCGCTGGAGTACTTGGTTTTTGAGTCACATCTGTGGCATTGGCTTGCGCCTTTTGGCCACAACTACTGTTTGACATCATGCAAAAAGTTAAAATGAAGAAAAAGAAATTTTTCATAATTGAGTGAAAATTTAAATGATTAGACAATATTTGATATATCAAATTTTAAATAAAAATAAAAGAGGCTCTTATTCTTGGGATAAATTATGGGTAACTTTTTCAAGGATACTGCGCACCAACTGAATTTCCTTATCTGAAATTTCGGCTAGTGCTTGTTCTCTGAGTTTCAAAACAATAGGCGTTAGAGCGGTTACATACTCTATACCTTTTTGCGTCATGACGAGATCAAAGCGGCGGCGATCTTGGCTGCTCATCTTACGAAACAATAAATCCTTTTTGACCAAGATATCCAATATCCTTGTCATAGAAGCGGCATCTTTATCGAGCATTTCTGCGATTTCTGTTTGACTAACCGTCCCATTCCCTTCAGAAACCCGTTTCAATACCAGCCATTGATCTACGGTAATATCAAAGCCAGACTCTAAAAAAACTTTTGTAGAATAAGCACGTAACCCTCTCAAGGTTTGATCCATTGAGAAGAAAATAACATCTTTTAAGGCTTTATCTGTTACAAGCATTGTATCTGACTTTATTGTGTGTACTAGTCTTTTATGATTTTCATGAAAGCATAAATACAAATTCGGAACTTAAACGCGGCAAGGGGAATTTATGTTGCTTGATGCATCAAGTATTTTTTTCGATAGACTTTTTGCAATGGGGGCGTTTGTATGAACCGACGACAAATTTTATTTTAGTTAAGGTAAAATTTACCCTTTCACTATATTACACAGGAAAGCCCGAATGGGCTTAAACTTGAATAACCCCGAGTGCAACTCGGGTTATGAAAAGCAGTCGAAAAACAACTACAAAGTATAAAATGGAAGATGTTATTTAATTTTCTCCATTAAATCTCCTAAAAAGACTAATTTTGCGGCATGAAACAACATGTAGAAGCCCTGATTTTTGCTGCACCTCAGGCCATTCCATTCACAGAACTACAAGCGGCCTTGGAAGAATCTTTGCAAATAGAGATAGCAGAAGCCGATCTCCATACTGCCCTTGATGTCATCAGGGTTCAGTTTAGCACGGATGAATTTTCTTTTGAACTGGTTGAAATTGCCGGGGGATATCAGTTTATGTCTAAAGGGGCTTACCACCATACCATAAGTGTACACCTCAAGCAAAATTCTAAAAAACGCTTGTCGCAGGCGGCTCTGGAAACCTTGGCGTTGGTTGCCTATAAGCAGCCAGTGAGCAAATCGGAACTGGAAGAGGTGCGCGGGGTCAATTGTGATTATGCCCTTCAAAAACTTTTAGAAAAAGAACTTGTTATGATTAGGGGTAGGAGCGATGGCCCTGGCCGACCGTTGTTGTATGGTACAACGGATAAATTCATGGATTATATGGGTATTCGTAGCCTAACTGATCTGCCAAAGCCTAAGGATTTCAAGGAGGTGGAAAACAGTATTGGTGAAGCATCGCCCATCGAAGAGTCCAATTTTAACATTCTACAATAATTACAATGACAGATACTCAGCCTCCTTTAGTCAATCGCGTTGCCACCAGTGGTTTGGTCACTATTGATTTGGAACAGTATTTTCCAACAGAAGAGATGGTTTCTTTTGATTTAAAACCTTATCTTTTCATGGAATTGATCTTGAAAGAAAAGGATTTTCGGGAAGCCTTACAGGCCATTGACTGGACTCAATATACGGGCAAAAATTTGGTGGTTTTCTGCTCCGCAGATGCCATTATTCCTATGTGGGCCTACATGTTGGTCGCTAAACACGCGGCACCATACGCACACGATATTGCCCAAACCAATCCCGATCAGTACATAGAATTAGCGTTTTTGAAGCAATTAGCATCGTTTGATGTTTCTGCGTATCAAGGCAAGCGCATTGTGGTAAAAGGGTGTAGCGCTCATCCGGTTCCAGCGTCGGCATATTTGGAGATCACGCGTATATTACAACCTGTGGCTCTAAGTATTATGTTTGGGGAGCCGTGCTCTACGGTACCCGTGTATAAAGCAGGTAAATAAGGCATTAGTCTTCCTTTTATAAGGGCTTAGTGACGGTGTAAGAATAACTTCCATCATTGATGCGAATCTTTTGGGCCATATTTCCAAAATCATATTACCTTTCGGCCATCAATATTAAGATGAGTATTATTCAAATTCTACACCACCTATTATATGGCGCAACCTTCTAATGAATTCAAACCCTATATTGCCTCCGAAAACATATCCGTCAAAGAGTTTACGGTCAAAGCCGTTGTGTTAGGATCCCTGTTTGGGATTCTATTTGGCGCGGCCACCGTTTATTTAGCACTCAAGGCCGGTTTGACAGTTTCGGCTTCTATTCCGATTGCTGTACTGGCCATTTCTTTGGGTCGTCGGTTTTTAGGCACTACTATTCTGGAAAACAATATCATTCAGACAACAGGTTCTGCGGGCGAATCGGTAGCCGCAGGCGTAGTATTTACCTTACCTGCTTTTTTGTTTTTGAGCGATGGAATCGGCAAGGACTATTTCAACTATTGGACAATTCTTATTTTGGCCATATTTGGAGGTATCTTAGGTGTGCTGATGATGATACCGCTGCGTAAGTCATTGATTGTGAAGGAACACGACAACCTCCCGTATCCGGAAGGTACTGCCTGCGCGCACGTATTGATTGCGGGTGAAAAAGGGGGCGATTTCGCTAAAACAGCCTTTCAGGGCCTTGGTTTTGCGTTTGGTTACGCGATACTCCAAAAAGTATTTCATGTCATAGCCGAAACGCCCAAATGGGCTTCGGGTATCGCCAATAAGTATTTGCCAGCAGCCACCGTCAGTGGAGAGATTACACCGGAATATCTGGGTGTGGGTTACATCATAGGCCCGCGGATAGCGGGGGTATTGGTGGCTGGAGGGGTATTGGCTTGGTTGGGGTTAATTCCCTTATTGGCTACACTTGTACCGCCTGATGTGATTGCTTCTCAATTGGGCAAACTCGGACTGATAGATCCTTTAGTAGCCAGTCCTAAGTACGGATGGGATCCTGTCACCCATTCATTTACCAATTTATCCGACGCTATTTATAGGGCTTATATTCGCCAAATCGGTGCTGGAGCGGTGGCAGGCGCAGGTTTTATCACCTTGATTAAAACAATGCCGACCATTGTTTCTTCTTTTAAAGAGAGCCTAGCCGATATGCGCAACCGCGATGCCAACGTGGAAGTAGCGCGTACAGAGAGGGATTTGTCCTTGAAAGTCGTAGCCATTGGTAGTCTGGCTCTGATTATTTTGATGGCTATTTTGCCTAGTATTCCGGGTGAAAGCATCATCGGCAAACTACTAATAGGGGTACTGGTGATCGTTTTTGGATTCTTTTTTGTCACCGTGGCGAGCCGTATCGTGGGTATTATCGGGAGTAGCAATAGTCCCATTTCGGGTATGACCATTGCCACAATCATGGGAACATCCTTGGTGTTCATTGGTATCGGTTGGACCGGAAAAGTATTTGAGCCCATGGCTCTGGTTGTGGGTAGTATGATTTGTATTGCTGCTGCCAATGCAGGGGCTACTTCTCAAGATCTTAAAACGGGGTACTTAGTCGGTGCTACGCCTAAATATCAGCAAATCTCTTTGTTTATTGGGGTTATTGTTTCGTCTATTGTGATTGGATTTACGGTTCAGTATCTGGATACGCCCACGCCTGATTTGGTGGCGCGGGGCATCACCCATGCTATTGGGGAGACTTATAATGCGCCACAGGCGACCTTGATGGCAACGTTGATCAAGGGACTTTTGTCATTTAATTTGGACTGGCAATTTATATTGGTCGGCTTATTTGTCGCGGTTACAATGGAATTATGCAGCGTAAAATCGCTTTCTTTTGCCGTAGGTCTTTATTTACCACTGAGTACGACCTTGCCTATTTGGATTGGGGGGGCTTTAAAGGGCTTGACCGACTGGATGGCTTCTCGGAAGGGTGAGGCGGTCGAAGATTCTGACCTAGGTAAAGGCAGTCTTTTTGCTACTGGTTTGGTAGCAGGTGGTGCTTTGGCTGGGGTGATTGTTGCGATTTTGAGCGTAAAATTCTCTACTGAACTCAACAGTATCAGCCTAGAACATAGTATGACAGCAGCCATCGGCGAAGGTGGTTACAACTTGGCAGGCGTGATGTTTTTTGCGGCTTTGGCTATCATTTTGATCCGAATTAGTCGGAAGAAATAGAACTTAGGAAATAGAGTACATGAAGACCTCTGTTTATTTTGTGATTAGAGAACACTAAAGTAGAGGAGGTTCTCCTTTGGTACAAAAAACATGAGTCACCCCAAAAATTCGGGATGACTCATGTTTTTTGTTTTTGCGTCTTTTTAATAGTTTTTGCGTATTAGGTTGTGCATCAAATAATATCATTTAATTAATGGAGCAAAAAATAGAAAATTTGTGGCATTCATTCCACCGTCCCTTATGGCTTTATGTACATAAATCAGTTCCTATATCGGCAGATACAGACGATATAGTTCAAGATATTTACCTGAAAATTAGCCAACACTCAACGACCTTGGAGGGGCCTCACATACGATCATATTTATACACTACTGCGAAACATGCCGTCGCTGATTATTATCGAGCAAAGCGAAAAAAAGAAGATCAGTCTTTTCCCGAATTCGGAATTCAAGACTCCTCTGCATCGCAAGAACTGACTTTACTCACCCATCAACTATTAGATCGATGTTTGCTCCCAATGATTGAAACGCTCCCAAAAGAGTATGCAGATGCACTAAAAGCAGTAGAATTGGATGGGGTCTCTCAGAAAGAATTTGCTAAAAACCTTGGGATTTCGTATTCTGGGGCTAAATCGAGGGTGCAAAGAGGCCGCTTGATGCTCCGAAAATTAATAGAGGCATCCTGTCATTACCTCTTCGATAAGTATGGTAATGTATCGGGTTTACCCGAAGGGTGTACATCCCCGTGCAAAAACAATAACGAATGTGCGTCTTTTTTACAGTAGTTCCGTATTAGGGGAGAAGTATTTATTTTCTAACAAATAAAAAAATAAAGATGAAAAAATTATCTATGATTTTTACTGCCGCTGGATTACTCGCTTTAGGTACAGCCTTGGCAATGCATGAGGGCGTTGGTTCGGGATCTTGTTGTGACCAATCAAAATGTGATTCACAACAATCTGTCACATCCTGCACACCAGCACAACTGGAGGCTTGCAAAATGACTTGCACCCCCGAACAATTACAGCAATGCGAGGCCACTGGTTGCGATCTGTCCAAATGCACCCCCGAGGAGATTGAGGCTTGCAAAAACGTTTGCAAGGCTTCGGAATAGTTGAAATTAAAGTAAAAAAAGGCCAAAGTGTATTACTAGATGTTATATGCTTTGGCTTTTTTTGTACCTTTGAACTAAAATTATACAAGATACCATCCATTATTCATCTTTTGCAACTTGATCGCCAAGCCACTTACTTTATGCGGATTATTTGACTTGGAAATTTGAGGAAACACTGGAACTCATCAGGGGTAAAATACTTCCGGCTCCTAGCCGCACTCATCAGAAACTATCTTGGAAACTCACCATCATAGTGGACAAGTTATTCAAAAACCATCCTTGCGAGGCATACGCTGCTTCGTTTGATGTGCGACTATACGATCGAGCCAAATCTATGAAAGCAGATAAGGATATTTACACGGTGGTACAACCCGATCTTTGTATCGTGTGTGATCTTTCAAAATTGGATGAACGTGGCTGCCTCGGAGCACCTGATCTTGTTGTTGAAATACTATGAAAACAGATAATCCATCGTCAAATCATGTTGCACAAGGCTGCCTGAATATTGATTTTTTTCAACCCAAAAGTGGTCAATATCAGTACGCTCCTTAATTTACCAGAACATAACCCCTTGGTATTACGCTCAAGACTTTAAAAACATCTATTTTTGCCCAAAATAACAAAAAAAATTGACGCGTCTTATCTTATGGTTTTGTTTGCTTATACCGTGTTGGAGCATGGCACAACACAGCGATCAAGCTATGACTCTGATGGAGGAGGGCGAAGGCTTGCTCCACCGAAAGGACTACGTCAAAGCCCAACAATGCTTCGAGCATGCGATACCACTGCTGAAACAGCAAAACGACGAGCATCACCTCGGGCAAGCCCTCAAACGAATAGGTGATCTTTATGCTGTACGCAGTTATTTCAGGCAATCGGCAGATCATTACCGCGAGGCTATTTCCTATCTAAAAAAAACAAACCAACATGCCTTGGTTGGCGAATGCTCAGAAAGCCTGGCAGGTATCAACGTAAGTTTTGGGTATTCAGCCCGTGCCATCGAACACTACGAACGTGCCCTGAGTATCAAAACCCGTCTCGATGACAAGGCTGGGATGGCGCGGATGAACCTGATTTTATCCAAACTTCATTTTTCGCAGAAAAACTACGAAAAAGCCTTGGAATACAATGAAAATGCGGCGCAATTGGCTAACAATGAAGATCCTATTAAAACCGTATGCACCATTCAAGAAGCAGTGATTCTTACCTTTCTGGGTAAAACAGAAGCGGCAAAACAGTGCCTGGGAAAGGCCGATGGCATGGTAGCAGCGCAAAAAAACAACTCGAATCATGTCAAACTCCTATCTGCCAAATACACCTGGTGTCTGGCACAGAAAGACAGGGCTGGAGCGGAAATTTACTTAGACTCGGCGCGGATTTTACTCAAAGATTCGGGAAATCCGGAATTGGCTGTCGAAGCATTTGCTCAAATAGCCGAAATAAACCGCATGAACGGTGATTATGAAGCCGCATACAAGGCAATGGTATCCCTTGAGCACTACAAAGACGTGTTCCGCACAGAAAACATGGCTCGTATCAGTGCGGAGATAAATGAATCCGCCGATGCCGCCCTGCGTGAAAAAGAGATCGCCTCGCTCAACCTCAGCAATCAACTCAACAGGATCCAATTGGATCATGAAAAAGCGGCTCGCCTCGCGCTGACTCGTGAAAACACGCTCAAAGACACCGCTTTTGCCCAACAGTCGCGGCTGATGGACGTACTCGAATCAGAGTCAAAACTCCGGGCGGAGCAACTCATCCGAGAGCAGGAACTCAGCCTCTCCCTGAGTCGTGAAAACGAACTCAAACAACAACTGCTCTCCGATGAAAAGCGCAGTAAAACCCTGCTCTATCTGGGCTTAATGGCATTGGCGCTTTTGTCTATACTTATATTTTATTTATATTATGTACAAAACCTAAAAAGTCAGATCATTAACAAGCAAAAAGAAGAGTTGAGTGTCCTCAATCGCGAGATACATCATCGTGTAAAAAACAACCTTCAGGTCATATCCAGTATGCTTGATCTCCAAGCCCAAACCCTCCGCGATAAAAACGCTAAGCATGTGATGAAGGAGGCAACAGCCCGGATTCAGTCAATGGCATTCATACATCAAAACCTCTATCAAGACGATGCCGCCAACAGCGTAAATATGGATGCCTATATTCAAACCCTTGCAACCCATCTTTTCCAAACCTACCACATCAGCACAGGTAAAATACAGTTTAAAATGCATATCGAACCCCTGCAACTCCACACCGACACAGCCATTCCTATGGGTATGATCCTCAATGAACTCATCAGTAATTCCCTCAAATACGCCTTCAAAAACAGGGCTTCGGGTAGTATTGAAGTCGTGTTGAAAAAACAAGGAACGGAACTGTTCTTGCGCGTTGCCGATGATGGAGCGGGTCTGCCGCCAGATTTTATGCCAGAAGATAGTCCCACTTTTGGCTACGAAATCATCCGCGCTTTTGCGCAAAAACTGCGTGCAAAACTGCAGATTCAAGGCGAAAACGGCACGGAGGTGCAGTTATTCATTTCCAAATACAAACTTATTCCCTAACCTATGACAGCCATAAAAGTACTGATCGTAGAAGATGAACCCATCATCGCCCGAAATATCGCTATGTATCTTCGCAACCACGATTACGAAGTAGCAGGTATAGCGCACGATTATGAGGAAGCGATTTATCTGCTTAAAAGGCATCCGCCCGATTTTGCCATTCTTGATGTCAATCTCGAAAGCGAAAAAGACGGAATTGACCTAGCCAATCTCATTAATAATCAATATTTTATACCATTTGTGTATCTGACTTCCTATTCAGATAAAGATACACTCGACCGCGCCAAAAAGACCAACCCCTACGGTTATTTGGTCAAACCCTTCAATGAACAAACCCTCTTCACCACCATTGAAATAGCCCTCGCCAACCACGCGGCTCAGGCCAATCGCCACGTGCCAGAACTGGCATTGAACAGGCTAAATAATCATCTTTTGGCACCGCTCACCGACCGCGAATTTGAGGTCTTGTGCCTCCTCTACGCCGGAAAAACCAATCAGCAAATTACTACAGAACTATATATTGCCATGAATACCCTGAAAAAACACATCAACAATGCCTATTTTAAATTGGAGGTAACCGGGCGAACCACTGCGGTTGCTAAATTGAGGGATTTGATGATCCATGAAAAATAAAAGTGCAAATCAGGATCCATTCAAATGCTATCATTTCTAAAATTCTGCGCTAAAATCACCCCTGAGTTCTATGCCCTCTACTTGCCCTTGCCCTTAACTTTGTGTCATTATTTCACAGAAGTATTATGACACTTCGCAATACATTAAAAATGAAAAAACGACAAATTTTCGCCCTATTATTTTTCGCATTTCTTGCCAACGTACAAGCACAACAAAGTCCCGCAGCCGATAAAGCCGAGGACAAAGTAGATCGTGCTGAAAACCGCCGTGACCGCGCCGAGAACAAACGCGACCGTGCCGAAAATAAAGTTGATCGCGCCGAAGACCGCCGCGACACCCGTGAAGATCGCCGTGACGCACGCGAAGATATACGAGATGCCAACCACGACGGCGGGAAGCGGGACAAACTAGAAGACCGCCGTGATGCAAAAGAAGACGTGCGTGACAGCCGCGAAGATGTACGCGATAAGAGAGAAGACAAGCGCGACCGTGCCGAAAACAAACGTGATCGCAAAGAAAACAAGCGCGACAGAAAGGAAAATCGGAGAGATCGCAAAAACTAATTTTTTATGACCATCTGCCGTCGGACAACTTCTCATCGTCCGACAGCAGATGTACTCTTCCGACGATTTAGCGTCGCGCTGACAATACTCATTTTTAAAATACTCACTCAATGAAAAATATACTAATTTTCTTTACTGCATCAGTTTTTCTTTTCACCAACTGCGGTAAAGAAAGCGAGCCTGTCGCCCCCAATGAGATCACTTACGGCAAAAACCGTTTCACCCTATCCATAGATGGTGACACTCGCGAGTATTACGTGCATGTGCCGGCAGGTTATGATGGCAACACCGCATTACCGGTGGTTTTTATGCTCCACGGCACCAGCGGCGACGGCGAAGAGTTTTACGGCAAATCGGGTTGGAAAGAAGTCGGGGAAAAGGAAAACATCCTGACTGTATTCCCTTCCTCCTGGCGGTACTGCATCATTGACCCTCAGGATGGCCCAAAAAACACCACCAAATGGAATACCACACCCGACGCAGAATGGGTGTTTTGTCAAGGTGAAAAGCCACGCGACGACACCAAATTTTTGAGAAATGCACTCAATGCCTTAATGTCAACATACAAAGTGGATGGCAAACGCGTTTATTTGGCTGGATTTTCCAATGGCGGCCAAATGGCTGCCAAATGCGCCATCGAAATGAATGATGTGCTGGCCGCTGTAGTCGAAAGCGCAGGCTCTTTCGTGCTGGACACAATCTATATGCCCAATCGGAAAATCCCGGTAACCTACCAAATCGGCAACGACGACTGGGGCGCAGGCAACGAAGGCCCCGATCTTCCGTTGAGCCAGTTTGATACCCTCCTAAATGCACCTACTTTCCGCTTTTTCAGGATAAAAGAACGCCACATCAACCATTTCGGACTGAATCCTGAATTCACCATCAGTGGTGATACAACCAAGGTTGTTATTGCCAATTTCCAGTCGGCCACCAATACGCCCAATAATGTGTTCCATTTTGTGCTAATCAAAAATATGCAACACATCTACCCCAACGGAATCAATCATCCGCTTAATGCCGCAGAACTAAATTGGAACTGGTTTAAGCAGTTTTCGATACCATAGTATTTGAGCGAATATAATCCATTCAAGTACTTAGTAACGATAAAAAATAACTTAACGATTTTACATACCTTTGGCCTCAAATTGAAAATAATGGAAATTGAAAATCTGGATATAAAGTAACAATTTTTAAAGAGCCTGAACGAACGACAACGACGTCAGTATCTAGGTCAACTTGCCCTTGATCTTGGACATGGCGGTATAAAAATAGTTTGTGAAACATTTTCTATCAATCCAGTAAGTATCCGAACTGGGATTAGAGAACTTCAGTCAAAAGAAGAATTACCCTCAGGTCAAGTTCGCAAATTAGGAGGTGGT
>JANMMZ010000094.1:0-30171 GCA_031373665.1 Saprospiraceae bacterium | reverse complement strand
TTTTTGGCGCTATCTTTTTGTGTTTTTTTTTTTTTGTGTGGTTGGGTTACTTGACCTTTGTGGGGGGGTGACCCACCTCCACCCCGACACTACCTGACAACGCGCTAATTTGATTTTTAAAAACAAAAAATTAGCGGCACTTTACTACACTTCTTCTGTTGAAGCAGTGTCGCTATCTTTAGGCGTTTTTTTAGCCTCTGGCATTTCCTCTGTTGGAGGATCTGTTGTTACGTCTTCAATAGCCGCCACTGTTTCAGCAACCTCAGTCACTGTTTTAGCAACAGGAGTCTCTACGGCCTCTACTTCGGCAGTTGGAGCCGCTACAGATTCTTCTATTTCAGCAGTTGGAGCCTCCACAATTTCTTCTTTAGGTGTTTCAACGGCCGTTTTAATATTTTAAACCACGTCTTAGAATTTATACAAAGCAAATTGTAAAGCCACATAGGCTTTTTCCAACACCACAGAAGAGAATGCCTTTACGGTATCCAAAGCATCTAATAGCAGATCACCCAATACGGTTGAAGCCGCTTCAAGCAGGGTATCATCTTTAGGTGATTCAGGGGTACGTGATTTGATAGAAGCCGCAATTTCATTTTTAGCGGCTACTTTAGCGGCTTCAAATTTTTGTCTTTCCGAATCTTTATCAGCACGCTTCTGCTCTTTCTCTTTGGCACTGTTCATATTGCGCTCTATATCGGCCAATGTGTTTTTCATTTCCACGAGTTTATCCCGTTTTGAACCAACACGCTCTTCGATCATTTTGATCTTAGCCATACGGATTTGCGACTCCAATTGCCCCTCCGAACTATTTACTTTTTTGCGTTGAAATTCCAAATCTTCATCGTCCCTAAGAACACTTTCTTCCATACGACGCATGGCATCTATCAAGCCTTCTATGCGTCGGTTTTGGCGTTCTACGGCACTGCCATCGTTGGCTCCGGGGCCAAATTTTCGTTCTTTGGCTGCTTTGAAAGCAGCGTCTATGCGATCCCAGACTTGATTACGGTGTTCATTGCTTAGTTTGGCATCTTTGTACCGACGTTGCATGTTCTTGAGGTCTTCAAATACGGTATTCAATTTGGCACCTCCCACCGCAATACGGGCATCAATATCGTCAAGCCCTTTGGCAAAATCTTCATAAACCTGCTGTGAAGCAGCGTTGAATTCTGTTTTGACAATGGTTCGCATTTTTTTGAGGTCATCAAAAAGGCCATTGATGCTATCGCGGAGGTGATCAGCATGTTCGCGGAACAGGTTGCGCTCTCGAGACTGGCTCTGCACTTTATCCCAAAAACCTTTCAGGCTATCCCACATTTTGCCATCATAGGCAGATAGGGCAGCCACTTTATCTTTAAAATCTTCAAATTCCTGCTGGTAAGCAGCGTGTAATTTGGTCGAAAGCACTACAAAATGCCACTCGGCCTGAGCGCGAGTGATGACATCGCCACGTTCTACTTTCAGGTCGTCAGGAAGCAGACTCTCTGCGATGCTGAGGTCGCGTTCGACGACTGAATGGCCTTCTGGAAATTCAACAGGCTTGTTTTCGCGCCAGTCTTGCATCATCTTACTGACGAAATCTTCGGTGGCAATCTTCTCAGAGAAGGTGTAAAGCATCACTTTACTGGCATCTGCCATCAATTCTAATGCAATCAATACTTTCTCATTGGCTGCATCAATACCCCAAATTACTACTTTGTTCTTCATAAATCTTAAACAATAAACGGTTGTTAATTCGCAAAATATACTATATATGTAGAAAACGTTACTTAAAAAAGTTTAAAGCCACGTTTCTAATGCCGCAAATCTACGTCGTCGCAGCGGATTTTTTAACTTTCAAGCGTAAAATTCCTTTTTCAAGCAAATATTCGGCTATTTGTATAGCATTGGTAGCCGCTCCTTTGCGCAAATTGTCGGATACGACCCACATATTAAGGGTGTTGGGGTTGCTTTCGTCACGGCGCAATCGGCCGACAAACACCTCATCTTTATCATGTGCAAATAAGGGCATTGGGTATAGTAATTCAGAAGGATTGTCTTGAACGATGATACCCGGTGATACGCTGAGCAATTGGCGCACTTCAGGGAGGTCAAAATCGCGCTCAAATTCTACATTGATAGATTCAGAATGCCCACCCATTACTGGAACGCGTACGGTCGTAGCCGTGATACGGATACTGTCGTCGCCCATGATTTTCTTGGTTTCGTTCACCATCTTCATTTCCTCCTTGGTATAACCATTTTCGGTAAAAACATCAATATGCGGCAATATATTCAAGTCAATTTGATAAGGATATGCCCTTTCTGCTGATTTTCCTTTGCGCTCGGCCATGAGTTGATCCACTGCCTTCACGCCAGTACCCGTCACCGACTGGTACGTACTCACTACGATGCGTTTGATCTTATATTTATCATGCAGTGGTTTGAGGGCTACCACCATTTGAATGGTAGAGCAATTGGGATTGGCAATGATTTTATGTTTTTTGGTCAGGATATTTGCATTGACCTCCGGTACTATTAATGCTTTATCGGGATCCATACGCCAAGCGGAAGAGTTATCAATCACGACGGTACCTACCTCCGCAAAACGAGGAGCCCAATCCTTGGAGACAGACCCTCCCGCCGAAAAAATAGCCACATCTGGTTTTTTGCCGATGGCATCAGTCATGCTAATGATCTTGTAACGCTTGCCATTATATTTAATGGTTTTCCCAACGGAGCGTTCGGAGGCAACAGGAAACAATTTTGTCACCGGAAAATTGCGCTCTTCTAGCACTTGCAACATCTTTGTACCTACCAAACCAGTGGCACCTATTACCGCTACCTTCATATTTTATTTTTTTTAAAAAATTGGCCAATACTTGTGGATTTAAATCCACAAGGGGCAAAGGTAGCAATTAGGCCGAAATTGTAAAATTTGAATAGTGCAAAATAATAAATAAATATGGTTTTCTTAATAAAAAAAGCCAATGAATTGACATTAAAAACACTTCGCTCCCTAAACCACCGTAATCAGTATTTCTTGCCGATCGGTCATAAATCCAAAGGACTCTAAATCAAAGCCTTCTGCACTGGTTACGGCTAGAAATTCGGCTTCTTTACCAGGCTCTATGGCTACCAAAAGTCCACCACTGGTTTGAGGATCGGCCAATATGTGGCGTTGGTGATTGTCAGTACCTGCTACTTTATGCCCATAACTGTCCCAGTTGCGATGAGTGCCACCCGGTACGCTTTTTTGATCCAAATAACCTTGTAGCATGGCAGAATCCAAGGTTGGTACTTGATCAAAATGCACTATAGCACTGGTCTGGCTAGCCTCGCACATTTCTGAAAGATGCCCCAATAGACCAAATCCAGTGACATCGGTCATCGCCTGTACATAGGATAGTTTGCCAAATATGGCTCCTATCTTATTGAGTATTTTCATGCTATCAGGCGCGATATGAGCGTGTTCTGGTTGTAAAATCCCTTTTTTCTGGGCTGTGGTCAAGATGCCAACGCCCAAAGGCTTAGTCAAGAACAGTTTCGCACCTGGGGTAGCCCCTCCATTTTTTTTGAGATTTTTAATATCCACCCGACCTGTCACTGCCAATCCGAATATAGGTTCAGGGCTATCAATACTGTGGCCTCCGGCCAGCGGAATACCCGCTTCGGCGCATGCTTTTCGACTGCCTTCTATAACACTGTTGGCTACCTCTGGAGGGAGTGTATTGATGGGCCAACCCAATATCGCGATGGCCACTAAGGGCGTACCGCCCATCGCGTATACATCGCTGATGGCATTGACAGAAGCAATGCGGCCAAAATCTTCGGCATCGTCCACAATAGGCATGAAAAAATCGGTGGTACTGACCAAGGCAGTCCCGTCGCCAAGGTCATAAACAGCGGCATCGTCGCGTTCTTCATTGCCAACCAATAGTTGAGGGAAAGATGGCTGTATGGCAGCCCCCGATTTCAAGATGCTATCCAAAACTTTGGGTGCAATTTTGCAGCCGCAACCAGCTCCGTGGGAATATTGAGTAAGTTTATACATATATTTATGGTGCGTACATTAATGAAGTTTCTGGGGTGGAATTGTGCCACAACACCACGAATTCCCCATTGTATTTTTTTACTTGTGTGGCTAATTGTTGCCAAACGGCTTGAGCCTGTTCTGTGGTATAACCCCTATATTGAGTCAGGGTAACATCCATGAGGATCAATGGTTTTTCACGCAGGGTTAGTTTTTTACGAGATACCACATCATACACCGGAAAATCATAGCATATACCGCAGCGGAAACCCTCCGCTTCTGCATACCCTAGGCTGCTGTCCCAATGCATATTGGAGTCCTCCCAAACCGCCCACGTGTGCGGTACTGAAAACCGAAGATAATGTTGCCGCCCCGTCACAACGGGTTGTGGACAGTTCGCCTGAATAGAGGCCAGTTCTTTGGCAAACAAGGTCGGATTATCAAATGCCTCATACGATGGGTGAAAACCAATGATATGACCTTGTTCATTCAATCGGAGTATTAGATCCTTGATATCGGGATGGTCAATATCATAATAGCAGTCGCTGGATGGCGAACGTTTGCCCATGAAATTGAAGCAACATAAACGGTCTTGGTTTTTTGCCCAATCCAACCAAGTGTCAAAAACACTGTAATAGGGATCTTCTTTTTTTAAAACCCAAGGCCACCATCGTTTGAATTCTGTCCAAGAGTGCCTGACAACCAAGCTGGCGGCCAAGGTTTTTATTTTGTCTTTCCAAGACCACCAGAGCCTTGGGTGGTCTATATCGCAGGTGAAAAGAGTGGTGTATTGTCGGGCTGGACGCACGGGGATATACCCTAGTTTTATGAACATATCTCCCATCAATTCAGCATACTCATTGACCACTGGCCGATCTAAAAAACCAGCCTTGTAAGCCAAGGCATTTTTGGCCTGAAATCGCCCATGAACGTCCCGATTAGGATTTACATATTCTTCCCAACGGGTCAACATAAAAAAGGCTGAGGCAAATACATCAATTCCGCAAGACCAAGTATTTTCTGCTTTTTTGAAGGTATTTCGGCCAAAAATAACGGCTAACTGTGATTTTTCATGGAATGGATGAGAAACCTGATCGGCGGTATCAGGAATACATTCTTTGGTTAACCAATGTTCATGTTTTTCAAAAAAATGATCTTCAATAATCATGAAATTACCATTGGGCAGCATGATTTCATACTGGCCAATGGATGATTCCACAACTTCATACGGCACTCCAAGTATTTCGGTGAACAGTACATCAAATATATAATTTTTTTCACTCAAGTGTTTGCTTGAGCATCGTATTTGAACCATGATTTAGCGGATCAAGGTGACATCACCTTTGAAAACCTCCACTTTCCCATCTGGGTATTTGACCTCCGCTCGATACACGTAGGTGTCAGTGGGGGCTGGTTTTCCGTCTATTTTACCATCCCATTCTTTTTGACTGCCTTTGGCTTCAAACACTTTATTTCCCCAGCGGTTAAACACCATAAAGGTGGTGATCTGTATCGCTTCATTGGGGACAATTATCCCAAAGGTTTCATTCAAAGCATCGCCATTGGGCGAGAAAATATTAGGAATCAGCAAGCAGTTTTTGATATCAAACTTGATAGGCCCAGCCGTGGCCGTACAACCTGAAGTAGCGGTAGCCAATACGGTGTATTGAACGCTACCAGTCACCAACTGAGGTACTAAGGTAATGGAGTCGCCTGCTCCACCATTGACTGGTGTGCCGTCAACAGACCAAACCAAGGTGGCATCATTGGGGGTGACCGTCACTCTGAGTTTAATTGGTTGCCCAGAACAAATAGAGTCCGTGTTGTCAGGTGTGAACATAATATCAGACAAGGAAACGCCCGGTGTGATACTGACTATTACATCATCTGATACTTCGCAGTTGGGCCCAAAAACCAAGGTAGCCGTATAGGTTTCAGTAGTGGTTGGTTGTATTTCCACAGTGTTGCCTGGTTCATTGATTGGTGTCCAAGTGACATTGCCGGGTGTGCCGCTCACTGTAGCGGTAAGGGTTAGTTTATCGCCGAGGCAAAGTTCATCATCCGCACCAGCATTGATGGTAGCGATGGCCACTTGTACTTTCACACTGTCTTGGCTGTTGCAAGCGTCGCCTACGGCTACTACTTTATAGGTTGTTTCTACGGTGGGCGAGACGGTTGGGGTGGCATTGGCACTGGTAAAGCCCGGCGGCACAGATGTCCAAGTATAAGACTGAACTAAAGGATCTACAATAGCATTCAACTCGACACTGCCCCCGACACAAATGATGGTATTGGATGCTAAATCCAACAACGGGGCTGGTTTGACCTGCACTTCTATGTTGCCCCCTGCCGGACAAGGCACACCGGTAGCCATCACATTATAACTGGTGGTAGCCATTGGGTTGACGATCGGATTGGGGCAATCGGTACAAGGCAAACTAGGATCGGGTTGCCACATAAAAGTGGCATTGGGTGTCACACTGAGGTTGATCTGTACGGGTTGGCCGGGGCAAACTGGATTGGGATTGGCCGTGATCGTGAATACAGGTGGCTCTGATACATTGATTGGTACATCTACGGTGTCCAAGCAGGCCATATTGTTCGTAACCCTTTGATAGATAAAGGTATCGGTCGCGATCAAGACCATGTTCCAGTTTGAATCGGGCGTGAGTTGACCTGGGCCAACGAGCCAACGGTGCATCATGTCAGGGAAACTGGCTGGCTCGTAAGTAGGCGAAATAAGATAAATCGTATCGCCTTTGCAATAAACGGTTTTATCTTCTACCTTTTTGACTGACTGGTCTGGTAATGAATCTACACGGATGCGGATGGAGTCGCGTACGTCGCAGCCATTGATTTGATAATTTGCGAAAATTGTTACTGATTCATCAGGAAATGCTTTGGTGGTGATACCCGTTGGGTTGGTCACATAAAAACTCGGAGACCATTTAATCTGTTGTTCCGGAGGTTGTGCTACAGCATTTAGTGTTACGGTATCACCAAGGCAAATATTTTTACTGCCCGCCCCTAGAATATCTACATTGGCGGCTTTTACAGTAACGGTTACCGATTCTGATTGGTTACAATACCCATTGGCACTGGTCGTAGTCAGGGTATAGGTTGTGGTTTCATCTGCTATGATCACTGGTCCAGATATACTAGGGTTTGAGATGCCAGTAGTTGGAGTCCAAGTGTAGGTCGAAGAAGAGATTACATTGTTACCCAATTTCACAGGGAAGGTTTCGCATACGGTAGTATCATTGGCCACTTTGACGGTAAATAGAGTATCCACATTGACGGTAATAGTACTAGAGGCGGCGCAGCCTAATAATACAATGGATGCCGTGTAAGTAGTGGTAGATGTAGGGCTTGCCAAGGGGCTTGGACTGGTTGGATTGCTTAATCCATCGCTGGGAGTCCAAGTCACTTGATTGAGGCCAGTGTTGTTGGTGGACTGTAATTGGATGTTTTCACCTAGGCAAATATTTGGAATCTCACCAACAGTAACGGCTATTTCGGGCGTAATCACCACGACATTTACGGTATCGTAAGCCACGCAGGTGCCGACATTTCCCGTCACAGCCAAACTCATATTTTGAGTGACATTCAAAAGAACCGGATCATTGATAAAGGCATTGTTCAATTGGGTAGGTGGAGACCAAAAGTACTGGGATGCTCCCGAAGCGTTGAGTTGTAAGTTGCCACCATTACATACTTTTAAGGTGTCACCTCCGCTTACGAATACTTCTATGTTGTCTTTGATTTCAGCGACTAAAGTAGCAAACTTCACATCGCCACAGCCAAAGTTGCTTGAAAGTGAAATGATAATGGTTTCAGTGCCTTCTATAATGTTATCTCCAATTGGAATAATTGGGAAACTATAGAAAGTTTGGCCGGGTTGGAACGTGATCGTACTTGGCAAATTGAGGGTGTAATCAATGCCCAACTGGGCACTACCCGTTACAGATACGCTGTAGGTAACGGCGTAGTCTTTAGGCTGTAATAGTTTTATGATCAATTGATCTTGGACTCCAGTGCAACTTTCGACAAAATAATTGATATCGCTGTCAAAATCAATGGTAAGATTAGGCCCTCCGCCTTGTATTTTAGAGATGAATACTCCCGAATCAAAAGAGGCATCGCCTCGGTCGGCAATGGCAAATTTCAGGTGGTAAGTATTACATGGCGTTACCAAGGTACGAGCAGTAAGGCTCTTTTTGACACCTAAGGAATCAGCGGTGAGGCCATCATAAACAAGCGTTTGGCTGTTTTCATTGTCGCGGTAATATTGCCAATTGATTTGATTGTTTACTGCATCTATCTCTACTGGTATATTGGTATTGGGCAATACCGCTAGGTTCTTTTGCCCACCGATAGTTGGATCGCCCACGATGCCCGGGCCGGATATTAAAAAGGCAAAAATATCATTGAATCCAAAAAGATCCAAAACATATTCAGGGTATTCTTCAGAACCAAATACATACTCAAAACTCAATTCATCAGTGGCTGCAAATACATCTAACTCTATCACACAAGCATCTTCAGATGGGTTTCCTGTGGACAGTGCATCCAAGTCTGGGTCTCCAGAAGAATTGTATGTCTGGCTGTTAAGCAATGAGGCAATATTGTTCACCCCAGCCGCACTTCCTGAGGTCATCAACAACCCCTTTTGAAGTTGTAAAGAATTGTTGTCAGTCGGATAACTAAAGGTGGCATAAGCACCTTCCGCACAATTAATATTGGTTACATTGACCGTAGTGAAGTCCGTTTTTACAAACTCCGCAATACTATCAGCATCAATTGCCGTATTGATAGTAATCATTGGAGGAACAGCATCGCAAGGTTCGGGGCTACACTTCCAACTACCCTTAAATCCTTCTAGTGTCACATCGCTATCTGCGGTGAATAGTACCGTAAGGCATCCGCTTTGGGCTTGTACTGAGTAGCAGACACCGCCGCCGCCGCCTTCAAAGAAAAATTCACCTCCAATACTGCCCAACAAGGGTGCGGAAGTGCTATTACCATCATAAAATGACAATTGGTCGGCACTTAGCAGCTCAATATTATAGTACTCCAAAGTAAACTGGATACAGGCTGACGTACTGGTTGGGCAGATGACAAAGGTGTCATCATCCTCATTCCCATAATCATTGTCGGGGCCCCCAGAGTCGTACAAAGTGCCTTCACAAAGGGTGCTACCGCCTTGGTCAACCGTTGATATGGGGGGTATTTTATCTACACACAACAAAAAATCACCTGAATTGGCTGACCCTGTCTGAGAGTAATCAGATACCCTGATAAAATACGTAAACCCCGGTGTCAAGCCTTCTATATCCAAGAAAAGAGAAGTCTCTCCAAGGGGGGCTTGGGCGCAGAGCAACTCCTCCAAACCATTGAACTCACAATCGCCTCTATAAATGGCAAACTCTGGGCTATTGATACTGTTGGCTCCAATCCCAGTCAAGTTGATCCTGAAATCAAGTAACGTATCAGGGCAGGTGAATTTAAACCAAACATCATGGTCAGCATCGGCGTTAAAACAACTGGGAGAGTTGTTGCCAATATCGCTGGCCGTAGCCCCGTCATTGGTAAAAATGGTGGTTGGGCAGACTGGTGCATCACCTAAATCAATAATGCCAGAGCAATTGTCATTAATAGGTGTTTGGGCATAGCCGAACAGACTCACAGAAAGAGCCAACATTAATAAAATAGATTTTCTCATCCTTTACAGTGAACAGTTATCAGTGACCAGTTATCAGTGAACAGTTATCAGTTTAGCAATTTTATTTATTTGGTTCGCAGGTATCTTAAGTAGTTGTGGATTTTAAGTTGTGCAACTAATTTATGATCAATCGAATACAAAAAATCATAACACGAACTATTTTTGCGCTACCACATAATTCCTAATTCCTAATTCCTAATTCATAACTCCTAATTCATAATTCCAAATTAACAAGCCCCAACTTCCCACCTTCCAATAACATTCGCTGAAAGGCAGCCTCATAATTATTAGCAATTTCTCCATCTAAGATGGCCTCCCGAATAGCCGTTTTAATAAGGCCTACTTCTCGAGAAGGTTGTATATTGAAGGTTGCCATTATGACTTCTCCAGTGATGGGCGGTTGCCACAAACGCATTCGATCTGATTCCGATACCTCTCCCATCCGTTCTTTCAAATACTCGTATCCCTCCAAGTAGCGAACCATTTTTTTGGGATTTTTAGTCGTAATATCCGATTCGCAGAGTTTCATTAAGTCTTCAATATCAGGGCCAGCATCAAACAAAAGCCTGCGCACCGCGCTATCAGTGACCTCTTCTTTGGTAACAGATATGGGGCGTAGGTGCAGGAGTACCATTTTTTGTACAAACTCCATTTCCGCGCCCAAAGGCAATTTCAGGTTTCTGAATATTTTGGATACCATTTTCGCACCTACCCATTCATGTCCGTGAAAAGTCCAACCGCTCCCATCGTCACTAAATTTTTTAGTGGCTGGTTTTGCAATATCGTGCATTAGGGCAGCCCAACGCAACCAAAGATTGTTGCTTCGGCGGCACACATTGTCCAATACCTCCAACGTGTGGTAGAAATTATCTTTGTGTGCTTTACCATAACGTTCTTCCACCCCCTGAAGGTTGGCTAATTCTGGCAAAATGAGTTGTAATAGTCCACAATCGAATAATAATTTAAAACCTGTGGATGGTTTTGGAGTCATAATGATCTTTTCCAACTCGGTTGCAATCCGTTCTTTGGAGATAATATGTATCCGACTTTTGTGTTGTGAAATGCCCTTGAAAGTATTGGGATCAATATTGAAGCCCAATTGGGTTGCAAATCGGATGGCGCGCATCATGCGCAAAGGATCATCCGAAAAAGTATTGCCCGGTTCCAAAGGTGTTTTGATGAGTTTGTCTTCTAAGTGCTTTAATCCTCCGAAAGGGTCTATAATCTGCCCGAAATTGGCTTCATTGAGGCTTACCGCCAAGGCATTGATGGTAAAATCGCGGCGATTTTGGTCGTCTTCAAGGCTTCCCGATTCTACATCTGGTTTGCGGCTATCAGGAGAATAACTCTCTTTCCTGGCACCCACAAACTCTATTTCTATGCCTTCAAAACGCAGCATGGCCGTACCAAAACGCCGGTATACCACTACTTTGGGCATGGGGAAGAGTTTGGAGGCTAGTTTTTCGGCCAATACAATCCCATCACCCACGCAAACCACGTCTATATCTTTACTGTTACGTCCCAGCAGCCGATCGCGCACATAACCCCCAACAATATAGGTCGAAACGCCCAACTCACTGGCGCACTGACCGATCAAACCAAATATTCTGCGCTCCTGCGCATTGATAGAGAATAGCATCTTTTAAAGATTAGGCTAGCACTGTTTCTAATTCATAATTTGCATATACTTCTGCTATTTCATCCAAAATAGCAAACAGCGTACTTGGCTCCATTTCATTGACCAATCTGGCTCGGTAAGGTTTGATGTGTGGAAGGTCACGGAAATAAGGTGCGTAGTGGCGGCGCATTTCTAGCACCCCCAATTTGGGGCCTTTCCAACTAAGGCTATCCGTCAAGTGCTGACGGGCAGCACCCACGCGCTCTTCCACCGTGGGTGGATTCAATATTTCACCAGTGGCAAAATAATGCTTGATTTCCCTGAAAATCCAAGGATAACCGATACTGGCACGACCGATCATCATCCCATCTGCTCCGTATCTGCGGTATAGGGCAGCCTTTTGAGGGCTATCAATATCGCCATTGCCAAAAATAGGGATGTGCATCCGCTGGTTGTCTTTCACACGGGCGATCCATTCCCAATTGGCTTCACCCTTGTACATCTGGGCGCGGGTACGGGCATGAATACTCAAGGCTTGTATGCCTACATCCTGCAATCGTTCGGCCACTTCCAATATATTGATGGTACTATCGTCCCAACCAAGGCGGGTCTTTACTGTCACCGGTTTATTGGTGCTTTTAACCACACTTTCGGTTAGTTTTATCAATTGTGGTATATCGCGCAGGAGTCCTGCTCCTGCCATGCGGCAAGCCACTTTGGCTACTGGACACCCAAAATTAATATCTATTACGTCAGGATTTTTGGACTCAATGATTGAAGCCGCTTGAATCATGTTTTCTACCTGCCCTCCAAAATATTGGATTCCAATGGGACGTTCGTAATCGAATATTTCCAGTTTTTGGAACGTGCTTTTCGCCTCATGTACCAATCCATCGGCACTGATAAACTCTGTATAGACCATGTCGGCACCTTGTGCTTTGCACAATTTCCGGAATGGCGGATCGCTCACGTCTTCCATGGGCGCTAACAACAAGGGGAATTCCCCAATCTCAACATTTCCTATTTTAACCATACGGGTGCAAAGGTAAGCAATTTTCAAAAAAAATCTCGGATATTTGCCCCATGAATATCGAACAAATTAGACTAGATACCCGTCATTGCGACCACAAACTTTTTATAAACAGTGCAGGCTCTTCATTGCCACCTGCTTGTGTCACCGATGCGATGGTGGATTACCTCTACCGCGATGAAACCATTGGCGGATATGCCAACGCCGCCCGCAGCCTTGACGAAATCAACGCATTTTACACTGAAGCAGCACTGTTATTGAATACTAAGGCGGAAAATATCGCTTTTGCCTACAATGCTACCGATGCTTATGCGCGGGCATTGTCAAGTATTCCAATGACCGAAGGCGACTATGTTTTGACTACCGACGATGATTATATCTCTAATCAGATTGCCTTTTTGTCGCTACAAAAACGCTTTGGGATTCGCCTCATCAGAGCCCACAATTTGTCCAATGGAGACCTTAATTTGGATCACTTTGAAGAATTGATCAAGCAATACCATCCCAAATTGGTGGCCGTTACGCATATTCCAACCAACTCGGGTTTGGTACAAGATGCCATTGGAGTAGGCCGACTCTGCCGCCAGTATGATTGTTGGTACCTGCTGGATGCTTGCCAATCGGTAGGTCAAATGGTCGTGGATGTTCAAGAAATTGGGTGTGATTTTTTGAGCGCAACGGGTCGTAAGTTTTTGCGTGGCCCTCGCGCGTCGGGACTGCTTTATGTGTCGGATAAGGCTTTGACCGCCGGGTTAGAACCTCTATATATTGATATGATTGGCGCACACTGGACTGGTACCAATACTTACACGTCTTTGGCTACTGCCAAAAAATTTGAACTGTGGGAGACCCAATCTTCGGCTCTTATTGGTTTGAAAGAGGCTATTCGCTATGCCAATCAAATTGGTATCTCCAAAATACAAAAACGCAATGAGTTGTTATCCAAGCATTTACGCGACATATTGACTCCTTTGCCCGGTTTACACGTACTGGATCGGGGTAGCCGACAGAGTAGCATTATCACAGTAGGTTTTGACCACAAATCCTTAGAGTCAGTCCAGAATGTCTTAAATGCGCACCAAGTATTTTATTCCGTCGCCCGTAAGGAATCTGCATTCATAGATTTCACCAAAAAAGGATATGATTGGGCTATTCGGCTTTCCCCGCATTACTTTAATACGGTGGAGGAGTTGGATCAGGTTGCGGGGTTGATTTGTGTATAGCATTTTCATAAACTCTACAGTATTTGACATTTCCCAAAGATTAACCAGAAAAACCAACACTATATCCGCTCAAACCACGACCTTTGTGGCGTGAGTAATATAGATCATCTTCGCATTGCTTTTGAGGGTTCCAGACAGGTTCAAGAGATCAAGGACGCACTTAAAAAATCATCCGTTTCTGGGCCCCTACGCCTAGAACTCTCTGGCCTCATGGGGAGTCAGGAGGCGTTTGTGATAGCCGCCTGCACCCAACGCCAAGTAGCACCCCTGCATTTGGTGATTGCCAACAGTAAAGAGGAAGCGGCCTATCTTCAAAATGACCTTCAAGGCATTTTAGAGCGCGAACAAACGGTACATTTTTTCCCTGATTCGTTCAAGCGGCCTGCTTTTTTTGAAGACCTCAACCCCACCCAAGTGCTCCAACGCTCGGAGGTGGTGAATAAAATATCCGATAGTCATTCCACCCGTGGCAATATAGTCGTGACTTATCCCGAAGCCTTATTTGAGAAGGTTGTCTCGCCAGAAGTGCTCCAAAAATCGAAGATAGAATTGAATGCTGGCGAAAAACTGGATATAGATTTTATGATTCAGGTACTGATAGAATATGGGTTTGAGCGCACCGATTTTGTATATGAACCCGGTCAATTCAGTATCAGGGGCGGGATTATTGACCTTTTTTCATACGGAAATGACCTGCCGTACCGAGTCGAACTCTTTGATGATGAGGTTGAAACCATCCGAGTTTTCGATCCACTGACCCAGTTATCCAAGCAAAATTTGGCACGGGTTAGCATTATCCCCAACCTGAATACCCGTTTCCGACAAGAAGATAAAGTGTCCCTATTTCAAGTCTTGGGTGAAGGTGCTGTGATTTGGCTCAAAGACCTACAATTGCTCTTGGATCAACTCCAGTATTGCTTTGAAAAAGCAGAGACCTTCGCGGCAAAACTTACCGCTTTAGATGTCGCCGAACTCCGGGAACTATTCCGTGATCGAGCGTTTTTGTACCCACGGGAGGTGATCGAAGACATTGGTTCGCTGCCACTTATTTTTTTAGAAAAACCCAAACGCGAGTCAGGGGTACAACGGCATCAATCTATCGTGTTTGATGCCAAGCCCCAGCCTAGTTTCAATAAAAATTTCGATTTACTGATCCGATCCATGCACGAGTGGAAGGCGTCTGGGTTTGAAGTGTTTATTTGTTCCGAAAATGTCAAGCAATTTGACCGATTACACGCTATTTTTCGCGACTTGAAGGCCAAGGTAGAGTGGTTGCCCTCAGAATCATCTATTAGAGAAGGTTTCATTGATGAAGACCTGAAAATTGTATGCCTCACCGACCACCAAATCTTCCAACGCTATCATCAATACAAACTAAGGCAAGGATTCACCAAGGATCAGTCGCTTAATATTCGTTTGCTACGGGAACTGGTGGTTGGCGATTTTGTGACACATATAGATCATGGAATCGGCAAATTTTCGGGGCTTCAAAAACTAGATATTGGAGGTCAAATTCAAGAAGCCGTGCGCCTGATCTATAAAAATAATGACATCCTATACGTCAGCATTCATTCCTTACATAAGATCAGTAAATACCTTGGCAAAGATGCAGAGCCTCCGCAACTGTCGAAGATTGGCTCTGACTCATGGAAACAACTCAAGGCGCGTACCAAGAAAAAAATCAAGGATATTGCTGCCGAATTGATCAAATTATATGCTGCGCGCCGCGCTGCACCCGGTCATGCCTTCCCGCCCGATGGGTATTTGCAAAACGAATTGGAAGCCTCTTTCTTGTACGAAGATACGCCCGATCAGTTCAAAAGCACCCAAGATGTGAAGTCTGATATGGAGAAAGAATACCCCATGGATCGCTTGATCTGTGGTGATGTAGGTTTTGGCAAAACAGAAGTGGCCATCCGCGCCGCTTTTAAGGCTTGCACCGATGGTAAACAGGTGGCTATTCTGGTACCAACCACTATATTGGCCTTGCAACACTGGAAAACCTTCAATGAACGCCTCAAAGAATTTGCTGTCACGGTGGATTACATCAACCGATTCAGGACAGCAAAGGAGAAAAAAGAAATCATGAAAAACCTTGCAAGCGGCAAAATTGACATCATCATTGGTACACACGCCCTCTTGAGCAAAGATGTCGCTTTCAAAGATCTGGGGCTATTGATCGTGGATGAGGAACAGAAATTTGGGGTGGTGAGCAAAGAAAAATTGCGCTCTATCAAAATCAATGTAGATACCCTGACGCTGACGGCTACCCCCATACCGCGTACCCTTCAGTTCAGCCTCATGTCGGCCCGCGATCTTTCCGTGATCCGTACCCCGCCGCCCAACAGGCAACCCATCCATACCGAAATAAGGGTATTTGACGATGACCTCATCAAAGATGCCATCTATGCCGAAGTCAATCGAGGCGGGCAGGTTTATTTTGTCCATAACCGAGTCAATGACTTGCCCAAGGTCGTAGAAAACATCCGAAAATTATGCCCCGATATTGATATTGCAATGGCTCATGGCCAAATGGATGCTGAGCATTTGGAACAAGTACTGGTTGATTTCATCGAGCGCAAACACGATGTCTTGGTTTGTACCAACATCATCGAAACCGGCCTTGATATTCCTAATGCCAACACCATTATCATCAATCGCGCCGATATGTTTGGCCTAAGCGACCTCCACCAATTGCGGGGTAGGGTAGGCCGTTCCAATGCCAAAGCGTACTGTTACCTGTTTGCGCCGCCCATGAGCGTACTCACCCAAGAAGCCCGAAAGCGATTGCGCACCATCGAAGAGTTCAGTGATCTGGGCTCTGGGTTTCAGGTGGCCATGCGCGATTTGGATATCCGTGGTGCAGGCAATATGCTCGGTGGGGAGCAATCTGGTTTTATAGCCGATATTGGTTTTGAAACCTACCAAAAGATATTGGATGAAGCCATCCAAGAATTGAAAGAAACCGATTTTAAAGACCTTTTCAAGGATGAAATTGCTAAAAAAGGCAATTTTGTGCGCGAAGTGACCATAGAGACCGATATCGAAATGCTCATCCCCGGCGAGTATGTGACCAATACTCAGGAGCGGCTTCACCTATATACTGAACTGAATAACATAGAAGACGAAAAAGGAATTGAAGCCTTTTCTAAGCGTTTGGAAGACCGATTTGGTAAATTACCAAGGCCAGTGATTGCCTTATTTGAGGCCCTACGTCTCCAATGGATCTGCAAACAACTGGGGTTTGAACGGCTCATCCTAAACGGTGGTAAGTTGCGGTGCTATTTTTTATCGAACCCACAATCCTCGTTTTACGAGACCGAACACTTTAAAAAGTTTACCAAATTTATTCAAGAAAAAGGGCGAATCATGGGTATTTCACTTAAACAGACCAATAAGGATTTGATCTTGGTTCAAGATGATATTCGTGGGCTTAAAGCGGTGAAGTCAACTTTGGAGCAGTTGAAAAATGGGTTGGTTTAGTGCTATTGCCCCTTCTTAATCCAAGCCGCAGGATTCATCCGCTCCTTCTGATTCCAAAGTTCAAAATGGAGTTCAGAAGTGCCAGTAATGGTGTTGGTGCTGACCTCTCCGATCACTTGTTTGCCTTTTACGGTATCCCCTTTGGCCAAAGCGGTGGATTTTAGGTTGGAATAAACCGTGTAAAAGTCTCCATGTTGTATAATAACGGTATAGTCGTGGCCCGGTATAAACTGTACGCCTGCCACCTTACCCGAATACACCGCCTTCACTTCCGCCCCTTCTTCGGTACGGATGTCAATACCGTTGTTGGTGATTTCAATATTTTTGATGGTAGGGTGCTTTTGCTTTCCAAATCCCCTGGATACAAATCCATTGGTGACAGGCCAAGGCAATCTACCCCGGTTGCGGCTAAAATCCATAGATTCGAGGTCTTCACTTGCTACGGGTGTCGCTGGCAAGGCATCTGGTGTTTCGGCTGCTATGGCTGGTTCGTCTTTAATGGGCTCAGGGATGGGATTTTGTTTGACGGGTGGTGGTACCTGTTTGATAGGCGGATTTTCAGCCACTATTTCCGGTTTTTTCTCAGGCTTCGGAGTGGGTGGTGGGGTAGTGGGTGGTTTTGGAGCAGTTGCCTTGGCTTTTCGAGCCTCATCCACCCTTTTATTGACCTCCGTTTGTATTATTTTCTCTATGGCGGCGTTCAGCGATTCATAGGTGGCCTGTTTTTTTTGTAGATCGGCCTTCAAGCGACCTTCGTCTTTGGTAAGCGATTGGAGCAATATATTTTGGTCGCCCAATTCCGTACTCATAGATACCCGCTGCCCTTGTATGGATACCAAAAGATTTTCTTTTTCTACGCGAGCATCTTCAATAGACCTATTCTTTTTGGCCAGCATATTGCGGGTAGCAATAATAGCCAAAGCCTGTTTTCGCCGGAATTCGTCGTATTTTCTAAGGTAAAGCCAACGCCGAAAGGCTTGGTTGAGGCTCTCCGCTGATAAGATGTATAGCAGTGGATTGCTGAGTGTTTTTCTCCGAAAAGCACTCCTGATTGTGCGGCCATATTCGGCTTGCATCCGGTCAATATCCTTGGTGAGTGAGCCAATCACCGATTTGTTGCGTGTTACGGTCTCATCAGATGCAAGTATCTCTGCTTCAATCGTTTGTATCAATGATCCACGGCTTTCTAATTGGCTTTGGATGGCTACAAAACGGTCATATTCCGACTCGCGATTGGCAGCGGTCTTTTGGATCATCCGCTGCGTTGTTTCTATATCCTTGAGGATTTTTTTGCGCGTCTCTTCCAGTTCTTTTTTGTTCTGAGCCAAGCATACGCTTGGGCTTAGTGCTACCGACAACACCAACCATAAAAAAGCCATCACCCAATGGGGGCGGGCAGAACGCATCATCTTATTTTTTCTTGTAATGTGCAGGTATTTCAAATCGCCAGTTTTTGACTACATTGATCTCGATATTAGACATATTAACCTCCAATTTCATTTTATCATCGGAAGGACTATATGCTTCTATGGCGCGAAGGTACGGAAACCAAAGATTATTGGACGTTTTTTTGTAATCTCCAAAGTCAATCGTGATAATCCTAGACTCCAGCGGTTGTATAAATGTCTCTGTGCGCAATCTGAAAGTGCCCTCTTCTAGGAGATACTCCCCATTGGCCGTTGTTGAAGTCATACTAAGGCTGTGCAATCCGTTTTTGAGCGCAGGTACAGGGGCTTTATCGTCCAAAAGGTAGGCATTGCCGAGCAGGGCTTTTTGAATCAGGTCAAATCCAGCTGGTAAATTATACGTTTTTTGTAAAGTGCTGATGCTGTTCGATTGGACTGTTTTTTCAAGCCGATTGAGTACGTGTATCGAATCGGGTGTAATCAAGGCGCGGGCGGCCTCTATCCCAAATTTTTTGATATTGATCCAGATAAAACTATCCCGCACAAAAATGATATTGGCATTGGCATTAAATGATTGTCCATCACCTTCTATGTGTATTTGCGCTTGGGCATTGAGTCGCTCAATCTTGCTGTAAGGATCGTCTTTTAGTTTTTTTATTAAAAACGCCCCAGACCTTTTTTCAGTTGCTTCCGTGGCCACTACCACTTCTTTTGAATGTTTACAACTGCTTTGCTTGGCAGAAATAAGCAAGAAACTGGCAAAAAACAGTAGTAAATACTTTAAATTTGACATAATAATATAGGAGCGGAAATTTTTTGAACTTAGTAATCAATCTTAACAGTTTCGCCTTCCAAAATAGCCGATTTGGAGCGACTGAACGTTAGTTCAGAGCCTTCCATGGTAACAATATTTTTGCCATCTTTGGGCGGAGCATTGTAATAAATAATGCCAAGTGCGGCATCATAAATGGCGGCGTGTACCTCTTGGAGCGAATGCTGGGAGTTGAGTATCTCCAGTTCAGGAATACCGAGTTCCTGCAATCCAAAAGTATAGCCATTTTTGCCACCAGCACTGTCATAAATACCGAAATAAATCCAACAATAAAGGGGCAACGTATTGGTACTGACCATGTTCCGGGCTGCGGAAAGGTAATAATCTTTGGAGAGTAGCAAATATTGGCTCTCAACATATACCCCAAGGCAATCGTTGTTTTCCAAGACCGTGGCTACTGCTTTGGTCAGCGTTTTGTATAGTTCCAAGGCTTTTCCACTGTTGCCGATCACCGATACTACTATTTGTCCTTGGTGTTTGATGGTTGATTCTGCTGCTGTTTTCCACATCCAGTTGAGTGTGGCGGCGGTTTTGATATCAGCCACTGGCACTGCATAATCTAGATAAGCCACCATCACGGTGGCATTTGGTGTAGAAAACACCAAGGTCTTATCCGATATATTGATGGAATCTGTTTTTAAACCCCAACTTTTTGCCGAGGCTTGGGCTATTTTCTTGAAGTCAGGTGCTTTTTTTAGAGTCAATAAGACCGTACTACTCAATACTTTGGGCCCAATAGCGAAGGCAACCTGATGGCCTGAAATGGCCAATATGGCGCAAAGAAGCAATGATTTGAATGACATATGTTAATATCTTTTTACAGATTCTATGATGTATAATGGCCTGTTTTTCATTTCACTATATATATTGGAAAGATAAACAGACATGATATATAAATTTAAACAAGTGATTGCAAAAAAAACGGACATCAGCACGACCAAAAATGCCCAACCAGATAAACTCTCCACATGATCCCCAAAAATATCGGTTTGCACCAATTTTACTTTCACTGCATTGAAAATAGCAATACCTGCCACCAAAACAGAAAAAATGAAAATCCAAAGTAGCACAGACCTTAAAAAAGTGGTGAAAGAAGTCACTGCGACCAAAGCGTTGCGAAATTGCGCACCCAAACCCACATCAGGGTCAATTTGCAAGGGTTCTTCCACTTGTATATAGGCGGTGTTATACCCAACCAACGCATAATTGGCTTTCAAATAATGACTGTTTTCCCGCAATCGAAGCAAGGAATTCAAGGCTCTACGACTAATAATACGGCTTTGATGCGCCCTTGGATCTAGTTTTAAACCTGAATAGCGTTGCATGATGGCATAAAAGATACGATACAACCACTTCGAGGCGAATGATAAACGCCTTTCTTGGGCTCGCAGATATACAATGTCGAATCCTTTTTGACTTTCTTCCCATAATTGGGTCACCAATTGTGGTTTTTGGACAAAATCAAACTCAAAAATAATCGTATAATCTCCATTAGAGCGGTCTAGGCCAGCCAAAAGGGCATTGTCTTTATTGACGGGAGTACTCAGGTTGAGCAAAAAAATATGTTTGCGGATAAACTCTGGCAAGGGTTGCAACACAGCATCAATATCGGCTTGTAGAAGGCCATTATTGACAATAACAAACTCATAGTCGCTGAATTGCGCCTTCAGTTCTTGATATACAAGGGTTAGCCAATGGGCGAGTTCCCTCACGTTTCGCTGGGATTGCAGTACGCCCGTGATGGATATAAATGAATGACGGATCATCGGTCAAAGGTAGTGTAAATTTGACCATGTATTATTATCTCTTTTTCTACTTGAAAATGTCAATTCCATAAAAGTAGTAAGGTGCAGGTCGAATCGTATAGATTGAATACTCACGTTTATTAAAGGAACGGTGAAACAATAAATGCTATTTTTAGATAGATTGTTTCACCGTTCCTCAATGGCTTAATTTTGCACTACAATTCTGCCACTCCAGTAAGGTAAAGTGGTCAATCTGATCGTATAGAGCCCATTATTCAGGCCTTCTACATTCAATTCTTGCTGTGTGCTTCCTTGTAACCATGCTGTAGATCGTACCAATTGTCCACCCAGATTATAGACTTCGAGTTGGGCATCGTTCGGGATCGCTTGCTTGGCCGTAATGACAACACTTGTGCTTGCCAATGTTGGTCGGATGCTCAAAGCGGACGCTTGTTGCTGGATATCTGTTGCATCTACACTGCCATCAGAGGTCAAAAGCACGCCATCGGGAAGGTATTGCAAGGTGAAATTGGCGGGCAAATTTACCTGCGCAAAAGTGCCGCTGAATGTACCCGCTGTTTGGATTACTTTGATGCTGCCATTCAAACTTGCCCCGGGAGGCACCACGATGTTGAGTAGCGCACCGGCGGTCATATTGCCACTGACTAGCAATTGATCATATTGACCGATATTAGCGCCTGATACTTCTATTTCAACGGCAGCAGGGGCATTCAGGTTGTCTTCAATGGTTAGTATGCCCGGAGAGCAACCAGGCGCAACGGTTCCTTCATTGGTGAAACCCGCATTGAACGTATAAGAACCTTGTCCTTTGAATGTGCCGGACTGGCCATTGATGAACGGCACATTGAAAGCAATTTTTATAGGTTGATTGCCGCAGATAGAAAAAACGCCTTCGTTCGTGAAGGAAGTAAAGCCATCCATAATAACATCTTCATCAGAATCTACATTCCAATCGCCGCCATTTTTAAAAAATCCGGTATTTATTTCAATAATACCACCGCTCAACGTGACATTGCCCTCGTTGGTAAAGGGTGCGGAGATAATCGGGCGATCTTCATTTTCCTGAATGAAAACCTGAGCATTTTCATAAATGCGCACCGGAACATCCATGATGCCACCTTTCCAGTTCAAACCGTTGCCAATTCTAATGTTTCCGCTTCCTTCTATATCGGTATCTTCCAGATTGAGTACAGTTGTGGGCTCAAACTGGGTATTTAATCGGATAAGTCCCTTTTTGAAGGCGTAATTGGAGGCCGGAGGCAAAACGATGCCTGTCTGCAGGGTTCCTTCATCCACCGAAAATGTTGAAATGTTTGTCAGAGTGGTACCTTGTTTAAAGTTCGTTTTTCCATAGAACATTCCCAATTCCATGAGCCCACTTGTTTGAGCCCCGGTATTGAACGTATGTTCTCCAGCATAACTGATCAAACTCAATTTACTGCCGGGCTGTCCCGCAATGGTTCCAAACTGACGTAATTCACCCACGAATTGCAGGCTACTGTTATTGCCAATATTGATGGTTCCTATGTTTTCCAGGACCGTTGAAAATGAGGATAAGCGATTGTTAAGGTTTATCACGCCATTGTTTTTACATCCGACCAATGCCCCTGGGTCGTAGTTGCTTAAAAAATTCGTGGAATCGCCATTTATATTCCAGGTGCCGTTGTTGATCATGCTAACTGAAGTGAAATAACCATTTTGCTGCATAATAATAGTGCCATCATTGATCAGATTGTATGTGCCAAGGCTTCTCAAGTCCAAAATAGTATTTGCACTCAGGGTAACAGTTGTGTATCCACCAAAATATCCATAATTAGCAATAAAATTGGGGGTATCGAAAGAAATGTTGCCCGTTCCGTCAAAAGTTCCGCCTTCTAACAAAAAGTTTCCGGTAAAATTTTGGTTCACGTTGTTCACTACACCTGCACGGAATGTATAGGTGGCAGCAGGCGGCAAGGCAATATCAAGTTCGAGTGGGCCCTGATCGAAAAAGAAGTTTTGAACGCTGGATATGTTCGCACCATTTTTAATGGCCAAAGCCGCTGAATTGCTGGTTTTAAAGGAAGGAACCTGGATCGTAGAACCAGCACGCAGGGTATTATTCGTGCTAAAATAACCACCCGATACCACCAAGGAAGATCCCGCCGGACCGTTGATGCTTCCATAGTGATCCAAAGCAAACAAAGATAAAGTAGAAGGCCCTGCTATATTAATCGTCCCGGTATTGATCATTTTTTTTATCATGGAAAGACCAACTACATTGGGTGCAATTTGGATAGTACCTGAATTGTAAAGGAACGTATCTTGAAAGAAACCTCCAGATTCCAGTACCTCATTTGAAGCCTCAATGTTCCAAAGCCCAGTATTGATGATGGCTGCTCCATTGGATTGAATTTTGCCCTTTATCCAATTGAGTGTTCCTTTGTTTTCTAAACGCCCCAGATCAACTGGGAAATTGAGGCTATTGATATTGAGTACGCCGCCGGGATTGATGTAGATTTGGGCATTCAAACCGCCTTCTTTTTGCGTCAACGTACCATTTACAATCACCTTTGTACCTGAAAACGATTGCGCTTCCAAGATCAAACTGCCATTGACGATTAAATCATTGTAAAAACTAATACCGGTGTAAATATTGGAGAAATTCACATCCGTCATCGTCGCATTAGCACCTGCTGCGATCACCAACCGCATTTGCCAAAACAAGGGATAGCGGGTATCCAGCATTTCAGTTACCGTCAAGGTACCTGGGCCAAAAATATAGGCCAAGCCATTGATCGTTAATGATTTAACGGTGATGTCGCCGCTCGTGATCAGGTTAGAAGATTCATTACCATTGATAATAACATCATCCCCTGCACCAGGCACACCATTGGGTTGCCATGCGTTGGCATCAGACCATTGGATTTGGGCGTTGCTGGTGTTAAGCGTGTAAGTAGTCGCGAAAGTGCGAAGGTTTGATCCTAAAATAAGGCAAACCAGCGCAAGCCCTTTCCAGATTTTTTTGTTTAATTTAAGCATAGTATTTTTATTTTTTTATTAAACAAAGTGGCGCTGCAAAGTGTTTCTATGGGTTGTATTTTTTCGTTGCCTAAAATAGGTTACGCTATTTTTGGGCATATAACACATTTTTTTATAAACATAAGGTGGTGTCTTTTAATGCCGAATGGTATAAGGATTAGCCTGACACAAGGTTGGAACCTTGCGCCAGCAGTAGGTGTGTTCAAATTAGCCATAAATTTTTTGAATTTCCTTTTCTATCGTAAGTTTTACCGTATTCCAATCGGCCTTTTTGAAGCGGATGAGATCGTCATTTTTTCAATAAATCCAGTGTCCCGGGTTCGATTGTATTGTAGTATAACATCTGAAATTTTCTCTGGGAATTTGAAAAATTAAACTCAAAAACTCAAGGTTTTAAGGTCTAAATCTCTTGCTTGCAAAACCGTTTCTTTAATTTTTTCTATCCCATAGTACGCTTGGATGGCTCGCCAATCTTCCACAAAACCATGCGTCACGACGCGCTCAATCACGTACCTGGCTTTTTGTCCCAGTCAATGGCATCGTATCGGTTTCCCAAAAATGAACGCGGGAAAGCGTCAGTGACTTTAATATATCCATTCTAGTGGAAGGTTTGATTGTAGATTTTTTAAAAACACCAGACAGACACACTCTTCCTCTTTTCGAAAAGATGGCGCAGATCAGTGATTACTGGAGCAAAAGTATGATTAATAGGGGGCTAGACCAAAAAGCACAAAAAATAATTCTAAAAAGCCTTGAAAAAATAAAGCCAACTATCAAAGAACGGGAGCGAAAATTACTGCGTTGTAATGACCGACACCATACAGAATTAAATTATAAACGAGTGTTTTAATTACCACAAAAAAAGATAATTAGTTCATTGAAAAAACGTCCGATTTAATTTAATAACTGATATAGTGATGGGCGAAGCCTGCTCAAAATTAATAGGTGGTGACACAACCTGAAACAAAACACTACTCACTAATTGGGCTGTGTGCAGACTGGGCAAAACTTAGTAAGGTACAACTATATTTTGAGACCGCAAAATCCTTAAATTAATGGGTTTGATGCTTTGTTCTCGGTTTAATATCGCCCAGTACCTTTGCATCTGCAACAGGTAACACGCAGTTCACATGGAGTTGGGTTTGACATACAATTAATTTTAACACTTTGGGAAAGGCAATCAGGCTTATAAAATCCTCCTAAATCGCAACATCTTACTGTACCTCTGCCTTCACAATATCCACATTGTTTATCGCTTCCACCTCCACCGCCTCCACCTCCTATTCCTGCAAGTTGATTTCGATTTACTCTGACAAAATATAATCCATCAAAGGAATCCTCGGACTCAACAGTGAAGGATTTAAAGTCATCTTCCCACAAAATATTATAAGTCGCAGTTCCGCTGGAACTATATTCTGAAAGTATATTATTTTTATATGAATAAGAATTTTCTCCATGAATAGGCTCTTTCAAATAATTATTCCAAATGTCATAAATCCATTTTCCATGTGATTTGAATTCCCATACTTGAATTTTTGTAGTTGAAATTCCATAGTTATCTGTACTTTGTTCAGAGGACTCCCAAAATCCAACAAGTTCATTGTTTGCTTTTGTTACCAATTCTCCTTTTGAAACTGTTTTTTCAGTGCTTACACTTACCCTACTCAAAACAACATTGTCGGGCTCTGTTTTGTTAGAAGCATATTGAGTTGTATTATTTACTTGTGTGGGAGCATCTGGTTTTGTAGTCGCATTATTTTTATAATCTACTTTGGCAAGTATTCCATTTGTTCCAATTGAATGTCCGTTTGCAGTTTTCCCAGTGCCAATAATGGCAATTTCGTTTTTACTCAATTGCAACAATTTATACTGCATCTTATCTACGCAGCCTACATTATTTTTGTCGCTTGTAATTTTCTCCTCGAAGAACAGAGTATCATTGTCCGTTTTTACAAACACCCAATTGGAGGTACAACCCAAAGTTGGGTAGGTTACTGTTCCCGAGTTGGTTGAAACTTTATAAAATAATTCTGCTCGGTAGGCTGGCTGGTCAACAAAATGAGTTTTGGGGTCGGTTGAGGTATAGGTATCTTTGAAAGTTCCCTTCCAACTACCAGACAACCAAAGTGGTTTATTATCGTTTTCGCAACCGACAAGCACAAAAAGCAAAGCGAGTAAAATATTCATTTTCATTATTTTTTATTTTTTTGATTACCTTGAGCGTGGCTGTCCGTACTGACGCTTAGGAGGTATGGGCAGCCATGCAAAGTTAGCCACAGTCCACTAAAGAGATTTCTATTTTCACCATTTTTCAATCTCCGCTTTCATACGTTCCATGTCTTTATGGCTGAGACCTTCCGTTTCTAAATCTTTGAAGTCTTGTCAGCCACGGCATGTCTTCCATTTCACCGCTTTTCCCAACTCAAGCCCAGCGCCGCCGCAGTGTCTCCGACCTGCGGCTCACGTACAGCAGAATGATCCATCAAAAATACAGCAAAAGCGCAATGCTGTACCGCTATCCTTGGTATTGTTGGTAAGCAATGAATTGATGGTCAGACAATCTGTTCATTGTGCTGTACGCAGGCCGCAGGTCGGAGACATTGCGGCGGCGCTGGGCTTGCGTTGGGAAGGGTATAGCAGAACACCTGGCGAGGCTGAATTGGTTAAGTTCCATTTTTATTTATTTTTTTCCATTTTTTTCTCTGACATTCGTCGAAGATCTAAAAACTCCCATTGTTTTGTCTCCTTGTTAATTAGCGCAAAAATATCACCATTTGGGTCTTTGTTTAAGGATTCCAAATCCAATGATAGTTCATCATTCGGATATTCTAAGTAGCTTTCCTGAATTTTATCCAGCATTTCTTCTAGTGCAGTTGTCCAATCTTCAATTTTTAAATCATTATCAAAAAGTAGTTGAATTTTTCGTTCATCTTTAATTTCAAGATAGATGGATATTGCCTTTGACTGGGTATTTTCTTTATCCAGTTTATCTGGCGATGAACTTGATGTAATTGTCTCAACAGGTGCGTTTTTACTAAATTTAAGCAATTTGTTCAGACATTGTTTTAATAAGTTGTAATGGTCTTTACCCGCTTCTTTTAAAAAGGATTCAAAGTAAGGTTTTAAAATGTAGGCAGCAATTATTCCAGGAACTGCCCATTCTACGGTACTCCAAATTTTGGGTTCTTCCCTTTTTAAGTACAAGTTCAATCTTTCATCTTGAATAACTGCAGTAACCTTCTCTCCAAAATCTTCTGGAAAGTAACTTGGGTATATTAATCCTATATCTGGCTGCTGTTTCATATTTCTTGTTTTTTTAATGTGAGATAACTGGGGTACTGCTTGCGTGGCCGCGCTTAGTCGGCTATGGGAAGCAGTGCGGAGTTGTATCACTCATTTAGCATTGGCAATTACACCCAAATGATTTTTAAACAATTTCATCTCGGATTTTGCTTGAGGGCCTAATTCAAAAATTCCATTTTGAATAGATGTTTCTAAATTGTTGATGTTAGTGTTAGCAAGTTGAATTAACTCGGTTGACCACGGCAATGTTTCCGTCCTTTTTAGAAAAACAAAAACATTCACTAATGCTTCCGGTGAAAGGCTACGAATGTTTTCCGGATTAAGCGAAATCAACGTTTCTTTTATAACATCGGGGTTCCCAGTGGCTTCTTGTAGTAATTTAGCCAAAGATTTAATTCTGATGCTTTTATCTGGATTATTTATCCCATCGTTAAGTATAGTTTCATTACTTGGCCTAAGTGGAACAGATTTTATATCGTCTTCCCATGCATTTATGGTAATGTCAATATTATCTACAAGTTTTGTGTCTTTTAATAATTTCAAATAATTAAGGGCACTTTTAGGGTCTTGAGTATCAATTGCCTTTAGTATTAGGCTTGATCTAAGTTTTTCCTTTTCAAGTTTAATATTATTGTACCCACCAATTATACTCCCAATGCCTGTACCAACAAGTCCAATAAATGCGACTAAAATTGTGCCGAGAAGTGGGGAAATTTCAATAGTTTTTTTGGGAGTTGCTAGCTGCTGTTCCATAATTTATGTTTTAATTGTTTGATACAACGGTTGGTTTGCTGCCGTGCTGCCGTGGGTTGGGTTTGCGGGCTGGCTGTTCGGCGGCATGGACAGCAAGCCGTTGTTGTAGGATAATTTCAATACCTTTGTAATAACCCTCTATTCCATACATAATAAATGGCAATTGTTGCCATCATTCCAATAAATCCCAATGTTGAAAATTCCGAGATGAAATAATTAAGCCAGTTCCCTTCTCCTTTCAGCAAGGAAATTATTTGCTTGGATTCAAGGATTAAAATTGTTGTAAATGTGCCTATCATACCAGCCTTCCATAAAATGTCTGCTTTGTTTTGATTTACTTCATTTTTATATTCTAGAATAGCAGGTAGGCCAATTATCCTAGTAAATACTTTAAAAATAGGCTTTTCTCCTTCGAATAGAATTTGAACTCTTATGAAATCTTTTGGGTTCATTGATGTAGGGGGCAATTCAATTACATTTAGATTTGTGTTGTAGTTTAAAGTTGCCATTAGGTTATTTGGAAATGTATGAGTCACTTTAGCAGAGATAATTCGTTTACAGTTTTGGATTTCTATTTTTGTTGAATCTTCAAAATCCTCATTTTTTATGGGAATATTTCCGTTATTTCTTATTTCTATTTCCGTTAAATATGGATTTTCTATAATTGAGCCTTTGAAATATAATTCAAGGTCATTTAATTTCGATTTTTTAGTTGAGTCTATAATCGGCGTTATATACAAAATTGAATAAATTAAATTCATTTTTTTATTTTGTCTTAGCGCAATTATTAATGCTATGATGGATAGCAAGCCACCAGTAATTACTCCAATAGACTCCCACCAAGGCATTGAAAATATTTCTTCCATTTTTATTTTTTTTATTTCCTACAACTACAGCATAGACGCTGTTGTTTCTGTCTAAGAAATTATAGTCGTTTATGCATCGTTGGTGGCAGTCAAGTTTTGAAAAATGGATTACATAAAAGCATTTTGTTGATCTTTGATCGTCGAAGTGATTTTTGCCATTTTCAAAACGGTTTTCAAAAAATAACTATTATGCCTCAATCAAAAAATGCCTGCAAACCACATTCCTGCCTGCCCCTGTTGATTTTGTTTTTTATTTTTTTCGTGTACGCTACAACGAGGTATTTTATATTTCATTGGCGTTTAGCCTTTTATGTTTAATATCTCGTGTACGCTACGTTTTTTTAATATTTTTTGTGTTAAATGTGTCGCAATACGCAACAAATCTGTTTTAAAAATCGTTAGCAAGCGTGCATTCTCGAATGCTGCAAAGCAGGAAGCATTTGCTTTTCGTGAGTGAGCTCCCGCAGCAAATGCTTCCTGCCTTGCCAAATGCTGCGCATTTTACGCTTGCTAACGATTTTTAAGGCTTTTAAGGTCGTATTGCTGCCGCTTCAAAAAATAAAATCAACAGGGGCAAGCCATGCATTTTTTGATTGTAACCTATTGATAATCAATATTTTTTGAAAATTATTGCCACCAACTACGGTTTCCCGCAACTCCCCACATACCCCAACTTGCGTGAAAACCCGCTTTGTCACCAGTCCAGTTGCGTGAATCCAACCAAATCTAGTTGGATTCACGCAACTCATCCGCCCAACCACTCCCAACAAAAATGCGGATACCCGCCCATAAAGACCGAGTATCCGCATGGTGCGCGAGCCAAGATTGTATGATGTTTGGTGTGAGTGGGTCACATTCTGATGTTTTGTTGGCACAAACATACGTCAAGTTTTTATAACTCCAAATAATCTAGGGATTTTTTTATTTTATCCCTACTATTTTTGCGCAACACACCCGACCGGAGCAAACATTTCAGTGCTGTTTTCAACAAATATTCATAACATGAGTCATCCCGAATTTTGAAGTCAAAATCTGGATTTTAACGTTAATTTGGTGCGTAGCACCTTGATATTTGGTGTGCCGGGCATGCCACTACTCTAACAGGTGCGAAGGTAAAACTTTTAGTCCTGAAAGAGCCG
>JANMMZ010000031.1:0-181949 GCA_031373665.1 Saprospiraceae bacterium | reverse complement strand
CGTCAGTGAACCTATATTTGTCCCGTATATACATGAAGACCTCCTGTTTATTTTGTGATTAGAGAACACTAAAGTACAGGAGGTTCTTCTTTTATACAAAAAAAATGAGTCACCCCAAAAATTCGGGATGACTCATGTTTATAAAGGCGCACTTTAATGAGACAGTTTTTCAGTTGTCATTGAAGAACCTATTTATATCGATGTCCTCGCAAAAGGCGAGTTTTAATAGGATAAAAAAGGCTATGCCGCGTTTTTTGATAAAATACCGCTCTTTTTTGTCCGCAAAAGTTGCATTTGTTAATTGAATCTGACCCTTCTTATCCATTTAAGTCCGTTCGATCCTTTTCCTATCACACTACGAGGGGGCTTTGTGAGAGGAATTACAGATAAATAACCCTATTCCCGCACCAACTCCGCAACCAAAACAGCATGCCTGTCAGGATCCCGCAGTAGCACCATGCGTTGTTGGCCGATTTGAATGGGTTTTGGAGAGATAATTCGATGATTTTTCGATTTTAATCGCTGGATCAATCCGTCCAAATCGTTGGTACTGTACTCTGTTTGGTAATGCTAAAGATCGGTTGGAGCACTGTCGGCGGGGGCAGTTCGACCGCCGGGTGGTGCGATGTAGCGCAGGAATTCCAGCCCAAATCTGATGTCGGCATGAAGGCCATTGATGTCGAGGCGGGCATCAAATACCTGATTGAGGTGCTCTTGTTCGGTGCCGTAGTTTTCGGAGTGACCGCCGTGTACCAATCCGAACAGATCGCGGTAAAATAACATACTGGTATCGGTATTGGCGATGGCGATGGCAGTATGGTCAATGCAGAGGAACAAGTTAGACGTGTTGGTTGTCATCATTGTCTGCCACTTCGGATTGCCTTTGGTGGATGGAAACCAGATCAGTTCGAGGTTATGTCCTTCAGGGTCGCGGAAATAGAAGGCTTTGATACCAGCGGCATTGGGCAGGTAATCGGGTAAGGTTTTTGGGTCATTATTCCGCGCTTTCCTGACGATGGGCAGTTGCCGTATTGCTATGGGTTTAATTGATCACGACCTCGACTTTTGCATAATGCACATTGATGCGATTTTGCTGGGTTTTCGTCAGGTTTTCGCGCATAAAACGCCTAATTTTTATAGTTCTTTGACATTTTTCTATTTTTATGGGCAAAAAAGTGCCCTTCTCCTAGTGGCGGCTATGCCTTGGAGATCAGTCCGTTTACCTGGTTTACTGCGTGTTTCCACTCAAACAAACGCCCGTCCGATGGTATTGGTGAAAAGGCGGACATCGATTTGTCCCCCGTTTTTTTCCACCGCCCATTTGATGAGCATTAGCAGAGCCTCGCAGTTAAGCATCCTGCGCCACATTGGCAAAGACATCTGTTCGACAGATGGTTTCCATTGGAGATCGGCGTGAAGGGCGTGGTCGTTTTGGGCGCGTTTCAACATGCTATAAGCCACGCAGACTAGTCCTATGTGCTTTTCGATAGCATCTGACCTGCGCAGTTGAGACTTGTCGAGACCCTCGTCCTTGCCCTCCTGGTGATATACTTCAATGGGCCAGCGATGGCGACGGATGCGCAGGATTTCCGGCCCCCGTCACGTCAACTCGTTGGATATGTAAAACTTAGGTTCGCTGTCCGACAGGTCTTCTTTGGAGAAGGAAACAACAAGTTTCTGCCTGCCGAAGGTGCGAAAAAAATGGGTCTTGCAGTAGGCATAGTAGGTTTCCTTTTTGCCTTTGTAAGATATACCCATTTTTTTGAACAATGGCTCTTGGCCATCAGCGATTGCCTTGAGGTGCTTTTCTAGGAGTTCGGTACAAAACACGCCCATCGATACCTCCATGTTTTGCGAGTTGGTGACGACCGCCTCATTGTCCAGCGTACCCACGTACTTGCACCCACATACCTTGTCGATGTACTCCAGCAGGTCGGAGGACGTATACCAGGTATCGAAGGCATACGGCAGGTCAAGCCCCTTAAAGCGGGTCTGTGTGGCATCCACCATCTGCTTGGCAAGGTCAAGTTTGGTTTGGTAAACAACCTCGATCGGGAGCTTGCCTTTGGGAGGACTTAGGCGTGCATTGCTATACTTATTCAGCAGGTACTTGCGCCACCCCTTGGCATCTTTTTGCTTGCGTTCGCGTATCTGCTGTGATATCACGAAACCTTTGGCTTCAAACTCTGCCTCTATCTTCGACAAGTCGGCAGGCTTCCACAGACGGAAATTGACTGGGTAGTCTGTCGTGTCGTCGCTGTAGTGGAGGTTGACCAAATTGTGCGACCAATGGTAACTTTTGCCATGTGAATCTCTCAGCCAAGCTACACCCTCTTTTTTGGGGCCGTAATGCTGTAGCATCGTGTCATCCAGAATCAATACCCCGCATATACCGTTATTGCCCTGCTTAAAGGCCGTATTGGCATCCGATTGCAGAAAATTTAGGCGTGCGTCGTTGAGTTGCTTCACATCAAAACGGCTATGGCTCAAAAAACGATTGAGCGTACTCTGATCCATCATGTCGTCAATGAATAGCCTGTTTATTGCCTCCACCGTCTTGTTCTCGCTGGTCAACAGTCCGCACAGGTAACGCGAAAACTGTTTGATCTCACCCGAGGTAAATATGTCCTTAAAGGCTGGTACGTACCGCTCGACTACGGAAAGGCTGGCTACTATCGGTGTCATTGCTACTTTTTTGTGGCAAAAATAGAAAAAACATGTCAAAGAACCGCAAATTGGGCTGCGAAGCACCAGTGGGTGGCATTATGCAAAAGTCGAGTTTGAAAGTAAAATAAAATGATGAAATAAGAATTTCGGGCGACGACCGAAAAAACGAATCTAATTTTTCGTTACCGGCAATACCTTCACAACACCGTCTTGCTCTATGCGCAAAAAGTAAACTCCTGCTGGCTGGCTGGCGAGCGAGAGATTCGCAGTGTTGGCAGCAGTAGCAGTTCGCGCCAGCACATTACCACGCACATCCAAGAGGGTGATATTGGAGATTCCACCCCCTTCTACGTTTACCCGGACAAAATCAGCAGTAGGATTGGGTGAGATGCTCACTTTGGCTTGTAGGGAGGGGGTTTTAGTAGAAACAGGGTAGATACCATAGTCGAAATCCGCGACCAAATACAGATAGTAAATGTCGGTGTCAAAATCAGTCAAGTAGAATTTGAACTGCGATATAGAGAGGTCATTGTTGTACGTATATTCAGACTTCCTATCAAGCGTCCAAGTTGACGTGGAGTCATTCCAACCCTCAAAAATGTACTCAGTTTCCTGACCGTTCACATCATAATTGATGGTGTTTCTGGCACTAGGAACGAATGTAGTACTATCCCGGATTTCGGTCAGGACTATCCTTTGGTTATTTGTAACGGTCTGTTTTTCTTGCTCGACAACATCGCCCCAGCTGGAAGTTATTAGATCCCATTGGCGCAAATGCGACTCGTCGAAGTCTTCATCAGGGCCAATGTACACATAGTCCGTTCTTTCGCTGTTCGTCCACATATTGTCAACCCATGTTTGACTTATGGTTTCTGAAATACGGTCTGTGCCATCATAGGTAAAAAAGTCTCGAGTGCCATAAATCACTACTACACCAGAATAATATTCATAAGTGAGTTCCTGTGGTTTATCGTTGGATGCAAAGGTGGTGGCAGTGATACTTTCAGTCTCCCACAAGCCAGTAGCCGTATTCCAGAGTTCAGATTTCTGATAGTTTTCCTGACCATTTGGGTGGTATCCGAAGGTGGTGCGGCTGGCATCAACCAAAGTTGAAGTAGTCTGGTCCCAGTTCCTGATAAGGATTTCCGTTGTAACTCCTTGCGCGCTGAGCGTGACATACTCTCGGGAATTGAGTACCCAGGTATCAGCTTCCCAAGTATTGGATTTTGTTTGGTAAATGTTGCCGTTATTGTCGAAATAATAAAATTGTTCAGCAAAATTTTCAAGCATCGCCGAAGGACTCTCCGCAATTTTAAAAACGGAGTGGGTCGGCTGTGGGATATTGACCTGTGCTGAAAGTGAAAAAATCGTTGCAAGAACGAGGGATAAAGAAAAGATAAGTAACTTCATGTTTAAGTTTAAAAAAGTGAGGAGTGAAATGTTTAAGAAAGTGGTGGGTGTAGATAACTGACATTACTCACCCCTAAAAATTATATGAAATTGGTCAAAGGCACGGTCCGATCGGTTGAACGAGAAGATGCGTGCATAGTGGTGGATGATTTTTTGATAGAAAAACCACATTCCACACAGAACGCCATCATCAATATCAATTGGGACTACCCCGTTGAGCAACCCTATTCCCGCACAAGTTCCGCGACCAATACCGAATGCCCGTCAGGGTCTCGGAGCAGAACCACCCGCTGTTGGCCGAATTGGATGGCTTTTTGAGAGATGATGCGGTGTTTTTTCGATTTTAATTCCTGAATAAATCCATCAAGATCATTGGTGCTGTATTCTGTTTGGTAGTGCCAAAGGTCTGTTGGGCGGCTGTCTGTTGTATTGCTGCGACCGCCGGGTGGCGCTATGTAGCGGAGAAATTCCAGTCCAAATCCGATGTCGGCGTGTAAGCCATTGATGTCGAGACGGGCACCGAACACCTGGTTCAGGTGTTCTTGTTCTGTGCCATAGTTTTCGGAGTGGCCACCATGCACCAATCCGAACAGGTCACGGTAAAATGACATACTGGTATCAGTATTTGCAATCGCGATGGCGGTGTGATCTATACCTTGGAATAAGGGCTTGGGTGTGGTGGTTTGTGTCGGGGCATGCCACTTGGGGTTGCCTTTGGAGGGAGGAAACCAAATCAATTCGAGGTTGTGGCCTTCCGGGTCGCGGAAATAGAAGGCTTTAATGCCGGCAGCATTGGGCAAGTAATCGGGCAAGGTTTGTGGGGCCGTGGATACGTGCGTCACGTTGTTTTTAAGGAGTTGCTGATAAGCTGCTTCCATGTCAGTGACCACGATGGCGATATGCTGAAAACGAAGGTCGTTGCTGTGAAAATCGGGGGCGAAAGGCCGCGAATCAGGGCCGTCAAAATCAAGGAGGCGAAAGGTTTCGTCGCCTAGGCGGAGGGTTGCGATGCGGAGGCGCTGGTACTGGGACGACAGGCCATAGAGTTGAGCAATTTGCTTGCCCTGAATGGTTTCGTCCTTGATTTTTTTGAAAGTGAGTACGTTTTCAAAAAAAGCAATTTCCTGCTCCATGTTTTCAACCGTGATGGACACGGCGGTCAAAGCGGTTATTTTTTGTGCTTGTAGCGCAGTGCCAAAGAGGAGGAAGGGGGCGAGCAAAAAGAAAGAGCGAACGGATCCGAAAAATAGTTTTATCATGTCAAGTAATGATTTGATAATCAAAGATTTTTGATACTTTCTGCCACACGCAAGGCATTGGCCATAGCAGTAAGAGAAGGATTGACGGCACCAGAGGACGGGAAAAACGAGGTATCCACCACGTATAAATTATCCAAATCGTGGGCTTTGCACTGGAGGTCAAGTACAGACGCCGCCGGGTCGATTCCGAATCGGCAGGTTCCGTTTTGATGACTGACACCACCTATACCGAGTTTGAAGCCATAATATTGAGTGCTGTCGCCAACACCTTCAGTTCGGGCAATCTCGTCCATGATGTGGATCAGTTTTTCGCGCAACTGGCTATAGGCTTCGAGGTTGTTGGGCGTGTAATGCAACTGGATATTGCCTTCCGTATCTACCGTGACGCAGTTGTCTGGACGCGGGAGGTCTTCGGCGGTGATAAAGTAATCAATGATGTGACCTGCAAAGTGGGCTTCGTCTTTTCCGTCTTTTCCGAGGTCGTCGCCCACAGCATCTGCGATCAGCAAGGGATCGGCTTTACCCATATTCTGGATTGATCCAAGTGGAAATTCGTTTTCGGCCGTCGCTGCATAGAAATCGGGGATGAGGATCGCTTTCTGAAATGTAGATGGGTTGGGTGTGGCGGAGTACGCCAACACGATGCCATTGTTATGGATCATCAGGTTGCGCCCCACCAGTCCGGAGGAGTTGGCCAATCCATTCGGGTGTTTGGCATCGGCTGATCGGAGCAACAAGGCAGCAGAATTGATGGCGCCACAACTGACAATGATGGTTTTTGCGCTATATGTTTCTATTTCGTCGCCGTGCTGTACATAGACACTGGTGGCCTGACGACCTGTTTCGTCGGTATTGATTTTGATGGCTTTCCGATTGCGCAACAGGGTTACATTCGGGAATTGAAGCGCGTGCTGAATGCCTATTACGTGGCTTTCGGCTTTGGCTCCAGTCGGATCGGGGTAACCATCATAAAATTCTATTTTGAGGTGATCGTCAACCTGAGTACCATTATCTTCTGGTAGCCGAACGGCCAGCGGAATGGGTGCCGCGTGGTAACCTTGCTTCTGAATACCTTCGGCTACTGCTTGCATTCGTGGCTCGAAGGGCAGTGCGGGATAGGGATAATCGGTGTCGGCTGGCGGCTCATTTGGATCAAATCCGCGAGTACCGTGTACGCAATACAAGGCTTCGGCTTTGTCGTACCAAGGGGCAAAATCGGCGTATTGCATAGGCCATTCAGGCGATACGCCGTCAAAATGGGTCGACTGACCGAAGTCGCTTTCACGGAGCCGAAGTAGGGCACCGCCGTACATTTTGGTATTGCCGCCTACCCAGTAATGTTGATAGGGCGAGAATTGGGTTTGTGCCTGATTGCGCCACATTTCAGTCGTTTTATAGCGGCCCTTTGCAACGAGGATGGGATCCCAGTTCTCTTTTTCCTTCGGGAGGAAATCTCCCCGCTCCAGGATGAGTATTTTTTTTCCTGTTGATGCTAAAGCATGGGCAAGGGTTCCCCCGCCGGCACCGGTGCCGATGATAATAATGTCGTACATATTGTATGCGTTTTTGTAATGGGTTAGGCAGTCGAGTCTAACCCATTACTCGTTTATTGATCTTGGATGAATTGAACAATAGTTTTAAGTTTCAGTCTGGTCTAAGGATCACTTTCATAAAATGGGAAATAAACCGATCTTATATCAACAATTTTATATCTGCAATATAGATTTCTTTTCGGCCAAAAAATTTGACGATTTCGGCGTTTTCAAGGTCAGAAAAAAGGAGGGACACTGTTTTGCGGGAAATACCTAAGAGGGCTGCAATATCGCTTTGAGTAATATCCAATTCGATTTTTATGCCTGTTCGGTATGGTTTTCCGACATCCGTGCACAGATCCTTCAAGAACTCAACCAAGCGTTGGCGTGCATCTTTGAAAAGGAGTATCTGAAGTCGCCGTTCGAGTCTTTGTACCTTGTCGCTGAATCGCTTAGTTATGGTGAGGGAAAAAGGGACGTAATCTCGAGCCAATTCTTGGGCTTTTTCCAACCGTAATCTACAGATCATGGTGCCATCTTGCATAATCTGTGCAAATTCTTTGTGGCGACTGGAGCCAAACAGGGCCATTTCACCGAGGATTTCGCCGCGACCCAAAAAAGCCATGATCTGCTCATTGCCTTCGTCGTCGTAATAACTCACTTTGACTTTGCCGTTGGTCACCAAATATATTTCGCGCACGATATCGCCAGTCATAAACAAAAAATCATTTTTATTATAACTACTTAATGGGTGCTGCTTAAGATGATCGGCGTATTTGTACGGGCAAAGTATTTCGTACAAATCGACTTCTTCAAAAAACCAAATAGATTTATCCATGATTTTGTAATTGATTTAGATGTACCCGTCTGGAAAAAATTAAATCGTTTTTAGATATGAGCCGAATGGAATACAGGCAGTTTTCCCAGTCTGCATAAGAGATTTTTTGCTCGGGTTCTGTCAAGTAATACTTGAATTGACGGTCGTGGCAATAATCCCTGATTTCTATATGGGCTTTATATATTTTTGTATCGATTTTAACAACAAGTTGCTTTGTTTCAGGCAGAATACTAAACTGAATCTGATCGCTGCTAATACCACTTTTGTGGTGCGTGTGTTTTTCTCCAAGCAGCCAGATTAAAGCGTGTTCAAACTCCCGTGCCCAGAACCATTCTGCGTGTTCGCCATCGCTGTGCAAATCGTAATGCAAGTTTTCGTCGGCATGACCGGCTTCGAGTAGCGTTTCGTACATATCGAGCAATTCAGATACCATTGTTTCGCTTTCTTTCTGACCGGCCATCAACAGAATTCGGACTTGGTGCGTTGGCTTCTGTGTTTTGGCGTACTGATAAATAGCCGTTGAAAACCAGAGAGCGGGCGAAAAAACTCCAGCCATTCCAAATATATCGGGTCGGTTTAGAGCCGCATACATACTAATGAGTCCACCCATACTGCTGCCCATAATTCCGGTGTGAGCACGGTCGGTTTTAGTGCGTAAGGTTTTGTCAATTAGGGGTTTAAGTGTATTGACGACAAAATCAAGATACAAACTGCCCTCGCCGCCGCCATGTTCAGGATTGGGCCAGGGTGAATATTCAGATAATCGGTGTTCTCCGCCATTTTCAATGCCAATCACGATGCAATCAGACATTTGGCTTGAATGGCAATCGCCTTGTGAAAACAATTTATTTAAGGCTTTGTCAACAGCCCATTCGCCTGAAAAGGAGCCATAAGCATCAAATAAATTCTGTCCGTCCATCATGTATATGACCGGATAATGCCGATTGGCTGTCCAGTAATCAGGTGGGAGATAGGCCCAAATACGCCGCTTTCGACCCAACTGCGGCATTTCCAAATCGGGATATAGCAGCGTAACATTTTCTGCTACAGTATGTTGGGCGGCGGCCCTTTGTAGGTCGCCCCAAGCGGCTACCCGGATGAACTGCTCTTTTCCCTGTTCTGTTTTTAACAACCGATTGGGCATTTTACTTCCAGTTTTACCTGTTTCCTCCTTCGTCCAGCTGCCTCTGGTTACTTTACACTCCAACACATCAAAAACATACTGGCATGTAAGCGAAAAAGTACCGTTGGGATTTCGTTCAAACCTATATTGTTCATCATTGGGTTTCCAATCATTCATGTTGCCGGCCAGGTATATCGAATCCGTTTGGGGCGTGTAGGCAGGTATGTGCAATCGTAGGTTGTATTTCATTTTTTTATTGGCACATGGTGCCTTGGTTTAGGCTGAGTTTATTTATTTTTTTAATGTCTCCCGATGTTGTTTCCAGCATAAGCCAGTCACCGTGCTGGTAGAGCGTACCACAGATCTGTACGCCCTGCCCCACACAAGGAAGCAATGCTTCCTGAATTGATTGTCCGTTTACAGCGCTGAGTATATAGTATTCGGTGTCTCCAAGCTGGTTGCTAACTTTCAGGACTGGCGTAATACCACCTGCAATGCACCGAACGGCACAATCGAGGTGCGGCTTGCCTTCGGCGGGCTGCATGGTACCCAACAAACATTTCGGATCAGTGATTTCGCCCCTTAGCAATACTTTGCCCAAGTTGACCGGCGTGGGTTTGGCGCTGGGTTCCCGCTGGTCGGACAACAGTTTGGCTTCCTCTAATTCTAATATGGTTTTCCCATCGTGGTAAATGAGGATGCCTGTTGCCTGTACTTTTTTCCCGTCGAGGCCACTGCCTATTTTCTTTTCTATGGTCTCTATGCTTTTTTCTCCTCCAAACTTACCCGGTGACACCAACAGCAATTGTTGCCCAGTTGCTGCGAGTACCAAAAATGGCGCAGGGTGCAGGTAAATCGTTCCATCCAAAGTACTTGGTTTGCCCAAGTCGTATGTCGAACTGGCAAAACCACGCTGATTGTACACGATGGCAAGTGCTAGGGCGGGTATCGCAATCAGTAATGTAAGGATAAACCGCCGCACCAATTTGGCCAATTGTGGTGGTGGTTCCGGCTTCCAACCTATATAAAATTCTTGTTCGCTCATGGCTTAACAGGGTTTAGGTAGTTAGGAATAATGGCTGGTGGTCTTGACGTTCCTTCTGGATATGGCTTGGGGTTGATGTAAACCTTTTCACCGTCTATATGCACATCGTAAGTGTGCAGCTTCTCTGTAAATGGGGGCGGCGACTGGCCATTTTCTGGCAAATACTGGTAACCGTGCCAGGGACAGGTGATACAACCATCAATGATTCTGCCTTCGCTGAGTGGGCCGTTCTGGTGCTTACAAAGGTTGTGTACCGCTGATACTTTGCCATCGTATTTAAATATTGCAATGTTTTCATTTTTGATAATCAACATTTTAGCGCAATTTTCAGGAATATCATCCACGGTACAGGCATATACAAAATCTTTGGGTATTGCTTCGGATGCTGCGGCTTGTTTTGCAGGAACGGCTCGACGAAGCGTTTTGAGTTGAGCCAATGCCGATAATAGGTGCAGACCAACCACCAAAGACAAACCAAGTCCCGTGATACCAATGAGCACAGGTGATTTTTCCAACTGGATCACGCCCAGCATCACGTGCATCATCAGCATGGCATACGCCGCATAAACGGACATGTGCAAGGTTTTCCAAACACGTGGGCTAAGTCTGTTTAACCAAAAATCGTGGCTGGTAGCAGCCATCAGAAACAAGATAATCAAGGATAACAGTCCCAGAATTTGGAAAGGAAATCCTTGCAAAGACGTAAAATCGGTATTGGAAGTCAGTAGCGAAAAGAGCGGATTGACATTGCCAAATGCGTGGAACTGTATGGTATTGAACACGCCGTGTATGGCACTGACCAAAAATGTGGCCACACCCAAGTGCCGGCGGTTGTACAGCAGCGGCAAAAATCGCCGATCGAGTCGGCAGAGTGGACCAATGCACAAAATGATGTGCAACATCAGAAATGCTAAGGTGCCTGTTGCCCGGATGATGAGCGTTTCAGGTGTGATTTCTGGAAAAAACACCAACTGAAAGCCGCAGAAAAGCACTAAATACAAGGCCATCAAACCAATCATCCACTTGTCATAAACCTTTTTTTGCGGTGCCCAATGAATAGAGTCGTATGTTACTGACATGCGTTTTAGAATGAAGTTTGGATAATTTGGTTTTGAGTGATTTTGTCTTCAAGCGCCACGACAACGTTCGTTTGGAGTAGCATTGTACAGACGATCTCAAACCGATACAGACCTCTTGTGCTTAATTTACCGACTTCAAAAGGTGGCATCGTTGGCGAATATATGACCAGCGTAGAATTGGGTGAGGTGAGTGGCTTTTTGAGTAAAACCTCCACCTGACACCTTGTATTCATTGAATCAGACCTGAAATTAATGGCCCATTGGTCGTTTTGTTTGCTTTTTACGATGACTGGCAAAGCAAGGGGTAAAGGTGACCGGATCAGCTCTTGCCAAACTGGATCTGGAATAGCCTGAATAGCGCTCCACCACAAAACAGGCAAAACAATGGCAAAAGAAAGCCAGGTGAAAATATGTAATCTGCGAAGTGGTATCGTCATGTTTTTTAAGGATGTTTAAAATTTGTTCAATACTTAACACGCCCTGTCTAAATAATTGGATGCAGAAGGACTTGGCATTAGGTTCTCTATTTCAATGTGGCAAAAAGCAAACACTTTTTTGACCCCATGACACAGACCATATTGGTGTAAAACGCGAATAATACAAGCGAATACAACCAAAGTCGAATAAAAGTCACCCCATTTTAAGCCTAAAAAGTAATTTCTTCTACAAAGGTAAGCGCAAATGATCCCGAAACAATGTCGGCATGCTGACAACCAATTGTATTTGGATATGTTACTTTTTTTTAAACGCAAATACGGGCCAAAGCGCAATGATACCGGGCAACCACAGGGCTTTTGTATGCCAAGCAACACCTTTGGCCGATGGATCAATAGCCGACACTTTGTTACGCAAAAAATACACCGAAAAGCCAATACCCAACAGCACATAAATCAAAGACAGATTTAGTATGCAGCGGACGAAAAAATCGAAATTAAGCATGGTTGTACAGTTTTATGACCGTTTCCCGTAGATTTTTGCTGCTTTCATCTAACAAGTACGAAATTGAGTCAGCAACACTGTCAATACTGACCCATTCTGAGTTGTCAGCACTGGGCAGGGCTTCTCTGTTGACTGGCGTGTCTAAAATAGAAGGCACCACGATGCTCGCCCGTATATTCTTGAATTTGCCCTGTTCATTGATGATTTCAGCCAAACGAAACACCAACGACTTGCTGAGCGCATAGGCAATTTGATTTTTGGCCTCCGCAGGGTTGATGCCCGGCCTTGCGCCTACAAAAATAAAATGCCCCCCACCCTGACGTTCAAAAAAGCCCATTAAAGGGCGAACCACGTTGAATGCCGTATGGAAATTAAGTTTCATCATCTGATCCAACTCATAGGCAGTTGTCTCGGCGATGCTCCCGGGTTGCCATCCGCCTACCAGCAAAATGGCAGTATCAATGGCCGGATCTTTGATGATCGTGGCATTGACAAAACCTTCTGCAACCGTTTCATCGGCGAGGTTGACAAACTGGGTTTCGATATTTCTTTTATTGACGGTCTCGTCAAAAATACGTGAGTTTTCGCCTAAGCCCAAAGCGGCATGTATCCGGTGCTCATCCGAAGCTAACCGGGAGACCACGACTTTCCCAACGTTTCCGGCTGCGCCAGTAATGATAATGGATTTCATCTATTATGTTTAAAATGTAAATTCTTGACACAAAGGTCTTGTATTTATTCGGAGGCAAAAGCTACACAGGTAACATTTGGCCATTTTTTTATCCTCCATGATGCAGACTGCAATTAAAATCTGCTCTTTGGCATATCCATTTTTCCCAGGTGTAAGCGGCTGCCAACATGCCCATTGTTGGGGCTAAAAAATAAAGCCATAAAAATCGAAAATTGCCCGCCCCGAATGCCGAAGCAAATGTTCGCGCAGGATTGATAGACATACCCGAAAATGGTGCCTCAATCGTGATATACAACATGACCATGCAACCCGCAAAAAGTCCGGTGTAAGGCTTTGTTCGTTCGTCGTTGCTGGAGTAAAGTACCATCAGCACCAAAAAAAACGACAACACGAATTCGCCTGCAAAAGCAGGCAGGATACCGGGTGCGCCGGGCAGCGTTTGTACATACGACACTTGTGGCGCACCAATAATATGGGGAAAAAGTAGTTTCAATCCGCCAATTGCGAGTGTTCCACCAATAAATTGCGCCAATATATAGGCCACAGCATCGGAGCCTTTTATTTTGTTCAAGGCCCAAAAGGTCAATGTCATCGAAGGGTTCATGTGGGCGCCGGACTGACGGCCCCAGCCTGAATAAATCAGGCCGATGGCGGTCAGTCCCATAGCCAATCCAATGAAAAAGCGTCGGAGTAAAGGGCTATCCACTGCTATATGAAACGGGTGTCCGGGCAACTCAAATACGGCTGTAAAAAAAACAGCCGAAACCATAAACATACCCAGTGCCCAAGCCTCAATTAGATAATTTTTCATTATTTTTTCAAAAATGCGTTCCAAAAATCATCTCCTTTCATCATGAGGGTTTCTTCTTTAGTGGTTGCCAATTCTTTTTCCCAGTTGGCCAATGCATTCGCATCTAATTTGCGGTAAAACAGCACATTTTGGCCATTGATGATTTTGTAGCACTTGGGATTAATCGTCACTTTTGCGCCTCTCAAAGCCATAGCATGGCCGCACCAACCACCCCAGGCTGGCTCATATTTGGTTGGGTCGGCTTTAAAAGTCGAAAGATTTGTATTCGAAGCAAAGTGATAGGTGATACCACCATACGTGTAACTTCGTTTCGAAGCGCCCTTTAGTGGGCCACTATTGGTGAAGTAAGAAACCGGATCGTAACCATCAATCGCGACCACTTTTTTATTGTATCGAAAATGTTTGACACGCGCATTGTCACCTGCATTTGAAGTAGCTGCCGTTTGGGTATATGCTGTGGACAGCAAACAAAGCAGGCTGCCGATTAAAAAGGTTATCTTATACATATTTTTTGAATTAGAAAATGAGTGAACTTGTGAAAAGAAAGGGTAAAATATTCTTTGATTTGGGTTTCGATTCGTGGGCTTTTATCTCCAATAGTATTTTCAAGATAGCTGCCACAGACCATGCTTGGTTCGCGGTGCCTTTTCCAGTCATCGGTAACTGTCCGTCAAACACTTCTGAAATACCCTGTATGCACCCGTCCTGATAAAAGTGCTGTTTCAATGGATCAATCATCTTTTGTACCGCTTTGTATGATTTATCCGACCAACCATTTACTTTTAGGTAAGCAGTACAGTATTCGCCCAGCAAAAATGGCCACACCGTTCCCTGATGATATGCCGTATCGCGGTGCCAAGGGTCTCCCTCAAACTTGGGTTTGAAATCTAAGTGGTCGGTAGCAAGGGTACGCAAGCCATAAGGCGTCAATAAATCCTCCGTTACGTGTTTGAGCACTTTTTTTTCATCCTCCTGTGAGAGCAGGGCAAAAGGCAGACTCAGTATGTATATTTGGTTGGGGCGCATAGACGCATCTGAGACCCAAGTGCCGTTTTCAAGTCGGATTACATCATTGAGACTGCCATCCTTTCGCAAAAAATATTTTTTAAAGTTCCCTTTTAACAAATCTGCCAAGCCCAAATGCTGTTCAAAAGGGTGGCTTAATTTGCCAGCGAAGTATTGATAAATACGCAGCGCATTGTACCAAAGTGCCTGTATCTCCACTGGACAGCCATGTCGAGGTGTCACCACATGATCGCCGATTTTGGCATCCATCCAAGTCAATTGAGCCAGCCCTTCTCCGCCCTGCAAAAAACCTTCAGGTGTTACTTTAATCCCGTAGCGCGTTCCGGCTACATGGTGCTCCATAATGTCTGTTAATTGCTCAAAAACCTGTTCGACAAAAGCGAGATCATCAAATTTTTGGTAATATTCGTACAGTACCACAAACAACCACAAGGTGGCATCAATCGTGTTATACTCCAATGCTTCCTGTTGGTCCGGGAATCGGTTTGGCAGCATGCCCTGGTCTAAATAGTGCAAAAAAGTCTCTATTATACTTTTTGATACTGCTTGCTCACCCGTCGCTATCGTCAAACCACGCATGGCAATCATAGTATCGCGCCCCCAATCCGTAAACCAATGATAGCCTGCAATGATAGTATAGCTATTTGTATGTTTTCGACGCACCACAAATTGATTGGCAGCGAGCATCAAATCTTTAATAAAAGGATCGTTGGGGGCAGCACTTACGATATTGCCCAATCGAAGGATCTCTGCGTTTTTCAAGACCTCAGGGTCTGGTTTCATCATCGCTTCATCCGTCGAAAACACCAAAAAGGTCTTCTCGCCAGGCTTTAGCAACACTTCTACATGACCCGCCATATACGCATCTTCCATGTCGTCCAATCCGCGTTCTGCCTCCTTGGCATACTGAAAATTGCGGAACCAATCGCGCTTTTCCGTCCATTCGCCTGCCGTAAATTTCATGAATAACGGGGGCGAACCAAACGTTGCGTGTACTTGAGTATAACCGTTTTTAGGCTGCATCCAATAGTCGTGGGCTGCATTTTCTTTGTACAGCGCGTGGTAATCACGGAACACAAAAAGCGGCGAAAGCCGTAGTTTAAAGGTGCTGTCGCCTGTGTTTTCATACGCCACAATGGTTGTGTTCGAGCCTTGCACCATAAATACGGTTTTGAGCAGATGATAGCCGTGTGCTTCAAATTTCATGCAAGGAAACGGCCGACGCTCAAAAAACTTGAGGTATTGTTGGCCATTTGGGTGTACCACACCCGGATACTGATTGGCCGAAAGCGCAAATGCACAATCCCGACTAAACAAAATACACTCTTCAATTTTGCTCACCAGCACGGTACGTTCCGTTGGTGGGTTTTGGGCGGCTACCAGCAGGCCGTGGTAGCGGCGTGTATTGGTCCCAAGGATGCTCGACGAAGCGTAGCCGCCGATTCCATTGGTCACCAACCACTCTTTGGTGGCTAAGGCTTCAAACGTAGATGCCTGATCAATTTGTAACATAATATTAAACAGAGTAATGGGTTTTGAATCCAGACAATCCGCAACAAAACACACCATTGTATTTGCTTGCTTCCTGAATATAGTACAAAGGTCAGGGTCTGCCGCTCCCCGAAACTTTACCTGTGTTACATTTGCTGTTTTTTTCTTTATTATTTTTAAATGGTTTAATTATTACCCTGCTTCATTCAAATTCATTCCGATTATCCGCAAAAAAAACAGGGCCGACTATACGCAATAGACGGCCCTGAAACCCAAATAGGCATGGAACATTTTTAACCAAACACAACGTATTTATCTGGGCACCTGATTGATCAAACTCGCCACCAATCCGGTCCAGCCAGTTTGATGACTCGCTCCTACGCCACGGGCAGTGTCGCCGTGAAAGTATTCGTAAAAAAGAACGAGATCGCTAAAATTTGGATCGGTAGCATACACGGGTTCATGTAGATTTACAGGCCGCAGTCCAGCGTCATCTTGCTGGAATATACCAATTAATCGGTTCGATAAAGCATCTGCAATTGCAGAAAGACTCAATTGAATGCCGGAATTACTCGGAAACTCGACCTGATACGCATCACTGTAAAACTGGTCGTACGTGCGCAACGACTGCACCAATAGGTAATTCATCGGCATCCAGACCGGGCCTCTCCAGTTTGAATTGCCACCAAAAAGGCCGCTCGAACTTTCCCCTGGCTCGTAATGCAGCCCAAAATCCACCCCTGCGATCTTGAGGTTATAACCATTTTCATGGATTTTTGATAGCGACCGGATGCCACCTGGCGACAAAAACTCGTTTTCATCCAACATGGCATGCAGCATGCGCCCAAGTCGTTCCTGTGGTACAAGCGACAAGAGAATATCTCCATTTTCAGGATTCTCATCCAGAATAGGGTGCTGTTGATCATTTTTATGGTATTGCTGAAACCAACGGAGTCTGCCCGCAAATTCGGGTAATTTCTCTAACAAATTTTTCGGCAAAATATAGGTAGCAAATATGGTACTCAGCCCCACCAACGAACGCACTTTTACGGGTATGTATTCGCCATTCGGAAGCGCCACAATATCATAGAAGAAACCATCGCGCTCGTCCCACGACCCAGTCCAGTCATGCCCAATTCGATTGAGGCTCTCCGAGATATAGGTAAAGTGCTCAAAGAATTTGGTGGCCACATCCTCAAATGTACCGTCGTGTTGCGCTATTTCTAAGGCCATTTCGAGCATATTGAGACAATATAAGCCCATCCAGGCAGTACCATCGGCCTGCTCCAAGTAGCCGCCTCCAGGTATTTCGTTGCTTCGGTCGAATACACCAATGTTGTCCAATCCCAAAAAACCGCCTTCAAAAACGTTGTTACCCTGATGGTCTTTTCGATTGACCCACCATGTAAAATTGAGCAAAAGTTTTTGAAAAACCCGTTTCAGAAAACTCAAATCACCTGTTCCTGTCTGTTTTTTTTCTTGATTGTACACCTGAAGGCAAGCCCAGGCGTGTACTGGCGGATTTACGTCACCAAATGCCCATTCATAGGCGGGCAGTTGGCCATTGGGGTGCATGTACCACTCTCTGAGGAACAAAATCAGCTGTTTTTTGGCAAATCCCGGATCCAATTCTGACAGTGGCACACAGTGAAAGGCCAAATCCCAAGCTGCATACCAAGGGTATTCCCATTTGTCGGGCATCGAAATAATGTCTTCGTTATTGAGCGATTGCCAGTGCTTGTTTCGGCCATTTTTGCGGGATTCTGGCGGCGGTAATTGCCCCGGATCGCCATTGAGCCACTGAGGCATATCGAGGTTGTAGTATTGTTTCGACCACAGCATGCCCGCATAAGCCTGCCGTTGAATGTTTTGGGTATCCGCATCGGCCTGTGTTGATATCAGACTATCATAAAACAGGTCTGCTTCCGCCTTACGGTCTTCAAATACCTGTTCAAATGGTTTTCCAAATGGTTTTTTCAGTGCTTTGGCCGACAACCTGAACTGAAACGTCCGTTGCCCACCGCCTTCAATTTGCAGAGCATACATCGGGCTGAATTTAGTGCCACTGGTATTGCCTTCCAAAAACTCAAACTGATTGTTCGTCAAGGCTGTATGAAAAGCATCTTTTACAAAAGGCGAAGCATTGGGTTGGTTCCAAAGCCGCTCGGTATTGTGTTCATTTTCTGTAAAGAGCAGGCGATCTGCACCTTCAAAATAGAAGAAGTAATCGCCTATTTTCTCATGCTGGAGTGCCACCGACCCATCTGATGTTTGAGTGATGACGGGTTTTTCATTCATCAATCCATACGACCACAGGTTGCGAAACCAAAGTGTAGGCAGCAACCACAAGTCCGATGATTCGGTACTTCTGTTGTGTATTGTTATCTGAATCAGCAAATCATCGGTGTCGGCTTTGGCGTATTCTGTAAATACATCCCAGTAGCGACCGTCATTGAAAACGCCCGTGTCTAAGACTTCCAATTCGGCATCTTTGCGATCGCGAAATCCATTTTCCTGGGTCAATTGCTGGTACGGAAATGCGGCTTGCGGATACTTATATAGGTGTTTCATGTAGGAATGGGTCGGCGTATTGTCCAAATAATAGTACAATTCTTTCACGTCTTCGCCGTGGTTGCCTTCATTGCCCGTTAAGCCGAACAAGCGTTCTTTTATGATTGGATCTTTGCCGTTCCACAGTGCCACGGCAAAGCACAACCGCTGCCACTCGTCGCTCACACCCGCGATACCATCCTCACCCCAACGATATACCCTCGAGCGAGCGTGATCGTGTGGAAAAAAGTCCCAGGCGGTACCGCCTTCTGAATAGTCCTCTCGAACCGTCCCCCATTGCCGTTCTGACAAATAAGGTCCCCATTGGTGCCATTTTTTGGTACCAGCGTCTTTTTCAGACAGCCGTATTTTTTCTTGCTGTTTCATATAAGTGATGTAACTTTTAGAGTGCAAAAGTATGGGCACGATATGGCTCAATAAGTTACACAGGTAACATTTCGCTGTTTTTAGGAATGTTACCTGTGTAACGTTTGGCTCCATACGTTCATCCGACCTTTGCAGCGTCAATTTATTTAACATCAATTAATAATTCTTTTATGAGATTCCTTTTTTATTCAAGCCTAATGGCTCTTTCCGCACTTGCTGTTGGCTGTGCACCTCATGCTAAACTCGGCTTGGGGGCCGTAAAGAGCGGGTATTTGGTCAACGTAGATGAACAGGGTGTTATTCTACAAGGACATGATCCGGTAAGCCTTCGCGAAGGTAAAGATACCAAAGGCAGCACTGCATATAGCAGTACGTATAAAGGTGCAATTTATCATTTTGTGTCCGCAGAAAACAAAAAAAAGTTTGATCGCACGCCGGCTCAATTTGAGCCGCTCTTCGGTGGTTATTGCGCTTATGGCGTAGCGGTTGGCCATCTGGCCCCCATCGAATTGTGGACGTATGACACCACTTTTCAAAAACTGAATGTTTACCAGCACAATCAAAAGGCGGTGAACGGCTGGAAGCAAGATGTTCCTGGCAACTTTGAGAAAGCCAATGCCGAATGGGCAAAATTCCAGACAAAACATGTAAAACATAAAAAAGTTAAATAAATAATATGAAATCGATTGTTTTTTCAGTTTTACTGTCCGTGTGCTTTACTTGTTTGGCGCACGCTCAGACCGCAACTTACGATCTCTCCGTGGAAAGTGCACAAAAAATCATGGCAAATGCCCTGACATACGCAAAGGCCAATCAGGCACCCGGTGGCAGTATTGCAATTGTTGATGCCGGCGGGCATTTAGTACTTTTTGAACGCTTGGATGGCACATTTGCCGCATCGGCTACGGTGGCTATCGAGAAAGCGCGTACCGCTGCCTTGTTTAAATTTGAATCCAAAAAATTGGAAGATGCCATCAATGGTGGCCGCAATGCCCTCATTACGGTTGGTTATACTTTCCTGCAAGGAGGTGTACCCATTGAATACGAGGGCAAAGTCATCGGAGCCATTGGTGTTAGTGGTGCCAAATCTGCTGATCAAGATCGAGAAATAGCCGTTGCAGGAGCCAAGGCTTCTCTCAAATAACACGATAAATCCTTCTCCGACGATAAAGTGTTTTTATCGTCGGAGAAATCTTCAAATTATTTCACAAAATTTTAGTATGAAAAATACGATATATCCGGCCATCCAAATACTGATTGTAGTATTGATTGCCAGCATTCAGGTCTTTGCGCAGGAGCAGCGTGAACTCGCTGTTGGGCAGGCAAGTGCCATTATAGATTTGAAGACCAAGGCTGGAACCGATGCGGTGAAAGCAACCTGGAGTTTTTTGGCAGCCCAAATCGAAAAAACTAATTTCAAGTCGCCTGGCCCATCCGAAAAGGATCCAATGGCTTTGTATCCAACGGGGGCAAGCATCCCCACATTTCAAATCAATCCAAAAGCAGGTACCCCTGCTTTTGAATCAGCCCGATGGGAAATCATCCCGCCAGACGATCTCGAAAAGAGACGCGGTACGGGCTTATTGTCCTATGTGTGGTATCGCCTCAACATCGTATTGCCTGAAAAAGTCGGTAAGACTGAAATAGCCAGATCAACCATCATTTTTGAGATTGTAGCCGATGATTACTCGGAAATACGGGTCAATGGCAAACTTGGTAAAACATTTGGCCAGCATGGCAACGGCACCGTTAGTGGTTGGAACAGCCGCAACCGAGTGTTACTCACCGACCAGGCCAAACCTGGGCAAACCTTTGAGTTGGCAATTTTGGTCGCCAATGGCCCGTTTGCCGATCTGCCTGAAAATTACATTTGGCTGCGAACGGCCACCCTGGATGTCTATAAAAAGTATCCATCCAGTTTCGACCAAACAACTGTAGGACGAATCGAAAGAAAAGAACCCAAGTTGGACGAGATTTTAGCGACGGATGCCGTGATTGAAAAATTAGCAGATGGTTTTCAGTTTACGGAAGGCCCCGTTTGGCATCCGTCTGGTTACTTGTTGTTCAGCGACCCAAACACCAATGTCATTTACCGCTACGAACCCAAAAACCACAATATCAGCATTTATCAAAGCAAATCGGGTTATAGTGGTTTCGATATTGGGGATTATCACCAGCCCGGATCAAACGGATTGGCGATTGACAATGAGGGCCGATTGGTCGTCTGCCAGCACGGCAACCGCCGCGTCGTCCGCCACGAGGTCAAAGGGCCGGTTACGGTGTTGTCCGATGGTTACAAGGGCCAAAAACTAAACAGCCCCAATGATCTGGTATTCAAATCCGATGGTGTCCTATATTTCACCGATCCGCCGTATGGCTTGCCTAAAAACTACACGGATCCGGCCAAACAAACCCCGCATCAGGGTGTTTATCGCATCAAAAACGGCCAAACAGAACTGCTTAGCACCGACCTCGGCGGCCCCAATGGCCTTGCATTCAGCCCGGACGAACGCTACCTGTATGTAGCCAACTGGGACATCCGCGACATACAACATACCAAAACCCTATGGCGTTATGAAGTGGCCCCAGATGGCACACTCAAAAACGGCGCTGTATTTTTTGACTTTGGATTTACCCTCGGTGATGAAGCGCTGGATGGCGTAAAAGTGGATCAAAAAGGCAATATGTTTGTCAGCGCACCTGGCGGTGTTTGGATCCTGTCGCCAGAAGCCAAAATCTTGGGCGTACTACAGGTTGCGGAGCGCCCGGCCAATATGGCTTGGGGCGATGCCGACGGCAAAACCCTTTACCTCACTGCCCACACAGGGCTTTACAAAATCAGGACACAAACGGGTGGCAAAATTGCTGCTTCCACTCAACAACATTAATCAACACAACTCGATCTATACAATGTATCAAAAACCTAATAATCGCCTCCAAAATCAGACCTGTATCGTTACGGGTGCCAACTCCGGTATTGGCAGAGCAATCGCCATTTCCATGGGCCGCGACGGGGCCAATGTCGTCGTCAACTACGTCTTCGGCGATGAGGCGGCCCAGCAAGTCGTGGATGAAATCACCCACAGCGGCGGCACCGCCATCGCTTACAAAGCGGATGTCAGCAAGGAGGACGAAGTTATCGCTATGTTTAATGAAGCCGTTCAGACATTTGGAACGGTTGATATTTTGGTGAACAATGCCGGCCTCCAGCGCGATTCGCCTTTTCACCTCATGTCGCTCAAAGATTGGCAATTTGTTCTCGATGTAAACCTGACGGGGCAGTTTTTATGCGCTCGGGAGGCTATTCGTGAGTTTTTGCGCCGTGGACCACGTCCCGATGTATCGGTCGCATTGGGCAAAATTATTTGCATGTCCTCTGTCCACGAGGTAATTCCTTGGGGTGGCCACGTCAATTATGCAGCCTCAAAAGGCGGGGTGATGCTCATGATGAAATCAATGGCGCAAGAGTACGGCCCCTATAAAATTCGGATCAACTCAATCGGGCCGGGTGCGATCAAAACACCAATCAACCGATCTGCTTGGGAGACACCCGAAGCCGAAACCAAACTCCTCGGATTGATCCCGTATCAGCGTGTCGGCGAGACCTCCGATATTGGAGCCGCAGCGGTATGGCTGGCCTCCGACGAGTCGGATTATATCCATGGCACCACCATTTTTGTGGACGGCGGCATGACGCTCTACCCTGGTTTTACAGAAAACGGCTAAACGAGTCTTGGTTTGAACATCCTCCATTTTCGCGGTAAAAATGAAGTAAAATGGAGGATGTTATTTAATTCGTGTTACTTATTGCTGTATTTTCATTGCTGGCGCGAAATCCTAATCTTATGTCACAATCGGTCGGGGACAACCCAAAAAATCAAAGCCCCACAGCACTCCGCGGCCGCCGCTGCGTTTCCCAGAAAAAACCCACCAATTTCTTAGATTCCTTACTGCCAGCCTTCTTCATAGGAATGAACTTGCCGGCTGGTTGCTGATAAAACTTGATACTTTCTACCTTATTATCACCAAAATACAACCGCATTTCCGAACACGAACTCTCATTTAAACCAATATAAGCCTGTTTTTCATCCAAGGCATAATATATAGTCTCTGCGTTGCCTTCCACCAGCATTTCCCGCACCTCATTCTCCCTAAAATACGCCGTATTGTATTTGCCTTTGATCTGGTTAAACATGATCCCGTCTTCCGAGTTGACCACCATCGAATTTTGGCGAAGCCATATGCGATCCAATTTTTTATCCTTCAACAGCATCCGAATCGTATCGCCCGAAAACTGCGAAGTATCAGACCAAATGATGGGCAAGGTATCAATTTTATAAAACCAAAAGATAGAATCTAAAGAACTAAATGATAACGAATCGCAAGCCGCTTGCATATCACTTTTAAAAATACGCACATTGCGGTAAGCCAATAACTTGCGCACATCCGATGCAGAATCAGGTTTGAAAGAAGTCAGCGTATCAGCACTCATAAACAAGGTATCGCGATCAATCAGGCTCTTCATCATCGGCCGTCCACCCGCGCCGCTTGAGCCACCATAAGCGTACAAAAAATCGGATTTTTTATTGTAATCCATCCGATGGGCCAGCACAGTGACATTGCTCGACGTATCTATCCAGATCACATTGCCTTGAGCCAGGCCATTGCCCAACTGATCATTAAAATCCAAAGAATCGGCTTCAATGATGTTTGGAGGGTCGTTCACAATGCCCCTCCCTGCCAATTGATAGGATTTATTGCGCCCATCATATCGGATTTCAGCCCCCCTTATCTCACGGGTACTATCCTTAAAATGAGCATTACCACGCAGCGTACTCTTTTCCGTTTCAGAGTTGTAACGAATCACATCCGCCTCCGTAGTCTCTCCCTTTTCGGGGTTTTCTATATAAGCATCTCCCTCCAAAGTATAGGTTTTTGAAGCCCCTTCATAACGCATTTTTCTAGCCCTTCCCCGTTGCGCATCCTTTTCGTACTGCGGATTTTGATCAAACTCCGCAAAGTTGTTTTCAATATCATAAAAACCGCTTTCTGTGTAAATTTTGCTACCCCGTTGCGTGATTAGTGTAGGTGCTACAAAACGAACTACTTGCGTCTCCGTATTAAAAACCATCGTATCTGTCCGCATCGTAAATTCAGGGTCAGTCACCACCACATCGCCTTTAAAAAACATATCCTTTTGATCCACAAAATAATACCCCCGCTTGCTTTTCAACTGGCTTTTACCGTTACTCATGGTAGCCCCCGTCGTGTAAGTGGCTATTTTATTGGCCATGTCATAGCGAAGTCGGTTGGTATATAGTTTTTGGCGGCCATTTTCAAGTACCACCTTCCCAAAGAAGTCACTGATCTTCGTATTCGCATTATAATGGCAGGAGTCTGAAAATATTTTCAAAGAATCCCCTTGTGCGATCACAATACCCCCTTTCAAGATCGCAAAATCTTGATCTGTGATCGCAGTATCGCAATAAATCAAGGTATTCTCTTGGCGCAGCCGCACATTTCCGCTCAATTTTTGCAAATCGCGGTTGTCCTTCCTGAAATTTTCGATCACCAAAGCCGTTTCGATCTTCAGTTTCTGTGTATCCTGCGCAGGTTGCGCAGGCGCGCCTTGAGCCCACCCAATGATCGGGAGGCACGCCAATAATAGTATTAATCCTGTTTTTATGCTCATGCTTGATGTTAAGGAACGGTGTTTGGGCGACTTATATAACGCTAAAGTAGTGATTTCGCTGTCTATGAATGACTACGAAAGCCGCTTCTTATAATCCATATACCCAAACCTACGGACAATATCCAAGGTTCCATCCAAGCGCAAGATCGCGATGCTTGGGTGTGTTACTCCATTGAACGTCGTAGTTTTCACCATCGTATAGTGAATCATATCTTCCAAGACAATCTTTTGACCCACCTTCAATGGCTGGTCAAATGAATATTCCTCGATAAAATCGCCGCTCAAGCAACTTACCCCACCCAACCTATATGTTGGCTTACCAGGCACTGGTTCTGCTTGTGCCCCCCTAATCCTTGGGCGATAGGGCATCTCCAACGTATCGGGCATATGGCAGGTAAATGAGCAATCCAAAATGGCGGTTTTCACCTTTTTATTATTCACCACATCCAATACCGTAGTTACCAAAGTGCCAGTATCCCAAGCGAAAGCCGAACCCGGCTCCAACAACACATGCAAATGCGGATAGCGGCTGCGAAAAGCCTTCAATATACCAATAAGATGATCCACATCATAACCTTCCTTGGTCATCAGGTGCCCACCGCCAAAATTCACCCATTTCAGACCCGGTAAAAACGCTCCAAACTGCTTTTCAAAGTGTTGCAACAATATTTCCAAATCAAAACTCGTGCTTTCGCACAAAGTATGAAAATGCAATCCCTCTACCCCATCGGGCAGTTTGCCTTTGAAATTTTCTACGGGCTCCCCCAATCTCGATCCCGGCGATGCCGGATTATACAAATCCGTCTCCACTGGCGACCAACCCGGATTCACTCGAATACCGGGACTCACCTTATCAGGCGAAGCCGCCACTTTCTTTTGGTATCGCTTGTATTGCGCAATAGAATTGAAAGAAATATGGCTGGAATACTGCAATATCTTATTAAATTCCTTAGGTAAATAGGCCACCGAGTACGTGTGCGACTTCGACTTCATTTCTTCAAAACAAAGCCGTGCTTCCGACAACGACGAAGCCGTTGCACCCGAAACATACTCCCGCACAATCGGGAAAGCACTCCACATAGAAAAGCCCTTGAAAGCCAGAATAATCTGGACTCCTGCTTCACGCTGTACCCGTGCGATCAATGCCAAATTGCGGCGCAACAACGATTCCTCCAAGACAAAACATGGGGTTGGTATCTTTTTTAAATCCACTTTTAAAGTTATAAGTAATGAATGATGAGTTTTGAGTTTGATTGGCAAAAGTACACGAATTTCAACAATCTCCAAAAAACAAAACCGCTTCCAGACAGTGCTGGAAACGGTTTTACTATTATTTATAGACTTGGCAATTTACAAAGTATCTTCCGCCATTTCCACTGGCTGCTGCTCCTTGAACGGGCGACCAGATCCGGTCACCTGAATGCGTTCAAACTCGCGCAAACCAGTACCAGCAGGAATCTTCTTACCTACGATAACGTTCTCTTTCAGACCCATCAAGAAGTCTTTCTTAGCCGCGATTGCCGCCGTAGAAAGTACTTTTGTGGTTTCTTGGAACGAAGCCGCAGAAATCCAAGATTCAGTACCCAAAGAAGCCTTAGTAATACCAAGCAGCATAGAGATTGCCGTTGCAGGCATCGCTTCGCGGTATTCCACCAGTTTCTTATCGTTACGCTTCAAGAACGAGTTCTCTTCGCGTATTTGACGCAAGGTAACCAAAGCACCTGCCTTCAATTTTGTACTTTCACCAGCCTCCAAGACCAATTTTTTATCAAAAATCCAGTCGTTGTAATCAATAAACTCATTGCGTTCCACCGGTTCACCTTCCAAGAAATGTGTATCACCTGGATCCACTATTTCAAGACGGCGCAACATCTGGCGCACAATTACCTCAATATGTTTGTCATTGATATTGATACCCTGCTGACGGTAAACCTCTTGAACACCATTTACCAAGTAGTAAGATGCCGCAAATGGTCCGCGAATCTGCAAAATATCTTTCACCGAGATCGTTCCCTCTGTCAGTGCTGTACCAGCGCGAACATAGTCACCATCTTGTACCAATACGTGCTTAATCAATGGAACCAAATACTTACGCTTCTGTCCATCCCTTGCTTCGATCATGGCTTCGCGATTACCGCGCTTCAATGCTCCAAAAGTGATGATACCATCAATCTCAGCCACAACAGCCGGATTAGAAGGATTACGCGCTTCAAAGAGTTCCGTTACACGCGGAAGACCGCCCGTAATATCCGCGATCTTACCCAACTTACGAGGTATTTTCACGATCTGTTGACCCGTTTTAACCGCCTCATCATCTTCTACTGAAATATAGGCACCGATTGGAAGCGAGTACTGCTTCAATTCATCACCTGATTTAGGATCAATGATAGAGATAGAAGGAATCTTCCGCTTATTTTTACTTTCAATAACGATCTTCTCCGCAAAACCAGTTTGGTCATCGCGTTCGATACGGAAATTGACCCCCTCTTCAAGGCTATTGTAACGGATAATACCGTTAAAATCACTAACGATCACGGCGTTAAATGGATCCCATTCACAAATCTTATCACCACGTTGTACCTCTTGACCATCTTTCACAAACAGCATAGAGCCATAAGGAATGTGGTTGGTATAAAGTACACGTCCAGTTTTTGGATCCAAACTACGCAATTCACCAGTACGAGATACGACTACTTCAATCTTAACACCAGCAGCATCTATACTTTCAACCGTACGGATAGAGTCAAACTCCATTTTTGCAGACGTACGAGAGGAGATATTATTTTCCGTCTGACCGATCACCGCCGTACCACCTGTGTGGAAGGTACGAAGGGTCAACTGGGTACCTGGCTCACCGATAGACTGAGCGGCAATGATACCTGTAGCATCGCCCATTTCAGCAATACGACCAGTTGCTAGGTTCTTACCATAGCACTTAGAACAAACACCATGGCGACTTTCGCAAGTCAGTACCGAACGGATGGTAACCACCTCTACTTCGGCTATTTCAATATCAGCAGCCAATTGGTCAGTGATATATTCACCTGCTCCAACCATCAATTCTTCGCTGACAGGATGGAGTACATTGTGCAAACTGTAACGACCTTTGATCCGGTCGCGCAAATTTTGAATGACTTTATCGCCCTCTTTCAAAGAAGTGGTATCAATACCACGGAGTGTGCTGCAATCCTCTTCGCGGATTACTACATCCTGTGCCACGTCCACTAGACGACGCGTCAAGTAACCAGCATCAGCCGTTTTAAGAGCCGTATCCGCAAGCCCCTTACGAGCACCGTGCGTAGAGATAAAGAACTCTTGAACCGAAAGACCTTCCAAGAAATTGGAAAGGATAGGGTTTTCGATGATCGCACCACCAGTATCACCTGATTTACGAGGCTTCGCCATCAAACCACGAATACCGCACAACTGCTTGATCTGTTGTTTGGAACCACGCGCACCAGAATCCAACATCATGTAAACAGAGTTAAATCCTTGCTTGTGCGTAGCCAATTCATCCATCAACTGGTTAGTGATCCGGTTATCGGCAAATGTCCATTTATCAATGATTTGGTTATAACGTTCGTTATAGGTAATCAAACCCATATTGTAGTTTTCCCAAACCTCATCTACTTCTAACTGAGCGGCAGTCAATGCCTTCTTCTTCAAATCAGGGATAATTAAATCACCCAAGTTGAAAGAAAGACCTGCTTTAAATGACCAACCGAAGCCCAATTCCTTAATACCATCCAAAAATTCTGCCGTTTCTTTAAAAGAAGTACGGGTGAGGATATCACCAATAATCCCTTTCAAGTTACGCTTCGTAATTAGTTCATTGATATAAGGTACCCTTACTGGCACTGTACGATTGAACAATACACGACCCACCGTGGTCTTCATACGTTTGATAGTGCTTTCGCCATTTTCAAAAGTACGCACACGGCACTCAATGGCTGCATGTAGATCCACTTGACCCTCGTTGAATGCGATTTCGACTTCCTCCGCAGCATAAAAGCGGCGACCTTCTCCACGTACTGGATTTTCAGGTATAGACTTGCGTTCCTTTGTCAGGTAATACAAGCCCAATACCATGTCCTGTGACGGTAGTGAAATAGGCGAACCATCTTGAGGGTTCAACATATTGTGGCTCGAAAGCATCAATACTTGTGCTTCCAAGATAGCGGCATGACTCAACGGTACGTGTACCGCCATCTGGTCACCATCAAAGTCGGCATTGAACGCACCACAAACCAATGGGTGAAGCTGAATCGCCTTACCTTCGATCAAGCGGGGCTGGAATGCCTGAATAGACAAACGGTGAAGTGTCGGGGCGCGGTTAAGCATCACTGGATGGCCACGCAATATATTTTCGAGGATCTCCCAGATCACTTGATCTTTGCGATCCACCAATTTCTTAGCAGATTTTACCGTTTTCACGATACCACGCTCGATCAACTTACGGATGATGAACGGCTTGAATAATTCAGCCGCCATTGCCTTAGGGATACCACACTCGTGCAATTTCAAAGTAGGACCTACCACGATCACCGAACGACCAGAGTAATCCACACGCTTACCGAGTAGGTTCTGACGGAAACGACCTTGCTTGCCCTTCAAAATATCAGAAAGTGATTTCAACGCACGACCACCTTCGGCTTTCACCGCATTTGATTTACGTGAGTTGTCAAACAACGAATCCACAGCCTCCTGCAACATACGTTTCTCATTGCGCAAGATTACCTCCGGTGCTTTGATCTCCAACAAACGCTTCAAGCGGTTATTACGTATAATCACACGGCGGTATAAGTCATTCAGATCCGAAGATGCAAAACGACCACCATCCAACGGCACCAAAGGACGCAATTCGGGTGGTACTACTGGAAGGTATTGAATTACTGTCCATTCTGGACGCTGACCAGCACTTTCCAAACCTTCGCGGAAAGCCTCCACCACACGCAAACGCTTGTTGGCTTCAGTTTTCTTCTGTTGGCTGGTTTCACTGTGCGCTTCGTGGCGCAATTGAGCAGATAGGTCATCCAAGTTGAGAGAACTCAACAGAGCAAACACCGCCTCGGCACCCATCATCGCAACAAATTTGTCAGGATTCGAGTTATCCAATTGGTGGTTGTCCTTTGGAAGCGTTTCCAAATGCTCCAGATATTCTTCTTCGGTCAATAAGTCCATCTTATTGATGCCCGACTCTGCCTTGACGCCTGCATTGATGACCACATAACGCTCGTAGTAAATGATAGCCTCCAATTTCTTGGAAGACAATCCGAGTATGTAACCTATTTTATTCGGAAGGCTCTTGAAAAACCAGATATGTACCACTGGTACAACCAAGCGAATATGACCCATGCGCTCACGACGTACCTTCTTTTCGGTAACCTCAACCCCACAACGGTCACAAACGATGCCTTTATAACGAATACGCTTATATTTACCACAATAGCACTCATAATCCTTTACAGGGCCAAAAATGCGCTCGCAGAACAAGCCATCGCGTTCGGGTTTATACGAACGATAGTTGATGGTTTCAGGCTTCAGAACCTCCCCGTAGCTACGCTCCAGGATTTCATCAGGGCTGGCCAGTGCAATGGTTATGCTACTGAACGCCTGATCGGTCTTATTACTTTTCTTTTTAAAAGGCATATAATAATAAGTTATTTTTGCTTTAAGTCAGGTATAAAATACCCTATTTCACTTCGTTTTGGAGAAAATTGCTAAGTCTCCTGACCCACTTTTGGTCAATATCCCATAAGCATCTGGTTTCAAATCCTTGAGTATTCTAAAGGCATTAAAAAACTTATTTTTCCATTTTTTCAGGTAAAATCCAGTCGTATTGTCCTTATAAATCATCCTCAAAGTTTCGTCCCTCAAAAATATATGGGTATCATCAATCAAATCAAATTTTTCGGATCGCACCAAAAAACGAAACAAATTTGGGGTATAAATATTAATATGTCCATACCCCAAATAATGTTCTAGTTTTTTATCAACCGTAAGCGAAAAGTCAATTGGCACTTCCAAATATTGATATTTGGAAATACGCTTCAATTCTCTAAGCAACAATCGGGGATGTTCAACATGTTCAATCACGTGCGAACAAACCACCAGATCAAAGGCTCCATCAGGATACGGAATTTCGTACCCATCAAACAAGCCTATCTCTTTGAGATTTCCTATTTGCTTCCCTTTTGCGATCTCTATAGCAGACTCCGAAATATCTAATCCGAATAATTCTTTTCCAACGTTCAGGTCACTCAACCACTTCAGAATACTACCTTCCCCACACCCTACTTCGCAGATGCGCAGGGGGGATAACCCGTTTTTATTCAAAATCTGTACAATATTTTCCGCTTTGAACTGGCCATTGATACTTCGCCAGGCCACTATGGAAGCATCGTACTGATTTTCGTAGGCTTGCTTTACATCTGAACTAATTTCAGCCATTTACTATTCAAATTTCACATCCAATGCCAAACCGCGCAATTCATGAATCAATACATTGAATGATTCTGGAATATTTGCATCTGGCAAGTTGTCGCCTTTTACAATGGCTTCATAAGCCTTCGCACGACCTTGAATATCATCCGATTTGTATGTCAACATCTCTTGTAGGATATTGGCAGCACCGTATGCTTCCAATGCCCAAACCTCCATCTCACCAAAACGCTGGCCACCAAACTGTGCTTTACCACCGAGTGGCTGCTGTGTGATGAGCGAGTATGGCCCGATAGAACGTGCGTGCATCTTATCGTCAACCATGTGGCTGAGTTTAAGCATGTAGATCACGCCCACGGTTGCCTTTTGGTGGAATCGGTCGCCCGTTTCCCCATCAGAAAGGAAGGTTTGACCAAATTCAGGAAGACCTGCTTTTTTGATCCATGCATCTATTTCATCGGTTTTAGCACCGTCAAAAATTGGCGTAGCAAACTTGAGACCAAGCCTTTCGCCAGACCAACCCAATACGGTTTCAAAGATCTGACCCAAGTTCATACGTGATGGTACACCCAATGGATTCAATACTACGTCAACTGGAGACCCATCCTCAAGAAACGGCATATCTTCCATACGGACGATACGGCTTACAATACCCTTGTTACCATGGCGACCTGCCAACTTATCACCTACCTTGAGTTTGCGTTTCTTAGCAATATAAACCTTTGCCAATTTCAATACACCCGCTGGCAACTCATCACCAATACTGATGTTGAATTTTTCGCGCTTGTAACGACCAACTTCTTCATTCACCTTGATGCTGAAATTGTGCAACAAGCGTGAAATCAAGGCATTGGTTGACTTATCGGCAGTCCAGTTGAGGTAATCAACCTGACTGTAATCAATCTGCTCGCGGAGCATTTGAACGCTCATTTTAGACCCTTTCGGTATCATTTCTTCGCCGTAAATACTGCGAATACCATTGGTAACCTTATCTTTTACGAGCAACTGAATTTTATCCACAAGGATCGTCTTCAACTTGTTCAAAGCCACTAAATGCTCATCGTCCAACCTGTTCAACTCGGCCTTTTCAGATTCTTTTTGATCTTTGTCTTTCTTAGCGCGCGCAAACAACTGCTTGTCAATCACGACACCGTTGATACTTGGTGGTACTTTCAAGGAAGCGTCTTTTACGTCGCCAGCCTTGTCGCCAAAGATCGCACGAAGCAATTTTTCTTCCGGTGTTGGATCTGTTTCACCTTTTGGAGTGATTTTGCCGATCAGGATATCGCCTTCTTTAGCCCATGCGCCGATACGGATAATACCGTTTTCGTCGAGGTCTTTGGTGGCTTCCTCACTCACGTTCGGAATATCTTGAGTCAGTTCTTCTTCACCCAATTTAGTATCGCGCACATCCAATTCAAAATGCTCAATATGGATAGAAGTGAATACATCTTCTTGAACCACGCGCTCAGAAAGCACGATAGCATCCTCAAAGTTATAACCTTTCCAAGGCATAAACGCTACTTTCAGGTTTTGGCCAAGGGCCAATTCACCATTTTCGGTAGCGTAACCTTCACAAAGAATATCGCCTTCTTCTACCCGTTGTCCGCGACGGACAATTGGTTTCAAGTTGATACAGGTACCTTGGTTGGTACGCATAAACTTGGTCAAAGTATATGTCTTGCGAGAATCTTCAAATGAAACCAATTGATCTTCTTCGGTACGGTCGTAGTTGATTACAATTTCATTGGCATCAACATATTCCACTACCCCATTGCCTTCGGCGTTGATCAACATACGAGAGTCACGTGCCACTTTGCCTTCCAAACCTGTACCCACGATCGGTGAGTGCGGGCGGATCAGCGGAACAGCCTGACGTTGCATGTTGGATCCCATCAAGGCACGGTTTGCATCATCATTCTCAAGGAACGGAATCATCGAGGCCGATACACCTACGATTTGGTTAGGTGCTACGTCAATGTATTCCACCTCTTCAGGGGTCAAGATTGGAAAATCACCATGCTCACGCGATTTGATACGGTCATTTTGGAATGCCCCATCTTCATCTACCAGCGAGTTCGCTTGTGCGATTTTCATGTAATCTTCCGCTTCTGCGCTCAGGTATTCCACCTCGCCCTCCATGACCACGCGACCGTCTTTTACACGACGGTATGGCGTTTCCAAGAAGCCCATTTTATTGATTTTGGCGTGTGTACACAACGTAGAAATCAGACCAATATTCGGACCTTCTGGTGTTTCAATAGTACACAAACGACCATAGTGCGAATAGTGTACGTCACGAACCTCAAAGCCCGCACGTTCGCGAGATAGACCACCTGGTCCGAGTGCCGAGATACGACGCTTGTGCGTGATCTCTGACAATGGGTTGGTTTGATCGAGGAACTGAGACAACTGACTGGTACCGAAGAAAGAGTTGATAACAGAAGATAAGGTACGCGCATTGATCAAATCAATCGGCGTAAATACCTCATTGTCACGCACGTTCATACGTTCGCGGATGGTACGGGCCATACGAGCCAAACCAACACCAAACTGTGCATACAATTGCTCACCTACGGTACGTACACGACGGTTGGATAAGTGATCAATGTCATCAATCTCTGATTTGTTATTGATCAAAGAGACAATATACCGCACAATGCAGATAATATCCTCTTTGGTCAAAACCAAATTATTTTCATCCACATTGTGTTCCAACTTACGGTTGATCTTAAAACGACCTACCTCACCCAAGTTGTAACGCTTGTCAGAGAAAAACAATTTGTCAATGATACCGCGTGCAGTCTCATCATCCGGTGGATCAGAGCCACGCAACTGACGGTATATATAGGTAACCGCTTCGATATCGCTCGAAGTCGGGTCTTTTTGCAAAGTATTGTAGATGATAGAGAAATCTTCCTCTACATCTGTGCGCTGAAGAATGATGGTGAGTACATTAGTCTCCGGATCGAGAATCAATTCAATGTTCTCTTCGTCCAAAACTGCATCGCGCTCCAAGATAATCTCGTTACGAGCGATGGATACTACCTCACCAGTGTCTTCATCCACGAAGTCTTCCGTCCAAGATTTCAATACACGCGCCGCCAACTTACGGCCAATAGAGGCTTCTAAGTTTTCGCGGGTGGTGGTTACCTCATCGGCCAAATTGAACAAGTCAAGGATGGCCTTATCGGTATTGAAACCAATAGCGCGGAGCAAAGTCGTTACGGGGAACTTCTTCTTACGATCAATGTACGCATACATGACCAAGTTGATGTCCGTAGCGAACTCCATCCAAGCACCTTTGAAAGGAATAACACGTGCGCTGTAAATTTTCGTACCATTCGGGTGATAACTCTGCCCGAAGAATACGCCTGGTGAACGGTGCAATTGCGAAACAATCACACGCTCGGCACCATTGATCACAAAAGTACCCTTTGGGGTCATATATGGGATATTACCCAAAAATACGTCCTGAACGATGGTTTGAAAATCAATATGCTCCGGGTCATTACAAGAAAGGCGCAACTTGGCCTTTAGTGGTACGGAATAGGTAAGCCCTCGCTGCATACACTCGTCAATAGAGTAACGCGGAGGGTCAATGAAATAATCCAGAAATTCCAGATTAAATATATTACGCGCATCAGTGATGGGATAATTCTCTTGGAATACCCGATAGAGTCCTTCACTGTTACGGTTGTCAGGAGTCGTTTCCAATTGGAAAAATTCCTGGAAAGACTTCAACTGAATTTCGAGCAAGTCAGGATAGTGACCTGCGAGGCGAATTTTGCCAAAGTTAATGCGTTCTTGAACGCCTGTCTTTTGAGTAGCCTCAGTAGTGATGCCGTTATTGGTCATTTTTGCAAAAATGCTTTAAATGCTTGATTGGCAATATATTAGCCGTGAAATGGAGGCGGCAAGGATTACATTGGAATTTAATTCCTACATAAAACCTTCAATTACTAGAAAAAGTTCAAAACCGCATGGATACAGACAAAGATAGGCTTAACACCCTTGTGCATGCACGAGAGATGTTAAGCCTTGTCTAAAATTTATCTGAACTGTGAGTATGCGAGCATTGTAGGATACATTAAGTAAGATAGTTGTGAGTATGAACGGATCAAGAATGACCGCCCATGCGTCTGTCAACCGATGCTTACTTAACCTCTACAACTGCACCTACACCTTCAAGTGCTGCCTTGATTGATTCTGCCTCTGCTTTGTTTACGCCGCTTTTAAGCGGGCTTGGAGCGCCGTCAACGAGGTCTTTTGCTTCTTTCAAGCCTAAGCCAAGTAGGTTCTTAACTTCCTTAACAACGTTAAGTTTGTTAGCGCCGGCATCTTTCAAGATTACGTCGAACTCTGTCTTTTCAGCTGGTGCAGCATCGCCACCTCCAGCAGGAGCAGCAGCAACTGACACAGCAGCAGCAGCTGGTTCGATACCATAATCGTCTTTCAAAATGTTAGCAAGTTCGTTTGCTTCTTTAATAGTAAGGCTTACGAGTGATTCAGCAAGTGCTTTCAAATCTGCCATTGTATAAAATTTTTAATGATGTTCGAATGAATGAAATAAAATTGATGTTTTCGATTTGAATCAGGGTATTGCCTCTGAAAACGATTAACGCTCTTCCAATGTCTTGACGATGCTGGCGATTTTGATACCAGTTGCCGTCAATTGGCTTGCGATACGTTTTGCTGGAGACTGCAATAGGCCGATAATCTCGCCGATCATCTCCTCTTTGCTCTTCAACTTTGATAGAATAGCCAACTGATCGTCGCCAATATAGACAGAAGAGTCAATATAAGCGGCTTTCAACAATGGGCGTGCTTCGGTCTTGCGGAACTCTTCGAGCATTTTAGCAGGAGCCTTAGGGTTTTGAGAAATCAAAACCGTGGTAGGACCGTGCAAAATATCGTAAAGTGGTGCATAACCTTTAGACTCGTCTTGGGCTTCAAGTGCTTTACGGATGAGTGTGTTCTTAGCCACCCTCATTGTAATGCCCCTTTCGTAGCACAGGCGACGAAGTTTATTGATTTTCACAACAGACAACGTAGATGAGTCAGCCAAATAAAAGAATGACGACGAGGTCAGTTCGGTGGCTAAGTCAGCAATTTCTATTGCTTTTTCTTCTTTAGTCATGTCACTTATTTAATTTGCTAATTTGTCAACTTACTGACTTGGCCGAAGCCCTATCAGTGTATTACCAAACTAATTTGATACATTATACTTTAATGGACTTTGGATCAACTCCAATACCAGGACTCATGGTACTTGCTACTGACACTGAACGCATGTAAACCCCCTTCGCAGAAGAAGGTTTCATTTTGACCAGTGTGGAAACCAGTTCGTGTGCATTTTCGATCAACTGTTGAGGCTCGAAAGAGATACGACCGATGGAAGCATGAACGATACCAAATTTGTCAACACGGAAAGCGATTTTACCTTTCTTAACTTCTGTAACAGCAGAAGCCACATCGGCAGTCACGGTTCCGGTTTTAGGATTTGGCATCAAACCACGAGGACCCAAGATACGAGCTACTTTACCAAGTTGTGCCATGACGTTTGGAGTTGCGATGATAACATCGGCTTCCATCCAACCTTCACTCACCTTTTGTATGTACTCATCGAGACCTACATAGTCAGCACCCGCTGCTTTTGCATCGGCTTCTTTATCGGGTGTACAGAAAACCAAAACTTTTTTGGTTTTACCAGTACCGTGCGGAAGAGAAACAGTGCCGCGTAGTGCTTGGTCGGCTTTACGTGGATCTACACCGAGGCGTACATGCACGTCAACCGAAGAGTTGAAAGTGGTGGTATTCACCGTTTTCACAAGACTCATTGCTTCACTCAAGGTGTACAATTTGTCTGGATCAACTTTACCTTCAACGGCTTTGCGTTTTTTTGTTAATTTTGCCATTAAATAAAAATTTTAAGGTTAAACATTCCTAGTGAAAGGAACTCCCTTATTTGAATTAATTTTCCCAGGGTGCAGTACCTGTAACATTCAAGCCCATACTTCTGGCAGTACCTGCTACCATTTTCATGGCAGAATCGATAGTAAAGCAGTTTAAGTCTGGCATTTTGATTTCAGCAATGGCACGTACTTGTTCCCAAGTGACGTTACCTACCTTCTTACGGTTAGATTCTGGAGAACCTTTACCGGGAGCCAGTTTTGCTGCTTCAAACAATTGAATTGCTGCCGGTGGTGTCTTGATAATAAAGTCAAAAGTTTTGTCTTTATAAACCGAGATGATTACCGGGAGTACCTTACCTATTTGTTCCTGGGTCTGAGCGTTAAAGCGTTTGCAAAACTCCATAATGTTCACACCTTTCGAACCGAGTGCCGGGCCGATTGGTGGAGCAGGATTGGCTTGGCCACCCTTTACCTGAAGTTTAATATAAACATCTACCTCTTTTGCCATTGTAATAGTAGTGTGATAATTGTTATTTGAATATATAAATCGTTAATGATCAATACGATTGTAGAAGCGAGCCCGGGAGAACAGGCATCATCTGATCAATCTATTAACTGATTTTTTCGACTTGCATAAAGTTCAGCTCGACCTCGGTACCACGACCAAAAATCTTCACTATCACTTTTATTTTTTTCTTCTCTTCATTCACCTCTTGGATATCGCCAATGAACTCTGCAAATGGGCCATCAATAATTTTAATGACTTCACCAACCAAGTAAGGCTCGCTCAAAGTTTCACCTGCTTCATGGCTATCGTCCACTACACCGAGTAGCCTATTGGCTTCTACTTGTGTCATGGGGACAGGGTTTTCACGTCCGAGAAAATGAATCACGTTGGTGGTATCGGCAATCAATTTTGCTACATCACCCCTTAACTTAGATCCAAATGCTTCGATCAAAATGTAACCGGGAAGCAAATTACGCTCCGACATTACTTTTTTTCCGTTGCGGATTTTATAGACTTTTTCTGTAGGAACAATCACTTTAAAAACGAATTCCTGCCAGTTAGACCGCTCTATTTCAAGTAAAATACGTTCCTGTATTTTTTTCTCCTTGCCACTGATGACACGAAGTGAATACCACCTCTTTTCTTCAGGCCCGGATGCTACGGTGGACGCTGTTTTCTCTTTATTCATCGCTTAGGAAAGGAAATAAAAATGAAGGAGTATTAAACTCCGTAGATAAGGTTCTTGAAAATGACACTGTTAACGGCATCCATCACAAAGATGAGCATCGCTAAAACGAGTGCGGTTACAATCACGACGAGGGTACTTTCTTGCAACTGTGCCATTGTAGGCCAGCTTACTTCTTTCGTCAATTCTTGGTAACTCTCTTTAAGGTAAAGCGTAATTTTTTCCATAATTGCGGGAAAAATTGATCGTTGTTTGTTGAAACTAAGGTGAAAATCTAGTCCCCTTTTGACAAAAAAGTCCGTGCCACTCCATGCGAGGTCACGAACGCCAAAAGAGATTAAATTTATGCAGGGGCGGCAGGACTCGAACCCGCAGCCTACGGTTTTGGAGACCGCCACTCTACCAATTGAGCTACGCCCCTATTGTGTGTGTTAAACCTAAAGTTATTGGTTATCGGATAAAAAAAATCCGACAACCAATAACAATATGATTAACTTTATCTGAACCAATGATTTTGCACGAGTGCAAACCCGATTGGATATCAGAAAGTATTATGCTAAGATTTCAGTTACCTGACCTGCACCTACAGTACGGCCACCTTCGCGAATCGCGAAACGAAGACCTTTTTCCATAGCGATGGTGCTAAGCAACTTTACTTCCAATTCAATGTTGTCACCAGGCATAACCATCTCAACATTCACTGGCAACTTAACATCACCAGTTACGTCCGTTGTACGGAAATAGAACTGTGGACGGTAGCCATTGAAAAATGGAGTATGACGGCCACCTTCTTCCTTAGACAAAACGTAAACCGAGCATTTGAAGTGGCTGTGTGGTTTCACAGTACCTGGCTTGCAAATAACCATACCACGACGGATGGCTTCTTTGTCAATACCACGAAGTAGAATACCAGCGTTGTCACCTGCTTCACCACGGTCAAGCAATTTACGGAACATTTCAACCCCTGTTACGGTAGAGTTAAGCGGCTTTTGGTCAACAGTCATCATGCCGATGATTTCGACTGGCTCACCTACGTTGATTACACCGCGCTCAATACGACCAGTAGCAACTGTACCACGACCAGTGATCGTGAATACGTCTTCCACCGGCATCAAGAAAGGCTTATCAACCTCACGTACTGGATCTGGAATGTCGTTATCGCAAGCATCCATCAATTCGTTGATTTTAGCAACGTAAACTGGATCGCCTTCAAGTGCTTTCAAAGCAGAACCTTGAATAATAGAAGCCTTGTCACCATCGAACTGGTAAGCGCTCAACAATTCACGAAGTTCCATATCAACAAGTTCCAACATTTCTGGATCATCAACAAGGTCAACCTTGTTCATGAATACCACCAACTGAGGAACACCTACTTGGCGAGCAAGAAGGATGTGCTCACGAGTCTGTGGCATAGGGCCGTCAGTAGCAGCACAAACCAAGATAGCACCGTCCATTTGGGCAGCACCTGTGATCATATTCTTAACGTAATCCGCGTGACCTGGACAGTCAACGTGGGCGTAGTGACGCTTTAGCGTTTCGTATTCAACGTGCGCTGTATTGATAGTGATACCACGTTCTTTTTCCTCTGGAGCGGCATCGATAGAATCATAACTTGCCGCCTTAGCGAGGCCCTTTTGAGCAAGCACGGAAGTAATGGCAGCCGTCAGAGTTGTCTTACCGTGGTCAACGTGACCAATCGTGCCAATATTTACGTGCGGCTTGCTGCGAACAAATGTCTCTTTTGCCATTTTTTAAAAATGTATTTAATTCGAACTTGAGTGAAAAAATTTACTTAACTTTTTGAGCCTTTCGGCTCAATACCTTGATAACTCAAGGACTTTAGAGCTGTTGATGAGAATTGAACTCACGACCTCTTCCTTACCAAGGAAGTGCTCTACCCCTGAGCTACAACAGCAAATCAGTGTATGCTTGTATTGATTAAGAACACAAAGAACAAAACATTGAGAGCGGCGGACGAGATTCGAACTCGCGACATTCAGCTTGGAAGGCTGACGCTCTACCAACTGAGCTACCACCGCAATTCAGTGTGGGTGTGGGTGTATGAGTGTGGGTGTGAGTGTGTTGATAAAAAAAAAGTGCAAGGGTAACTGTGGATGCGCAGAAAGGAAAAACCTACACACATTCACAGACACACTAGCACTTTAACGCAATTTGGTGGGGGCGGTGAGATTCGAACTTACTCAGCAGTAAAGCACCAGATTTACAGTCTGGCCCGGCTCTCCGACTCCGGCGCGCCCCCCGATATTAAAGATAAAAAACCCAGCAAAGGTCAATTTTATCTTTACTACCTAATTTCTATACTTTATAGCATCTACGTGCAAAAAACTTGAGCCACTAGAGGGACTCGAACCCCCGACCAGCTGATTACAAATCAGCTGCTCTACCAACTGAGCTACAGTGGCTTATAATATAGAAGCCTATAAAGTAGAAATCTTTCAAAAAACATTACTTTCGTCGTGCAAAATGCCTGCCTTTTCAAAAGCGAGTGCAAAGGTAATACCTTTGCCAAATATACAAAAGTTTTTTTGAAAAATTTTGAAAAATATTTTTTCACCCACTAGAATGGCCCTTGGTGCGAAGTATGCACCAAAGGCCAATAATAATATTTTTACCTCCCAAGTGATTAAAATACCGTAGAGAATATGTTGAATCCGTAGAATTAAAACAATTTCTTCTTTTTGTTTTTCTTGCCACCTATTTTATCAAAGATATCAAGGTCGCGAAGTTTTTTACGTTCTCTTTTGATAAATATATATCGCGCCGAAATAGCGGCTCCATTCCAGTCAAAAGGGCGAACCTGATTGCCTGATAAGTGTAATTCGGGTTTGAAGTCCACTGATAGATTGAGGCGACCCAAGGATAGTTCTGCCCCAACGATACCTGATACCCCGAATACATTATTATATGGCTGGGTATCCATGCCCCGTGCTGCATTGACACCATAATAGTGCATACCAGCACCTGTATAAAAATTGAACCCACGGAACAGTATCTTATGGTGTTTTTCACCTAAAACGGTCAATCCCAAATCATCTGACATAATAGAGGTGTGCAAGATGCCTTCTAGGGTCCAACCATTGGTGATGTATTGCTGTGCGGTCAGTTGCAAACCATCATCAATACGGATACCAGCGGCTGTACGATAACGCTGGGCAAATGTGGTCAGGGAACCAAAAAGAATAATGGCTAGTATGAGCAGAAAACGCTGGTTGAACATATTATTTAGTTGATTTGCCATTTGATGGCGATTGAATGATGTTGAATGAGTGCGTATTTGAACCTATTTTTTCAGTGATGGGGCATCAAAAATAATTTATCAACTAAACGAATTTGCTATTTTAGTTATTTTAATGGTTGTGTTATCTTAAACTTTCTTTAACTGAAAAGTAGTCAGGTGTTAAAAGCCTTCATACTTTTGCGGGATGCAAGGATTGATTTATAACATTTGGTCATTTTTACGATTTTATTGGTCAGCGGTCACGAAGTATCAACTACATTCGCCTTTCGTATATGAGTTGTGCTGTGCTGTAGAGGATAATAATCGCTGGTACTATGCTTTTAACGATATCGAGATGATCCGTAGCCAGATGCTGAAAAGCACGGTGGTGCTTCAAATGCGCGATCATGGAGCTGTTGGAAATGGTCAAATGAGAACAGTACACCTCAAAGACTTAGCAGCCAAATCAGCCAGCTCGGAAGAGCAGGGGCGTATGTTATTTTATATGCTCCAATACCTTCAATCGAAATCGGTGTTGGAGTTGGGCACTTCATTGGGTGTTGGTACTATGTATATGGCATCGGGTGGATCCGCTGCTGCTGTGGTGACTATGGAGGGTTGCGAAGATTGTGCGAAGGTGGCTGCCAACAATTTTGAGATACTTGATTTAGAGAATATTAAGGTAGTGTCTGGGTCTTTTGAATCGCATCTTCCAACTGTACTGGAGGAGATCAAATGGGTGGACGCTGTTTTTTTGGACGGAAACCATAGGGTGGAACCAACATTGAGGTATTTTGAGCAAATTTTGCCATTTGCTAGTGCCAATGCAGTATTTATTTTTGATGACGTGCATCAGTCTGCTGGTATGGAAGCGGCTTGGAAACAGATCAAGGCTCATCCTTCTGTCACGTTGACCCTTGATTTTTATGAGTTATCGTTGGCATTCATCAATCCGGATTTCAAAGCCCCACAGCATTTTAAGGTATTGCCCAGTTGGTGGAAACCTTGGTTGGTGATAAATCTTTTTAAATGAATTGGCTGATTTTCAGGAAAATAGGTTTCCTTTGCCCACTGAAATAACATAGGTGTACCCAACCTTTTTTTAAAAACCAAGTGTCTGTTTGGTAGGTTAGTAACTATTTCCTTAGATAACAACATAAAAGTGATTTTTTTCGGAAAGAAAACATATACAGAGGAGGAGTTGGTAGCACTTTGTGCTGAAAACGACCGTCGAGCACAGGAAGCGTTTTATAGACGTTATTTTCCTGAGATGATGCGTATGTGTCTTCGCTATACCCGTGATGATGATCGTGCTATAGAAATTGTAAACAATGGTTTTTTACGGGTTTTTAAGAAAATACACACTTTTGCGTTTAAAGGTAGTCTAGAAGGATGGGTTCGTAGGTTGGTTTATCATAGTATGGCCGATTATTACCGCGATAATGCTAAATACCTTCATTTTTTGGTTTTAGAGGAATATGACCAATCTGTGCCAGAACAAAGCAACGATGTATTTTATGAAGAGGATATTTTAAAGGCTGTACGCACTTTGCCACCGACCTCCCAAGAAGTGTTTGTGCTGTATGCCATTGAAGGTTATTCTCATGCAGAGATTGCGGAGCGACTGAATATGAGTGAAGGTACTTCTAAATGGCATTTGAGTACTGCTCGCCAAAAACTGCGGGAATTATTGACAAAACAAGCATCCATATCATTACCTCCTGCTGTATCAGGGTAGGGATATATTTTAATCTTTTAATCATGCAATTTTTTAGAAAAAATAAGGCCGATAAAGCGTGGGAGCAGATGGAAGACCTGCTTAGCAGGGATTTGCCAACTAAAGAACGGGAACGAAATCCGATCCCTATTTGGTGGATGGCAGCCATGCTACTGCCGCTTTGTTTGGGCGTTGGCTACTATATAGGTGTCAAGACTGCTACAAAAGCCATAACACACCAGCAAATAACCAAATCTGTTAAGAAACAGTTGGATTTGGTGAATCATAGTGGGGATCAGCCTAGAACGGATCTGGAACAGGTTTTTACATCTAGGAGTCGGAATAATTCTAATCTATTTTCAAGTGGTTCTTTTTCATCTTTGCTGGCTATGCCACCACTTGTGGAGATGTTCTCCCGGTATGATACTAAGCAGGTGTCTTCAACAAATGATGCTAATATAGGTGTAGAATCCAATATTTCTGATATTAATAATTTGAATTCTGTCACCCTAAATCCTCCTTTGGAGACAAGGCAAGATGTATTGGGGACTGTGACTGTACCCAAAATACCAGACTTGGCAATTATTCCTAACAACACGGACTCGTCAACTGGTGTGATAGGAAGTATAGCAGAGAAAGAGAATCTATTGTCCCCCCCCATGACTCCTGTACCAGAAATGGTGTCCAATTTTTCAAAATGGAGATGGGGTATGAGCGTATTCTTATCTACAGAACGCTTTAGTTCACTCAATGGCCTAGGAGCAGGTGTGCTAACGGAGTGGCAGATTATCAAACGACTCGGTATCAGAACGGGTATTTTATATACCCTATACAAACCAACCAAGGTTAGCCAACCTATCGTAAAAATATATGATTGGGATTATGCGCGGGCAACAGGTAATAATAGCCTTATCCAGCAAGGATCAGCCCCTTCAGCAAGTAATCTAGATCCCTATGTTTTTGTACCTGTAAGTAGGCTTCATCGCCTTGAAATACCGTTTTCGTTTCATTGGAGTGCGACTCCTGAATGGAAATTGATTACTGGTGCTTATTTTTCATACACTTACTATGGTCAGTCGGCCGATAAGAATTTTGCTGATGATAAGGTACTACGGGTGAATGCGATACAAAGTGAAAAGAAGGTAAATCAACTTGCTACGGATAAATTGACTTCGTGGCAAGCAGATTTTCAAACTGGCATCAGTTTCAACCCAACCAAAAGAACAGAACTTGCTGTCTATTATAGGAGACCATTTAACTCATTTATCAATAAGTCAGCCGTTGTAGGAGAATCATCCACCTTGGATGCCCATAGGGTAGATGGCAAATTAACAGGCAATTACATGCATAAACAATTGCTTACACTTAGTTCGACACTGTTTTTCTAAGTATTTTATACTAATCCATTCTTTGTATGAAGTGCAAAAAGAGCTGGTTGTAAAACCGGCTCTTTTCTTTTTTGTGCCAATGAGTGATGACCAATACTCATTTTTTACAACATTGAGGATGTTACGGTGTTTCACTTTTTCATTGCTACTTACATTTGACCACTATACATGTCACAAAAAAAATCTGCTTTTTCACAACAGTTTTCAGCGTTGCAAAACGTTCCTCGTTTTTTTAAGATGATCTGGGAAGTTTCGCCGAAACTAACCCTTTGGAATATAGTCCTTCGCCTGTTTCAGGCTGCCTTGCCTTTATTGATGCTCTATATCGGGAAGGAAATCATAGATGACGTGATCAAACACATGAACCACGCAGACCCTAACGCCGTGAAAGGCTGGTTGGGGCTGACGGAATCTCTTTGGTTTTGGGTGGGTCTTGAATGTGGATTGACTGTGTTCTCGGGGCTACTGGGTCGTGCTATTACGTTGACGGATAGCCTTTTAGGCGATTTGGTGAACAATGACTCTTCCGTTCAGATTATCCGACATGCGGCTACTTTGGATTTGTACCAGTTTGAAGATGCAAACTTTTACGATAAATTGGAACGGGCGCGCACACAGACCGCCGGGCGTACGGCACTGATGAGTATGGTGCTGAGTCAGGCTCAAGACTTGATTACAGTCATATTTCTATCGGCTGGTTTGGTAGCATTTAATCCTTGGTTGCTATTAATCTTGGTCTTGGCTGTGATTCCTTTGTTTATTGGAGAAACCAAATTCAACAATGACTCCTATTCTCTGACTCGATCTTGGACTCCCGAACGGCGTGAATTGGATTATCTTAGGTTCATCGGCGCAAGCAATGAAACGGCTAAGGAAATCAAGATTTTTGGGTTGGAAGGGTTTATTTCTGAGCGTTTCAAACGTATTTCTGACAAGTATTACTTGGCTAATCAAGTATTGGCGATCAAACGTGCGGCTTGGGGGAGTTTTTTCTCGGCTTTGGGTACTTTGAGTTATTATGCAGCGTACTTTTTTGTGATTGGTCAGACTTTGTTGGGTCAAATTTCGATTGGCACTCTTACTTTTTTGGCTGGGGCATTTGGGCGTTTGCAGGGTTTGCTACAGGGGATAGTGAGCCGATTTTCGCGGATCGCAGAGACCTCCTTGTATTTACAGGATTTATTTGACTTTTTGGCATTAAAACCGCTTTCGGAAGCCCATGCTACTGGGCGGAAGATACCACGTCCGATGAAAGAGGGTTTTCAATTTGAAAATGTGGGGTTTAAATACCCTGAAACGGATATTTGGGCTTTGCGCCATCTCACATTCACCTTAAATCCGGGCGAAAAATTGGCTTTGGTGGGCGAAAATGGAGCTGGAAAAACTACATTGGTCAAGTTATTAGCGCATCTTTATGAACCTTCGGAGGGGCGTATTTTGTTGGATGGTGTGGATCTTTGTGAGTATGATCCAGTGGATTTGCGGCAGGAAATCGGTATTATTTTTCAAGATTTTGTGAAGTTTATGTTTACTGCTTCGGAGAATATTGCCGTAGGTAATATTGATGAAAAAACCAACCAGCCCCGTATAGAGGATTCGGCTCAGAAGAGTTTGGCAGATACTGTTATTGACCATTTACCCAAAAAGTACGATCAGATGTTGGGTAAGCGATTCAGTGGTGGGGTGGATCTTTCCGGCGGACAATGGCAAAAGGTGGCATTGGCACGTGCTTATATGCGCGATGCGCAATTAATTATATTGGATGAACCGACAGCAGCCTTGGATGCACGCGCAGAACATGAGGTTTTTGTGCGTTTTGCAGACCTGATGAAGGGCAAAGCGGCGGTGTTGATTTCACACCGATTCAGTACGGTTCGGATGGCTGATCGTATTTTGTTTTTGGAGCATGGGCAACTCTTGGAACTTGGTAGTCATGAAGAGTTGGTGGCGAAGGGTGGAAAGTATGCGGAGTTGTTTAGGTTGCAGGCTAAGGGGTATTTGTAGGTTGAATCTGGCACCACTTTACGCTAAGCATATAATAATAATAGTGTTCACTAGTCTAAATCACTACACGCCTTTTTGCTTTTATTAAAGTGACAAAGTAAAATTAGTTATTGGACGGCTCTCCTAAATCCGCAAGTTCCTCTTCCTCGATGGTCAGCCAGAAGTTATTGACTCCTTCTCCTTGCACGAGCGCTATTTCTTGTGCGTTGAGCAACTCCAGAAGTGCCAAAAAGGTAACAATGGCGTGGATACGATTGGTTGAGCCTAGGAAAAGGTCTTCAAATGGGGTATTTATGCCTTTTTGGATGGTGTGTTTCAAGAAGGCTTTCTGATCCTGTATGGTATAGTTATAATTGTAAACGGTATGGATCTTTATTGTTTTTTGATCCTCTTCAAAACGGGTGACCAACCGCTCAAAAACGCGCAAAAGTTTGTAGAGGGTTACTGATTCTAACTCGGCATCGGCCATGGCTTGAGCCGATAATTTTTTCAACTCCTCGGTGGCAAATCCACGGGGATTCATAAAGGACCGCATCTCTTCCAATCGGCGCAGGTCGTCCAAAACGCTTTTGTAGCGTTTGTATTCCATGAGGCGATCCACTAATTCCCTACGTGGGTCAATTTCATTGCCTTCATCGTCCACCTGTTTGCGGGGCAGCAACATTTTAGCCTTGATGCGCATCAAGGTAGCGGCCACGACAATGAACTCACTGGCTAAATCAATGTTCATGGCTTCTAAATTCCTTAGATAATCCAAAAAATCATCGGTGATTTTAGCGATTGGAATATTGTAGATATCCAACTCATCGCGCTCTATGAAGAAAAGCAATAGGTCGAAAGGCCCTTCAAATACGGGCAATTTTATGGTAAAAGTATCAGCCACCGTGTGTTCGATTTATCGCATCAAGACCATTTTCCCAAACCCATGTTTGAAAAATCCATCAATTGTTGTGTTTTCAAAGAATTCGAAGTCGGTTCCATCGGCTTTTTTAGCCATAATTCGGTATAGATAAACACCATTGGCGAGTTGGTCTCCGTATTGATCACGGCCATCCCAACAAAAATTACTTTGGTGGGTACCTGCCCGTAGGGATCCAAATTCGGACTCTGTCACTTCTCGGATTACCCTGCCGCTCACGGTCATGATCTGCAATCGGAAGTTCAAGGGAGTTTCAGATCCCGACATGGTATAAACAAAACAGGTACTGGTGCTAAAAGGATTGGGGTAGTTCAATACGTTTGACAAGGATGATTTGGTCAGTACTTGGAAGGTGGCCGACCAGTCTAAATTGGAGGATTCATTGCCAGAGGCATCGCGCCCATTGACTAAGAGCCTGTATGTGCCATCTTGTATGAAATCGGGTGACCACTCCAATCTAGCCTGATTTTTCTTATCCAGATTAGAGGTATCAGCCGGAAAAAACTGAACCTGTGGGCTTTGACTAGAGATGTTTTGAAGGGTTCCATCGGGCAATTCTAAGCGGAACGAGAAGGTTGCAGTATCGGTTAAAGCCAAAAATTTATTATCGTCTTTCAGCGTAAAAACGATGATGGGTTTGGGCGAAATGAGGTCTCCATCCAATATGTGTTGGCCATCAAACGTGACATCTAAAAGGGGGTTGCGAAGATCGCGGCCCACATAAAAGTCGCGGATAGTGACGTTGTTGAAGTGGTATTGTTCAGGCTGTGCATTATTGGGGTTTACATCAATGGTCAATCGCTGTGACCCGTTTAAATCTTTGGTTTGACGCAAATAATCTAGGTGAAGGCTATCGCCAGCGGGTAGTTTTTTATATTTTCGCAAAACATCCGATCCGCTACCGCTTTGATTATCTACTTTATATTTCACTAAAACGCTATCCATATCGGTGGTTGAGATATTGACGAAGGCAATAGCGGATTTCATAATATCGCCCCGGCTCAACGTGTCTTTGTAGAATGTGGAGTATTCCGCTGGGTGCAATGCTCCTTCGGGCAAGGGTTGATACAATATCCTCAAATATTCGGGTACCGTAACTGAACGCATCAAGGTATCGCCAGAAATGTATTGTAACTTCAAATATGGAAATTGATCTATCGAAAGCGAATTTAAGGTTGTATCAAAATTACTATTGAGGGTGAATAGCAAAGAATCTGGTTGATTGTCACGCACAGCGATCAAGGAGATGGAGGCTTCATCGGAAGGATCGTCAAAAGACTGGGGTTTCCATTGAAGGCTTTCCCATTTTTTGACGGGGCCAATCACAGGCGTTTCTAGGATTCCAATCGTCCATTTTGCTAAGAAATTGGATCTTATTTGAACTGCCCCATTTACATCAGCACCTATGGTATCTTTTGTTATGAAAAATGGATCGTTGTGCCTATAAATAAGGCCATAAGGGTTAGGATTACTCGTGTATTGAGCCAATTGTCGCACTTTTTGCGCGCCTTGGCCTTCTAAAATTTGAAATATATTTTTCCCATAAGTAATAGAGTCATTGGCCCATAAGTGGGGGGCATAACCTTCAGGATTGGTAGGGCGGCTAAATGCCAACAGACCCACATAATAGCCCGGTTGTATGCCTGTCTGCAAGAAATCCATTAGTTGGATTCTTTGTAAAGAATCTTCGGTACGAAACCAAAAGATTTTACCTTTTCCCGGTGGATCGGCAGTATTGAAGTTTTGGACGGTATTGTATATAAAATGTCCATTGTTTGGATCTGCAATGGAGATAACCACCCCGTCGGTAACATTCCTGATATTGAAGCCGTAATCTCCTCGGAAAGAGTCGTAATAGGAATTTTGAACACCTGGATACGTATTTTTATCACGGTTGGCTACTGTGACATCTAGAAAGGCAACATTATCAGCAAATTGAAGTTCCCGAAGCGAATCCACGGCATACATATTACTAAAATTTGCGTCTCGGTATTGACCATAATGCGATTGGTTCCAACCAAGGGATCCATTGGGCAAGTATATAAAAGAGCGGGTTCGCCAGACTACTACCCCATTCACAAGGCTATCGCGGGCAATCCGCCAATAGTAAACCTTTCCGTCTTTCAAATCAATACTGGGTTTCCAAGAAAGCAACCCGCCCCTTTGAATGACCTGATTCGCCTGCTTGGCAGAACTATTGAAGGTTTCTAAGGTGTCCATCTCCCAGAGGTAGCGCAAGGGGGCAGCATTGGTATTGAGGGTCGAAGCCCAAAGTGTGACTTGAGGCTTGGTGACAATGGAATAATTTTCGGGTGCAATAGCCTGTATATCATCAGAATACAGATAAACGTCTATCCCCTTTTCACCACTGGCATCGCTGGCTTCATTGTTAAGTTCTGCGGCAATAGATGGTTGTTCTGGCACTTGATTGGCTGGATCTAGGGTAATAAAAAAGCGATTGAACCCTATTTTACTGCCATTTAAGGGCAGGTTATATTCAAAACTGGTGTGGTTGGCAGGAGCAGCGATAGTATCAATGGCACGAACCAAGACTGTATTGTCGGGAAGTCGTTGTTCTATTTTAAGGGCTAGATTGCCACCAATGTTTTCTCCTATATTGGCTATCTCAAATTTGAGGCGCACTTTGCCCTCTTCTAAACTGATTGGGTTTGGATTGAACGAAATAGATTTGCCGTCAGGTACAAAATCTGCGCCTTGCCGAGTATGTAGTTTAAGTGCAGGATCGCCCTGCAAAAGGTTTTGGTGGAGTACGGCTATCAAATTGGGGCTACCAGTGTTACTCAACTTGGCGATGGTATGTTTGAAGGCGATGCCAATACTTTTGGTATAGTCTTCACCGCCAATTAAATCATAATATTGGTTGGCATAACTGCTCAAGGCATCCGTAAAACTGGCATTTACAGCGGCTATATAGGCGATGGCTCCTTTGTCTTTAGCTAATATGAACTGCTCGCCCAGGCCCGCTTGGGTACTGGAACAAATACCTGAATAACAGCCCATAACTATCATTAATGGATACCGACCTTTATTGTTGTAAGAAGCGGGCGTACCGATGTCAAAATCAACGGCAGCAAAAGAAGAGTGTCCAAAAATACTCCAAATAGAGACTCCTCCATTCACTAAATTGAGGATTTGTTCGTAACTGGATAACTGTATGGGGTCGTTGGAGGTTTTATAAAAAGCACTGACCTCGGCACCAAAGCGGTTGTTTGTGATAAGGTTGGCCATATCGGAGGTATAGCCTCTTATCAAAGCGGTTTCGCCAGAGTTGCCACCACTGTTGTGCAATACTCGTTTCATCCACGATTTGCTGATGATGTCTTGGGATGCATCTCGAAACGTCTGGTCGTGCTCTTTAACTTTGTCCAGATAGTCGGATATTTGTTGGGGGGTGGTCGCCGCCAGTCTTCCGATGGCTACAATTGGCTCGGAGAGTTTATTGTTACGGAGGGTAAATGGAATATCTGCGCCAGGGGTACTGTACGTTGGTATAAAAAATGGGGCATTCAGGTAGATGGACTGCTGATCGGAATCTCTAAAATTGACGTGATCCAAGGCTTTGCCTATGATAAAGGCGTGATCCAAGGCAGGCCATTGATTTTTGGAGAAATGCAGGTAATTTTTGATGGCAATGGCATGGAATCGTACCCCATAGGCAAACTGATCGTAGAGTTGTTCTATATCTGCAATATTGACTTGGTACTGCCCTCCTTCTATACTGGTGCGATAGGTGGCGTAAGCAGCTACTGGATTTTCAGCACCTCCCGTGCCATACAATGCCGGATGGGAAATGATGGTATAATTAAAAGCCGTTTGTTTGAAATTGGTAAACTGAACGGCAGTGGTCTCAGACACTGTATTTACACCAGCCCCCGGATGCACCAGCACTAAACGACGATCCAGAGCAGAAGGCGGAAGTACTACTTTGAGCGTGTTGGCTTCTACGGCGCATTCGATGCGGATGTTATTATCTAAATCAAAGATGATTGGAGTAGCACCGCTACTATTAAATCCTTCTATTTGGAGGTAAAGTATGTCAGTTGAAGCCTCCAGTTGAAATTGTGCTTGAGAGGCGTTTTCAAAATTAAATTTGCGTGGATACCGCATTTTAATGAACGATACATAGTTGCGATCTATGGCAGAAGCCGTACCATTTAATTTGAAATTGGCAATACCGCTGCTCAAAAGGCTATTGGTTACTTCAAAATCTTTTTGAATGACCTTCCAACCATCAAATTGCTCTTCTCCAAAGGGTAGATCATTCAAGAATAGTTGTTGGACATGATCATTCAATGCGCCTGCATACCTGATTGTGGCTTGGGCATTAGGTCCATTGGCGTACAATTGAGGCAAACTAAGCGTTCCGGAAAAGTTAGTTGTAGGGCCTTGATTGTATCCATTTCCATCAAACCAAGAGTAGGTAATGTCTTTGCTCAAGGAGCGTTTGACAAATGAACTAGAATAGACTTGGTCAATGGTTTGCCAACAATAAGGCAATGGTGTATCGGCATTGCCTAAATTGTTTTCGGTAGCCACGTATCTAAGTCCTTGGCCAACGGCACTCCAAGTCAGGTAAAAGACCGCTGTATCATTGAACATACTGTATCGTGGATTCAGATTTTCTGAATTGGGATCGTCAAACAGATAATCATCTATTTGATTTCGGTTTTTCAAGCCATAAAACTCTATAAAATCGGAAGCCCCCAAGACTGTATTTGTGGAGGTATAAATTGGCACTTCTTTGCCAAATGCGTACAATCGCCACTGAGTGCTGGGTTTATTGGCCAGATCAGTATTGGCAATCAATGATTGGGGCAAGCGGTAGATCCCATCATTGGCTACTTTGATTTTGTAGTGCGGCTTTTCAAAATCAATCCATTCATTGCCATAAAGGGTATCAGTCCCGTTCCACATCTGAGCGAAGGAGAGGAGGGACTGGGTCAACAACCAGGATAAAATAAATATCTTTTTCATTATGTTCAGGTATCTAAAACTACATTAAAAAATATGGGGACAAAATTACACCTTTGTGCCGCTTATCCAGTGTAAAAGAATGGCAAATTATCGAAAAAAAGCCGAAATGACCCTTGAATGGGTACTAGAAAGTATTCATGCCTGCAAAGGGCGGGGATCTTCGCACAGTTATGCCCCCATTTTGGGCTGGAACAAGGCTTATCCCGAAACCACAGGCTACTTGATAGAAACTTTATTGGACTATGCCGATCTGATGCAGCGACCTGATCTTGACCAAGCAGCAATGTCTTGTGCGGACTGGTTGGAGGATATCCAACTTCCCAATGGGGCTTTCTCTGGTGGGTTGGTGGGTAGCCAACAACCGAGTGTATTCAATACTGGTCAAATCCTTTTTGGGTTGGCACGCACCGATCGTAAGGCAGCACTACAACGCGCCGTAACATGGTTGTTGGAGGTGCGTAATAAATCAGGTGGCTGGCTCGAAGGAGCGTATGTAGAAGGATACGAGCCTACGTATTATACGCGGGTGGTTTGGGGTATTTTGAAGGCCAATGAAGTACTAAAAAGTCCTGAAATTGACGACCTCATGCGGATTTCTCTGCGGCGTTATGCCACCCGTTTTCAAGCCAATAACAGTATTATAGATTGGGGATTTCGACCCAATGAGCCCGGGTTTACGCATACGATTGCCTATACCTTGGAAGGTTTTTTTGAAAGTGCTTTATCCCTCAATGAGACTGAAATATTAGAAAAAACCCTTGAAGCATTCGATTTTCTACTTGAAATAAGCCAAAAAAAAGGTGGTACTGCCGGGGCATATGATCTTGATTGGAAGGGCAATCACCGTTTCAGGTGCGTAACTGGCAATGCTCAATTAAGCATACTCGCCCAACGCGCTTTCGCACATACTGGCCACCCTAAGTACCGTGAGGCTGCCCGCCGATTCTTATCTGAAATTGAGGGTGCTGCTCCCTGTACTTTTCCAATGAAAGGGCTGCGTGGGGCGATACCGGGTTCCATACCGATCTGGGGTGATTATGCTAGGTTTAGGTATCCCAATTGGGCGGCTAAGTTTTATTTGGATGCCGTGAAAAGTGAAGTGGCGGTTGTACTTTGAGGATTGGGTAGTTCGTAGCGGTGAAAAACAACAGTTTCCCTTTCACCGTTATTTAATTCGTATTACTGGGCATAAAATACAACAGCATAGTGTTCACTAGTTAAAATCACTACATACCTTTTTACTTTTGTCACTTTTTTCGTCAAAAAAGTAACCCAAAAGACTTGGTTTTATCTAAAACCCCGATTGGCTCCAAATGGAGGCAGATCAAGCGACCCCGATTTTGGGGCGGGGGATTCATGACACCACTGGTATTAAGAACCTGCAAAAATTAATTTAATTGATAATATTAATGCATTTTTGGGCAAGCAAGAATCTTTTTTCGCCGTAAATCGCCCATTATGACCGCAAAAAGATACTTGCCTGCCCAAAAATCACTTCACATTAAACAAAAAAATAAATTTTCACAGGATCTAAGGAAGGGTGAAATACTTATGGTTTGATTACCACAAATGGAACTGTCTGCACCCCATTATTATGACGTAAATGAAGGAAATAATTGCCTTTTGGCAAGTCATATACTTCAAATTCGAGTGACTGAGTACCTTCTGATAAGGTGCCATAATTTTTGGTGATCACCGCCTGACCCAAGGTACTGAATACCGTGGCTTGGATTTCGGTTTCTGATTCTATAGAAAGGTTCACATTTAGGCGATCATAGGCTGGATTTGGAAATGCTTTAACATCCAATGCTCCAGAACCCAATGAAGCAGAACGACGATCTTCACCACCACCTTGCTCTACCAAGAATGGAGCCAAAGGCAATGGGAATGTACCACCGGTATTCAAGGCTACCCAAGGCTCGAAAGCCGCTGATCCACCACCAAGGAATCCACTAGCAAATACCACTGCGGTACGGCCTCCCCAGAAAGATAGATTTGCGTTGTAAGAAGCCACAATTGTGTTGTTATCGTTGGCTGGAGTCACGCTAAGTTTGTAAGTAGCATTGGCTGGTACACTGACATAGCCACTAAATTGACCGAATGAAACGTTATCAAACAAAGGTGCACCACCTGTAATAATATCAACTGCAGGTGCGTCTGGAGAACCATGAAAAAACAGGATTCCAACCTCACCAGCATTGGCGGTTTCACGTCCCATATCGAAGGCTTTGATGTCAAAGCCAGGATTGCCACCCACTACCCCACTGGCTACTGCTACGTAGCGTTTACCGGCTTGGAAGGTAAAGGGGAATGTTACCAAAGCATCGGCTACGGAGGTACTATTGGCCAAAGCAACGGCTACATTGACCGCTACGCCCGCAGGTACATCTATATACGGTGTGGCAGTACGAAAGGCAAAATTATCAAGAAGCAATGCTCCGTTGACGTAAATATCAACCGTAGGAGTAGGTGAATTGTGGATAATCTGGAGGCGCGCTCCAGTGAGTACTGGTGGTGCTGGTGCGGTGATGGTTGTTAGTGGGAACGTACCACCTGTGCTCAAAGCAACCCAAGGCTCGAAGGTAGGTGATCCGCCGCCAAGAAATCCACTGGCGAAGATTACAGCCGTACGGCCTTCCCAGAAAGATAAATTGGCACTGTATGAAGCCACTACAGCGTTGTTGTTATTACCCGGTGTGACATTCAGGGTATAAGTCGCATTGGCAGGCACTTCAAGATAGCCTTGAAATTGACCATAAGATACATCATTGATGATGGGACTACCGCCAGTCACGACATCTACAGTCGGGGCATCGGGCGAGCCGTGAAAAAACAGAATGCCTACGTTGGCAGCATTGGCAGTGGTTTCTTTACCCATGTCAAATACTTTAAGATCGAACCCTGGTGTGCCACCGACAATACCTGTAGCCACGACTACATAGGTACTATTGGCTGCAAATTGTACTGGGAAAGTGGCAATAGCATCGGCAGAAGAAGCGCTGGTGCCGAGGGCAACGCCGATAGGAATGGTTACACCAGCCGGTACATCAATGTAAGGAGTGGCTGTACGATACGCAAAGTTGTCGAGCAATTTGGCGGTACCTGCATAAATGTCCACCGTTGGCGTGGGTGCATTGTGAATGATTTGGACGCGGGCGGTCTGCGCAAAAGCAGATTGGAAAAGGATCATGTTGAAGCACAAGATCAAAGTAGTTGTAATACGCATTGTAGTAGTTGTGTTTAAAAAATTGTTTAAGTATAATTGCTTAAATATTCCATAGTAAACCTACAAGGTGTAAATTAGTTGATGTGAATATTTTGATTTGACTAAAACTGGCAAAAGAGGGGCATTGGGAGAGAATCGCCTCTACTCCAAAATTAATCTCACTCAAAATTCAGAAGTCTCCGTACCTTGCACCTTCCCATCAATACCATCACTATCGAATCAAGAAATGCGGTCAAAACGTTCACAATCCATTGCCCAATTTGGTTTATTCACGGGTATCCTATTGTTTTTAAACATTATTGGCAACCTTTATTACAGCCATTTGGATCTCACTGAGGAGAAGCGATATACCTTGTCGAAGCCGACCCGTGCCTTGCTGCGCGGCATTAAGGATCGGGTATATGTACAAGTACTGTTGGATGGGGAGTTTCCAGCGGGTTTCAAGCGTTTGCAAACCGCTACCCGCGAATTGCTGGACGACTTTCGCTCTGAAACGGGGCTGATAGATTATCAGTTTGAAAACCCCTCTGAAGGCAGCATAGATGAGGTCAATGAACGCAAAAAGATACTGGCTGAACAGGGCATTATGCCCATGAATCTCCGCGTAGCGGATCAGGGTCAGACTTCACAGCAATTATTTTATCCAGTGGCTATTCTTCACTTTGGATCTCGCCAAGTCATTGTCAAATTACTAGAAAATGAGTCGGCCAGCCTCAATCCTGAAGAGGTCATCAATAATTCAGTGACTTTATTGGAATATAAATTTGCCAATGGAATTAAAAAACTCTTATCGCCAGAGCGATCTGTAATTTTATTTACCCGTGGACACGGGGAATTGGATGAACTCCAAACTTCTGATCTGACGCAGAGCCTAAGTCAATTTTATGATACTGACCGGATCACTTTGGATTCGGTGGTACAGATCAAACCCGAAGATTGTGCTGCTCTTATTGTGGCGAAGCCCCGCAGTGCATTTTCAGAACAGGATAAGTTTAAGATAGATCAATTTGCCATGAATGGGGGTCGTATCCTTTGGATGATTGACCGAATGGGAGCAGATTTGGATAGCACTGTGCGTACAGGCCGATTTGTGCCTCAAGATTATACCCTCAATCTGGAGGATATACTGTTTAAGTACGGGGTACGGATCCAACCAGACCTTATTTTGGATATGGAAAGCACCAAAATTGCCTTGAGTGTTGGTCAAATGGGCAATGCCCCCCAACTAGACCTATTCAATTGGTACTATCACCTAGCCGCACGCCCCATTAGTAAGCACCCTGTGGTGAAAAACTTGGATCGAGTGGAGTTAAAGTTTTGTTCATCTATTGATACCCTACGCACCAAGACAGCACTCCGAAAGACGGTGTTGCTGACCAGTAGCAAGTACAGCCGTTTGCAATTTAGTCCAGCCGATGTCAATTTTGACATTGTCAAATACAATCCCGACCCTACCAAGTTTGACAAAGGTAGCCAGATCGTGGCGGTGCTATTGGAAGGAGTGTTTCCCTCTGCATTTGAAAACCGCGTTTCTGCTGAAATGGAAGCCGGCCTCAAACAGGTAGGGGTGGCTTACCAGACCCAAAGCCAACCCACCCGTATGATCGTGATCAGCGATGGCGATGTAGCTTCCAATTTGATCCGCGATCGCACCCAAAAACAGTGGTATCCCTTGGGATTCAATCGCTATGAAAAGAAAACTTACGCCAATAAAGACTTATTACTCAACACTTTGGAGTATTTGATAGAACCCAATGGGGTTATAGAAGCGCGAACCAAAGAGGTAAAACTGCGACTGCTTGATACGGTACGTACCCGCAGTGAAAAAACACAATGGCAACTATTGAATATGCTATTGCCTTTGGTGTTCTTGGGGTTATTTGGATGGTTTTTTAATTGGCGGCGTAGGCGGAAATATGCTTAGATATTTTTTAGCACTCACGGCTAATCAACGACAAATTACGAACACTAGGGAAAACACTTTACCCGTTTAATGTGTTTACTGATATACGTCATGCAAACAAAAACACATCAAAAAATGCCGATCCCATACCGCATATTACAAATCAGTATTTATGGTTCACTATTTGCCTTCATAGGCTGCGAACCAGATATTGAAACCGTGCCACTTCCTACCAAAATTTGTGTGCAGGTAAAGCACCATACTTGGAATATTCCTGATGCCAAAGTGTATATAAAGTATAACTCAGACACGTTTCCGGGCTATGACAAAGGGCCTGCTTTTTTTGATGCGGTATTTGTAGTTGGTAAAGATGCCAAAGGTTGTTTGGAACCAATACCGGTGGGTCGGCATTGGCTGGTGGCTAGAGGATACGACAGCCTATATACGCCCCACAATGTGTTTGGAAGCCTCCGGGTGGATATTTCACTTGATAAAAAGCCCAAGGTGGATACTATTTTATACGTCTCGGAATAAACTATCGCTAGTTTCTAATGTTTTATCATTACTAAGTTAGATATTTGCCGTTCAATAATAAAAAATCCATGCAGCACCACGAATTAGAGGCCGAATTTCAGGCTAAAATAGATGCCGAAATCCGCATAGAACCCAAGGATTGGATGCCTGACAGTTATCGAAAGACACTGATCAGGCAAATCGGGCAACATGCCCATTCAGAAATCGTGGGGATGCTGCCAGAGGGCAACTGGATCACGCGGGCACCATCGTTGAAGCGGAAGCAAATACTATTGGCCAAGGTTCAGGATGAGGCTGGACATGGGCTTTATCTTTATGCCGCTGCCGAAACCTTGGGGGTTAGCCGCGACCAAATGACGGAAGAGTTACTCAGTGGAAAAGCAAAATACTCTTCTATCTTTAATTATCCTACCCCTAGTTGGGCCGATATGGGTTCCATTGGCTGGTTGGTAGATGGGGCGGCTATCATGAATCAAGTCCCCATATGTCGGTGTTCTTATGGGCCTTACGCCCGTGCTATGGTACGGGTGTGTAAAGAGGAAAGTTTTCACCAACGCCAAGGTTTTGAAATATTATTGACCCTTTCAAAAGGATCGGAGGAGCAACGCCAAATGGCGCAAGCCTCCATTAATCGTTGGTATTGGCCATCTATCATGATGTTTGGCCCACCTGATGGAGACTCACCCAACAGTGCGCAAAGCATGCAATGGAAAATAAAACGATTCAGCAATGATGAATTGAGGCAGCGTTTTGTAGATATGATAGTAGAACAGGTTAAAATATTGGGTATGACCCTACCCGATCCTGATTTGAAATGGAATGAAGCCACTGGCCACAATGACTATGGCGAAATAGACTGGGTAGAATTTAAAAACGTGGTGAATGGCCACGGCCCTTGCAATCGGCAGCGGCTTGAAACCCGTCGCAAGGCTTGGACGGATGGAGAATGGGTACGCGACGCAGCGACGGCTTATGCCGAGAAAAAACGCCAACGCAAGGCAGTGGCAGCAGCGGATAACTCGATGATGGTGGCTTAAATATGACAACCAATAATATACTCGACAATTTTGATTTCGACCGACTCGACGATTTTTCGGGCGATGGCGAAGTGGTGGCCAAATATTTTTCCATGATGGAGGCCGAAGTGGCTGCTGCAAGGCTCCGCTCGGAAGGCATTAGTTGTTTTTTGGCCAATTCGACAGGGTCTGGGGTAGTACCCCACCTTCAAAGTATCATACGATTGCATGTACATCCTGATGCCGCCCACCAAGCGCGTGAAATACTTTCAGAAGCCAGCCTTGACTTAGAAGATCACGATGAAAAGCCCGAAACCAATACTTTTTTATGGGTTTTGGCCATTACTGTTGGGTTGGTATTGGCTGCTATGTGGGCGGGTATGAAAAATAGGTAATTTTAAAAGAGAAAAAAAAGCGACAAAATACCGAATGGTTGCTTTGAAATAGAGATTAAATAGTACTTTTAGGCCATAATTTATGCCTAGTATGAAATACTATATCTCAATATCCTTTTTACTCATTTCGCTTCACGTTGCTTTAGCTCAAGCACCTGCAAATGACGATTGTTCTGGACTGATCAACCTCGGTGTAGTCCCCTACTGCTCGACCCCTGCTCAATACACCAATATAGGTGCTACGTTGACAACCATTTCCACGACTAACAATGTACCTTCTTGTTTCAATGGATTGGGCGAGCGCGATGTGTGGTTTCAATTTACCCTCCCTGCCGATGGAAGTATTGACGATGTTGAAATTTCCGTATTCGGTAATATTGACGGCAATGGCACCTTAGAACAACCGCAAATTGCTCTTTATAGAGGCGATTGTATGCTTGATGGATTGGATGAGTTGGCTTGTATAGCCGCCGCCCCGGGCAGCAACTCAGTAGATCTGACCTTATTGAACCTAACGCCGGGTCTTTCCTATTATTTACGTATTAATGATTATTCCGCTACCGCAGGAACCAATTCAGGCACCTTCAAACTCTGTGTACAACCCTATGTACCGGATATAAACATCGGTGAAGAACCTAGTTCTGAAAGTTGTACAGGTACACTTTGGGATAGCGGTGGCCCTACCGGCGATTACGCCGAATTGGAGGATCTAGAATTTTCGATATGCCCTCAGGAGTTTCACCAGTGTATTATCCTGAATGTTGAAAACTACGATATTGAATCAAATCCCTTTGGGGGCGACTACTTGCAGTTTTATGCTGGGCCCAACTCCTCAACAGGTGTTCAGATTACTCAGATATCAGGAATGGGAACTAATTTTGAAGTACAGATCAGTTCGCCCTGCGCTACGGTGCGCTTTACTTCAGATTTTGGTGTAGAACTAGAAGGCTTTGAACTGACTTGGACTTGCTCGCCCGATGCTTGTACCAGTACTCCCCTCACTACCTGCGAGGATCCCATAACAGTAAACCTACCTTATGTCGCCAACGGCCTAAACAACTGCTTTTCAGGTAACAGTATTGACAATAGCCCTTGCGGAAACAATGCCTACTTACAAGGCAATGACTACGTATTTGAGTATATTTCCCAAGGTGATGAATGCATCAATATAGTAACCAGTGGCACCATTGAAGGTGCCGGCATAGGGGTTTTCCTCAACTGCCCAGAGGCATCAAACACCTTGTGTATCACTGACGCTGGAGGTGGATTTGGGATTTCTAATCCAGCCATTCCTGCTGCTTTTTTAGAAAACGCTGGCACGTACTACATCGTATTTGGTGCAGGTCAAAACTGCAGCCCTTTCAATATTGCAATTGATACAGTGGCTTGCCCCATTGTGTTGCCTCCTGCCTCTACTTGCGACAATGCGCTTTCATTGAATGGATGCAGCAATAATTTGCCTGAAATCATCGCGCTGAATCCCGGATCTGGAGACCCTGACTTTATACAGGCAGGGGTGAACGACGGGTGTTTCTTGAACCCAATGTTCAATTACTCTTTCTTTTATTTTGTTGCCGAAGCAGATGGACAATTCGGTTTCATTGTTGAATCCGCCGACCCAAATGAGGCCTCTGATATTGATTTGAGCGTTTGGGGCCCCATTGACAATGTAGCAGATATTTGTGAATATACCAGTACCACCCAGCCCGTTCGTTCTACGTGGACTGGTGGCACAGGATCCACTGGATTAATTGATATTAACCCCGAAAATGGTGACGTGGTAACCGATGATTATGACTGCGGTAACTTCCCAGGTGCTGGTGGAGACCGCTATGTGCGCCGCCTGGATGTAGTGCAAGGAAAAATATACGTGGTCATGCTCGATGACTTTGGAGAAGCCATTGAAAATGGTGGCATTTCCATCAATTTCCAGAATACAACCGATGGGGTATTGGGCGTCTCTGACCTTACTGCCATTACGGTCACACCTGATACCGCAATATGTGTAGGTCAACAAGTACAACTCAATGCTACTGGTGGCGAAGCCTATTACTGGTCGCCATCGGAGGGTTTGAGCTGTGATCAATGCCCCAATCCGGTGGCCACGCCTACTGATTTTATCAGCTATACAGTGCAGGTAGTGACTACTTGCAATACGGTGAATAAAGTGGTTGATGTCAGGTTGGTTGATGTTGAACTCGGCCCTGATGTGACGGTTTGTAATAATGCTAGTTTTACACTAAACCCCAATCCATACAACATTAGTAATGCCCAATATGTGTGGGTAGGCGGGGCAGGATTGAGCTGTTACGACTGTGCTTCTCCGGTGGTATCTGGACTTACTACTGGTATTTATACGTTCATTGTCAACCTAACAACGCCTGGTTGTTCTGTGAGTGATACCATCAAAATATCAGTGATCAATGGTACACAGCCAACCGTTACGGTGTCAGAAGATCAATCAATATGCCTTGGAGAAAGTGTTCCCCTTGGGGGAGATCCTGTGGCCGGAGTGATGTACAGTTGGACATCGGTTCCGACTGGATTCAGCGCTGCCATATCCAACCCGAGTGCCACTCCGGTATTGACAACCCAATACTTTGTGAGTGCTACCAATGGCTCTTGCCCGATCCCTACCATTGACAGTGTGTTGATAGCAGTCTTTACCCCTCCAGTACTATCGGTACTAGGCGATATGAATATTTGTCAAGGCCAATCGGTGATACTTGGCACGACCAGTATTGAAAGTGGGGTCACTTATGCTTGGATTCCCGATGATGGATCCATAGATGCCCCTAATACAGCCAATCCAACGGCTACGCCAGAATCATCTACTTCATATACTTTGACGGCATCTAATCTAGGATGTATCGAAACACGGATCGTAGATATAATTGTATCACCAATTAGTCTTGTATTCAATGTGGGTGATACTGTATTGCTTTGCAAAGGTACCAACTTGGATTTAGCGGCTACTATCACCCCAGTTGGTGCGACCATCAACTGGTCGCCCTTAACGTCGCTACAGTTATCGCCCGATGGGCTAACCGCCATTGCCTATCCAGTAGAAGATATTACTTATACCGCTACGGTACTCACTCCGGGGTGCGTAATCTCCAAAAGTATTTTTGTAAAAGTGGATAGTCTCCCCGACGATTTAAGCATTTTACCGGCTGATACAACTATTTGTAAAGGCCAGAAAGTGTTTTTGTTATCCAAAATATACGAACCTGCTGAATATCAAGACATTACCTTTGAATGGACACCTTTCCTTGGTCAATTGACCCCCGATAGCCTATATAATATGGTATCACAGCCTGATACAACGGTAATGTACCAGCGTATTTCGGTGAATGGCGGATGTCGCGATACTGCCTTCGCCACAGTCAATGTGATTATACCTCCAGAAATGTATATCCAACCCGCAGATACAACTGTTTGTCCGGGTCAATCGGTACAACTGACCCTTTTCAATTCGGAGGGCGTAGAAAACCTGATGTGGCAACCCTCCAGTTCATTGTCGTGTAGCAGTAATTGTACCAACCCTGTAGCCACGCCCGATGGTACCACCAATTATACGGTGGGTGGTACTTACCAAAGTTGTCCAGTAGGGGCAGGTGCTACTGTGAAAGTAGGCGGCCCACCTACTTATGCCTTCCCGACGGATCTCGAATTGTGCGGAGGCGAAAGCATTATCCTGAATACCATGCCTGAACCCGGTGCTATTTATACTTGGACCTCTACTGATCCCAATTTCGGAACAGTCGTAGATCCTCAACTTGATTTTATACCCACGCAGACGGCTACTTATTTTCTAAGTGCCACCAACGGCTGTGCTGTACAGGCTTCAGTGACGGTGACGGTCTATAATTCATCACTTAGTGTGGATGGAGACACCACCATTTGTAAGGGCTTCTCTGCTCCATTGGTAGCCATTGGATCATTGCCAGGTTCTTTTATATGGAACAACACCATCAATGGGCAAGCCATCAATGTGATGCCAGATATAACCACCACTTATACCGTGGTATATTCATATGGTCAAGATTGCGTATTGAGCGACTTTGTAACTGTGACCGTACAAGGAGAAGCAGCGGAAGTCAACTTCCCCAGTGATAAAGGGTTGTGCCCTGGCGAATCTATTGCTCTAAATGACGTGGCTACCCCCGGGGCTATTTATGTATGGACTTCCGAACCACCAGGCTTTAACTTTACAGGGGCGATACCTCCTATACAAACCCCTACCCTATCTACGAAGTACTTACTGATGGCTTCGCTCGGCGATTGTGTGTTCAATGCTGAGGTTAATGTAGTGGTATATGATGGCACTTTAGTCGTATCTGCCGATACAACAATCTGCTTTGGAGAAAGCATCAAATTGTCGGCACAAGGCTCTGTAACAGGTACTTATGTATGGGCACCCAATAATGTGACGGGGCCAGAACTGAACGATACGCCCGCCCAAACAAGCACGTACGAGGTGATATATACTTATGGAGATGGGTGTACGCTCACAGAAACGATTCAAGTAGGCGTTACTCCTATGTTTGAAGTGAACATTGTCTCTGACCCTGATACTAACCAAGTAAACCTGGGTCAACAAATCAAATTGACCGGCTTGATAGATCCCTCTCAAAGCCTTCAGAACTTTACGTTCATGTGGATTCAAGATGGGAATACTAATCTCGGTAATACAGAGAGTATCAATGTAAAAATAATCACTAAAGACTCCACGATCTCCTATTTATTGATGGTGACTTCTCCATTGGGCTGCAAAGAGCAAGCGATCATCACCTTCAAGGTTTTGCAACCCAAGGTGGTGTTTCCTAATATTTTCTCGCCGAACAATGATACTCAAAATGACAAATTTGAAATGGTGGTGTTAGAAGGATTGGCGATTATAGATGAAATGTCAATATTTAACCGCTGGGGACAAAAAGTATATCAAAGTACTGAACCCAATGCTGCATGGGATGGGAAAGTAGATGGAAAAGACGCGCCCACTGACACCTATGTATATATGATCAAATGGCGCAGCGGCGATGGTGCTTTACAACCATTTGTAACTGGTGAAATAAACCTAATTAGATAATGAAAGTATTATTAACGACGCTCAATGCGAAGTATATCCACTTGAATCTAGCCATACGGCTCTTGTATGAACTGAACAAGGAGCACGAGGGATTGGTATGGAAGGAATTTACGATCAAGGAAGACAAGGACGAAGTGGCCGGGTTTTGCAAGGATTTTGACGTGGTGGCCTTTAGTTGTTATATCTGGAATATCAAACAAACGCTAGAGGTAGCCAAGCGTATAAAAGCCCTCAACCCCAACACTGCCATACTGCTGGGTGGGCCAGAGGTGAGCTATGATTGGCAGGATGTGATTGTACGCCCAGAGGTGGACTATATCATTACCGGAGAGGGCGAGACCCCTTTCAAGGAGTTTTTGTATGCGTACCCTAATGTGGATCATTTGGCCAATTTGGTGCGTAAAACGGGCGATGATGTGCATTATTTCCCTAATCCGGTTATATTTGAACTCGAAAACTTCAAAGAAGTGCGCCCTTACCAGTATGATGATCCGGGAGAATTATACAATAAGGTGGCTTATATAGAAACCTCCCGGGGATGCCCTTACAAATGCGAATTTTGTTTGGCAAGCCTCGATAACAAGGTGCGTTACCTGCCCAACGATAGCATAAAGGCGAACCTCCTCTACTTGATGGAGCATGGGCGTGTGATCAAATTTTTGGATCGTACTTTCAATATGAAACGCGATTTCACCATTGATATTTTCACTTTTATATTGGAGCACCACCGCCCTAATAATGTATTTCAATTTGAAATTACCGCCGATATTTTACACCCCGATATTGTAAAATTTATTCAAGAAAAAGTGCCAAAAGGCTTGTTTCGCTTTGAAATAGGCATACAAACGGTCAATCAAAAGGCGAATCTGGAAGTAAGCAGGAAGCAGAGTTTTGACAAAACCAAGGCGATCATACAATCATTGGAGCACAAAATAGAGATGCACCTCGACTTGATTGTGGGCTTGGCTTTGGACTACTGGGACGATATTAAATACAGTTTTGAAGAGGTGTTTAAGTTGTTTGCACCCGAACTTCAAATGGGTTTCCTGAAGTTTTTGAAAGGCACTCCCTTGCGCCATAAACATGCAGAACATGGGTTTGAATTTGACCCAGAGCCACCTTATCAGATCATAAAGAGCAATTACCTGAACCAAGAAGAACTGAAGCAGTTGGAAATATTGGAAAATGCGCTGGAGATCTATTGGAATAAAAAACGAACGCCCTTTACCCTGAAGTACGTGACGGCGAATTATAGTATTTTTGATTTTTTATTGGGTCTTGGCAATTACTTTTTACAGCGCAAGGACTTCCATAAATACACACTACCTGATGTGTATGAAATAATCCATGACTATGTGGCCGATCATTATGGACACGATAAAGTGCTGGTGGATCTGATTGGAATAGACTACTATCTATACCATAAAGTGAGGCCAAAGGAGGCTTTTTTAAAAGAAATAGACCGCTCCGACAAATATAGGATCTTGGATGAACGCCGCCTCAACCACCATAAATTCAGGTACATGGTATTCCCATTGGCATTTGATTTTGACGTATTTGAGAAGGACAATGTGATCCAACCCAAGGATATGAACTTGGTGATCCAATTCAATGGGGTGGATAAGGCGGAGATGGTATAGAAGGTGTGAAGAATGGTAGTTAAAACGAATTAAATAACGTCCTTTTACAAATCTGTTACATTATTTTACCCTATATAAAGCAGGCTGATCTCAATTCATCCATACCTTTGCGTTATACTTAGATCATGTCTTTTATCTATTTTTTCAAAAATCTGCGGCTTTTGCCAATATTGGTACTGCCTTTATTGGCATGGCTGATACCAATGAGTCCAGCGGAAAAGCCGGGGGATTTTTCATCCGAAAAAGTCAACCTTGCGCTACGTCGCACGGCCGACAGGCTGCTGCGCCAATCGGGCGATAGCACGAGTCGGATTCCGCCTATTGAAGAAGACAGCGCAGGTATTTGGCGTATCCACCTCGAACAACCCTTTCAGTACGAACACCTGCCGGCATTGCTCCAATCTTCGCTCGACATGCATGGAATCCAGCGATCCTATAAAGTGGCGGTGCGCCAATGCGCCGATGCCACCATTGATGTAGGCTATCATCAACTTGATTTTTTAGCACAAAACAATGCGCCCACCAACGGACAAAAAGACTTAGTACCTTGTGCCGGGCGGGAGATGATGGAAGGATGCCACTTCATTGAAATCACTTTTTTAAAACCTGAGAGCCAAGGCCCGATTGGAGCAAATGCGACCAAAATTTTGCTGATTGTTTTGGGTGCTTTGATCGGATATGGGTTTTATTGGTGGCAAAAACCGAAGCCTGTTGTACCTGTCGCCGCCGCTGTAGAACCGGACTGGCTAACATTCGGCAACTCACGGCTTGATGTGGGTGGTCAGATCCTCCTTTGCAATGGCGTTCGCCAAACGCTGACTTTTCGTGAAACAAAATTGCTCCGGCTTTTTGCATCCAGCCCCGATCACTTACTCGAACGAGATTTCATCCTCCAGCATGTTTGGGCAGATGAGGGCATTTTGGTTGGGCGCAGCGTGGATGTTTTTGTGTCGAGGTTGCGAAAAAAACTAGGTACTGATTCCTCCATCGGTATTGTGGCCGTACATGGGATTGGGTATAGGCTAGAAACAGGGAAATAAGTTTCTTTTACAAGTCTGTTACATTGTTTTACTTTTGGGAAAATAACCTGATCTCAATCTCCCCATACCTTTGCCCTATTATTTCACCAACCAAACAAAGTTATGCATATTCAGATCATCACTTTTTTGCTCTATTCTCTGCTCTTTTCTGCATGTCACAACAATCAGGTGTTGACTCCGATATCAGCAACCAATATCGGTTTTCAAACCACCGCCCCTGCACAAGCAAATCCAGAGAAGCCACAATCATCGGCAACCAATATCATTCTTCAATCCACAGACAGTGGGCAGACATGGCAGGATGTCAGTGCAGGACTACCCGAAGACTTGGAATTGAGCACTATTTATACCGGAAATAACGAATTATTATTAGGTACTGAAGCCGGACTATTTGGTGGTATCATGAGTTCCACAACTCCCGTATGGACGAAAGAGTCATTGCTCGACAAGAGAATTTCAGATATTTTCCCCGGTAGTGCCGGGCCTTATGTCCTCAGTTACTGGAGTGGGTTTTACCAAATGCTACCGGGCACCAACGTTTGGATGCCCATGTTTAATAATATAGATACTAAACTGGTACGTGCCGTCTTTGAAGCCTCGAACGGATCTATTTTGATCGCCACCGACTACGGTATTTCTAAATCTTCCGACAGGGGAAAAACATGGAAAAAAGTCTTTGATGAAGGCATGGTATTAAATTTTACCGAAGTGAATGGGGTGATACTTGGGGGCGGATTTAAGGGAGTATTGCGCTCAACTGACGGTGGCAAACACTGGGATTGGGTACTTAATGGCGACGGGGTGGCTATGAAAACAGGACATATGAAAGGCAATTTTGCGGCTATCATGGGTGGCAATAAAAAGAGCACCATGCATACATCCACCGATGGCGGCAAAACATGGAACCTCCTGCAAGGTGGGGGATTGCCCTCCGATGGGTTCATTAACGACTTTGAACAGCTTGGACAATACCAGTTTTGTAGCCATACTGCCGGCATTTTCCGATCCTCTGATCAAGGCAAAACATGGAGTTTGATGCTCGCTGCTGTAGGTAAGGAAAGATTTGATTTAGCCGTTTTAGGCAATACCCTTTTTCTGGCAAGAATGGTATTTGGTGGGTGTTAAAATCAATATGAACCAGTGTTAATAGCGATGAAAAAATATGAAACGAACAAGGAATTTTCTATCCATTACGATACTTGGGATTATGGCTTATGTTTTATTGGGGAGCAACTGTTTGCCCAAATCAACCATTTCTGTGGACGGTTTTTTGTTTGGCCAACCATTAGCAACAACTGTTGATGATACGCTGGCCAGACTAATGCTGACCAATCCGAAAGACAATAAAGTACTGAATCTATTTAGTACTTATCAAGTCAAACCCTTGGACACGGAAACACTATCGGAACTAACAAAACGATACTCTGCGGATGTGGCTACCTTTTATTTTGTACAAAAAGCCTATCAAAAAGATAAAAACAAAGAAGCACAAGACCTTTATACTGAATTTTTTCAACAACAGGCTATGGGCAACTACAGCACCGAGGAGTTAGAGAGATTAAAAGGGTATATCATTGTTTTTGTTCCAGGTCTGGCATACAAACAAGATACGACAACTGGTGCTGACTTTGCGCGACAAAGGCGATTATTACAATTACAGGGTATCACCAATGAATTGATTGAGGTTGGTGAGTGGGATTTGGCAGATGACAATGCTATAATCATTGCAGCAAGGTTAAAAGAACTAAGCAAAAAACATGACAAAATAATGGTTGTAAGTGCCAGCAAAGGCGGACTAGAAACGGCGCTTGCCTTAGGTAAAATACTAAAACCAGAAGAAACAACCTCCATCAAATCATGGATTAATGTTGGAGGTATTCTTCGGGGCAGCCCAATAGCCGACAACTATTTGAAGTTTCCTAAATGTTGGTTTGCAGAACTAATGTTGTGGGTGAAAGGGAAAAAAATAAATATTGTCCAAGATATGAGTTACAAAAACAGAAAAGATAGTTTTGGCTTGCTTAAATTTCCTGAAAACATTAAAATCATTAATTTTGTAGGAGCACCCTTGGCCACAAAGATTGATAAAGAGATTAGAAGTCGCTATTGTTCGATGCTTGAACTTGGCCCAAACGATGGGCTCACACCATTGGCCGATGAGACAGTGGGAAATGGTGTGATCATTTCGGAGATTGGGCTAGACCATTACTTTCGTGACCCAAATATTGATAAAAAAACACTTGCGCTGGCTATGGTAGCCGTCAGTATTCAAAACCAACAGTAAGCGCAGATAATAAAAATTACCAATGCCCACCACGCTCTTTCGCGTAGTGGGCAGCAAATGACAATGAATGAAATCAAAAAAATTATGGATTAGTGAGTAACTACTAATTTGGAAGTTTGGACAGAACCGTCCATCTGACGAATCTGAACGAAGTAAAGTCCATTATTCCAGTTACTAACATTCAGTGTTTGTTGATGCTTGTCCATTGTTATATTTGATACCAATACACCTGCCATACTAGTTACAAGCACTTGTACGCCCGGTTGCGGCACTATAATTTGCACTTCATTGGCAGCCGGATTTGGAGATAACTGTGTATTTACTCTATCTGATTGACGTAAAGCAAGCGTTCCCATACCAGCAGGAGTAGCAAATTGGACATCGCTACCATATGGCGAACAGTTAGCTTTTACGCGCCATACATACTGAGTGTTAGGTAAAAGACCAGTAATCGTAGCAGTAGCAGTCGTAAATGTGCCTACCGTAACGTACGAGCCACCCAATTCTAATTTGTACTGTACCGTGTAGTTGAGTGCCTCTGGGTTGGCTTCCCACCCCACAACAGCAGTTGTTGGTGTAACCGAAAAGGTATTGGTATTGGATGGGGAAGAGCAAGAGGTAGCACCACCTCCTCCGCCGCCACTACTGCTGCCGCCTGTCGTAAATACTGCTTGGCTTGAATAATCCGAGCAACTCGCTCTTACTCTCCAAGAGTATTCTGTATTTTCGAGTAACCCACTTAAAACCACCGTAGTAGCCGTAGTAGGTGCTAGTTCAATCCAAACACCAGCCAATCCCTTACGGTACTGTACTGTGTAACTTTGAGCCTCTAGCACTACTGACCAAGACAACTCTACCATCGTATTTGAAAGCAAGAACGCCTCAGTGTTGGAGGGTTGAGAGCAAGAACTGTTACCACCATTACCTGATGCTCCTGTATTGAACATGGCTACACTTGAGTACACCGAGCAGCTGGCTTTTACACGCCACCCGTACTCCGAATTGACCGCCAAATTGGCAATATTAATCGAAGTGCCCGTCACAGATCCACCATTAGTCCATGCACCGATATTATTGAGACGATACTGCACTGTGTAGTACAAAGCACCTTCTACCGCCGACCAAGATAGCGTCGCAGTGGTAGCCGAAGTGACGTTTGCGGTTTGGTTAGATGGCTGTGAGCAAGCCGAATTACCTCCTACGCCTCCGCCACTATTAAATGTAGCCACGCTAGAAAAAGAGGAACAGTTGGCACGAACGCGCCAGGTGTACACTGTTTCAGGCAACAGCCCTGCCAATACTTGGTTAGTAGTACTGACGGTACCACCGTTAGTCCAGACGCCAGCATTACCTATGCGGTACTGTACAGTGTATGTAAGTGCGCCACCCGAACTTGACCAACTCAAAGCAACTGTACCACTGGCAAGTACACTAGAGTTAAGGTTTGAAGGCTGCGAACAAGCTTGTGATTTTGCCAATGTACTAAACCCCAATAGGGCAAAAACAAACGCGAAAAAATGAAGTCTAATAATCGGCAATGTGAAATGATTGGTGAACATAATAAAAATTTTTTTAGTGAAATAAAATATTCATACACACATCGCTTCATGCTAGAAATGTTACGAATCAGGTAACCTTTTTTTTAAAAAGATTTGTTCAAATGAGAGCATTAAGTACTTGAATGGATATAATCCGTTCAAGTACTTACGATGAAAAACTAGAAATTTTTGATTTATTAAGGCTTAGAAACGATGCTCACCTTTTCATCCAATAAGTCTCCCGTGGCAACAGGCATAATAAATTTACCATAAAAAAAGTACACCCTCAACAGAGGGCGTACTCAAAAGTAACCATTGAATCCAATTAAGGAACGGTATTATAATCAAAGCCTTACTTCATAGCCGATGCTTACGCCGTGCGATTTTCTAGGTTTATCCAAACGTTGCTGAAACTGATAGGAAAACGTGAAACGATGAATCTTTTGGTAAATAAAAGCCATACTTGTGTTCACCCGCCAGCGATCCCACTCCAACTTTCCATCATCCCAAACGCCGTTTAATGCAGGACTAATTAAAAGAATATGGTTTTTCTTGAAAGTCCATTCCGTATCAAAGCGGGGAATCAAAAAAGAATTCCACTCAAATTTATCATCGTCGGGTTGTCCAACACGTTGGTATAGAACCCTCGCTGCCAAGTCCAACGTCTTCTTTGATTTAGTGTGACGCAACGGACGGTAATCTAGCTCCGCACGCATCGTATGCCGAAGTTCTTCACCGTTATAAAAAAGTGAGTACCCTGTATTAGCGCGTAACCACGGACGCGCTCGATAATTAAACTGAAAAGAAGTATTGGAACGCAAATCCCAATTGATTTCAGTAGGTGAATCGTTTAGTTCCCTACCATTTAAAGGAATACCAGTGCCAGCACCTGGTGGCAAGTCGTCGTCGTCATCATCGTCCAAATCATTATCATTGCGATAACGATCTGGGATAGACCAGAAGCCTTCCTCATTAAAAAAGTCGCCATATTTGTTGTCATATCGCTCAATTTCTGGCGTAAGTTGGATCTGCTGTCGCAGATCAAGGCTCGATTTTTTCTTAAAATTGAATGTTTTGCGTACACTTGCGTTCACGCTATACCCAATATTTTGAGCAAATACTGGACTGGCGATTGCCAGAGAAAAGAGTAAAATAACAATGCGATTCATGCTGTATAATGATTTATTTCCAGCATATCGCAGGCTCAAAAAAATGTTACCAAAAATGTATCAATAATATTAAATTAGGAGCAGTGAAATCAAGATACTCGCTCAAAATCAAACAGATGAAACCACTCCTTTATTCTGCTGTCACAGACAATACTATCATGGCTGCTATTTTGCCCGTATCAGGCTGCACGATGGCTGAAAATGCCATTTTGTTATCAGAAAACTGGATACTTTTCGGTTCGATCAGCACATCAGCAAATGCTGCTTCTACTTTTTCAGAAAAAACTCCGCCTGCTTGCTCAATCGATTGCAGCCGTTGTTCATACTGTCCAATAGGGGAATGGCTATACACAATACACAAGTGATCTTCACCTGCAACGGGCAGTTGAAGGAGGCTTTCCTCACTAGGAATCACAATTTCAACTGTTTTTTCTAATATAAAACCTGCTGATGCAACCGCCTGTTTTTTTCTCGGAAAATGCTGATTTAAAGTACCGTCGGCACTTTGGCTGAACACATATACATAGCGACCGCGTGGAATCTCGCGGGCCACCAACTGGAATACATCGCCTACTTTGAATTTAGCGGTGGTAGTTTGGTAGATCCCGCCAGATACAGTCGGCAGACGATGCGTACTTATTTCTTCAAAATACATCAACTCGTCGCCGTTTTCGTTGCTCACAAAACCCGCTGGTTGTCGAAATACGAACTCGCCACTCAACTTGGATTCTGATTCGACGGACGTATTTTTAACGGCTGCGTTTGGTGCAAGCGCAGTAGGTGAAAAAGCCGGCACGGTAGATGGAATCATTATATAAGCATAGCGACAAAGTCGCTCAAAATCATCAAAAGGTAAGCGAATAAAACCATTTTTTCCCCAAGATGGCCCAAAACTATTGAGTAAATCGAAATATTTCTCAACGCTGTTGTAACCCACCACCACCATAGCATGGTAGCCTGTAAGTCCTTCAGATGGTTCAGGATTCCAAGTGTCCGCTCCTGGCAATATCTCAAAAAAACTTTTGGGCACTCCAATGCCCACCACGAGTGGCGTTTGGGTAGCCAAAATTTTGCAGGCTTTGCCAATTTTACTCTTCGGCTCTTCATCAAGGGCAAATACTGCAGCAAAATCTTGTACCCGAAAACGGCTAGCCTCGGCTATATGTTGAGCATTAGGCTGTGTTGCACAATCATTTTTATCAAAATTAAACGATTTTTCCAGACAATCACCGTTGGCTTTCACCAAGGCTAAGCCATCTTCGAGATATGCCCCTTCCGAACAATCCGTTTTGTTTTTTCGCACCTGATTATACAAAAATGCCGCCGAATGGGCTTCTTGTGTAATTCGTGCTTGGTCGGTTGTGTTATTCAAAATAGCCCGCTGGATCGTTAATGCTCCATAGCCGACCGACCAACCCACACAGGCACCGCTTTTACCCTGATTGCCCGGTACCGGGCAATACTTTTTCAGGCTGACACGCGCTGGGATTTCCGTATATTTCACACCACTGTAAGTGGGTAATAACGGCACTTGCTGATACCGATCATCGGAAATGAGCAGTCCGCTCATTTGAGCCCATGACACATCTGCGATAAGCAGAAAAATGATAAAAAATAGATGATGCATGATAAACTCCAGAACGTGGTGAAATTTTGACTCAGACAATTAGTTAAAGAACTTTGCAAAACATAGTACCTTTCTTAATATTACTTCAATTGCTCTCCTAACGCACGCGCTTTTTCGCCAAAAAGGCCGTCAATAGGGATGTTTCTTAAAGTATTTCGTGCTTCATCAGGTTGATTTTCAGCCAAATAAGCCAAAGTCAAATACCAGAATGCAGCCTCCTGTACTGGAGGTTCGGGCGAGGTAGTCGCTTCTGTGAGCGGTGCAATAGCCTGCTCTGATTTACCTGCGAGAAGGTATGACACGCCAAGATAAACCTTAGCAGTGGGGTCTGGACGTAGTGCCGTATAAGCCGCGAGCGAACGCGCTGCTTCTGCATACCGCCCTGCATCGTAAGCAATCATTCCTGTTTGAAGGTCTTTGATACCAGTACCATCAACGGGTAAGTACAACACATTTTCGAGCGGACTTAAGGCAGACTGGCCTATTTTTTGGCTTTCCGATATAAATAAATTGTAACTTTCTGCCAAAAAATAGCCTGCTGTGGCTATCATTATGACCACCACCGACAGACCAATCCACTTAGGCCAAAACGATGGAGTGGTCGATGGCGGCGGCGGGAAGCCTTCGGCGGCGATTACGGTGCTCAAAATAGAAGCAGCAGCGGTTATTTCGCTGTGCTTCAAAGCACGGGCGAGGCTTTGTCCGAATGCTAATTCATCAGCGGTATCAGTATCAGAAATAGATTGATCTAATAGGCTGCGGCGGGCTGCCTCATCCAGATCGCCAGTTACGAACGACTGAATTTTTTCTTGTAGTGAATAGTTTGTATTTTCCATAAAATTTATAAATCGAAACGAGTTGAGGGTTGGAGATAATCTTCCACGAGTTTTTTGAGTTTTTTTCTACAATCGAAAATGCGTTTCCGAAGGTTGTTGTAGTCATAATTCATCTGAGCAGCTACATCCTGCAATTTTATTTCTTCGAGGTGGTAAAGTCGGATAATATCGTCGCAAGGTGACTCTAACACTTGTAAGCAATGATGAATGGCTTCTATCCGTTCATCTTTGGCCACAGCCGCTGCTATACTCATATCGCTGTCGTCGGCTACTGCCACCCGCGCTGGGTCGAGTTCGTCGGTGCGGCGTACTTTGCGGCGGCGCAGTTCATCCCGCCAAGTATTAGCCGTTAGCATGTAAATGTAGCGATCCAATTTACCTTCTTCTTGGTAACGATCTTCGCGCACAGCATTCCAAAGTTCCAAAATCACTGTTTGTACCATCTCACGGGCATCGTGGTCACTACCACTATTTTTGCGAACATAGCCTACGATCATTGCTCCGTGAGTCCGGTATAAATACCGAAAAATATCAGGGTCATTGCGCATCAAGCCGTCTTTAATCTGTGTCGTTGTGTAGGTCATAAAGTGTGAAATTCTATTCAATAAAGGACGTTATATAACCCTAAATCCCCTTGATTGTTTAGATGAATTTCTATAGTATCGTTCACCGTATAAAATGTTACTAAAAAACTTATCTTTAAATCTAATTTTAGGAGAACAGTGCTGAAACAAAGATAAGCCATCTCAAAAATAGCATTATCAGTACAAACAAGCAAGCCTATAATGAGTAAAGTTAATCCTACCTTAGGAACGGCTCTGGAATAAAGGTACAGATTCAGGCTTCAGGTTTTGGCCTTAGATTTCCTGTTTTTTGGCGCGAATAGCACAGCTATTTAAGTCAAAAAAGAGAAAATATAGGGTCAAAAGATGTGCATCAATTTGTACCTTTATTTCGGAACCGTTCCTTAAGTAGAACAGATACAACAATGCCTCCCCAAAGTTGTTATTTTCCTCGGGCTGGTAACATTTTTGATCGGCTGCGATATGCGATGAAATTTCAACACAAAAATCTATGCGCTACTTTTTTATATCGCTACTCCTAGCGATTACATGCTCACTACTCGCTCAAAATGATACCATTGCCTTCGGAGTCGGAAACTTAGCCGAGGAAGAAATCACAACTGAACACGTGAATGCCAGCGATGGGGTATATGATAAGTTTGTCTTGATTCGCTGGCAAGCAAAGGATAAAGGTGGCGATTATCGCCTATTCCGAGCCACTTCTGCCAGCGGAGCATCCTTACTTGAACTCACTAAAAACTGGCAAAAAAGCAATTGGTTTTGTGATTATAGTGCGGAGAAAGGCCGCGACTACTACTATGCCGTGATGGAATCAGACGGCAAGGCTAACGCACCGCTCAGCGCACTTGACAAAGGATACCTAAGAAAAAGTGATCCCATCGCCCTAGACGAGTCTATTACGGCCACTACACCCGACAAATATGCTGCTGGTCAGGTAGTTTTCATACTCGTAGCAGACCTTACGCTGGATTCTATATCTTATACTGCGGGAAGTCAAGTGCCCCTTCAAGTAAGCCTCCAAAATATTTTTGAAGAAGCCGCTACCCGCACTGACTTGCGGGTTTACCTCTCTGCCGATCCCATCTGGGATTTTTCGGATAATCTGCTCATTGCGAAGTCCTACAGCGGATTTCCAGCCAATTTCAAAGGTATATTGAACGAAAGAATCACTATTCCACCCGATATGCTGCCTGGTGCGTACCACTTGATTGTGGTCACCGCTCCAGAAGGCAGCATCCTGAACGCCAAAACAGGCATAACTTCAATTAAAATCAAGAAATGATGACTGTAATTCGGTTTTTAATAGGTTGTTTAATCTTGCTATCGCAACAAGCATTAGCACAAGATCCCTGTGATCCACCACTTTCGGCTTCGATAATCTCATCTAGCCCCGTCTGCCTAGGTGATGAAGTTACACTGACTTTCATCCTGCCGACTGATGATGGCAGTGGATTCGATGTGACATACAGCATCGGCGGCAATACATTTACCCTCACGGGAGTGGCAACTGGAGCCACGGCGCAGCATATTGTGACGGTTTCGACTACTGCAACCCTACAGCAAGTGGTAAATAATGACGACGATGACGACGCTTGTTTCACCAATTTTAGTTTTACCATTCCCATCACCGTCTCTAATCCGACAACAGCCATAACCAACCAAAACAACCCTAGTTGCGGTCAAAACAATGGTAGCATCACAGCCTCCGCGTCTGGTGGTACTTCGCCCTATCAATTCAGTTTGAATGGTGGTGCATTTCAGAGTAGTCCTACTTTTTCGAGTCTTGCAGCGGGCAATTACACGGTAGTTGTTCGGGATGCAACCTCGTGTACGGCTAGTGTTTCTACTACCCTAACCAGTGCCGACGGGCCTAACATAATCATAGCCAACCAAACCAACCCTAGTTGCGGTCAAAACAATGGTAGCATCACCGCCGCCGCCTCTGGAGGTGCTTCGCCCTATCAATTCAGTTTGAATGGTGGTACATTTCAGAATAGCCCTACTTTTTCGGGTCTTACAGCGGGCAATTACACCGTGGTTGCTCGGGATGCAGCCTCTTGTACGGCCAGTGTGGCTACCACACTGAGTGATCTGGTAGCAAATTTGCCCCTCGCGAGCATTCAGGCCAATACGACACAAGGTTGTACTACTACCTTATTTGTTCTGACTGGCAATGTCCCGCCAGGGCTAACAGGGGTGTGGGAATGTGATGAGATCATACCACCTACACCCACCAACCCCACATGGAACATAACCGCTGCGGCCGTTGGCACTTTACGCATCACTTGGACGCTGTCAGCACCGGGCTGCCCCAATTATGACGATGTCGAAATTATCATCAACGTGGTTCCGCCGCCGCAGGCAAATACAGATGGACTATTCAATGTGTTAAGTAGCATACAAACACAGGTTATTGTACTGGAAAATGATGTGGCATCTATCCCTGTGACACTCCGAATTTTGAAAAACTGCACCCTTGGTATCGCCGCTTTCGACGACCAATTTAATCTTGATTATCAACCATACAACAATGCCGAAGGTTTCGATACGGTAATGTATGAATTATGCTATACTACCTGTGCGTCTCTTTGCGATACGGCGTTGGTCTTATTTAGGAATATCCGCAATGAGGGACCTTGCGTCATCACGGGAGATACCTCTAATGTATTTACAAATGGCCTCACCCCCAATGACGATGGCCAAAATGATGCTTTGGTATTGCGTGTGGTGAACGTAGAAGAATGTGAAGTAAACCAAGCCAAAAGTGAAATAATTATTTATAACCGTTGGGGGGATGTAGTTTTTGATGCATCTCCGTATGAAAACAACTGGGGCGGCACACGAGATCGTATTGGTGGTGACCCACTGCCACCGGGCGTTTATTATTTTGTATTGCGTATCACGTTAGATAAGCAATATACGCAGTTCGGATCTGTTATTTTGTTGCGATGATAGTACTACCCTTCATTATTTTTCCTAATCCTCCTAATTCAACCGATTCAATCCATCATGCTATTTCAAGTTTTTCGTATTGTTTTACTATTAAGCCTAGCCGCTTCAGCGGCTGGGCAATCGATTGATTTACCCAAATCTCCCTTGCAACAGCGCACTACGGGAGCAGGTGGGCAAGATGAATTATTGTCACTAACAACCAATTGGCGCGGCGACATCGCCGCAGCAGGAAATGCCGCACGTGGCACACAAGGTGGACAAGATATTAGTTTTGTGGCCTTCGATGCACAACTCAACAGGCTCGTTGAGCGCCATATTGGGCGTAAAGGCGACGATGGAGTAGGTCAGATCAGTACACTTCCCGATGGCCGGTACTTGGTGGCGGGATACTCCAGCAAACCCAGTGGGCGGGCTAAAACCCGTAGTCAATATTTTGGCAAACGAGACGGTTGGCTACTCGTTTTGAATGAAAAAGGCGATACTGAACGTGAAATCCTACTTGGAACCTCTGCCGATGATGCATTTGTTGCTGTCACGCCTTGTCCCGATGGAAGTGTATGGGTTGCTGGAAATTCGGGCGATAAAGTCTGGATCGTGCGCCTATCCTCTACATTGGAGGTGTTGTGGGAGCGACGTGTACAATATCACCTGCTACCGACCCACGTTTCTGCAGCAACGTTGACTGCCGACGGTGCGTTTTTTGTGGTTGGCGGTACTGCCGAATCAGGTAGAAAACACTTGTGGATAGCAGGGTTTGGCAAGGAAGGCCAGCCTATTATGGAAAAAATATACCCCAATTCGCAGGCAGAAGATGGCACTGGTATCGTGGCATTGGATGCACAAACACTGGCTATTGTAGGGACGATTGAAGACCCACGTGATCGAGAAAATGGTTTCATTAGTTTATTAGATCGCACAGGAGTGATGCGTCAATACCAGTCGCTGGGCGGTCGAGAATATGACCGTATCAATACCCTCACACACTTACACAATGGCCAGTTGCTCGCCGCTGGAGGCAGTGCGTCATTTGAGCGTGGCAGTCGGCGTATTTCGGCATGGTTAAGTTTATTGGAGGCAGATGGCAAATTGGACAAGGAGCAGTACTACGGTAGTAAACTTGATGATGAAGTACTGGCACTACTTGAGCACCATGATGGACGGTTGTTTGCCGTCGGCACCACAGCTCGGCAGGTACTCAAAATGCAGCAAGGATGGCTATTTCAACTCACTCAAGCCAGCACCGAAGTCGCGCCTCTTGATGTATTGACGCCCAAAATCAATCCATTTTTTGAAAACCTTGACGATATTATTCAGGTTGACGAACGGTTTTTTGTGCCATTTTCGATAGAAAACAAAGGAAAAAAGGGTCAAAGTCAACTGCGTGCTGAGTTCTCATTCCGCGATGCTACAACGGGTGCCGCACTGCGAATACCTGGAGGTCGCTCGGTGTTGATACCACCTGTGGCAGCACATTCGCGATTGGACTGGGGCTTGCCATTACAATTTGCATCGGGTACACCACCGGGACGCTACACTCTTGATGTGCAATTTTTTCAGGGAAAAAAAGCCCTTGGTGCAAAGCAATCGCTATCCGTCACGTTAGATAAAACACAGAAACCACAACTTGCATTATACGCTACGCCACCCGAAGGCGGCCTTACCTTAGGCAAAGAAAACTTTGTACTAGTGGAGGTTCGGAATGAAGGCACTACACCCGTTCAGGGACTTACGCTGAGTGCAACGGCTCCCACTGGCACACGATTGCCAGCACAAGTGACAATAGGAGATTTGGCCGCAGGCGGCAAAACCTCTTATAAACTGCCTATTTTTCTCGAAAACGCTGCCGTTGGGGTAGCAGCTTTACCACTCGCATTACGGGTAGCCGATGGCGGATTACAGTACACTGCCAGTACAGAATCCAACATTGATGTGACTGCCCCTAATTCCCCTGTTCAGACACCGAGTGCGGGATATACCGTGGCAGTTTGGGTTTATCCAAATCCTGACAATTTTGAACGAAAAGAGTTGGTGTGGCCACAAGAAGAAATCACGGTACAAGTAAAAATAGTATCGAGTCAACCCATAACGCGGCAGCAATTTTGCTTAGAAGTAAATGGGCAACCCTGCCCTACGGGTACAAAATTTGATGAAGTCCAAATCAAAGGCGATAAAACAAGCAAAACATTCTCACAACAAATTAGGCTTCGGGAGGGCGATAATGTGCTGCAAGCCAGCATACAAACACCCGACGGCAAGGTGCAAAATGAGCAGTTAAAAATCATCTATTCACCTGCTAAACCCAACTTGCATATCGTGAGTATCGGTGTGCCAGCAGCAGATTTGAAATACACAATGAAAGATGCTCGCGATTTCGCTCAAACACTGGCTTCAACCCAAAATACGGCCTTTGGAAAAATATTTGTGGATACGCTGCTGAGTGAGGAACGCACCACCAAAACAGAGATTTTAAAAACCCTACGTCGCTTGCAATATCGCTACGCTGATCTGCAAATCTTACCCAAAGACTTACTAGTAATTTTCGTATCAGGTCATGGTTTGGGAGCCTACGATGGCAGTTTTCGCCTCGCTGCCAGCGATTACGATGGGCCATTTATGCAAGAAACAAGCCTTGATTTTGAACAAGAGGTAGTTAATTATTTACAAAGCCTGCCCTGCAAAAAATTGTTTTTCGTAGATGCCTGCCATAGTGGAACGGCTTCTGGAACGGGTCTAGCGGGGATTGCAACACGTAAAAACGGCTTGAATATGCTGGTTTCATGCCAACCCAACGAGTTTAGTTATGAAGATGATGCTTGGAAAAATGGAGCGTTTACACACGCGATAGTACGTGGATTGGAGGCGTTTTCGAGTCGTCCAACAACGCTTGATTCCAATGCTGATGCCCGATTGGATGCTGGAGAATTATTTGGTTTTATTCAAAAAGATGTACCCCACCTAGTGGAAAAAAAACGACCTAAAATCAGCACAGGCCAGCGACCCAATTTGTTTTTGGCAGAACCAAGCCGCCCTATAGTGATTTTTGAGTAGCCAAGAATTTATTCCAGCATCGTTCCCAAGTTTTTAAAATACCTATTTTATTAAAATTTTAAAAGATGAAAAAAGTACATATTTGCGCACTGCTCACGGCGTTGCCACTGGGTTTGTTTGCGCAACAACTACCTTATCAAACACAGTTTCGGCAGTTGTACAGTTACTTAAATCCTGCGGCGGTAAGCAGCGATTATTTTTTGTACGAGTACAATACCTCTATCAATGCCTCCTACCGCTTGCAATGGGCAGCGCAGCCGCAAACGCCGCGTACGTTTCATCTTTCGGGTGAATACATCCATGATAATCGTCGCCGCGACGGTGGTTTTAACTTAGCGGGTGGGGCTACTTTGCTCCGCGATCGTGTCGGGCCACTCAGTTTAACGGGGGCTTATGCACGGGTAGCTAGTTTGTTTGCCAATGATCCATATTTTGGGGCTTTTTCAGTGGGTTTCAGCGCAGGTATGACACAATACAGACTGCTTTCTGACCGCATTGTATGGGAAACATTGAATGACCCCAATATACCGCTGGAAGACATCAGCACCACGCGCCCTGAAATAGGAGTGGGTACATACTATTTTAAACGACTCAAGCGAGGTCGCTTGGCGGGAGACAACTTATACGCAGGTATTTCGGTACCACAGTTGTGGGCGGCACATGTGGATGTAAAGAGTACGAGTAATATATTTCCAGGACGTAGTAATACCGTGCCGATCACGCGTATTCCACACTTGTATGTGACGGGTGGTTGGTATCATTTTTTCAATGAAGAAAGTTTTTTGGAACTTGGGGTATGGGCCAAGTACACCAGAGGCGCACCAACCAATGTACATTTGACTGGACGCTTTCAGCCGATGCGTACGTTTTGGGTGGGTGGTGGATTTAACCCGAATGGGTTGGTACACCTCGAAACAGGCTTCAATTTACCAGGCTTTATGTCCAAAAATGGTAACCTGAAAATTGGCTATGCTTTTGATTACAATATTTCGGCATTCGACCTACCGCTGGGGTCTTCACATGAACTGCATGTGTCGTATTTGCTGGATACACAATAATTGTGAGAATGGATTGAAAGATGATTGGTTTTTAAAACTTTAGAGCCTTTTTCCTGAATGGCAGGAAAAAGGCTCTAAAAATATTATACTTGTACTAACAATGTTTCGAATCATTTACGCTGCCTGACGTTGTTGCTCATCTGACCAGACTCCTTCTGAAAAACCTAATTCTTCCTCCATAACGATCTTATCAGTAGCACGTGCAGTTAGCAAATCTGCCAATCGCAAAACTGGAACATCAATGCGATCTTCTACTTCACGGATCAGCAATTCACTGGCAGTAAAAATACCACTCACCCCAATAGGTTGGATACCCCAGCCATTCAAAATTTGTAAGCCAGATAGTACACCTAGACTATCACCCGCTGAAAACAAGGTGGCGTGCACTGTAGAGAGGAACCCCTGATCTTCTAGCAATAAAGCGGTTTCTCTTTGGAGTAAACCATCTGCAATCTCCATCACAATATACTCTACCCTTCCTTCATCGCAAGCACGATTGACGAGTGATTGGTACAAATTAAGCAATGTATCTAAGTCAACCATGTAGGTAGAAGGAAACCCAAAATCAGAGAAATCGGCAGCAAAATGTGCACCACGATCGCGGTTGAGTGCAGCATCTTTAGGGAACGTAGTACCCGTTAGTTTGAGATAAGCCACGCGCTTACCCGCCGCCCGAAGTCCGCCACAAAGCCAAGCCGCCGAGGTTGTTTTGCCGCTATCCATAGAAGATCCGACAGAGAGTATCACTTTTGCACGGATTTTGAAAGGATTGAAAGTATCCAGTGCCTTATATTTGATTGTATTAAGTACTGTACCACGCTGATTCACGGCGTAACCTACCAATTCGATTTGTGCTGGAGTGATTTTAAATGTTGCATTTTTGCTAATCATTAAGCCTGCTACGCCTCCACGACCTAAAAGGTGGCACTGCAAGGTGGGGGTTTCAGGTACATAACCTTCGTACTGATTGGTGGCGTAACGGCTACCAAAAGCCAGCATCACAAGATCTTCGTCAAAAAGTTGAACTGCTACTTTTTGAGGATCAATAATGTAACCACTATTGGCTCGTACTACCCGAAAAATACCAACATCGCCCATTTTTGGTGTGTGTGTGTGGATGAGGTTTTGGTCGAAAAGGTAGTTATTGATGTGTTGGCAAGTAAGTGCCTTTTTGATATTCGATTGCATGTTATTTTTTTTTTGTGTTTGAACAATTATGCTGATACATCGCAAACCTTAAACAATGTTACCACAAAGCGACTTATTAAATTCAAAATTATTTTCGTCAGTATCAAAACCTCGCATAGAAGCCGTTCCTAAAACCAAAACCCCTTTGTGGGTCGTATTTTTTTGTAGGTAATTGCCCAGTGTTTGTTTGGTAACATCATCAAGGCCAGCATATGGGTCATCCAAGACCAGCCAAGGTTTATCGGTCAATATAGATCTCAGGCATTGCAGAAGCCGATGCTGCCCCGTGGATAATGCCAAAGCCCGGCCCCCAATTTTTTGTGACACCTCTATCCCTGCCAATTGTGGAAATAAGGTTTGAAACTGATCGAACGCCTCACGGGTGGCAGCCAATGCATCGGCCTGACCGCTAGGGCTGAGTGCATCGAGTAGTGTGTTACCTGTGAGCGGAAAGACATCGGACACGAAAGACACCAATCGGCGGATCTCGTGTACTGCGAGGGTATTCATTGATATACCATCCCATTTGATTTGTCCAGTATCAGGTCGGTACAAACCCGCTAATATTTTTACTAAGGTAGTTTTGCCGCCGCCATTAGGTAATCTGATGGTGTTTTTTTGACCTAGTTCCATCTGAAAACTAAGATTTTCTAATACTTTTTTCTTTCCAAAAGAAAAATTTATGTGTTCTACTTCCAGTATATGGTGTCCTGATTTTTTCAATTTTTGTACCCCTTCGCTCACGACAGGTGTTTGCAAGAGTCGCTCAAATTTTTCTAAAGACAGGATGCCTTTTTCCCAGACCAACCCAACACGTAGTAACCGCGACAAGGGGCTGCGCCAAGTCATCAAAATGAGTACAACGGCAAACAGTGCAGTTGGCTTGATTGTCATCATTCCTCCAAAAAACAGGATAGCCACCAGCAATATTTGTGAAAAAAATGGAGGGATTGCTGCCTGCCAAGCGGCCAAGGCGTGGTACTGATGGCCCCAATCGCGGACACGACGTGCTTTCCGTTCAAAATTTTGCTCCGTACGGGTACTTCTATTGAGGGCTTGAATACCGGATAAATGCAGAAGTGTGGTGTTGACAAAAGCCAAAAGCCCTGATTTATTACTCCGACGAGCCGACTCGACCGCTCGCAAACGCCCCCTATACCAATGGCCGACCAAGGCAGCGATCAACACTGCTCCGAGCACTACCAGCGCAAGTGGATAGGCAATGTAGGCGATTAGTCCGAGACCCAGCAGTAATAAACTGAGGTCTGCTGCATACTGAAGTACACCGCGTGCCAGAAGTTGCTGTACGCTACCGAGATCGCCCCCAAACCGCAATAGGCTATGCCCCGAATCGCGGGATTCATGATACTGGAGGTCGTTGCGCAAGTGGTGCCCAAATGCCTTGACTCGCAACGTGTGGGCAAAGTCTTCGGACAGTTGTCCCCTTAGGCGGAATCGCAAGCCGTCAAGTAGCAATTTTAATGCGGCCACTGCCGTAAAGCATACCAGCAATTGACCCTGGGTCAGGTCTTGTAAGCCCAATAGACTGCCTCTTACTGAGCGAAAATTGAAAATGACCGCTACCGCTTGTGCGAGCAGTAAGGACATGCCAACCAAGCAAAGGTTGGCTATAAAATCGCTCATAAATGCCAATATGATGGCTTTCCGGCGGATACCCAAAAAGGCGATGAGCAAATGCCATCGCCGTAAGGTGAAGTATAATTTCATAAATATAGATCAAAATGATGTGCCCTTTGTTTGGATTGATTCATTACTCGCCCGAAATCCAAATCGAGGTAGAAGACGTACGTTGTAGTAGCGTTGCTTCTTCTGTCTGGGCTACTACGATCAGGTGATAACGACCAGAAGTGATGTCATTAGGTAATAGGAATAATAAGGACAAAAAACCATTTTCATCAAGTTGTGGCTTTTCAAAAGTGAAATTTTCGAGCAGATCGTCGTGAAAATCAAGGTGGCTATCTTTGGAGAAATACACTTTAGCACGCACGCTTGTACTTTGGTGACCAAACAATCGGTCTGGACAAATTTGCATCCAAACCGATGATCCTGAATCATAAGCATTACTATTCAGGGCAAGCATAGGCCTTTCGTCAGCAGCATAAGTGGTGATTTCCTGCTTAGAAGGATAACGATCTGCGGAGGCAATCTGGTTATCCTGAGTGTATGTAGCAGATGTGAAAAGTGCGATAAAAGTAAAAACTAAAATAATTTTTGACATGATATACAATGTTTGTTGTACCATATCGCGTTAAATCAAAATTGTTACCTTGTGCTACTATTTATTTAAAAATTTTGTCAACGCAGTTGCGATATAGTACTAGTGCGAATCATGGGTTGATGCAATCCTTTGATTTTCAATACTTTCTCATCTGATGACTCGGAGTCATCTGATGATAAAGCATTGAAAATCAACTACTTATAATGTTTAACCCATAATTCGCATTACTAGGTCTCGACTTGCTCTACCCACATTTAAGTAACGTTAAAAAAAACATTTTAAGCATCAATAACTAATTATGGCTACAAAACCGACCACTATTGATCAATATATTTCAGGTTTTCCATTAGAAACACAGGAAATATTGGAGGAAATCAGAACAACCATTAAAAAAGTAGTTCCCGAATCGGAAGAAACCATCAGTTATGCTATTCCAACTTTCAAACTGAATGGGAAGACTCTGGTTCACTTTGCTGCATTCAAGAATCATATTGGATTCTATGCTACCCCGACAGGACACGAAGCCTTTAAGGAAGCCCTTTCCGTTTATAAACAAGGGAAAGGCTCTGTTCAATTTCCACTAGATAAACCAATGCCTTTAGAATTGATAACAGAAATTGTGAAATTTAGGGTACTTAACGAGTAAAAAGTCAATAAAATATGAATTCCATTCCATTATCCGTAGTCATGTTAGGTGCAAGTGGTGCTGTCGGTACAGAAGCACTACAAACACTCATGCAAAGCACTCATTTAAAGCAACTGACATTGCTGGGCAGAACCCCTATTCCGAATATCAATACTGACTTTGTGCAGCAGCATAAAATTAATATTTTTGATTCCAGTTCTTATTCTGAATATTTGAAAGGGCATACCACCGCCATCTGTACCTTGGGGGTCGGTCAACCCTCAAAAGTAAGTGCAGAAGAATTTGTAAAAACCGATAAAACAGCGGTACTAGATTTTGCAAAAGCCTGTAAAGAAGCCAGAATAACGCATTTTGAATTATTGGCTTCCGTGGGTATTGATCCAAAATCATCATCGTTATACCTGAAAACCAAGGGCGAATTAGTAGAATCACTCAAAGCCCTTAATTTTGAAAGGTTAAGCATATTTGAACCCTCCATGATCCTAACGCCTACCAATAGATATGGATTTGGTCAAGGTGTGATGCTAAAGGTTTGGCCGCTATTGAAGCCATTATTAGTGGGTGGTTTACGAAAATACAGGGGCATTCCGGTGGAGGTTCTTGGCAAAGCAATGGCATTGAATATATTTGAAAATAGGGCTGGTTTTGAGGTATTGCAATGGGATGCGTTTTATGCAGTAGGTGGATAAGTAAATGAAGTTAATAGTAGTATGCTGACGGTAACCTTCATTTGATCTTTGACATTAATGGGAGTAGCAAATGTATATTTCCTAGCGGTTGTTGTGCGGTATCGCTAATAAGGAACGAGTACAACACAACAACCATTTTCTGACCGCTCTCAAACTGCAACCCACCATTAGTAAAACGGGAGGCATCTGCTGCTTTAAACAGCCGTACTTTGTATCGAAATCTACTATTGACAATATTTGAACGCAAGTCATTGGAAGTACATCAACCAATGTAACAGATCACTAAATCTTTGCCCTACAATGAAAAAGCTACTCTTTACCACCCTAATTTGTACCATCTCCACTTTTCATCTATATGCACAAGATTGGAACTTGGTCACCCACAACAGTAAACTAAACATGGGCTCGAATGGAGCAGCGTTTGTCTCTACTACCCTACTGGTCAACAATGCGATGGCTCAAGGCTCTGACTCCATTTTTTTGTTATCTCCTCAAAAAGGTGTTAGTTTTACTGGACAGCCATATTTTGCTTTAGTGGGCAATGTTTTAGGCGATACTCTAGTCAAACGCAGCGGTTCAGTGTATGAATGTCATTTTATTCCAGTCTGGGGCTTTACTTATCCTCAAGAGACTTATACCATACGCGCCAAATCGGAACTAGGCGATTCATGGCCTTTCAAAACTGGTATTACGGCCACTGTAACCCAGAAAATAGATACTATTTGTTGGGGTTATCCCGACTCCATTAAAACCATCACCCTCTCTGATGGCAAAACGATACGCTTATCCAAGCGATTCGGGTTGTTCTATTGCTTCAATCAAGCACTTATGGGCTTAGAGGGTCAAAATATAGGGATACAACTCCCTAAGTGTTTGGACCAATTAAATCTACTTACTACGCCCAAACCGCCGATGGCCTCAGCGTGAATTTCAATAGTATTATTACCCCAAGTTCATCGGGGGCCACAGAGGAATCTACCCTTATTCTGGGAATAGGTGATACCTACAAACGATTTGCTTCTGGAGATATCAGTTATTCCTTCTCAGATGAAGACAGACAAACTGGTTATAAAAAAGTGGGTGGATCAGTACACGGCACCATACATCCAGATAGTTTCTTTGGGGTCACAGGCGACACAGCAGAAGAACCAGACCAAAATGATACAGATTTGAACCTGCGAGTTTTCCCAAACCCAGTATCAGAGGGTATCATCCATTTAGACTGTAAAAATTGTAAGCAAATACAATCTTTGAATTTAATGACCCTGACAGGTCAGGTAGTTCATACCATGAACTACCCTGCGCCTCAGCAACGGATAGACATGCAGACGTTGCGCGCTGGTGTTTATCTGATCCGTTTACAATTTTCAGATGGATCAACGATGGTGCGAAAAGTGATGGTTAATTAGGGATGAGCCATTCAAAGCCTCCTCTTTCAAACTTTTATTTTCAAACTTTAAAAGATTGCAACAATTCTTAAAACCAGATTGGAAAGATCCCTATACCTTTGTACAAGTTAAGTACTAGAACGGGTTATATTCATTCTAGTACTTACTAAGATAGCACTGTTTACCCCAAAACTGCCCCATCAATGAATAAACCTCGAATTGAAGGCAAAGGTTCGGATCATTATCCCGACCTATTGCTTGCCATTTCAAAAGGCATCCAACAAGACCGCGAATTTAACATCCACCAGTTGTCGCGACTGATGTACATGAGCCGATATACCCTGCATCGGTATTGCGTGCAAACCACAGGGCTTTCGCCCGGAAGGCTCATTCGGAGTGTTCGCCTTAAAAAAGCATCCCAACTTTTATCTCAAAAAAAATGGACTATTTCAGATATCGCCTTTGATGTTGGGTTCAATTCCAGTTCCTATTTTTCTACAGAATTCAAAAAACATCATGGTGTTTGTCCCGACAAATGGGTAAGTGACGCGTCATTAGCATCCTAGTAACGGAGCTGGTACTTACCACCATACATCCTTTGTTTTTCTTTAAATGACTTGCTCTGATCAGCGAGGGTATCATGCTATGCAAGTTCTCAATCTACAATTCTACCTAATTTTTTTCACATAAATCTTTAACTAACAATGAAAGACACCAAAGATTCCTTCGACACCTTGGATAAAAAGGTACAGAGTCAACTCTTTTCATCCCGACATCAAGCCTTGTTAGGTTTGAGTATCCCCACTACCCTACCCAAGGCATTTATCCATGGGAACATCACTTATTGGGAGTCCCTCACCTGCGTCGGATTTGACCCCTACCAGCAAGTGCTGGAAGCCGTAGTTCAGATCAAACAACCGACGGGTTATATCGGTAATGTTTGCAACCAAAGCCAATCATTTGAGTTTGTGCGCTTCTTTATTGATTTCAATGATGGCGGTGGTTGGATTGATTTCGGATACCGCCAGTTTAAGGCTTCCGATATTTCAACTGCACCTCCTGGGCCTCAACACCCTTTGAATTATTTGGTTCGCATGGGTGTGGACACAACTCAGCATCAAAGTTTTCTGTGTGGTAATCCAACCATTGCCAAGGTTCGTGCGGTGTTGTCATGGAACACGCCTCCATCTGCCAATCCAAACGCCGTTCCATTCTATGGCGACGTGTTGGACGCTGACATCCAACTCAAAAGGAGAAATTTCAATTTTGCTGACTTAGTTCCGCACCTGAATTTGCAAACACTGCCCGCAGAAGTATCTGATTATCAAGGCAAAATAGTGTTTGACGAGCAGCTGCCCAAGCCCATAGAAATAGCATCCCTGCACAAGCAGTACACCGCGTTGAAAATTGCAGATGACCGCACGTTCTTCCCGATGGTGGCTAATTCGCTGAATAAAAGCCTCTTGACCCCAGCATCGCTGGGAGTAAGCAGTGCCAACAACGCTATCAGTGGCTTGCTCCAACCCATTAATTTAGAGGATCTTTTTGACAAAATCCTCAATCCAGTCAAAGAATCCAATACCGGTTTTGAAGAACTGACCTGTGTTGGCCTCGACACCAATGCAGACATTTTGGGGGCAGTAGTCCATATAAAAAATCAGGCTGGTTATGGCGGCAACCTCTGCTCCACTGGATCGAATGAATACGTGTCTTTTTGGGCAGACTGGAACAACAACGGCACTTTCGACGAGTACCTCGGAACTTCCTCCATCCGCGTCCATGACATCAACAACATGCCTGCTGATGGTTTGTATTACAATGTCAATTTGCCAATTTCTGCACAGGTACAGCAACACTTACGATCCTGCAAAAGACCCAATGTGGTGCGCATCCGGGCGGTACTTTCTTGGTCAACACCACCTTCTACCATTGACCCCAATGCCCTACCTTACTGGGGTATGCGCCGCGACGTACTGGTTCAGATTCGCCCGACCGAAGGCGTTGGCAGGGGTGTTATCACAGGTGTTGGCAATGTAGATCGGTTGTCTATCCTCAATGGATACCACAACTATAATCCAGTTGCTTATTCAACCAGTGCTGGCTCTGGATTCAACCGCCCATTTGGGGGATACACTGGCATTCAAGGCACACTGTTGCGCCCAAATTCTTCCGATTTATTGGAATTCAAAATTGAGTGGAAAAAACAGTCAGAATCTGTAGCGGCTTATCAAACAGTGGCGACTTCTGGAAGTTGGAGCGTATTGGATTTAAGCACCCTACTCACCAGTCCAGTATCCCAAAGCCGACCTGATGGTTGGTTTGAATATTTGGACAATTTTCCGGCAAACAAAAAGGTACTGGGCGATTATTTGGTGGGCTTTTCTTCTGGTGTTGTCACCGACGAAGCGGTTACCCTCCGCGTCAGCGTCCGGGTCAATGGTGGTCCAGAAGTGGTGGTGGATGAATTTGATCTACAAATTGACAATACGCCAACGATCACCAGTCCAACGCCAAATGCTTCGGTAGATATGTCTTCCGATGTGGACATTGTGATTGATGGATTGGATTGCAAACTTTACAAGAAAGGTGTGACTACCCAGATTAATGGCCATTTGCGCGCCAAACACCGTCACTTTAACGCTTGGCAACTGGATTTGCAGCCTTCTGCGCACGCAAATGGTGCTGCTCCGACCCCTAATTTCAGGGCTCATGGTAGTGTCAACGATCCGGGTAATGACAACCTACCTTGGTCTCTTGACTTGACCCCAATGGACGAATGCGGCTACACTGTTTCGCTGGTGGTCAGTTCCAGAGTGATCCAGAACAGCACACCGATCCTATTCCCAACCGTCGGCGTAAAATATGTCGGATTTGGATATTTTAGTTGATTTTGATAATTCGATTGATTTGAAGTAAATCTATGTGGGTCATCCTGATGAAGGGTGGCCCATTTTTATAAGGAGCGATGCCAAAATACAATAAAAAAAGCGAACGAAGTCCTACGACCTCGTCCGCTTTTTTTATGTCATAAAGAATATTGAAAAATAAAATTTCTCAATTACCTCATTTATTTCGCGGTAACACGCACACCAATACGGCGATTCTGCGCACGACCTTCTTCAGTATCATTGCTAGCTACTGGGTGCTGAGAGCCGTAACCCTCACCTTCCAAACGAGCCTTTTCGATGCCCATTTTCACCAATTCAGCCACCACTGTTGTTGCACGCTTGGCAGATAGAGCCATGTTGCTGGCTTCTTTACCTACATTATCAGTGTAACCACCTACTTTAAGTTTCACGCTTGGGTAAGCCTTCAATACTTCGTAGATATTGGTCAATTGCTGCTTAGAGTAATCCATATCTAAATCAGCACTACCTGTTTTGAAGTTCAAATGGTCAAAATTGAACCAAGTAGTTTTGTCCACTGGGCGGGCAGCATCTTTGATGAAACCAACCAATTGGCTTTCGATACCAGTCAAGGCACCATTCAGTTTGAATCCACCAGGAAGGGTCTCTTCAAACACCGTTGGTTTAGCCACCACTGGTGCAGCAGGAGCAGGGATTTCTACTTTTGCTACTTCTGGCTTAACAGCAGTACAGTTTTTCATGTAGTACATGATACCGCCACCAAGGCCAACCAAAAGCATCAAAGGCAAAAGCCATTTGTTACCACCAGAAGAAACTTCTGGTACTTTTACATTTCCGATATTGCCCATATCAGCAAGCCCCAATACAGAGCCAAGGCCTGTAGGCAATGCACCCATGATGCTTGATTTTTCGCCAGAAAGCATATTCATCAAACCAGAAACGTTCAAACCGCCAGTATTGATTTTTTTGCTCAATACACCCATCAACAATGGACCAACTAAGCCCAACAATGATGAAGTAGAAGACGACTTAACGCCAGAGAACGAAGAAATTGCATTGGTAATAGCCGGAACTTTAGAACCAAAAATAGAACCTAAGAATTGGCCGGCTATATCTTTAGGATCATTATGTGCCAAATTGCCACCGCCAACTAGGCTACCAAGGTTGCCCAATATGCCAGAGTCAAAATTGCTAAGTGCGCTGAAAATACCGCCCATTGCATTGGAATCACCTGATTTGTTCAAGATACCAGCAAGGATAGTGGGTGCTAATCCACCCAGTGCTTTCGCGATACCGCCTTCGCTTTCGCCGAGACCTGATGCTACTTGTCCTATAAGTTCAGGAGATAAATGCTCTTTAATGGAGTCGAGTAAGTTTGCCATTTTTAATGTTTTAATTTAAGTAAATATTAGTGTGAAAAGTATTTCTCAGTCCGTATAAACGTAAAAATGCAATTATAGTAACACTTTTGTTAGGGGAATTATAAATAATTTTCAACTTAATGGTGATGACCACCATCGCCATGTACGTGGCCATGCTCCAATTCAATAGGTTCGGCATCGCGTACTGCCTCTACATGACCCGTAAAAAACAGGTCAACACCTGCCATAGGGTGGTTAAAGTCTAATTTTACTTTATCCTCTCCAACCCAGGCCACCATACCTTGCATTTGGTGTCCTTCTTGATCCTGCATTGGCAACATGTTACCGACATCCAAGAGGCCATCTGGAATTTTGCCATTCTCTTCAAAGACATGCTTAGGTACTTCTACAATAGCGGCCGGATCTTGTATGCCGTAAGCATTGGCGGCTTCTATACCAAAGGCAAATTTATCACCAATAGCCATACCGTTAATATTCTTTTCAAAATCGGGTATCATCATACCCACTCCAAAAATAAACACCAGTGGTTGACCACCAGTTGTTGTTTCTACCAATTGTCCGTCTGCGGTATCCTCCGTAAGGGTGTAGTGTACTGAAACAACTTTATTCGCTGCAATAATCATTTGTAATATATGAAAATAAAAGGAAAATAGGACGCAAAACCTAACAACTATTACTGATTGATTCTTGATATTCGAATCACTATTCATCCAAGGTGAAAAATAAAAATCGCCGCAAAGGTACTAATAATGATGACTTATTAATACCTGCCATGATGAATTATATGTGAAATTAACAGCAAAAATAAGCCGCCGCTCGTAATTCCTACAGGCGGCGGCACATCTTAACCGTTTCTTTTCTACTTATTCATTGGTTTTCATCTGATATTTTTGAATGGCTCATTGGCGGCATTCTCATGTTGGCTTTTATCAGATATACTGCATATGTGGGTCATACAGGAATGATCTTACAAATGTAGGGCATAATTACTCGGTATCCAATTAGAACATCACAAACGCCATATTTTAACCCATTAAGGGGCGTTTGTGGCAAATAAAAATTTCATACCGTATGATACCAATACAAAAGCCGCCCCCAAAACTGGAGGCGGCTCTTGTCAACTATACTGTATAGAGCATTGCTCTTAATGCTTAATCACTACTTTTTCAGTACTAGTACCTAGGTTACTCTGCAAACGAATAGAGTAAACACCCGTTGGAATGTTTTGTACATCCAAAGAGATCATACTACCAAGGCTGAGTCCGTTGCGTTGATTCGACAACACCAAACGACCATCGGTCGAGTATAGGTCAACCTGTATAGAGCCTTCCATATTTTTGCTGAGGCTCACTTGAACAAACTGGGTAGCAGGGTTTGGTTGCACCGTCATCAAGATACCATTATTGGCCAAAGGCTCATTGGTACCTACTGGCACTGGATTGATCACTACGCCTGCATTGGGCGTAGCCGCACAAGCAGTATTGGCATTAGTACCAGTGATACAAGCCTCGGTCACATAATTGAGTACATTATTCATTTCCAAACCATCTACGATCCATTGTCCATCAGGGACAGTAGCAGCGGCATCGCTAGCGAAACGGAAACGCATGGTCAAGGTTTTTCCAACAAAGTCAGAAAGATCTACAAAAGACTCGACCCAACCATTTGAAGAACCAGAAAACCCATAAAGTCCTGGAATTGGAACAGTTGCATAAGATATTTTTCCATCATATGAATTGCGATACACCTTCTCTTTTGGTAGTCTAATCCAAGCCTGACTAGCACTGTTCACGTCTTTAAACTCTAAGAAACCACCATCAGAGCCTTTTTCAGTATCATACTTGTGCCAAAAACGGAAAGTAGGCTTGTTACCAGTCACCTCGAAAGTCACCGTTGTTTCCAGTGTATAGTCACAGGCTGTTTCAGTAGCAGGGCCTCTCCATGCAGAAGTACCCACTTTCACATCGTCGGTCTCCAATTGGAAAATTTGGTCGCCTTCGCTGAATGTAGAGTACCATTCGATTTCTTCATCCATGACATCGCCAAAAGTGCGAATAGAGCCAATGGTTGGATCACTTTTCAGGGTATAGGCCAGCGTTTTAACCTGTCCAGTAGGCATAGCACCAAGATTCCAAGTGACAATACCACCTACATTAGATCCACCATTGGTAGCAGATACAAAAGTCATACCTGATGGGATTGGGTCGGTTACAACCACATTTTGAACCGTTTCGTCGCGGTGGTTGGTAACAACGATCTCAAAACTCGCTTCTTCGCCCGGATTGATCGTAGGAGTAGAAGTAGTTTTAATTATTTTCAACTCTTTTACGCAAGTTGGGATTGGATCAAAATTTTCGATACCATCCGTAGCATTATCATTGGCTCCTTGACTTGCATTGATACCCATACCGCGACGGGCAAAAGTGGACATGATTAAGCAAGTGTCCACACTGCTATAATTCATTTCATCAGCCAATAAAATAGCATCGCGGCCACTGATAAATCCAGGGCTGCAAGGCTGCAACTTCATGCCGTCAATAACCAATTGCATAGCCCTAAAATTACCGCTGGTAGTATTGCTTAGGTCAGAATCATATCCGTATTTTTCTACCATATTCCAGTATAAATCCCATAAAGTAGCCGCCCATATCTCTCCCAATGCATGTACTGCTGGGTTCTCGGCTACCGTGCCATAAGTAATTGGACTGATACTCATATTGGTAGAGTAAGGGTAGCGGCGGATACCTACGCCATCATTTGTCTGGCGCAACACGAACGTACCAACACCTTGTTTTTGAACACCCTGATCGCCTGGATTTACAGTCATAACAAGCGTCACCCAGTCGCTCCAACCTTCGCCCATCTGCTCGGCATTGCCAAGGCAACTAAATCCATCACCAGTCAGGCGATTGCTGAGACCGTGGCCAAATTCGTGGGCGATGATACCATTGTCAAAACTTCCATCCAATTGAGCCGGGCCGGTACCTGCAGTTGGTGTCACAAAGGTCATGTTTAAAGTACTGCCAGCATATTGGCGCAGAAGCGCGCAATCTGCTTTTTTCATAGATACTACTGGGATAGTTACTTGTGCACCTACGGCACCAGCTCCCATACTGCCACTGATGGGTGGGTCTTCGTGATCGCAGATAATGCAACCCACGGCTCCTTTTTGCTGTACAGCCAGTGATTTTGCACCAAATTCGCAGCCACCACGGTCTATCATGACAATTTTTCCTTCCACATCAATGGTAAAAGGCTGACAACCCCAAGTAGGATCGCCAGATCCATCATCCATCAGCACCACGTCGGCTGTTAGTGGTGTACTTGTGATGACTCCACCCCAAGCACCACCAGTACCACCTTCTATGTAGGTACCTGATACCGAACCAGGTTCGTTTACTTTTACATTACCACCAGCAGTACCAGACCATACGTACATCTGCATACGGCCATTGCTGCCATCGGGAGGCGTAGAGAAGTTGGCATTGTTTGTACCACTGCCATCAAGGGCTTGGGCATATACTTCGTCGCCTTCTTGGCCTATTGGTTTGTAATTTTTTGCTTGAAAATTGCCCGCACTTTCCTCAAAACCAAATATGTAGGTGATGTCGTGAAGCATATTATTCATATAGAATAAATTAGCAATAGCCGCATCACGATTGCCACCAGGCTCATTATTGGCACTGTAAGGGAAATCAAAGTTGAGGGTTGAGCCACCACTGGCGGCATCTGCTGCCACGGGAGTATCATCGTTGGAGGAGTCATCAAATGTCCAAGTGTTGTTGCCTCTGGTATAAGTAAAATCATTACCCACTGCACCATTTACGTCCAACCATCCATAAGGGGAAGCCTCTGGAAAAGCAGGATTGGTGACCAACTGGCGAGCACCATGTGCAGGACTCTCGGTAGGCAAAGCAAAGACATTGTAGGTTTCATCCATCACTACTTCTACTTTTTTAGCCGAAGTATATTTGAATGGCGTTGCGGGTGCTTTGGCATCGCAGGTTTCGCCCACGCGGTGCGGATGGCCAGCCTTACAATAAATAGTATGGTTTTGCTTCCGCAATACTTGACCTGATTGGGCATCAATGGTGATGCTCCAAAGATCAGCACTTTTGGCTTGGTCAATGATCATTAGCCAACCAAGGCGCAATTGACCGTTCCGTTCTTTGTGAAAACAGATGCTTACTGGAATCTCCTTTTTAGAGATTTCTCCTTTTTCAAAGATCCAGTTGCGATCATTGGTTTTTTCCTTTAGGTTAGGCAGTTGCAATCCATCCAAACCAAGCGCAGTCATGGCCAAAGCCAGCGACTTAGATGCACTGATGGAAGGAAGGGTGGTATTTACCCGGCCTTGTAGGTTGGAGATAAAATCATGACCCAAATGTGCCACCTCGCCATTGGGGCGAACGTGAAGACCAAAAAGGCCATTGGATACTGGAATACCAGCCAATTGTTGCTGTACCCAGACGTGGGTGACACCATTGTGTTTGGAGGAATATTCGCGAATCACTTTTACATCTGAAACATCAGCAGCGCTGAGTTCAAATTGTGCAGGATTCGATTGAAGAAACTGCAACGCGGTTTCGCGGGCAGTACGGTTGGTTTGAGCGGAAACAGTGCCTAGTACTAAGGCAAATAGGCCGCAAAGCAAAGCCGAAAGACAGTGAGAGTATTGACGGTACATTGTAACAGACTTAAAGTTTGATTTAAATATTGACCAAAGGTATAATGTTATATCCATTTCTTGATGCGAAAATACGCCAACATGCCAACCATAGCAAAAAACATGAGGCCAAGTATGTAATAATAGCCATAATACAAATGCAATTCGGGCATATTATCGAAATTCATACCATATATACCCGCAATAAATGAAAGTGGAATAAAAATGGTACTAATGACCGTGAGCAGCCTCATTACATTATTTAGGCGGTTGTTTGACTCTGCCTGATAGTAGGCTTCCAACCCATTGAGCATATCGCGCTCATTGTCCAATACATCAAATATTTGGGAAACGTGATCCACCACATCGCGCAGATATAACCGGTTGGCTTCGTCCACAAGGGTGCTTTCCGTGCGGTAAAAGCGGGTGATGGCTTCTCGGAGAGGGAGCAATCGGTGCCGAAATTCATTCACGGCTTTCTTGATGTGGAATAACTTTGATTTCGCATTGGGTGGGGCAGTATTGTGGTGAAGGCTTTCTTCCAACTCAAAAATAATGGTTTCTACATCGTCAAGCAGGGTGTAATAATTGTCCACCACTGTATCAATGATACTATATGTTAAGTAGTCGGTATGTTTTTTTCGGATCCGCCCCAAGCCTTCTTTGGCGCGTTTTCTGATATTTATAAAAGTATCGTCGGGGTCTTCTTGAAAAGAAAGGACAAAGTTTTTGCCAAAAAAAATGGAAATTTGTTCATTGCACAATTCTAGGGTTTCATTGTTGAAATATAGGTTCGGTATAATGAAGAACAACCCATTGTCAAACTCTTCTAATTTGGCCCTTTGCTTGGTATCCAATACGTCTTCTAAGGCAAGGGGGTGCATACCGAAGTGACTACCAATCTGCTCTATCATGGCTACATCGCTCAACCCCCTGACATCCGTCCAGGCAAAGCCTCCCGGCTGATTAAACATTTGTTTAGCGAAGCCCTCGGTCTCAAAATAACTTTCTTCTGAATAACGAATAGTCATTACCTTGATGGGAAACTCAGCCCTATCACCTGTGTAAATCAAGGTTTCAGGAGATAATCCTTGTTTGGTGGCTTTACGATGTCTGCGTTTTTTACTCATGGGGGCAAAAATAGCATAGTTTTCTAAAAGTGTCCCTACATTTGCACAATGAAAGTAGAACTTTGGGCAATTGGCAAGACTTCCGAAAAATATTTGGAGGCAGGTATCGAAATTTTTGAGAAAAGGTTGCAGCATTACCTGCCTTTTGCCTTTCATATTTTACCCGATGTGAAGCAGAAATACGCGGATAGTACCCAGTTGAAAAAAGACGAAGGCAAGATGCTAATCGCCAAACTAAATCCCGACGATTACGTCGTCTTATTGGATGAAAGAGGTAGCGAATATACATCAATGGAACTGGCCAAATGGACAGAACGCAGATTGGCGAGTTCGCATCGGCGCATGGTATTTATTATTGGTGGCGCCTTTGGGTTTTCGCCCGAAGTCTATGAGCGAGCCCAAGCGCAATGGGCCTTATCCAAACTCACTTTTTCGCACCAAATGGTTCGTCTTTTTTGCTTAGAACAGTTGTACCGCGCTATGACTATTTTGAAAAATGAGCCTTATCATAATGATTAGTTTACTGCCGCCTTGAACCCACTCAAATCAGGTTTGTATTTTCGCCCCCGCTTCAGTTCATACTGATATACCTCGCGGCCTAGTTTTGCTAAAAAAGGAAATCCGATATTGTCATAATCATATTGGTCGTCGTTGAAAATCCCATCTTTATTACAAAGTATGGTCGCGGTGAGCATAAACTCTACTTGATTGTCAAAGTCAACGATATAGGCTATATCCGTCAAGGTGCCATAGGCTTCGCCCACTTTGTTGAATACGCGGACATTGCCATTTTGCCGCTTTTTTTCGTCGCCAAACAAGAAAAATTTGCAATACCCATCATAATGGGAGACCGTGTCATACTTGGGGTAATCGCATTCGCGAGGGAAAATACCCATGTAATGCCAAAGGAAACGGTAATCCTCTTTGGAAAGCATAAACCGTTGCGATTCAGGGACTGATTCCGGAAAGATGACAGATTGTAGCATTTTCTGCATGTCATTCAAGGCAAACCAGTTCTTTTTGCCCATTTCAAAAGGCTTCCGTACGATGCTATCGCCTACGTAATAACCATTTCCTTTGAGGGTATTTTTCATGGGATTCACCCATTTTTGCGCGTCGGTAAGTTCGCCTTGCTTCCAGATTCCGTAGGTTGGTTCATAAAAACTAATGGGCGAAGTATATTGGTTTTCGCGTCGGGCATAGTTAAATCGGTGCATGATACCAGTGTTTAAATATCCCTTCGAGGCTAAGGTTGTATTGATGTATTCGCGACCCAAAAACTCAAACATGTGATTGTAAGCCTCGTTGTCGCTCACCACAAATATCTGCCGGATGTCTTGAGCGATACTGGGTTTGTTTTGAGGAGCGGTGCTATCAATACTATATTTTTGTTGAAATGCCTTCAACGAATCCAATCTGTATGGGGTGTCTTTACTAAGCCTTGGATAACCGCTTCGGCGCAAGTGGTTGATCCTTTCCAAAGAAAGGAAAGCCAAGGGCATTTTCACCGTGCTGGCAGGATAGAAATAATGCGTAGAATCTGCTTGATAGTTGTACGATTTGAAGGAGGGCTTGCCATTGGCATCGCGATCTATTTGGGTATAGATGATCTGTACTTCATAATCGGGATCGTTCAGTACTTTGGCCATCAAGGTGTCGCTTTGTTTGGCCGACTTGAGTATAGCCGACAAGGGATCTTTACGAGACCCTATTTTGGCGGAGGCGCACGACGATAAAAACAAAGCAATGATTGAGCAGTAGAAGAATATACGCATATTTTAAATAATTATTTATTATATGAATCAGGTTTAGTGAAGAAAGTTAAATAACATCCACCATTTTACTTGCTGTTCACCTCTACGATGGGGGAGAATATTTAATTTCCTTCACCCAGTTTAATATAATCCCTACACTCTATCCTGCTTTGTCACTTTTTTCCGCCGAAAAAAGTAACCCAAAAAGGCCTGGCTGTCGAAAAACCCCTCGATTGTCTGTCCAAACTCCGGCGGCGCGAAAAAAACATGTGCTCCCACGCCTAAAGCGTGGCGGATGATCGCAACAGGGCATGCCCTGTTGCTACACATGGCTCACACACTTTTTCGCTTGATCCGCCTCCATTTGGGGTCAATCGGGGTTTTTCTAAGGCTCTGAAGTAGGGTAAATCGAGCGTACTATATAAAAAGCGATTAAACAATGTGGCGAATTTGCCTACTTAAATGGCCTTATCTAAATTCCGACGGAGCGCTCAAAAAATGCGGCCGCAGGCAAAATTTGGGTTTTTAAAAACTGTTTGAGCCTTGACTAAAATTAGAGGCATCGCCTCCGATCGATCATTCGGCGAGTTTTTTTAAAAAGGCAAATTTTAGCATTTTTTGAGCAGCGGAGTCGTGGAATTTAGATAAAGCCAAGTCTTTTGGGTTACTTTTTTGACGAAAAAAGTGACAAAAGCAAGGAAGAATGTAGCGACCTTGATAAACTGAAAATTAACCCCTGCCAAAACTGAAAAGCAACATAGTTTTGGTTTTCAGTTAGTTTGGCCTGTGTAGTTGTCTCCCCACGCCCAAAAGCGTGGTACGACAGGACAAATCGAGGGGAAGGAGTGAGTTCAAGATCATTAAAGTGCTAGAGTAGAATTAGGAACAAGCAATCTTCTCCACCCTACGTCCATGTCGCCCGCCTTCAAAATCAGTGCTAAGGAAAATACGCACCATAGCATGGGCCAATATTTCGGGTACAAACCGAGCTGGTAGCGCAATGATGTTGGCATCATTGTGTTGTCGGGCGAGTGCGGCTATTTCTTCTGTCCAGCAGATGGCGCACCGCACTTGCTGGTGTTTATTAGCGGTGATGGCCACCCCATTGGCACTCCCACAAAGGAGGATACCACGGTCTGATTGGCCACTTTCGACGGAACTGGCCACCGCGTGGGCAAAATCGGGATAATCCACACTATCCAAGGAATTGGTACCAAAATCTATGACCATATGGCCTTGCGATTGAAGATAAGCGATCAGTCCATCCTTGTAAGGGAATCCGGCGTGGTCGCAGCCTATTGCTATTTTCATAAGTTTTCCAATGTTTTTTTAACGGCTTCAAAATTGGGAATTTCACCCGCATTGTCTAACACTTCGGCATACTGAATCACGCCTTCTTTATCAATCAAAAAAGCGGAACGCTTGGAAACACCTTTCATTTCAAACACAAAATCTTTGTATAAGGTATCGTATTTTTTACTGACCGTTTTATTGAAATCAGAAAGCATGATGAAGTTGAATTTCTCCTCTTCCTTCCATTTATGTAGGGTAAACAGGCTATCCACCGATATGGCCAGTATTTCAGCATTCAGGTTGGCATAGTCGTGGAGGCTATCGCGCATCATGCACAATTCTTTGGTGCAAACCCCTGTGAAAGCCATTGGAAAAAACAGCAATACAACGTTTTTTCCTTTATAGTCTTTGAGGCTTACTTGCGATTTGTCGCTGGCACGCAAGTTGAAATCGGGTGCTTTATCTCCTATTTTAAGCATATTTATGGCGAAATAATGGTTTAGACACTATTCTAGCGGCAAATATAGATAGGTATGGGCAATTATTTATTCGTTTTGGGGGTCTTGAAATAATAAATAGCACTTTAATCCCCAAGTTTGTCCTTTCAATAAAAACAACAATACCCAAAATCAGGTATTTATACCTGATTTTAAAAACACGTATTTATACGCTTACCCAGCCCAATCTGCCCTCATACCTTTGTGCCATCAGCGTTCTAAATTTATGGATGTTAAGTTTCTAGATTTTTTTTGGGAAAGCACTTACCTTTTTCCAAAAGGCTGCAATACAGAGATATAAAACACAAAACCGAATACTGATTATCGCAACAAGTCTATTAAACAACCTTATCACAATGAGTATCCACACCTTACACTTCGACTTCAATCATTTGGAGAACCCGCATCAGCATTTGATGTTTTTAAAAATTCGCGGGAAAAAATACCAGTTAAACCCCCACAATGATCAGACCTTAGGGGAGGCAGCGGAACACAACACCGTGCTTAAAACACTGCTCAAGCACAAGCCCAGTGCCATAACCCACCATGTGCAGGTGCCAACAGAGCATTTTCACGACAACAGCCTTACCAAAATACAGGTGGTTGGACATGCGGATGAAACCGATCCAAACAATTACCTACCGCCTTTGTACCACGTGTCGTACATGCCTCACATCAATGACCACAAAAGGTATTTCAAAAAACTAAATTCTACTTGTGATACGCTGAAAAGCCGTGTATTGCATGGGTATGATTTAGCTGATATTGACACAGACGATCCTTGGCAAGACCTGGTAGATCAATACCACCTCAAAGGGCCACTAGATGTAGCACTGTATCTGGCAGGCATGCACCCCATGACCTTGAGCAACAAGCCAAATACCCATTTGGCTATGCAAAACGAGCATATTTACCCAGTTCATAAAACCGATCCGGATAGTATCAATCAGTTAAATCAAATTGGATATTTGAGGGATAGTATCAAAACGCAAGGGCAACCAGGGGCAAACGCTGGTTTTGCACGGGTCAAAACTTCTGTCAATCCTGTTACCCAAAAGCCGACCCAATTTGACTTTCCAATTGGCCCTCGATCTAAAGGAGATGCGGTATTGATCTATGATTTGACGGATGAAACGGCCGAAAAATTGGCACCGGTAGCGGCGCGTCCCGTTCAAACCTCTCGGAATGACCCCCAGTTTCAGAACCAAACTTGGTCGGTCAATCAAGGACAAAGCAATTATGACATTGCCAATCATAAGAAACCCAACACAACTCCTCATGCGACTATGGCGGCTTTGGATGCTTCGCCTACGCTTTGGCAGGTTTCGCCCAATACTTCTACGCACGGTATGTCGGTAGATCAGTCTTCCATAAAATTTGATGGCACCAATTTTTCCGTTGATGTCAACAATAATTTTTTGCGGATCGTAGGGGCATATATCCAGTTTTATTCCGATACGGATATGGGCAAGCCCATTGAAAACCCAGAAGGATGGGTAGAGAAAATGAGCATTCCGGCGTTTGAGTCCACCAGCAAGAAATTTATTGACATGGTTCCCAATGTCAATAGCGTTTTGGGGATTCCGCTACCAACCGATCCAACCAACCTCAGTTTTGTTTGGCCAACAGACGCGGAATCTGCCAAGTTGATGTTTGGAGGCATGGGTACTTACAATTATGACAAAAACATTGTATGGCCCGGCTTTATAGAAACGGGTATTTTCCAGTTTGGTATTCCCCTGTTTTTCATGGTGGCAGGTGCGGCCATTACGGATAGTTCATTTTATAAAGAGTTCATCAAAGACACTGTCGACATATTCGGCTCAGAATTTGTGAATCAAATGGTGGGTAACCAAGCGGTAGGTGATTATTCGGGTAGCGACCAACTCAAAGAGGCTACGAATACCTTTGGATTGGGTATCGCATCTGTTTTGGTTTCAAAAGGCTTGGAAAAACTCGCGGAAGAGATCATGTTGGAGATCGCAGCAGCCGAAGTTGCCGACGAAGTACCATTTATTGGTTGGGCACTTCGAGTGCTTTCCATGGCATTGGACGCTGCAGAAATGCTCGTTTCACTAGGGGAGGTACTCTCTTCCCCAGCGGTGATTGAAGTAGGCATCAAACGCCAAATGACCTTCAACTTTACCTTAAAGCCAGACCAAAAACACGGAGAGGCCGGGCATCCGGGTACTGCAATATGGCCAGCGGTGGCAGATCACTATCGTTTGATGGTCAACTATCAAAACGGAACGGGTTTTGAAGCAAAAGGAAAAACGCCATTGACTTCCGATGGTGGATCATCTAATGCGCCCATTGTAAATAGTTTTACCGTGCCTTGGGGCGGTAAAATGCAGGTGATCGCCGCCATTTACTCTAAAACTGGATGGCTCTGTGGAAAATATGCCAGCGATTGGATGGATGCAGTGCCCGATCCCGCCACTTTCGCACAAGGTATAAAAGCATCTGATGGTAGTATTACAGAATTATTGGTACCGCTTTCTCAAGACACTCAGTATTCATTTCAACAAAAAATCGCCTATAGCCCCGAGAAAAACCACTATTGGTGGGGTGTTGCAGCCGGAGCAACCGTACCAACGGATACGGTGAGCAGCCTCAATCCTACCGGAGCAGGCAATAACATTGCATCCCTGACGGGCATCACTATCAATGAATCGGACTTCGTCATTGGATACGGATGGCAAGGGGCGGGTGAAAATATCCCGCTTGAAAACGGTACCGATCCCAATGCAGGACTGATGTATGTGTTCCAAAACCTATCGGTTTTGTCTGATCCTGAATCCCGTATGAAATTCCCGTCTTTTGGGTTCGGAACCAAGCCTGGCCTTGCCTACGATGTATATGGAGGCAATGAAAAGCAAGAAGGACTCCTGAATTTTGTGTTGGATACTCGGGGCGACCAACCAGGTTATTTAAGGAAAATTACCCTTATGGATGGAAATCCATCCTTTCCAGAGTTAAACAGCGGTCAAAGTTACGGTACGTTCAGTATTGGAGATGTGGATGCGATGGCGGTTCACCCTAGTGGATATGTGATTGCCGCCAATTGGAAAGACCACCGTTTGCAGATTCTAAAACTGGCAGAGGAGGCTGTTCCGGATGCCGATGCACCGGCTGCGGTCATCGTATCCAACAAAGGCATACAAGAAGGCTTGGTCTTAGGCCCTATTGCCTTGGCGATCTCTCCAGATGGCAAAATTATGGTACTAGAATCCATCAGTCAGCGGGTTCAAGCCTTTGATATTGCGGGTAATCCTGCGCCTACGTTCCTTGGTCGTCAGTTGTTTGTCCTCCCTAATGCAGGGGCGTTGGTGGGCGAGTTAAATAATAGAATAGCAACCGCGCCTTTGATTAGTTCATTTGTTACCAATGGAGCCTCTCAATTGTTTTATGTAGAAGCATCTTTGGCTTCAGATCTTGATAAAGGTGGATATATCACGCAGGATATTTTAGATGCTTTGGCAGCAAATATGTTGTACCCATCTTATAAATCGGATGCCCACGGCAACATATTGCCCGATAAAGACCAGACCTCAGCGATCACAGTGATCACACCGGGTTCTCAGTGGAATATCGTAGATCCAGGTCGTAATTACACCTATATTCTAAGTCTGACAGATGGATTGATCGCAGTATCAGATCAGTTCAACAATACCGAAGTGATTGTGCTTATAAAAGATAATTCCTGGCAGTTAAAAGATTTGGCTGGTGGCAGATCGTACATCATGAACCTAAATGGCACTGATCTTGAAGTCTCTGAATATTTGTCATACTTCCCGATCAACCCACAGCAGGAGCAGTTGAACTATTGCGATATTGCCATAGAAAGCAAGGGCTATCTCTATGTATTGGCCTATAAAGGCGACCCAGCACAAGGTACTATCCCCAATACGGCTTATGTGTTGGATGTTTACACCCCACAAGGCGCACACCTGTTCAGGACACCTGATGCCAATATAGTGGGTTCTGACAATATGGAATACATCAGTGCTGGAAAAATCGCACTGGATATATGGCGCAATCTATTTGCCTTAAATTATGAGCGACTCTCTGGGCCAGGAGGCAGAACAGAACCTTCGGTGAGCCAATGGATACCTACTCCGCCTCTTTTTGATCTGAGTACGGATGATGTACCGACGCTGGATGCCGCAGATATGTCCAAAATCATTCCACTGTTTGCTACTCATGAGATTACGCTCTCGCCTTCCAGTACTTGTGAGGTGTTGGTAAAATCAGCGCACTGGAGAATCAAGGATGCGACAAACAGTAAACAGTACGACATTATTTCCATCATTGGCGAAATTGCGGTGTATAGCATTGCTGCTACGTAGCAGATTATAGCATAGTAGTATTTATCAGGCAGGATGCGTTGGTTTGTATTTTTTTGAGATTTCACCGCTTCGTAAACTTCGCGATGACACCTCAAAAAATACAAACCTCGCACTGCTGCCTGTCTTGTTTTATAACCATTACTAAACAATGTTTTTATGGAAAATAATCCTCACAACGACAGTGCGCCAACTGTTTATGAACAGATATTGGCGTTACTAAACCTCGAAAGAGCCTCGCTTAATACAAGCAGTCTTCAAGAGATGACGGTGGATTTGGGCGAGGTAACGACTCGAAATGCGTATTACACCTTGGCCGGAATTCCGTTGCCAAGTGTGGACAATACCGCCACCAAGGTCACCGCAAGGTTATCCAATAATATCACGGTGACAGCCAACGACCCCTTGGTCATCAATGCTGGCTCTACAGATCCTGTAGTAGTGCATATTGATACCTTAACCCTGGAAACCGGAGCACAAATACAATGCAATACTGCTGTCACGATGACAGTAGAAAATTTTATTAAAAATTAAAAATATATTAACATGTCAAATGCAATCAATTTTCAGAAAAACATCGAAACCTTAATTAGCCTTGGAGTCAATTCAGCGGCCAGACTCTCCAACTCCTATCACACCAGCGATTATGAAGGAGGCATGATCCTTTCTCACGATCCTGAAAGGTCGCACATCCCACCTAAGTTTGTGACGATCACCGATGTGGATATGATGAAAAATTTGTGTGGAGTAGCCGATGAAACGGCCAAAGCGACAGGCGTGATACACCCTATTCCGCCAGCAGTACACGAGGTAGGGTATAGTGTTTCCAGTCCCACAGACCCGCATGTATGCCAAGCCATGTCAGCTTATATTCATGGAAACTCAGAATTGGTTTCTTCTTGGAAACCCACCCTCAATCGTTTGCGTTTTCCGATCCAAGCGGCAGTATTTACGGGTGGTTCTATTACCATTGACCCAGGCCACCCCTTACGTTTGGAAGGAACAGAAGCCAAACCATTTGCAGGACTATTTAACGTTGTTACCATTGATAATGGAGGGCAAATCATTACAAAAGGCCCTGGAACTGTGAGTGTAGATGAGATGAAAATGGCCCTACCGATCCAAGATAACAATGTATTGTTGAGTGTTGGTGACAACGTTACTACTTTAGTCGCACTTGGTGGCGATGGCGGCAACGGCGGCGATGGCGGCGATGGTGCCAACGCTAAAGGTGGTTCTACTGGTGCTGCTGCTACCTCAAAAGATAAAAGCTCCTGCAATCTTGCAGGTGCTGGTGGCCCCGGCGGCGATGGAACCGATGCAACAAAAGGTGGCGATGGCGGCGATGGCGGCAATGCACTGCCCGTAACTTACAACGTAACGACCATGAATGGCAATTATTTGGTGGGGAGTGTAGGAGGCAATGGTGGCGATGGTGGCATTGGTGGCAAGGGTGGTGATGGCGGTGATGGCGGCCCTGGTGGTGCCGCATATACAGGCCATACGGATTCAACCTGTGCAGCAGGAGCACAAGGAAAAGGCGGCAATGGCGGCAAAGCTGGAGACGGAGGTAAAGGGGGTAATGGCGGTAATGGAGATAAGGTGTATATTAACTATACTAGTGGTGCACCAATCATTAATATGACGACTCAAAAAGCCAACGGCGGCAATGGGGGAGGTATAAAAGGGACAGGCGGCCAAGCAGGAACCGGCAACCCTAATGGAACTGGTGGTGGTTCTGGTACACCTGGAACCGGTGGCACTGGAGGCAACCCTGGTTCTGTTATTATTAATGGAGCTCAATAACTCAATAAACTGAAAAGGGTACACATTTTCTTTTTGGAAAAAAGGGCGCAGCAATAGGTGTGAATATTTCAAGATTTTGATCCTGAAAGGACACTTTTTTAACTCAATGACATTAGATGAGTTTGTTCGAGCCATAGGGACCGAGAGACCATGAATGAGGTCGAAATGGCTTCAATTGTGTGAAAAATAGGTCATTTTTTAAACTGTTGTTTCTCCAAAAATACCAAAAAAAAATTGTGTACCCATTCTAATCAATAAAAATCTTAAACATGTCAAATTCAATAGATATACTCATTAGCGGTGCCAATGGCAATGATGGTAATGGGGGGATGACCGCTTTAAACGCGCCCAATGGTGCCAATGGCAATGGCTGGAAGTGGGGTTGGTGGTTTAAATACATCCCTGCAACCAATGGCCAAAAAGGACTTACCCCCACCAATGGAACAGATGCTACAGATGGTACGGATGGTGGTGATGCAGGTGCTTTTGTGCTGCGAGTCACCAACTTTAATTTGAGTAGCCCATTGAGCATTCAAAGTAAAGGCGGCACTGGCGGCTCTGGCGGAAGGGGGGGCGGCGGTGGAAATGGCGGCCAGGGTGGAAACGCCGGGAAAAACAAACAGGGAAAACCTGCAACAGCCTTAGGCGGGGTAGGTGGCAACGGCAGCAATGGCGGCCACGGGGGTAATGCTGGCAAAGGTGGCGGCGGCGGCAGTATCAATGTCACTTACCACACCGCCAACATCGGTGATCCAGTGGTATCACCCGTCTCCGTGGGGGGGACTAGCGGGACTGCTCAATCGGGCGGTGCTCAAGGTATGGCTGGGGCAGGAGGCCGAAATGAAGATGGCACTACCCAAGCTTGGGGCAATAATGGTGATACTGGTATCAGTGGAAATCCTACCGCAGGTGGCGTAGGTAGTACCGATGTTCATGTTCAACAAGTATAAATTAAAATCTATGCCTAATTTTGATATAAACACGGCAATTTTTGCGGGTAAATACGCATTTGCCACAGGTGCTGGCTCAAACTTGATCAGTTTGTCTGCCTCCAATGTCCTCCAATTGTCGTCTGGAAATCCAACGCAGCCAGTGGCTGCCCAATGGTTTAACCTTTATGGCACCCTGGATCAGGGGTTTGTATTACAAGGCCCGAACTGGAATTACGTATCTTGGAACAATGGGTATGTGGCTGGCAGCACACGCGATGACTTGGGTCTTTCCGTCTTTCATTTTCAGATTATTGATCCCGAAACGGTTTACCTCATCGAAACCGCAAATGGAGTTGATTACTACCTGAATGTCAACGGAACAACTTTGGAACGGATCACAAAAACAAGTGTTCCATTGCCGTCAACTGCTATTTTTCAACAGGAAGTGGTGACCGATAGCCTCAACAGGATGATCCAACAACGCAGTACCTTGGCCAATCCACTCACTGGAGTGTATTTAGTAGGGCAGGATTTGCAGGAAATTGCGTTTATGGGTTCTGACTTATCCTTTGCTGATTTTACAGCGACGAAACTGGGGAAAACTAATTTTTCAGGGTGTACTGCCGACCATACTGCATTTGATCAAGCCAACATGGAAGGTTGGATAGCACCGGGTCTTACGTTTACCAATTGCTCTTTCATCAAAGCCAACATGCAGTTTGTACAATTGACCCAGTCTGTAATGAATGGGTGTGTCTTCAATTTGGCTCAATTTGCTCCCGTTGGCTCCACCTCAATTGGTTATACCAATTTGCAGCGGGCAGACTTTACCAATGCCTCTATGGTGGGGTGTAAGTTCGGAAATGCTTTGGTCAATGGTGCTATTTTCAAGGGTGCAACCCTCACCAATACTGATTTTTCAGATGCACGCGGGGTAGAAGATCACCTCGATTTTAGAGATGCCATTTTGATTGGTGCCGACTTGACGGGGCATGACCTCACCCTTTGCCAAATCAGTGGGGACACCAATTTTATGGGGGCAAAACTAGGTGGGTGCAATTTTACAGGCCATGACTTGCGCGGGATTGTTTTTGCAAAGGCTTATATGCAGAAAGTAAAATTGGACAATACCCAATTGGATGGCGCTCAATTGGCTTACGCTGACCTCAGCCATGCTACCTTGACGGGTGGAATCTCCATGGTTGGAGCCAATTTATCGAACGCCATCCTTCAGGCAGCCCAATTGCCCGGAGCGCAATTGGGTGCCAATAGGACGATGGGTACTTTGCTGATAGCCGATATTCCTACTTTAGATTCGGGAACATTGCCAACCGATGCCCAAAATCCTCCCCTGAGTATTCCAGCCACCGCCACGGTAAAAATTGTGCAACCTGGAAGCCGATGGCAAATTATTGAGGGCGAAAAAAAATACAACGTCACCAACAATAATACCAATCTTTTGGTTCAAGTGGTCAGCAACGTCGGCAATGCCGCCGTCTTATCCAATGCTTACATGGTAGATGCCAACCTTAAACAGGCCAATTTATACGCCGTCGGTATGTCGGGGGTACATTGGTATGGTGGCGGTGCCAATGCTGAAAGTGCAGATTTGAGTTTAGCCAACTTATCCAATGCCAATTTGAGCGGAATGACCTTTAAACAATCATTGATGCAGGGTTCCATTTTTGATTTTTCAAAACTCATTGGGACACAATTCAACGGAGCGATCTTGGGTGGTTCCGCCGATTTGAAAGCCACATCTTTTGCCTTTTCGTCTCTACAAAGTACCGTGTTTTTAGAGTCCAATCTGTTTTCCGCAGACCTGACCAATGCTGCTTTCGCTTTAGATGCTGGGGTAAACCTATTTTCAATCAATAATTCCTTTATTACCACGCTTAACAATGCCCTTATTTCAGCAGAACTCGTAGGCGCATTTGCGACCGCCAATTTCCCGCTCTTCAATGCGGCTACGATTGCTGTAAATACGCCGGGCAAGCAGTGGACTATCTGTAATATTAATCCAATTGATCCCAATCAGACGGGTTACTACTATTTTTCATTGATCCTCGTAGAGCCTACTGGTGCCGCAAGTTATATCCAAATCTCAGGTATTTCTCCGGGCGTTCCTTTGTTTACGATTGATGTCTCTACCGACTCATCTATTGTTACTGACTTAAATGCTCAAAATGTATCCACGGCTATTCAAAATGCTTTTACCAATGTGGCTTATCCCCTCATCTCTGGTGCCAGTATTCAGATCGGGCTACTGAGCAAACAATGGAATATCAACAATATTGACTCCGGGAATGATGAACAAACTGGGTATGGAAATTTCACCTTGACTTTGGAAACCCCATCAAATGGGTTAAATTTTCTGCAAGTGTATGGTGCGCCTCCTTTGTTAATCATGGAGATAGACAGCAATAGGCAACTGGAACAAATTAAAATGTCTTTTGGCCAAACTGCCATCACACTCAAACAAATGGATGACGATACCACATGCCCTTCGGGTATGAAACTAAAATACCTGCACAATCACTTGACATACAATGAATTGATGACCGCAGTATTGCCTCCAACTCCGCCATCATGTAGCAACTGCTGGGGTTAAATACCATAATTATGAACTCAAAATCTTCGTACGAACCCATTGCAATCGTTGGCATGGGATGTCGGTTTCCCGGAGGGGCAAACTCCCCAGAACAGTATTGGAACCTGCTATTGAGCGGAAAAGATGCGATTGGCGATGTACCCGCTGACCGGTGGAACCAAGACTATTTCCATTCGACAGACCGAACACAGGCAGGGTCATTAATCGCCCCTCAAGGCGGTTTTTTGGATGATGTAAAAGGTTTTGACCATGGTTTTTTCGGATTGTCGGCATTGGCAGCAGCCAATATGGATCCACAACAACGATTGGCATTGCAAGTCACTTGGGAGGCTATGGAACAAGGAGGGCTTAATATACAGGAATGGGCGGGTCGGTTGGTCAGTGTATTCATGGGATGTACCACCAATGATTACCAACTCATCCAGTTCCTTGATCCATTGGAGTACAATGCTTTTGCGGCTACCGGTGTTAACAACACCATGTTGTCCAATCGCTTATCCTACACTTTCGATTTCAAAGGCCCCTCCATGTCTATTGACACGGCCTGTTCGGCCTCTTTAACGGCGGTTCATCAAGCGTGTATCAGTTTGCAGCGCGGCGAATCAGACATGGCTTTGGCTGGTGGCACCCTTTTGATGCTATTACCCGATTGTCTGATAGCCGAAAGCAAAACAGGATTTTTATCCAAAGATGGACGGTGCAAAACCTTTTCAGCCAATGCCAACGGCTATGTACGAAGTGAAGGAGTAGGCATGGTGGTACTGAAACGACTGGAAGATGCCGTAGCAGCAGGCGACGACATTCAAGGCGTTATTATTGGTTCTGCCGCCAATCAAGATGGAAAAACAAAGGGTATCACCTTGCCTGATGGCGATGCCCAAATGGCTGTCATGCGTGCGGCTTGCACCAAGGCTGGCGTTAAACCTAGTGAGGTATGCTATGTAGAAGCACACGGTACAGGTACATCTTCTGGCGATCCGATTGAGGCGTACTCTATTGGCTCCGTGTTCCGATTAGAAGCCGACAGCGATCAACCACTGTTGGTGGGCTCTTGCAAAAGCAATATTGGCCATACAGAGGCGGCAGCGGGTATAGCAGGCCTGATTAAAACAGTATTGATGCTGCACCACAACCTTGTTCCGCCTAATTTGCACGCAGATCCGCCCAATCCTAGGATTCCGTTTGAAAAACTGCACCTGAAAGTACCCAGACACCAAGAAATACTGAATCCAAAGCCCCAACCCACAATTGTAGGGATCAACTCTTTTGGGTTTGGCGGCACCAATGTTCACCTGCTGTTACAAAGTCCAGCGTTACCCAAAACCAAGGCCAATCCAACCAAAACAGCCCCATTACCTTTGTATTTATTGCCTTTATCGGCTCAATCAGAGGCGGCATTAAAACAACTGGCACAACAGCATATAGCCGATTTGGAACAGGCTTCAGATGAGATTATCCACGACTGGTGTTACAGTGCTGCCTTACACCGGGCTCACCTCAAGTATCGAAAAGCATTGATCGGCGAAAACCGACAAGTCTTGCTGTCGCAATTGCGCAATTTTGTGGCCATTCCACTGCCCGAATCACCCGAAAAAGTGCCACTCCATAGAAAACAAACCTTGGGAGAAAAGGTGGTATTTACCGAAGAAAATGACCTACCAACCCTTGGAAAACGTTTTGAATCAGGAGAAAACATCCCTTGGGAAACGATTTATCCTCAAGGCCGTTTTGTAAAATTGCCCACCTACCCTTGGCAAAATGAAATACATTGGTTAGAGCCAGAATTCAGCAGACTGCGGAGACTGAGACCATCTGATGGGGCATTTCTAGGGAGCAAAATCTCGGATCAAACCCTGAGTTGGGAATCACTGCACAGTACCGAAAAAACCAATTGGCTTAAAGAATATGTGGTCATGGGAGAATGCCGCCTGCCTGCGGCCATCTATCCCGACATGATACTTTCGGCGCTCAAAACAATAGACTCAAGTGCTGGATTTGTGATTGAAAATCTCAAATTTATAAACACCCTCAAGTTTCCCAAACGGGCTGCTTTTTTTACAAAATTACACCTGAACCCCGACAAGTACCAGATCAATATTCAAGGTACTAAAACATTGGTTTCTAAATCGTTTGAACCCATAGCAGAGGCCACCTATCGGATAGTACCACCGGGGCATTTCGGAAAAATCAAGGTGTCTGAAATCTTAAAAGAGGATCATGTGACTGTTTTAGGTTCAGATTTGTACGCCGCTTTTGGTATGAGTAAATATCAGTATGGCGAATCATACCGATGCATACATCAAGCATTCATCATGCCTCAAACCACCGTTTGTGAATGGAACGTCCCCGATGAATATTGCAGCGAACGCTATCACATACATCCCATTATTTTTGATTTGGCATTCCAATCAGTATTGGCTTCCAAATACACATCCGCTGAGGCATCCATCCGCTTTGAAATGCCCGCAAGGATAGATCAAATTCGGGTATTTAATCGCCCACAGGCAAAAATGTTTGCGCACGTACATCACGTGAAAGAAACCGATCAAGGCACTAAATCAAATATCTATATCTATGATTCGACTGGAGAACCCGTCCTTGCGATCACAGGTTGCCATTCGGCCACTTTAGAAAGCGAATTTGATGTTTTGAAAGATAAACGAAACGAGATTGAATCCTATTTGTCAGTACCCAAATGGATGCCTTGCCATTTTGATACTACGGAGATAACCAATAAGAAACAACCATTTGTACTGATCGCAGATAAAGGCGAGATAGCCGCTATTTTGTCACAAAAGTTGAAGCACCAAGGGCATGAAGTGATCCTATACCGCCCCCAGAAAACGGCCACCCACCCGTTGTCCGCCAGAACCAAAGAAATGGAGCATCTTTTGGCTAGTATAGACCCACAATCAACCATCATCCATTGCATGGCCTTAGATGCCATCCACCTAGAAGACATAGCACCCATCGTTTGTGAACCCGTCATTTGCTTGGCAAAAGCCATAAAAACAACAGATTTCAAAGGTAAATGCTGGTTTTTGAGCCAAAATGCCCAAAATATAGATGATCAGATAACCGAAGTTAATGTATTTCAGTCGGCACTCTGGGGCATCGCACGGGTGTTTTGTTTTCAAGAATTTTCAAACCATCACAGCCGGATTGTAGATTTTGGAGACTTATCAGATCTGGATACACTGGCATCATGGCTGCCTCAATCCAATCAAACAGAAGATCAGTTGGGCATCAGAAACCAACTACCCTTTGCGCTTCGGCTCCAACCCCTCAAAAGCCCACCAATACACCGCCCAGTGACCTTTAGCCCACAACATCCGTACTTAATAACGGGTGGATTGGGTGCCATCGGCAAAGAAGTAATCGCATGGATGCTGCGAGGGCAAGCCAAACACCTCATACTCACGACCAGTCGCCCGATACCTCCACTCGAGGAGTGGTCCGATCACACGGATTATGCTTGGATCCTGTCGTTGCGTCAAAAAGGAGCCGTCATAGACGTATTGCACCTCGATGTGAGCGATGGAGCAGCCGTGCAAATGCTGGAATCCAAAATAGATATTTCAAATATACGCGGGGTGATACATGCGGCAGGGATCAGTGACGACCATACGTTGGAGTCCCTCACCACTGGTCAAATACGCAAGGTTTTGGACATCAAAATAGTAGGTGGTTGGGCACTCCATCAACTTTTCAAAAACGTTGCCCTAGAGCATTTTGTCTTGTTTTCTTCGACTGCCAGTTATTTGCCCAATAGGGGCATGGCCAGTTATGCCGCTGCCAATGCGGCTTTAGAGGGGCTTTCACAACATCGTCGCCAATTAGGGTTACCAGTATTAGCCATCAATTGGGGCGTTTGGTCGGTCGGTATGTCCGAAAAAATCGGGTTGGAAAAAGCACAATCCAAAATGGGCGTGGAGGCCAATGGTACGGCGAGCGATCACCTTTGGATACTAGAAAAAGCCTATGCTAAAATGGGGATGGGCTGCATACACAAGCCAGAAGGCATAGCGGCCTTAGAAACCGTGTTTCACTTAGATACCGCACAGGTGCTAGTTCAAAAAATGGACTGGCCAGTTTTCCTATCTGGCAAAACTGGCCAATCACCCATGTTCAATGATTTCAGGGCAACATTGCCTGCACTGTCTAGCGAACCAAAAACACATACCAGTTCCGCACAGATCAAAACCACCATCCTCCAAGAAATATCGGAGATGCTGAACCTACCAGTCGAAGGTATTGACACCAAGACCTCCCTACTTATATATGGACTCGAATCTATTTCGGCCATTATATTAAGTGATATGATTCAAAAAAACTGGGGTATCGAAATCAGTGTTGATGAAATCATGTCGGGACAGAGCATAGATAGTTTGATGGAAAAAGTTGCCTTTGAAATAGTGATGGCATGATGACATGCCGCCCCGTTTCCTAAGAAACCGTTTCTAAAACAACAGCGGCTCAAATCCCAAATACGACTGCCAAAACCAAGACAAGCCACCAAGTATGAAATATAGGTATTTCCGAGCAATGGTCTTAATCAATGGCCGATTGACGGTCATACCCACGGTCTCAAAAAGGTAAGAGTAAAAAGTAGCATCTTCGCTATCAGTCAGGTCGTGCTTGGCATTGAGCAAGCATTTGTCAAAAACCAAAAATTGAAGCAAAATGATCCCATAAGCAAAGCACATAATTTGCCATGAAAACAAGAACGGGCCTATCCAAGCCAAAGCCGTAATGACGAGGTGGATCCAAAATACAAGGTTGTGGTTGGATGCTAATTTACTTTCCATAATATTAAAAAAATTGATGTCGTTTTGTAAAAACTCCGCAAAAGTACTAAATATTAGTACTTTTGCCCAATATATAAATTATGGCATCAAATTACAATTATCTCGAAATAAACAAACAATCATGGAACACCAGGACAGAGCATCACGTAAAATCTGAATTTTACGATGTAGAGGGCTTTTTGAAGGGAAAATCTTCGTTAAATGATATTGAACTCAACTTATTGGGCGATATTTCTGGAAAAACGATACTTCATCTCCAATGTCATTTTGGTCAAGACAGTATCTCCATGGCGCGGCTCGGTGCCACCGTCATAGGGGTTGATTTATCCGACAAATCCATAGAAAAAGCCAATGAATTGGCCGCAATCACTCAATCGGCAGCCTCGTTCATCTGCTGTGATCTATATGACCTCCCAAATCATTTAGACCAAACTTTCGATATTGTTTTTACAAGTTATGGTACCATTGGCTGGCTTCCAGACTTAGACAAATGGGCAGCTATCGTTTCAAAATACCTAAAACCCGGGGGGACTTTTGTTTTTGCCGAATTTCACCCAGTTGTTTGGATGTTTGATGATGATTTCAAATCCATTGCCTATAATTATTTCAATACAGGCCCCATTATAGAGACAGAGTCAGGTACTTATGCCGATAGAGAAGCCCCCATCCAACAGTCTTTTGTCTGTTGGAATCACGGTATTTCCGAGGTTTTGAATGGCCTTATTCAGCAAGGGCTTCAAATCCGCTCTTTTGATGAGTTTGATTATTCCCCTTACAATTGTTTTCGGGAGACCGTGGAGTTCGAGCCGTACAAATATCGGATCAAGCACTTAGACGATAAAATACCTATGGTGTATGCCATTGTGGCGACCAAAGAATAAGATAACTTCTCCATATACGTATAATTACCCTCCATTTCCTCAAAAGGTATTACTTTTACACCTTGAAATCTACGTATATGAAGAAGTTGCTTTTAATCTCATTGGGAATTGTTTATTGTTCTATACTCTCCGCGCAACAGATGTACCGCTCTGATGAGTGGTGCGCCACGGTGCGTAAAAACACCGCACCTCCACCCGAAAACACGGATCTAAGGAGTGATTCTGTGGATATTATACATACAAAAATTGACCTTAATCTGCTCAATAAACCGCAGGTAACTGCTGTGTGCAGCCTTTATCTAAAGGCTAAGATTGCAGGTGTGAATCGCATTAATTTAGATTTGGAGGGGCTGAGTGTCCAATCGGCTGAGTTTGATGGCTCGCCCGTTACTTATACACACGTGGGTTTTTCCTTAAAAATTGCCTTGCCCGCCCTCGCCAATCAGGGTCTGAGTGATACGGGACTGCTCATCATACATTACCAAGGCACTCCCATCAAAGATGCCAGCGGATGGGGAGGGGTCTATAATCAACCGCCTTATTTCTATAACTTAGGTGTAGGCTTCGCCGCCGATCCACACTCTTATGGACGGGTATGGTTTCCTTGTTTCGACAACTTTGTAGAGCGCAGCGGCATGGAATTGGCTATCCTTTCCAATAGTACAGAACCCGGTTGGAGTACGGGCTACCTTGATAGCGAGGTTGTAAATGGCACACAAGTGACCCGACGTTGGAAACTGGCCGAACCGATCCCCTCTTACTTAGCGTGTTTTGCCATAGGCCCTTATACCGCTTTCAAAAGAACCTATCCCGGTGTGTTAGGCCCCATTCAAGTAGAGATTGCAGCGGCAGTAAACGATACCAATAAGGTCAGAAATACATTCATTCGGCTTCCAGCCGCCATTGCTTGTTACGAGCATTGGTTTGGCCCTTACAAATGGCCCAAAATAGGTTATTCTCTAGTACCATTCAATTCGGGAGCCATGGAACATGCCACTCAAATTGCCATCATGAAATCGGCAATAGACGGCACCTTGAACTCCGAATCACTGTGGGCGCACGAATTTAGCCATCATTGGTGGGGCGATTTGGCTACTTGTAGCACCGCCGAAGACATGTGGCTGAATGAAGGTTGGGCCGTGTTTTCAGAGCATTTGTTTGTAGAATGGAATGAAGGAAAAGACCCTTATCTGAAGGCTGTTCGTGATAATTTCAGAACCGTGCTCTCCACCTCACACGTCAATGAAAGCGGATACAGATCCGTATCGGGCGTTACCCACGACATCACCTATGGATCACACACCTACAATAAAGGTGCAGTAGTGGCGCACAACTTACGCGGATACATGGGCGATTCCTTGTTTCGATTAGGCATCAGATCTGCTTTGGAGGCCACTAGTTACGATGATTGGAGCAGTGCCGATTTTAGAGACAAATTGACTGCGGCCACGGGCATGAACCTAGAATCATTCTTTGAAGATTGGGTTTTTTCGGGCGGTTATGCCGATTTTACTATTGATTCCATCAAGGCTTCTCCCCTTTCGCCCTTGCACCGAAAAATATATGTAAAGCAAAAATTGCGCGGCGCGCCTCATTTTCACAACGATGTACCAATGGAATTCACCTTTGTGGGTGCTACTGGCCAAAAAGCCTATACAACGGCTATGGTATCGGGTGAAAACACCGAAGTGACCTTAGTCGCCCCCTTTGCGCCCAAGTATATATTCCTTAATACCAATACGAAGACCACGCCAGCACGCATGGATGCTGAACGGAATATTACAACCCTTGGAACCCAATCGCTGGGCAATGTAGCCCTTACCCTGAGCGTGAGTACCCTGCCAGACACCGCATTTGTGCGGGTCGAAAACCATTGGACGATGCCCGACAATACGGGATTGGCCAACCCTGATAACTATAAAATGACCAACCGCTGGTGGTCAGTACAGGGCGAATTTCCTAATGGATTTGAAGCCATCGGCTTGATCCAGTATGATGGTCGCGGTCAGTTGGATCAATTGGATACCGAATTATTTGACCAAACAAGCCCTTCTGAAGACAGCGTCAGGTTGCTTTATCGCCCAAGTGCGGGACATCCTTGGAAAGAGTATCCATTTTACACTCGAAACATGCTCAGTTCTAGTGCCGACCGCTATGGTTTACTTCGTATGTCGCCCATTATGTTGGGAGAATACACCATTGCCAAAGGTATTTCAACGGTACGCTCCAAAGAGCCAACTCAAGTACTCAAAGCCAAAGTATATCCCAATCCAGCACAAAATACCTTATACGTAGAAGCCGCAGAGCCCATCGAAAAATTAATGTTGATTGATGCTGCCGGACAAGTGGTTAAAGAGTGGTTACTATCTTCTGTTTTATCGTCTGAACTGTCGCTAGACGGGATCACAGTAGGCAAACATTGGTTATATGTACAAGGTAAAAAAGCCACTGCCGTTTTAGAAGTCATAAAACTTTAATTTTCTATCACAAGTCCATGTTTCGTTACTTTATTTTATTCGTTTTCACTGCCTTTACCCTCCAAATTGGCTTTAGCCAAAAAGCGCCTACCAGAGTACTTATCAGCAAACCAGTTGCTCCAATTGAATTGAGCGATGCTATCAAAGATGTGGCAAGTGTCATTGCTGATTCTTTTAATACACCCGTGGCTACGGTGGAGCGATTCATATCGGAAGCCCTCATTATGGAGGAAAAAGAAAAGATTCCAGCAACCTTTTTTATTGGTTTAGCCATCTTAGAATCCGCTGGGTTTAGCAGCTATCTCTACAAAAATGCCAGCAATCCATTCGGTATGAAAGCAACCAAAGAGTGGAAAGGGGAGGTATTTATGATGTACCATGAAGGTACTATGACTGCATTCAGACAGTATGCTGGGCCTCGGGAAGCCGTACAAGACTTTTCAAAATTTCTACGTAGCCGCAAATGGTATCTCGATGCACTGGCTTGTCCAGTCGAGGATTATGGCTGTTTCCTGGAGGGTCTCAAAGCCAATCCTGAAAAAAAAGAACCCGGTTATGCCCGCGACCCTGAATGGGCCAATAAAATCCGTCGGGTCATCAATACTTATAACTTGACGGAGTTGAATTAAGTAATCCAAAAAAATATCATTGGATACATTAGTCTAATTGCCGAATATATTCGTACATTTGCGCCCTTAAAAACAAGGTTTCCAAATTTTGTTTTTAAATCTGGATTTTTTTGGTCTCAACATACAGTACAATATATGGCACTTCAATGCGGCATCGTAGGCCTACCCAACGTAGGCAAATCTACCCTTTTCAATGCACTCACCAATGGTAAAGCATTGGCTGCCAACTACCCGTTTGCAACCAAAGACCCCAACGTGGGCATGATTACTGTACCCGACGAACGATTGGATCGGTTGACCGAAATCGCTCAACCACAGCGGACGCTACCGACTACGGTCGAAATAGTGGACATAGCAGGCTTGATAAAAGGTGCTAGTAAAGGCGAAGGTTTGGGCAATCAATTTCTAGCCAATATCCGCGAAGTGGATGCCATTGTGCACGTAGTGCGTTGTTTTGACGACGACAATGTGGTACACGTAGATGGCTCTGTCAATCCTGTTCGCGACAAAGAAATCATTGATTTCGAATTGGGTCTCAAAGACTTGGAAGCCGTAGATAAACGCTTAGATAAAGTATCACGCGGCGCAAGAACTGGTGCGAAAGAAGATATCAAAGCGCAAGAAGTATTGACTAAGGTGAAGGCGCACATCGAGACTGGTCGCCCTTCGCGCGAGTTGCTGGCCGATATGGACGAAGATGGCCGCATCCTTGTATTGCGCGATTTGGCCCTACTGACCGCCAAACCAGTATTGTACGTTTGTAATTTGGATGAAGGTTCAGTGTTGACTGGTAACGCCCACACAGAAGCCTTCAAAAAAGCAGTGGCTGCCGAAAATGCGGAAGTCATTTATATCTGTGCTGGTATCGAAGCAGAAATTGCGGAATTAGAATCAAAAGAAGATCGCACGGACTTCTTGGAGAGCATGGGACTTTCTGAACCGGGCGTTAACAAACTGATCCGCTCTGCTTACAAGTTGCTTAACCTCATCACCTATTTTACAGTAGGCGAAAAAGAAGTACGCGCTTGGACAGTGCGCAATGGTGCCAAAGGCCCAGAAGCAGCCGGAGTGATTCACTCAGATTTTGAGAAAGGATTCATCCGCGCAGAAGTCATCAAATACAACGACTACGTAACCCTAGGTTCTGAAGCGAGAGTGAAGGAAGCCGGCAAAATGGCCGTAGAAGGAAAAGAATACGAAGTAACAGATGGCGATATTATGCACTTTAGATTTAATGTATAATTCATTGATCTGCTAAGTATTATTGCGATGATCGCTCGACCATCGCAATAATACCATTAAAATATATCATCTTCGTCCAATTCGTCTTCATCATCACTATCTGATAGGAACTCTTCTAAGTATTGGAATAAGACCCGGTGCTCTGGTATGAACACATCTTCGGTAAGTCGGGTGACATCAAACCACCGCACTTCGGCGATGTCGTCGTTGGCAGTGGGTTCGCCGCCCACAAATTCGCAGACGAATATATGGGTCATGATGGTATCCATCGAATCTTGGTATCGCCAATCGTTGATCCGTGCAGAGCCAATGTACATGAGGTCTTCCACCATTATTTCGCCGCACTCTTCACCCAATTCCCTGATAGCAGCCTCTTCATAACTCATATCGGTAGGATCAGTAAACCCTCCCGGCAACCGATATTTGGTTTCATTGGTTTTTCTAGCCAATAGTATTTCCGCAAAATCATTTCGAAACACGGCAATATCTACCGTAGGATACACCGTAGGGAAACGCCTCAAGGTGCCATAGATGACTCCAGCCCTGAAATCGCGATGGCTGGTGACTCCATCCACCGTGATGATATCTTCTTCAAAATCATCGTCTTGCGCCTCCATGACGCTTGTTTTATATCGCCCGGAGTAACGCTCCACAAAATTCTCTTCAGAGCCGTACAACGTCACTTCGCCTTCGGGTCTTAGTTCCAAGATCCGGCGGTCTAACTCTTGACTCCATATACGGTCATCTGAAAGATCAGGCATTTCATAGACTTCCATTTTTTCGGCAAAATACTCTTCCAGCATCTTCCAACGAAAGATCCAATCAAGCGGATTTTGGTCGCTGGGCGCCGGATTAGAACCCAAAAAAACCACCACCTTGCTGTGTGCTTCAAAAATTTGATTGAACAATGCTATGTGTACCTCATTGAGTTCAAAAACCTGAAAACGGCCTATAAATATACCTGTACTTTTTTTAATAGACATAATATTTTTACATATCTAATAGCCCTTCGGGCAAATCAACGAGCAATTTTTTTTCTTTCTTTTGCACCTCTACAATGAGTTGCTCATTCAAGGGGATCAAGACATCTTTACCCTTGTATTTCATAAAGGCCATCTCTTGCTGGGGCATCTCTACCACCTCTGTTACCACACCAATCAGGCCAGCCGTTTTGTCTTCCATCGTAAACCCTACGAGAAATAAGTACTTCATTCCCTCCTCTTCTTCTACTTCAAATTCGCGCTCCTTTTCGGGTATTAGATCCTGCTCCCGCAGAAATATCTTACGTGATTGGAGCACAAAGGCAGCGTCTTTATCTTCCACATCTTCTAGTTTCAGAATCATGGCCCCTTTGCCGCGCACATTTTCAATAAAATAAGGCACTTTAGAGCCCTTCACTTCTACAAAAATACGCTCATTTTTCATGAAATCCTCCAAATAACGGTCTTCCACCACTACTTTCAGTTCTCCTTCTAAGCCGTGACTCTTTTGAGTGAAGCCTATGTTTATATACGTTACGTTACTCATTTTTTGTTTTCTTAATTAAATCCGATGATCGTTTGGCGCAAGATGTAGCCCCTTTCTGCTTTGATTTCCCAAGGCCTGGTTTCGCAATCAGGCGGCGCAGGTGATTGGTTGCAATATTGCGAATCCAAGATCCATTGCTCTCGCTGCACCAATCCAATATGCTTAGCGTAGCGCACCCTAGCCAATCGTTTTTCTATAATATTAGTATCGTCGGCTTCGGTAACTACCAACGTAGAGTCGAACCGAAACGCGCCGATCGAGGCCGGCACATCAATAGAATCCACCTCATAACTCCAATTGAGAAAAGGCCGCATCCGCTCGCCATTTATTTCAATTTCGCGGTCTTCGTCAATCCAAATATGCCCATCCCATTCGCTTCGCTTATCCAGTGGAAATATCAATTTCAAAAATTTGAAATTTTGCTCCGTTTTAAACGCTTGCGCATTGTTGCGACCTGCTGTATTTACAGTAGCCAGCACCCAAGCCGAATCAACGTGGGTTCGTTCGTAGCGCTCTACCTCATATATCAATTGGCCGGTATTGTCACGCAGGGTATCACTGATCCGCTCTTGTACAAAAGTAGTGCTGGAATCGCGTGAAATACCCCCAGCCGGCGCAAAATCATAGACCACACTGTCCACCTGCCAGATGATGTACTTACCAATAGATAATGGGAAATAAGCGTATTGCTCCACAGAAGGATTGTCAAATACTCCTGTCTGGCGTTCGCCACAGGCAACAAATAGAGCGATGATCACCACCAAGATCAGTGAAGCCAATACTGGTATGCGAAGCGGACGTACAGGATGAAATGCCATAATAGAGAGATTTGACCCGCAAAAGTACAACTTTATTTGGAATTGAAAGGCTAGTATCCACAAAGCCAGAATTGAGGTAACATTATTACTCACAAGGGGTATATCACAAAAAAATGCTTGGTTCATTGACTGAAACCAAGCATTTTTGTATGAAAACCAAAACGTTGCTAATGCTTATTGATCGCTCTTAGACTTAGGTGCTTTAGCCGCTTTATTTGCTTTGCTGTCTTTAGAGACTTTCTCGCCTGATGCTTTCTTGCTAGCCTTAGATTTTTCTTTGGCAGCCCTTCTAGCCTCTTTCTTAGCCTCGTGCTCTTCATACTTGCGGGCTTGCTCTTCGGTCAATATTGCCATGTGCGCTGCTTTGCGATCTGCACGCATCTGTTTAGAATCGGCTTTTTTATCGGCTTTAGCGGCCTTCATTTTGTCCTTGTGCTCTTTATTGATCTGCTTAAACTTCGCCTTTTGTTCTGTATTCAAGTCGAGGTCTTTTGACAACTTGTCATCTTCGCTTTCATTTTTCACCTCTGTCTTAGGCTTTGAACGGCCTTTGCTTTTGGTTGGGGTGGTGGTTTCTGTTTGCGCGCTCAACATTGATGCAACAAGCACCATGATGGCTAAAAGGCTAGATTTTACTGTGAATTTCATATTTTGATTGCATTTTAATGAACAAAACCATTTTTGTTCACCGTATAACGTACTTATGACTCCAAATACTCAAAAAGATAACATGGATTGATAGTGAAAATTTTGTTAAATGTTGGGGGGGTGGGGGAACCACGGATTTAGGTTGATTACGCAGATTGTACGATTTTTTGATTGTACTTCTCATAGTTACAATTGAAGTCTATAAAATTTTACATCAACTGACATTATTGGAAATTTAATTGGCAAGTAAATTTTATCAATTTCTACAAACCCATTTTTTTCATAAAATCGTTGTGCTGCAAGAAATTGAGCAGGCTAATCGCCCATTGACAATAGAATACCCTTAATTTATGTACCTTTGTTGCTGTTTCCATTCAACAAAGCACACAATAAATTAGATTATCTTCACCCATGAATACAACCTATATAATTCTGAGGGGTAAACAGGCAAATAAAACAAAGCAAAGCAATAAAATACATATATTAATGAAAAAAGCCCATCTTTTACTGCTCATACTGTTTGTAGGGCAATATTACTTACACGCACAAAACAGCACCGCAGCAGGCATCATCAACCACTATGCAGCAGTGACTGCTATAGATACTTGCAGTGGCAAATTGACAGTTTCTGATACTACAGGCTTCAAAAAAGGTTTTTCTGCCCTAGTATTCCAAACCCAAGGCGCAGATATTGTATCAAGCAATAACCTGTTTTATGGAGTAGTTCAAAATATGAACTTCGCAGGCCGATACGAGAAAGTAATGATAGATTCCGTTGGCAACAATGTAGTTTTTGTACAAAAACGCCTACTTTATAGATACAGCCTATCTGGTGGGGTACAATTGGTCTCCATAGAACGATATAATAACGTCACCATAACAGATACCCTCCGTGCCAAACCTTGGGACGGCCAAACGGGAGGAATCTTAGCCATAGAATCAACGGGGATCCTCACCATGAATGCACCCATAACCGCAGATGGAGCCGGATTCAGGGGTGGTATTCCATATACGGTTGGAGCCAATAATTGTACTTGGTTGGCGGGTGAAAGCGACTACTATTATGGATTGGGGAATTGGCGCGGCGGGTATAAAGGAGAAGGTATTGCACTACCAGAATCAGGGCGCGAACTGGGCAGAGGCCCTCAATGTAATGGCGGCGGGGGCGGCAACGACCACAATACTGGCGGTGGGGGCGGCGGCAACATTGTATCAGGTGGTACTGGCGGCGACAATGACGAACCATTTTTTCTGAATTGCGATGGGTATTTCCCGGGCATCGGTGGCTATGGGATTGCTTCAACCACCAACCGCCTATTTTTAGGCGGCGGTGGCGGTGCAGGCCATGCCAATAATGGGCTCACCAGCGCAGGTGCAGCAGGTGGAGGCATCATTTGGATAGAAGCCAACACCATCAATGGTACCCAACAGTATATCAGTGCCAATGGCTTGAATGCAAAACCCGCAGATGGTGATGGCGGCGGCGGTGCAGGCGCAGGCGGTAGTATCCGTTTCAGCGCGGTCAATGTACCATCAAATTTGGCCATTGTGGCCAATGGAGGCAATGGAGGTAATACACAAAATGGAAATTCAGACCGTTGCTTTGGTCCGGGCGGCGGCGGCGGCGGCGGCCGTATTCTAAATTCAGCAAGTGTCGTAACCATTGCCGTAGGTGGATTATCAGGAGTTGTAGTCGCATCAAGTGATGGGTGCAATGGTGCTACCAATGGAGCAGAAGATGGGGAAGTAGGCATCGTGGAGGTATTACCAAACATCCCTCAAGGTTCAGTGGATTATAGTTTACCCGAAATTACCTTCGCACCAGCCAATGACTCGGTTTGTGTTGGGGGAACGGCTATTTTTATAGTAGGTACGAATGGCGGTGGATGGGATTACCAATGGCAACTCAATACTGGGGCTAATTGGCAAGACATCGGCACTGGATCTGGGTTTTCTGGCACCCAAAACGATACGTTATCTTTCCCTAACGTTCAAAACATTCAAAATAATTGGCAGTTGCGCTGCAAGGTATTAAGACCGGGTTGCTACGAAACCACCTCTTTGGCTGCCACCTTAACGGTATTGCCCAATGCGACGGCCAATTTTAGTACCAATACTGTCGGAATACAGGTAATGTTTACCAATAATTCCACCAATGCGGTATCCTATTATTGGGATTTTGGCGATGGCAATTCTAGTACCCTCGCAAATCCACAGCATGTTTACAGTGATGCTACCAACGTTACAGCCATTCTTTATGCTATAGGCCCTTGCGATACGGCTATTTTCACCCAATCATTGGTGGTACTCCTACCACCAGTGGCCGATTTCATGATTCCGACTGACCTTTCCGCTTGCGATCAGGCGGCGTTGGCCTTTGAAAACACTTCTTCAGATAACACTGCAACTTTCAATTGGAGTTTTCCGGGAGGTAGTCCCGCCAGTTCCAGCATCGAAAATCCGACCATCACGTATGCCAGTTCAGGCAACTATACGGCTACTTTGATCGTGTCTAATGCCAGTGGCAAGGATACCATTGCTCAGGCGTTTACGGTAACAGTGACGGAATTACCGGTGGCTGATTTTACATTTGTTGTGCAAGCCAATACGAGCGTTGATTTCATGGATTTTAGCCAAAATGCCACCAATTACCTTTGGAATTTCGGCGATGGAAACACCTCTCCCCAAGTAGGCAACCTTTCGCACGAATACTTAGAAGAGGGTACTTATACTGCTACTTTAACCGTTTGGAATACCTGCGATACTGTCACCTATACCCAACAAGTTCCTATTTATTATCCTCCAACTGCGGGCTTCTTTGTAGCGGATACTATTATTGGTTGCGGTACGGCAGCGGTTACTTTTGAAAACACTTCTTCCTCCAATTCCAATACGTTTATTTGGACTTTTGAAGGCGGCACGCCTGCTACCTCTACTGCCGAAAACCCTACTGTAACCTACTCACAATCAGGCGAATACGCAGTAAGTTTGGCTGCGAAAAACACCATCGCAACGGATATATACGAACAAACCATAGTGGTCCAGATATTTGATAACCCGATCGGTGATTTTGAGGTGAGCGTATTGGCCAATGGGCTGATTTCAGTGATCAATAACAGCCAAAATGGGCTGAACTATACGTGGGCATTCGGAGATAACACTGCTTATGTAGATGCCTTTGAGACTACCCACCAATATAGCCAAAGTGGTGAATATAACATCACCTTGGTCGTCTCAAATCCTTGTGGAGCGGCCATTATTCAAAAAACAGTATCAGTGGATGTTTCTGCCACTAATAACCTGTCTGTTGGGCATTTGATTCGATTATTCCCCAACCCTAGCACTGGTATCGTATATCTTGATTGCTCTACATTGGCGCAATTACCAAAACACATCAATATTTATGACCTGAGCAAAAGAATATTGATTCAACAAAACAGTGGTTTTCAAGCCATTACCCCCATTTCGGTGGAAAAATTGGCACAAGGTGTGTATTTATTGGAACTTCAATTCACCGATGGCGTTATATGGCGATTGATAGAAAAAATATAACCTACCTATGAATAGTATGAAACACGATCATGGGCCGTTCGACATTATAGGAGATATACATGGTTGTTATGACGAACTGGTATTGATCCTTGAAAAATTGGGATATGGGCTTCATGAAACGGAGGGTGTACGCACCATATCGGTGCCAGAAGGCCGGAGGGTCGTTTTTTTAGGCGATTTGGTGGATAGAGGCCCCGATTCACCTGCGGTGTTGCGTTTGGTGATGCAGATGTGCTATGAAGGGCTGGCACTTTGCGTACCGGGCAACCACGACATGAAATGCTTGAAAATGCTACAAGGCCGCAACATCCAATTGACCCACGGTCTGGCTCTTACCAAATCACAAATGGCATCGCAACCACCTGAATTTCATGAGCAGGTCAAAGTTTTTTTGAAAAATCTAGTCTCACATTATGTACTAGATGAAGGCAAACTGGTGGTGGCACATGCCGGACTCAAGGAGGAGTTTCAAGGTGAAAGTGGTAGTAGCGTCGAGCATTTCTGTTATTACGGTGAGACGACTGGGGAAACCGATGAATTTGGTTTACCAGTCCGATTTAATTGGGCAGCCGAGTATCGCGGAAGGGCCGCAGTAGTGTATGGACATACTCCTGTGCTATCGGCTCAATGGTATCACAACACCATAGATATAGACACTGGATGCGTGTTTGGAGGAGCACTCACCGCATTGAGATACCCAGAACTAGAATTGGTGAGCGTGCCAGCCCTCCGACAATATGCAGTGCCCAAGCGTCCGTTGCATTTGCCTGCGCCTAATATTGGCTAGCGCAATCTTTGATGGGTCTGCTCCAGATTCAGAATAGTACCTCAAAAGCATAGAAATATATAGACTCAGATTTTTTGCTTACTTTTGCAGCAGAAGTACTTCATCAATGACAAAATACATCGCATTTTTAAGAGGCATCAACGTCGGTAATATCCGTATTAAAATGACAGATCTTAAAGCCGCTTTTGAGAAGGTGGGTTATCACAACGTGGTGACTTATCTACAAACTGGAAATGTGGTATTTGAGTCCGATCAGGCAATGCCTGAGATCAAAAAGGCCTTAGAAACTGGGTTGTCTGACACTTTCAAATATGAGGCATACGTGTTGCTATACGAATTTGAGGCTCTAACCGACATCATTAAATCTTATCCTTTGGAAAGAGATGAACGCCACCACGCTTATGTTATTTTCATAGAAAATAAGGTCACTCTTGAAGCCTTAGAAACGCTTTCAAAAAGCGTAGGGGATGAGGCCAACCTCATCATATCGGGGTCTCAAGTACTTTACTGGAAAGTCCCCATTGGTGATTCACTTAGTACCGCTTTTGCAAAAATAATAGCAAAATCTAAGTATAAAGCCACTACGACTGTTCGGAATATTAATACGCTTGAAAAGATGATGTAAGGGAACGGTGAAACAATGGGCGGGCACGAGTAAAAGTATTCACCTCCCTGCCCTCCTCGAGGAGGGAAATGTAGCGTACGCTATAGGTTACAAATCGCACGAAATCAATAAATTACACTTTTGTTCTTTATTAAATATTTAAATTTAACTGAATTTTTGAATTCATCATACATATATGACTTTTTCTGAACTAGGCTTATCCACTCCTTTTACCGTTGCTGCTACCAAAAATAGGTACGAATCCCCCTACCCTATCCAAATAGCGGCTATTCCTGCCATACTTTCGGGAAAAGATGTATTGGGTATCGCTCAAACAGGATCTGGCAAAACGGCCAGTTTTGCCCTGCCAATATTACAGCAATTTCAAAGTAAAAAGCCCGCTAAAAACCGGCACATCAAAGCACTAATTTTAGTACCTACCCGCGAATTGGCGGTACAAGTGGGGGACGTATTTCAACAATTTAGCATTGATTTGCCTAGAGGCGTAAAAACATTGACCGTATTCGGTGGCGTATCCATCAATCCGCAGATGATACAAATGCAAGGTGTAGAAATATTGGTGGCTACCCCCGGCAGGTTGTTGGATCTGATCGAAAGTAAGGCCATGAGCCTCTCAGAAATAGATATTCTAGTACTGGATGAGGCCGATAAAATGCTCAATATGGGCTTCAAAGATGAAATGAACCGCATTTTTGACCTATTGCCCACCAAGCGTCAAAACCTCTTGTTTTCTGCTACCTTGGGAAAAGACATCAGCACGATCACTGAAATGCTGCTCCACGATCCAGTAAAGATCGAAATAGCCTCAGAAACCGATAATATGGATCTCATTACTCAAGTGGCATACAGTGTCAGCGAAGAGCGAAAAGGCCCTCTATTGCGGTATCTGATCAAGGATAGAAGCCTGAAACAAGTACTGGTTTTTACATCTTCGATCCACAAAGCGGATGGCGTGGTCAACAAACTAAAGGGCAATGGATTCAAGGCCTTGGCACTTCACGGCCAAAAATCGCAGGGCGCACGTACGGATGCTTTGCGCTATTTCAAATCGGGAGAAATTGACATACTGGTTGCCACTGATTTGGCCTCGCGGGGTCTTGACATCCCAGCATTGCCTGTAGTCATCAATTATGAATTGCCCCGATCTCCCAAGGATTTTATACACAGAATCGGCCGTACAGGTCGCGCTGGCGAAACAGGAGAAGCCATTTCGTTTGTAGCGCCTGAGGATGAGCACCATTTCAAAGTCATTCAAAAGAAAATGAACAAGCGAGTGGATTTGACCGACACAACGGATTTGGATATTCTACACGCTTACCCAAATGCTCCGGTGAAGTCAATATTTGTGCGAGATGTGGAGCATAAAAAACGAGATTAAATCAGATCAGTAAAATTTAAAGCATTGGAAGGTAAGGTTTTTTGACCGTTGCGATATGTGTATATCATGGCCAAATGAATGGGCTCTGAATTATTTACACACCAACAATTTTCAATTAACTCATCACAGTATGAAACCCACAATTTCCCCAAGCCTGCTGATACTAGCGGCACTTTGTTTTTTCTTTTCCAATTTTAATTTTGCTCAAAACACGGTTCCAAATGCCTTGACCGATTCCAAAATCGCAAATCAAGAACCTACCCGATCGCTGCCACCAATCAAACAAATACAGGCAGCACAGCGCACGTCAAAATCGGTTGATTGCGACAATGATGTCAATGCTCCGATTATTCAATGTCCCTATTACTTCTCTCCCACCGCGCGCGCCATGTACATGGTCACCCAAAATGGAGAACCTTGGGGCGACTACACCAATATCAACGCAATGGACGCTGTATTTGGGTCTGGCAGCTGGGATTACGGTTATTTTGACAACACCGATCTTTCTCAAGTGCTAACCCCGGCGTATAAAGTAGTGTTTTTGGAAGCCAGCCAATATGGTGGTTATGCCTTAGAGAATGCTTTGCAGACTTATTTGCCCGCGCTCGAAAACTGGGTATCGAACGGCGGATCCTTGTTTATCAATTGTGCTTCCAATTATGTAAGTTCGTCCACTATGAATTTGGGTTTTGGGGGCGCAGTCCTTCAAAACTATACCTACATTTATAGTTGTTCAGTTCCAAACCCCGCACACCCTATTTTTAATACCCCATTTTCACCGGCGAATGGAGATTTCTATGGTAGTTCCTTTCTTTTAAACACGATTGCTGACCCAAATGCGACCCCATTGATCGTGGAAACGGGTGGAACCTTGGTTGGCTTAGCCGAAAAAACATACGGAAAAGGGAAGGTCTATTTTGGTGGATTGGTGATGCCTTACTACCAAAGTCCACAGCCCAATGTCCAGTATTTGAGGTACAATATTTTGGCCGACTTGGATGCGCATTACAATACCGCTATCAAGATACCTACTGATTTAGCAACTTGTTTTGCGACCATCGCAGATGCATCTTTGGATGCTACCGCTACTGATGATTGTGTATTGGCTTCGTTGATCCACGATTTTACAGCGGCACCTGTTAATACTACTTTACAGGGTGCGGTGTTTCCGGTGGGGCTTAATTCAGTGACTTGGACCGCTACTGACTTAGCCGGCAATACGGGTACTTGCCAGTTTTATGTATATCCGCAAGAGACCGAACTGCCTACCATTACTTGCCCTACTGACATCAGCGTCAATGCCGATCCAAATGCATGTGGTACTACGGTCAATTTTACATTTATTGCGTCCGACAACTGCCTCAATCCAGTGGTTACCTCATCGCCTAGTACGGGAACGGTATTCCCCAATGGAATCACTGTGGTGACAGCCATGGCTACCGATGCGTCAGGCAATACTAAAACGTGTACTTTTTCGGTCAATGTAGCGGCCAATCCAGAGATTTGCAATGGAATTGATGATGATTGTGATGGTTATACAGACGAAGGCGCGCCTGGCCCTAATCCATTCTATGCCGATAATGATTATGATGGATATGGAGACCTCAATCAAGAAGTATTTGCTTGTATAGCCCCTCTGGGTTACGTGACGAACGCCCTTGATTGTGATGATGCCAACTATTATGTGCAACCTGGTATGTATGAGTACTGCAATGGTATTGACGATAACTGTGATGGTCAAATAGACGAAGGCGTAGCACCGCTGTGGTATGCCGACGCTGATGGCGATGGCTTTGGCGATCCATTGCTAACGTTATATGCTTGCTCGCAACCAATAGGCTATACTCCTTACAGTGGCGATTGCGATGATACAGAGGCTTATATCAACCCCAATGCAATGGAAGATTGTACCAATAATGTGGATGAAAACTGCGATGGAATCATCGGAACCAATATATTTGCAATCACGGAGACGCATACCAATGTGATATGTGGCAATACGCCCGATGGTAGCATTAATATTACGGTGTTGCCGGCTCAAAATTATCCACTCATCAAGTGGAGCAATGGCAGTTGCTGTTCAACCACACTGACCAATCTGACGGCTGGTACTTATAAAGTGACCGTAACCAATGAATGCGGTACTACCCAAACAAAAACCATTGTAATACAAGCGGCTCCTAATCTGGCCTTACAAATCAGTGTTACAGGAGCAGATATTACTTGCGCAGGCGATGCTGATGGCAATATCAGTGTTACTACCCAAGGCGGATGTGCTACTTATAATTATGCTTGGACCAATGGTGCTACTACTGCCACGATCACTGATTTGGAAGCGGGTTACTACGGTGTGCAGGTGACGGACGCTTGTGGATGCGTTGAAACCCAGAGTTACTTAGTCAATGAACCCTACCAATTGGCACTATATACCAATTATATCATTACGCTGTTGGATGGAAACTATTGGGTACAGGTAGTACCTAATGGCGGCACAGGGCCTTATACCTTTAGGCGGTCAATACCTAGTGGTGGTTTTACCAACTGGACGACCAGCAACGGATTTGGTGATTTGGCTCCCGGAACTTACACCTTTGAAGTCTTGGATCAACACGGCTGCACAGGTTCGGTACAGGTAGTATTGGATCCATTTGCACCAAGGCCATTGGTCGGCGATCCAAATACAGGTACTACCGAAAATGAAACGGAGTCAACCCCTGCATCGGCTCGACAGTCAGGTGCTGCTATCAGCACCAACGATATTAAGGTATTTCCGAATCCTACAGCGGGCGAACTAAACATAGAATGGAGTAGTTTTGAAGGCTCAACGGCCATTCAGATCATGAACAGCAATGGCCAATTGCTCCGCGCCCTTGAGGTGCCAGAACATGCCGTGCGCGTGATGACCAATGTTGTTGATCTTCCTTCAGGCACTTATTTTGTGCATATACTTTCAGAAGGTAAGGCGGTAAAGGTGCTTCAATTTGTGAAATCTTAGAAATAACAGAGGTGTATTTTTGAATCCTGAAATGGGGTTGGACACAAGTTCAGCCCCATTTCTTTTCTAGGGAATACTAGACCCTTCTAGCAACATTCTAATTTGATCGTTCGTTACTTGTCTGGCTGTTTTATAGGTCAATAAAATAACATTATGAGTACTCGTCCACAGACCTATCCCGAAGAAATCGTCAATGCCACTACACACGGCATGGGCATTGTTTTTACAGTACTCGCCGCTCCATATTTATTAGAAAAAGCCAGTAATACGGGTTATTTAACTGCTTATTGGGCTGTGTTGATATTTATTTTTGGTATGTTGGCGGTGTATATATCCTCTACTTTATACCACGCTGTGCAAATGCCTAACATTAAAAATAGATTGCATATATGCGATCATGTAAGTATCTATTTCTTAATAGGTGGCACATATGTACCCATCATACAGCATTATATAGATCCGCAAACAGGAACTATTTTTCTCATCATGCAATGGGTTATCATACTAATAGGATCGGTATTGAAGTTATTTTTCATGGGAAAATATGAAAAAGCGTCGCTTTTTGTTTATATTTTCTTAGGCTGGTCCTTGGTTTTTTTAATAAAGCCCTGTTTAGACATCATGTCATTTGAGGTATTTAAATGGATATTGATAGGCGGTTTGAGTTATACGACGGGTGTTATTTTTTACCGAATGGATCAATATAAATATGCGCATGCTGTTTGGCATTTATTTGTATTGGGAGGTACGATTGCGCATTATGTGGCGATATATAAGATGTATGGAGTTTAATGCCGTAGCACTTTGCGGAGATCTTAGTCCTAGTTTTATGCTAATAAAAGCAAGATATATCAATGCAAAAAAAATGTGGCTGCTGGGACTAATAGATAAGGAGGAATGGATTTCCCTCAAGGTCAAATCAAATCAGCAATCCTTCGTTATATGGGAAAAGATCAAGCATAATCGTATCAGGTAGGTTTAGAAAAAGGCTCTTAGTTGTTTAGTACGTCTTTTTTCATTCGTTTCAGTACATCCCCTCGCAGATTTGGCCGCACTGTTTTACTGTCCAGCACCTTTTGAAACGCTTGCTTGGCCTCCTGTTTCTGACCAGCATCTTGTAGTGCTACACCTTGATAATAGTAAAACTCATCGAAAGTAATGTTTTTAAAGGCCGCAAATTCAGCAATGGCTTTTTCAGGTTGGTTCATCTCAAGTAGGCAAACGCCTTTAAAAAAATGATCTTCAGCCGCTGCTTCACGGAATGCTGTAGCATAGTCCTGCTTATTGTATGCTGCTACAGCTACTGCTGTGTGAACAATAATTGGAGCGACCTGTGTGCCTCGTACATTGATGTTCTCGAAAGGGTAATCAATCAAATCGCTGCGCGATGCCATCATTGGTTTGTCAGGAGATATTGAGGGGATGAGACTGCTAAGACGCCAGCAAACCACAGCGAGCAGCGAGGCTGCTACCAGCCAAAATGGCCATTTCTTCAAGCCTAAAAAGGTTTTAAATGTTGTTGGTTTGGGCCCAGCCAATTTTCGCCAATGATCTGCTTTTTCTCGATCAAGATGCGTTTGCAACAATTGTTTTTCACGCACTGAAAGGTCTTCAGGCTGTAAGTTGTTGTAATGTTCAGAATCTGTAAAGTCGTTCATACGTTAGATCTATACTGGGTTTAAAAAAAAGTTTTTACGAAGTTTTTCGATGCATCGGTGCTTGTCTTGCTTAATGGCATCAACCCGTTTGTTGAGCAACTCCGCGATGCGGTGGTGAGGCATTTCATCGTAATAAAATTTTCGCAAGACGGTGCTGCATTTATCACATAGACTATCCCATGCTTTTTTAAATGCGGCGAGTTCTTCTGTAGAAAACTGGGGCAAAATGTCGGCATCAGCCATATTTTCGTCAAAACTTTCTACGGACGTTTCTCGTATGCGTTTTTGTTTTTTCTGAAAATCTGTGACGATGATTCGAGTTAAGTAAGCCTCTAGATTACCCCAGATGACTTTTCGAGAGAGTAAAATTTTGCGAAATTGTAATAAACCATCCATGACAGCATCTTCTGCATCTGCTTGGTTGATGCCGTGAGATGCCTGCAACCGGTGTACAAATTTCCAATATTTTTTTACGAATATGCGTTCAAAAAGTGCTTCGTTGCCACTTTCCAACTCACTTAGGAGTGTCTCAAATTCAACGTCACTCAAGTCAAAATTTTTATTTACCATTCTTGTGGATTCCATTGGAATGCTGGATTTGAAGGGACTTATCGGAATGTCTAATAGCATAGCAAAGGTAGGTTTATTTTAAAATTATGGATTTAAATTATTGAAAAATAACTTCGCCATAACGGATAGTTTATTTGTACTCCACTTCCGAATGAATCGGCACTGCAATTATATAAGCCTTGATTTCTTTGATGGTGACACTTTTTAATAAATTATTTTCACAATAGATATAATCGCTAGGAATAGTATTGAAATCAGATTCCCAAATATTTAGAAAAAGGTAGATTTATTTTAAAAAAACTTAAATTATTTTTGTTAAAAACAAGAGGATGAAAATTGGAATTTGGCACATATTTCAACATAAAAGGGGCAAATAAGCCTTATTAATCATAATGTAAGCCCTCGTTTCTTCAATGGTGACAGCACCTTAAAGTATATTTTTTCGGAGTGTCACCATGGAGGGGACGGGGGCTTTTCATGTTGAAGCCCAACAGGGAGCAGCCGGAAGCAAAACTGTTTGGGAGAATCAAAGATCAGCTTTGCAATGTGTGAATTGCAGAATATTTTCACTTTAAAATAATTTAAACAATGAAAAAGCATTATTGCTATTTGATTCAAATGTTCCTTTTTTTGGGTTCATTTAATCTGTTTCTTTCCTTGTCCAATGCAGGGAATCCAGTTGCCGCTTTTGCGGCCGTAAAAACCAATCCTCCAAGTACCGAGGAGTCTTCGTGTTGTGCCTACAGTTTGCATTTTGTAAACCTGTATGATGAATCCAAAATTAAAAAAATCAGAGTCTCTGCTATGTGCGAAACTAAGATTTGTTGCGCTGAAGGAGATGAATGGGTACAAAGCAACAATTACCCCCAATCAGTAGAATGGAATCCGGTCGGCAGCACATCCATTCCCTATGGCAACGCCATTGAAGATGAGTTTCTGATCTGGTTAGATGGACAAACGTCTCCACATAATCTTCAAATTGAATGGATTGACGTAAATGACAATGTTGTATGCATACATAATATTGAAATTTATTGTGATAGGGACTATCAAGAAGAGGAAGATTGGACGCTTTATACACAAACTACATCGCTGAATGATCCAAACCTGTTTGTATTTGCGGCCAGAGAAGAAGAGGAAGATGATGAGGGTTGTGATGATGACGGAAATGCTAAAATGATAGATTGTTATTTTGATTTTAACATTACTTGTAATGGAATGAGTACCTATGATGTTAGTTTAAGTGGACCAAATGATTTTGATACCTATGACTGGGTAGTAGTATCTGGCCCCGCTACACCGAGCATTCCATCTACACAAAATCCTATTGTCAACTTCGCTACTTCGGGCAATTATGTGATTAATTTAATGGCCATCGGAAATTCGGGTCAAGATACATGCTTGTCTCAAAATGCCGTCAGTATTCCAGTAATCAATCCTGATTTCACATGGCAAATTGGACCAATTTTGTGCGGAACCAATGTGGTTTTCACCGCAACGGGCATCAACGATCCGGCTGAGGTGTCAAGTGTTTCCTGGTCTTGTGTTGGCCAAACTGGTTTCCCTACTTCTGGAAACTCCGTCTCCTACGATTTTCTGAGCTATGGCACATTCAGTGTCACCGTGACCATATTGGATATTTATGGATGTTCGCACAGTAAAACCAAGAGCATCACCCTCTCCAATGTGTGCACTCCTGCCGTGAAGGTGGATTATTATGAATTTTGCCCCTGCCCGCCCAATCCAGATTTCATCAAGGTGCATTTTAAAAACCAATCCACGGGTGGAAAATGTCCGGTGACCTTTGACTGGAATTTTGGCGATGGACAAACACTAACAACAGGTGCGTCAGACATTAATGTGTCCCACGATTATACCCAAGTAGGTTGTCATGGCAAAACATTTAACCTGAAACTCAATATGAAAGACAGTGACTCACCTGCTTGCAATAAAACCGTAAGCATTCCAGTCATTGTCGAACCTTGTATGGCCGATTTTGATACGATTTTGTGCCCAGATGGAAAGTTTATTTGTACCGGAAATATGAGTGGAACATGGGAGATTTCTCCTGCGCTGACACCCTTGCCATGTTCGGATTTTAAAGACGCGAATGGCCTGCGACAGAAAGTGTGTTATAAGGTCGAAAATAATGTAACCTATACCATCAAGTTTACGGGATATTGCTCAACCGGCGGACGCTGTACGGTTGTGAAAACCATCAAAGTGTATCTTGCCTGCTGTGCAAAAAATGATGCGGCAAGGGATTCTGAACTTTTCTCCGCTGGGGGTAAAGATTATAAGATGAAGTATAAAATGGTACAACGTCAATTGCCTTTAATTCACAATATTAAGGTTAAAACAAAATTAAAAATAAAGAAAAAAATTGGCGGTATTAAATACTGGAAAGGCAAAAAAGCAGAAGAAATTGAATCGTCGTTGAATGGCCTTATCTACAAATGTGATGGGGTTTGTAATTGCAAAGAAGAACAACCTGTAAGTGGTTCGACCATCAAATACAACAAAACAAAAGCCAAATACCGGGAAGATGTCGGTGCCAAATACCGATCCAGGAAAAAAAGCATCATCTCTACACACCGAGTCGTAAAATCAGGGACTACCGTTACAAAACAACTGGAACTTGGTAAGGATTGTGATGAATTCCGCTGGTGGTTGGACTGGTTTTAAGCAGGAGTACGGAAACATCAAAAACTTTTTTTTCACTTTTAAATTTTTCAGTATGTATAGTAAACATTTAATACAGGCAAAACGCCTGTTTCACCTTTCATCTTTCTTATGGTGTTTTTCCCCTGCCCTCTTTTCAGGAAGCGCGATGGCCCAATGCACCGTGTTTTTCTCTTATTGCCCAGAAAATGTTTCCATCATTGATTGTGATAATTCCCGTAGGGAGGTCATCAGCTGGCAAGATCCGGTTGCAAATACAACGGGTGCCTGTAATAGTTTTTCAATCAAACAAGTGGAAGGACCTTTGAAGGGATCCATCGTGGGGATTGGTACGTATCAAATTACCTATCTAGCGACATCCACCGAGATTTCAACAGGAAAAACATCGGAAGCATATTGCCATTTCAGTGTCCTTGTACAAGCAGATACGGAATCTCCCGTATTTACCTATTGTCCCAGTAATATTACACTGTACACAGGCGATGGACAAAGCGCAATCGGCAAATGGCCGCTTCCACAAGCGAAGGACAACTGCGGGCCAGTCATCATAAAAAACGGTGACTATCCTTGTGGCTGGGAGTTTCAAATTGGACACTATGAGGTGGTTTATACGGCTATAGATGCATCCGGGAATATTGCTGAATGTATCTTTACAGTCACCGTTGAGTCAGGCTTTTCTAGGTCAACTTATGCAGATCGCGGCCAAAGTCAAACACATATCGAAGCCACGAGTAGTAGTAAGAGCAACTCAAATTCACTATTACCACTTAGCATGAGTATAATGCCGAACCCTTTTACCAATCATCTTGTATTGAATGCTTCCAAACAACTTGATATGAATATCAATGTTCAGGTATTCGATCTGCAAGGTCATTTGTTAAAAGTATCGCTGTGGTCTGCAAAATCGGATCAACTGGTATTAGATGCCACTGAGATGAAGCCAGGTATTTATTGTATTAAAATTTTCAGCGCAGATGGCAGTTATGTCCATGTATTGCGTGGTGTAAAATTCTAATAATCAATGGCGCAACTGTATCTTTTTTTGTTGCTGACAAGAAAGGGTACAGTTGCGTCCATTCATTCTTTTCATCTATTCAATTTGTACAATATGAGATCCAATATACATAAAAAACTAAGCCTTTTGTCGGTTTCATTGCTGTTCATGACCGTCATATCCTATGCTCAGCCCAGTATAGATTCCATTAATTGGCAGTTAAGGGCATTGTTTGGTAACCTTGCAAAACCCGCTCCACCCCGGTTGTTCAACTGGGATATGGCTGTACATACCGTAGATTCAAGCCTGTTTGTTAAGGTTAATTATGCGGATACCCTGAGCCTCAGCAATTGGGTGGAAATGTACACGGAAATGCGAAATTCAGCCTATGACACCATTCCGGTAAAAACAGTGGATAATGTAATGGATCCAACCTATCAGTTTGGAGCAGACACCATTAACATGTTGCTCATGTATTATGATTATTATATATTTAATGATCAAGCATTGACGACAGGCCTGTATTTCGATTTTGACACCATTAATACGATTCTTACGGACAAATATCCAAGACCGGGGTTTCCTTATTACACGAAAACCGTTTTTGCTGCTACACCCAATAAGAATTTGGCATCACGGGCTAAAGTGATATTCCGAATAGGAGTCAATAATTTATTGAATGATAATTTTAACCCACTCGGCGCAGGATCCGGCAACCTGATTAGAATTGATTTCGGCGATAGTACGGGTTGGCACTATTTAATTCCAGGCGTTGACAACTACGTTGAAGTCAACTATCACACGGCTGGTAAGCATCCCATTTTGACAGAGGTTGTAGACAATCGGTATTTTAAGACAAAAGCCGCTTCGGTCAGTTACATGAGTTCTAAAAAAACAAGGGATACGCCTTTTGACGAGGCGGATGCAAACATCGCTTTACCGGGCCTCAACATTGCAGTGTTTGAACCCTGTAACAGCATAGCCCCTGAATTCGCTAGAACCCTCATTTACTTGGAAGGATTTGACATCGGCGACTTTTTGCCCAATTCAAATCGAAATGCTCAGTCCATCTATGAAGATCAAATCGTGACACCGGGACTGTCCGATCTGAGAAATTTCGGATATCGGATTTTCGTCGTGGATTGGGCAAACAGCCGGATAGATATGCGTCAAAATGCGAAAAACTTGAATGACTTTTTGGAATATTTAAAGTGTGGGAACATAATACCTGATAATAATATGGAAGAATTTGTCATTATAGGCGAAAGTATGGGCGGGATCGTTGCCAATTATGCGCTCCTTCAACAAGAAACAGGCCAGTATATATCGCATTGTAAAGGAAGGTCTCTGCATAACACTCGCTTGCTATTAACACTGGACTCTCCCTTTGAGGGGGCACATGTGCCCATGGGATTGCAACGAATATCCAATTATATAATAAACCATTTAACTGGCGGCCTAGCCATACCCTTTCTGCCTTTTGCCACGAAATTGTTTTTAAAGAACAACAATTTATTGGCGGAGGGAGTTGCCGCAAAGCAATTATTGATGTACCATTATTCGACAGCATCTTTATTAGGACCTGTTTCTTACTACAGCCACAATGAACGAGACAATTTTATTCAGGATCAAAACAACATGGGTAGCCATCCCAAGTACTGTAAGCTAATGGCTGCAAGCAATGGAAATATGATGGGGTTTGGACAAACCCGTGTTTGGGATGGAAATGACCGCGTTGACAACGACCGATTGTTGAGAATCAAGTACACGGTCTATGGTACTATTTTAAAACATAAATTAAACCTGGCCGGTGTTAATATGGAGATGAATTCAGACCCGAACGGCAATGGAGATTTAGCTAATCTGAGTTTCGGTACTTGGTCTATAAAAATTAAATTAAAATGGTGGGGCATAAAGATCTATACAGGTTTTAATAGCCTCTGCAATAAAGACTGGGATGGCGACATGTTGCCACTTACCAACGCTGCAGGTGGTCTCATAGATGGAAATTCTTCTATCGCTGATCTTTTTGCCAACAAAACATATCAAGGAAATGGAAATTGGGTAACCAATGGAACGACCAAATGGGGTATAGATGCATTTGCCGGAACCGATGGTTTTCATTTTTGCTTCGTGCCCGTGACCAGTGCATTTGATTACGGGATCAATGTAAATACACCGTTTGACTTGCTCGATATGGATGTTGTGTTTAATTGGACGCCGATGTATTTTCACGCTTTTTATGGCATGCCCGGCAACGCACAAATATTCCCGCCAAGTACAAATTTTAATACCAATCCATACGTAAACAATAACCATCACACCTTTGTCCGAAATGATGTTTTACGAGATAACGGAGGTATAGATTTGCAATATCCTACATGTCCAGTTGTCGGGGCAAACATCCCTCATAACGTTCGATTTCTAAACCGAGAGATAGGAGACAACGAAATCTATCTTGAAAATCGTTATTTGCCTTGGGATGCTTCCTGCTCCATGCCAGATATAACGCATGTAAATGTGCGAAGTGAACATTACAATTACCCCAATTTGCCCGTCTATCTAAATACCATGACAAGCGTTTACAGCAATGTAACACCATATATTATTGACAATGCTGCTTTGGCTACCTTTAATACAACAACAGGCAACGTAGATTATCAGCCTCCTTTTTCAGGCCCTTTTATCACACCTGTGTTTACATTTGTTCCTTGCTGTAACAATTACTATAGGCCTACCAGTAAGGCGTATGTGACGGAATACAATGCCTTGTCAGATAAAATGGCGGTTTACCCCAATCCAGTACAGCGAGATTTTATTCTGGAATTTACACCCAATGGCAATGGAGTCATGCAATATTCCATCGTAGATTTGCTTGGAAAGGTCGTCATGGAAAGCAGTGTGCAGATCCATGAAGCAAATAAGTTGTTTCATTTGGATGTCCAATTGCCCGCAACCTTGCCATCTGGGCATTATATTATCAGCGCCCGTTTAAATGGTCAAATATTTGCCAATAAATTGATCGTCCAATAAAATGCTGAATAAAAAGCCAAAGGTCACCCTGAAAAGCAGGGTGGCTTTTGGCTTTTTAATTTTTTTTTGAAAAAAAGTGTCACCTCATCGTACATTGGGGCTTTGTAATAGAGTAAACATTTTTGTCTCACTACTTTAAACAAGCGCGTGCATGTATAAGCATCTCCTTACTCTTATTGTATCAGGCTTCTTCTTGATGGCATCCCCAATATTTGCTCAGAAAATTGAACTACCATTCTGCCCTCCTCCAATCCCTGGGTTAATCCCCGTCTTTACCTCGACTACGTCCGATGTGGCTTGTGATTTTTATGGGCAGCCTGTAGGTCTAGGCTTTGCTGAAACTGCATTTTTTATTCTCTACGACGATGGTCAGTTTGATCAGGGGATGAGCCTGTCCGGTATTATTACACGCACCCATCATTTTGAAACGGGAGGCCCTCATACGATCATGGCCTGGTTTGCAAAAGACAAAGACACTTCTCCGCCGCCAGCACGTACCATTGTTGTAAATACGCCTTTTGCCGCCACTCCTGCCCCTATTTATCCTATTTCTGGAAATCTGGAAATAGGGACTTCTTGGGGGCCTGTTTATGGGGTTGGTCATTTCCAATTTGTTGTCCTGACCGTCAAAAATGGCACTGATTGCAAAAGAACCGTTGACCTTGAGTTTTTATACAAAAGTGACCAGTCAATGTTTGATGCTTCGGCTCCGTCCAGCCCTGCCTGGGGTACACCAGTAACAATCCCTGGCCCTATAGGCTCTTTTGACAGAAGTCTCACGTTGACCAACATCGTCGTTCCGCCCAATTCTGTACAAAATTTATTTCTTAAATTAAGTATTCCAATACCTACATCTCCTGTCCCATCTGTCATTGATTATCAAGCCAATATTCTTAATTCCGCATTTTCACTTCCCGTTTTAGCCGGTCATCCTTGTAAGATGGAGGACAACTCAAAACTTACGTTCATGCAGACCAAAAGTGCTTATCCACACGATCCCAATCATAAAATCGCAAATCAGACATTTTTATGTGCAGGCGCAGATTCGGCAACCCTCGAATATCACATCTCATTTCAAAATGATGGCGAAGCCGAAGCAAAAAACATAGTCATTACAGATATATTGGATGACATACAGTTAGATCCATATTCACTCACCATAACTGGGTCTAGTCATTATCCGATTGTTTATAATTTTACGCCCCCCAATATTGCTACATTCACATTTCCCGACATTAACTTGCCCGGTATAAATCAAACGACTCCACCGCCTATTTCTGACTACATGTATAGTAAGACTATTGGAGAGTTCTCTTTCACCATAAATACATTGGCTAATCTTGACCCAGGCAGTGTTATTCTCAATTCGGCTGAAATCGTTTTTGATAAGGAAGATCCTGTGGAAACAAATTTATCAAAGGTTCCTGTTCTAGAAAATTCAGATCAATACCCGTGCATCCCACGCGAGAGAAGCGACCTATCTGTACACACAGCAGACATTAAAATTTCGGCCTCCCCAAATCCATTTTCAGAAAACCTAAGCATACAACCGCCCCCCCTTAAACCAGGAGAAACGGCACAAGTTAAAATATTTGATTTTTCTGGTAAAAAAATATCCAGTAAAACCATTTCTGGTCATGCCACCCTCGACTTCCAAACCGAAACATGGCCTTCCGGAATCTATTTTGTTCAACTTCAGGGTGTGACCGGAGTTGCTACTTTAAAAGTAATGAAGTATTAGGTACAATGCATGCTACATGTAAGGTTAATGTCGTTTTTTTTCTCCTCACCATCTCGATTTGTTTGGGTTGTGGGGAGAAAAAGAACAAGGTTCCAGATGGTTTCCCAATATCTGAAACTGAAAAAACGGGTCGCACCAAAGCGGTTTATCTGACGCATCGGCAACAGGTATTGGATCTGTATAATGCTAAAAAGGAAAAGGAATCGTTTGCGCTGATTGATTCTTTGAGCAGCCAATTTGCACAAGTGGATGATACGATTTCTGGTTTTTATGATGGTTTGCAAGGTTGGGTTTATTTTCACACTAAGCATTACCAAAAATCCATTTTGCCTCTTGAAAAAGCTGCTTCACTGTTTGAAAGATATGGCCTTGAATCAAAGTTAAATGGAATTTATAACAACCTTGGTGCCGCTTATGGCCAATTGGGAGATCATACAAAAGCCATTCAAAATTATCAGGCGGCGATTCGATTAAATGAAGAAAATTCAGATTCTGTCGAATTGACTAGAAATCATAAGAACCTATGTCAGGCCTATTTCAATGTAGGAGACTTGCAAAATGCAGAATGGCACAATCGCCTTGGTCAAAAATATCAAGCAAACAAAGACGGTTCGTTTGAATTACAGGCGGCTGAAATTGCCCTCGCCCGAGGCCACACAGCGGATGCCTTGCGTATTGGCCAACAATTGAAAGCAAGTCGCCCAGACCTCTTTGATATAAACAATAAGGACGCAGCATCCGAAAATTTATTAGCCTTCGGAAGTATTCTGCTCACGGCACGGCACACAGAGGAAGCCATTCCATATTTGAAAAAAAGCCTGGAATTATTGCCCATTGACCCGACCATTGCCGATTGGAAACGAGCCAAGAACTGTAATCTCCTCGGCGATGCCTTTTTGAAAAAAGGAAACCCGCAACAGGCGCTCCGCTACTTTCAGTCCGCCATACAGGCCGCAACACCCACTTTTCATCCCCTGCATGATTTGGATAATCCGCCTACGGATTCTCTGCCAACGGAGGTTTGGGCCATGGAAGCATTGAATGGTAAAACGGCTGCGCTTGAGCAGATTTCACGTCAAAAAAGGCCGGCTTTAACAAAAAATGAAACGGTTCAATATGTACGTGCAGCACTCGAATCAGCCTTATGTGCCATTCAAATCATACAACAACTCAAAACTGCTTTTGTAGAGGATGATTCCCGGCTTTGGCTCGGCGAATATGCTTTTCAAAATTTTTATGAAAAACCAATGGTACTCGCCATTCGTTTTTCCGAACTGACGGGCGATAAATCTGCCCTTGAAAAAGCGTTTCTTTTCGCCAGTAAATCGAAAGCCAGCGTACTCCGAACAGCCCTTTTAGAAAAAGAGCACATGTTCCATGCGGGTGTTTCCAGTGACTCTATACGCCTTTTACGCGATCTTCGACTCGCTGCTGCTGCCCTTCAAAACCAACTGAATGACGCGCCATCTGATTCAACCCGCTCCGCGCTTTTTCAAGTGAAACGAAAAATTGATCAATTCCGAAACAACCTGCACTTGTCGCTGCTCAAACCAGATACGGCCACTTTTTTGCTGAAAAATCTTCAAAAACAATTAGATGATACTTCGCTGCTGATGGAGTATTTCCTTGGTGAAAAAGTACTCTACATTTTTACTGTTTCAAACGATGGCTTTGATGTAGAACAAAAGAGCATTTCCACAGACTTTAAACAGGTGACCGATGGTTTCCGCCGTTCCGTTAGCGATTGGGATTGGATCAATGATTCTGCTGCACGCGCTGAAAAAACATACCTGCGCAGTGCAACAAATCTTTTTGATTTTTTGCTGAAAGATGCTTTGGTAAAACATCCGAAAACTCAACGTTTATTCGTAGTGCCAGATAAAAATCTGGCCAGATTGCCATTTTCAGCATTCCTCACGCAGCCATTTTCTGGCGGGTGGAAAGACCTAGACTTGCCCGTTTTAATCAAGAAAATGGCTGTTAGTTATCGTTTTTCATCCGATATTTATACAGAAAATGAATCGTTGGCAAAGGCGATTCCCCGATATGGATTTGGCGGTTTTGGCACCAATTATCGCGATCCTTTTACATTCAGTACCCTAGAAAAATCGAACGATACAATGGCATTGCATTTTTTGCTTGCGCTGCGTGGCGGTCAGGATACCCTTAATTTTGCAGATAGTGAAGTGGACTCCATTGCACGACTGACCGGAGGGCAAAAATGGGTCAATGAAAGGGCTACAAAGCCTAATTTCCTCTCAAACGCTTCAGATTACAACATTTTACATCTCTCCCTGCACACAGTCGAAACAGACCCGCATGATCCGACTGGCCTTGCCATTCTATTCTCAAAAGCAACAGAGACAGACGCGAATATCCTGACCTCCAGTGAATTATATGCACTGAACTTGAACACCGAAATGGCAGTAATCAGCAGCTGTGAAAGTGGATTAGGGCAGTTTAAACACGGAGAAGGCATGCTTAGTCTTGGTCGGGCAATGGCACTTGCCGGTTGCCGCGCCACTGTGATAAACCTTTGGAAAGCAGATGACAGAGCAAGTCGGGATCAGATGATTTCCTTCTATAAAAATTTAAAATCGGGTCAATCTAAGGATATCGCACTACAAAACACACTACTCTATTACCTCAATAATACGGTTTCAGAGCGATCTATCCCGCCATTTTGGGCCAATTTTTCTGCAGTCGGCGACATGAGGCCACTGGTTTTTACAACTGAAACCTCCCAAATATCTTGGGGCTGGTATTTACTTGGGGTTACCACGCTTATCTTATTATTTGTCTACTGGAGGTATAAAAAACGTAAGAGATATGGGGAATATTTGTAAATTTGTGCGTATTGCCCTGTCAATATTAATCATTTTTGTGAAAATTTTGGCCAGTGGTTTTGAGTCAGAACCGCTGGCTAAAGTTTTTAATGATTTTCTAAAACGCCAAAGTAGATCTAAGTGCTATTTCCCTTTTTTATCCTGCCTTGTATAGAAATTAAAAATGGGTACATCTATGGCCAATGTAGCACCTATTCGGTAAGCACTTGATTCTATTTTAGTGCCGTCTATCGTAATTTTTCGCAACTGAGGCCCCAACTGGCCGCCCAATCCAACGGTGAATGGAGATTTTGAAATATTCCAAAATAAATAAGCACCAGGGGTGATAAGGTTGCTAAAACTCAATTTAGGCAGATCTGCTTGAGAGCCTTCTTCGCCCAAACGATATGAAGTGACCGCACCGAGGTCTAATATAGGGAAAAATAAGGTAAATGACCCGCGTTCCTTTCTACCAAACTGACCCATACTAAACGAAACACCAACTGGTACGGTGAGTGCGGCACCGAGTTTTCTTCTAAAATTGCTAGGGATACTATCTGAAAGCAACCGCTCTTGAAACATAGATAGGCCAAAATAACCATTCACATCCAGATTCATCCGTGTACTGCGTTTTACCGAAGAGTTGCCCGGAGGCACGGCGACGGCACGAATGGCAGATTTCACCTGATCTGGAGATTTGGCCTCAGCCATATTGGCCATAAACGAACCATAAACAAGAATCGAAGATTTGATTTTTTTGTTTTGTCTCTCTCGGCGTCCATCTAATCGGTGCGCTATCCGATTTTCTTTGTTCGAGTGGCCTTGGCCATGCATACTTTCCTTTCGAGCCTGCCCTTCGGGCGTTAATCCCCACGTAATAGTCAGTAGTCGTACCACATTTCGGATGGCATTGGCATAGTTGCCAGCGAATACATGCTCAAATAAAGAAAGTGCTTCATTGGATATGTCTGGTACTTCTGCTAAAGCCGGGAAACGCTTATCCAGTGCTGTGCTACTAGAGCGAAGCGGGGTGGCAAAGACCACATTTAGCATATCCACCGTGGTGCGGATAAAGGGATAATAGTCTTCAAACCCCAATGATTGGCTGTTTCTCTTTTTATAGCGCAACGACTCGCGGGCATCATCCACTTCATAAAGGGTATTCATCAGTTTTGCTGCCAGCAATGTCATATTTGAAGTAGCGTATTGCATGTTATCGCCCACGGCATTGAGCCGTTGGTAGAGTAAGCCTAGAAATGCTTGACGTAAGAGTGTATCGTCCATGATTTCATTAAATTCTCTTGGAGTCATCCACTGGCGGAGGCCAGCAGTAGAAGCGATCTGACGTTGGATAACTTGCAAACTGTCATAACGTATTTCTGTACCATCGGCACGACGCTTGGTCAAGTGCAGGAAGGTGCTATCTTGCCAAACAATAGGCTTCCGCACCCGTGTTCCGCTTTTGAAAGCGTGCATCCAGAGCAACGTAATCTGGGTCAAAGTGTCAAACTGCTCTACCTGCGACAGAGCCGGTACAAGGGTGGGGGCATACTTATCGCGGAGTGATACCATGATGTTCTGGTAATCGCGGCCAATTTGTTCCATTTTGGCAATACTGGTGCGCACCTCTTGCAACTCTCGCATGAGCGGCTTGGGCGATTGGCCCATGATCTGAAAAGGCTGGACTTGGTCGAAATAGTCTAAGAAGGGATTCCCAGAAACGAGGGTTGGTCGAACCACCTTGGCTGCGCAAAGCGCATCATAACGGGCTATATCTGCGCTGTCTAACGGAGACTCATACATAGCACGGGCAGGGGAATGCCCAACCAACAGGGAGTCCATAACATCAATCAAATTCATTTCAAGGATAGTACCATCAACCAGCAAACTGCCTTGGGTCAGCGCACTGCTATGAAGAAAATAACGGTGTAGGGTGTCCAACATGGCTGGACTAACCTTTTGCGTTCTGAGGTTGCCGATACGGTCAAATTGTTTGTGCATCGTCAGTGCTAGGTTGTCCAAAAAGGCATTGGCGAGATCTACCTCTTGGTTGATGGATTCTGCTTTGCCAGATAGGACAGAAAGCATTTCTAGGTTTTCATATAAACTCAATCGAAATGTATCTGTACCAAGCATTGGGACTATGGTACCCTCGGCTGTTTCTCGCATACTATCTAAACGAATTTCTTCTAGTTCGACTTGTACAAAACCTAAAGGATCCCAATCGAAAGCCCCCTCAATAGTTGATTGGTTTAGTACCATCTCCAAATAGGTTAATGCTGAAATATCGTGTAAGGCCATGCTATCTAATCGAGCCTTTTCGCTGTGTAAAGCCAAAGAAAGCATGCTTTTTTTAATTTGCATGGCCTTCAGTTTTTTCAGCAATGGGAGGTAGGTCTCCAAGTCATTCAGGGTATGTGTATTGAGGACTTCTAGTTGTGTCTTAAAATTTTCCAAAGCATAGGCACGAGCCTCGGTTTGCTTGATGTTAGCACTATATTTGCGTGTAATCTCTGGAGATAGTAGTTTCTGAGACCTATCTATGCCTAGGCTTATGGTCAGGGTGCTGTCTGGTTTTTTGGCAAAAAAATCGTCAAATTGATTGAAAATCAAGTGATTGATCAGGTACTCATAATCGGGATCGCCTTTGATATTATTTTGCGCGAACACATATTCAGGATTGCAATATTCGCACTCCTCCAGTACTTCCTCTCTTGCAGAATACATAATAGGCCGAGGAAACTGATCGAAAAACCGTTCGCGGAGATAATTTTTATTAGTACTAGGTTGGACCACTAAATTTGCAGTCGGCCTCCATATATTACGAGCGTAGGCTTTTAATAATGCAGCATTGGCACTTTCGTACTGTTGCCGCGCCACACTAAAAGAATCTACGATGGCACTCAATTGCTCCCGTTCAAGGGCATTTTCGCGTAGGTTTTCGGCGATTTTCCGGCGTATATCTTCCTCTAAATTGGCTTTGCGCTCGCGCAATCTGCTATGCACATGAAGTAGCACCGTATCAATCGGCATATCCTCATAGACTTTGTTGGCTATATCATATAATAAAAATATATTATAAACATTAGGGTCATTTTGCATTTCCTGATACTTGGGCAGATCAAACAGTTTTGGAAACTTTACACCAAGGTTTCGAAGGTCTTGTTCAAAGGCCGTTCGGGCAAATGTCAGCAAAGTACGGTATTGCCTGATGTCGAAATCGGCCATTACTTGTGCACTCTTTTCAAAGAGTATTTTGAACTCAGAAGAGTCATTTGAGATATTGACTTTCAGGCGATTAAGGAAATTTATATTGAGTTCTTCCTGCGCTCGCTCCACGATAAAATCGGACAATCCTGCTGCTAAGTCTGCGGTATTGAGGCCACGTCTAAGTTTTTTGCTCTCGCTCCCAAATTGCTCGGAAGCGGCCTGAAGATTTTCGGAAGCCGTAGGGATAGCCGTCCTGTAGGTTTCGGTCAATGCGGCGTAAGACACCTGCTTGGTGCTATCTAATTGGGCTTCATCAAATATGTATTTTTGCCATGCAAAATAATCTCCCAATCTATCCCCAATCCGCGTGCCTATATCCGTATTGGAAGTACTGGGCAATTGTTCGACGACATTATTGGCGAGGTGATCTTGAAGGTACTTATCCAAAAATGGGTTGTGGCGGTATTTCTCTGAAATCTCTCCCCAGAGATTGTCTGAAGCCAAATCTGTGGCTTTGAGTTGCGAATGTGTACCGAGTAATACGCACAGGGAGTCTTTTTCTAAGACGGGTTCACTAAATTTTTCCTCCACCACCGCAGGGGCGCAATAAAAATTGGCGAGTCCATTACGAATGAAAATTTTGAGGTCGGGATCAATGGCTGGATACCAGTCAAATACTTCTTGGTTTGCTTCAATATCTTCATTTGGGTTGTGGTACCAAAACCGAAAATAAGTATCTGTAAAATCAAGGATGCCCCTATTGGGAGTCATAGACTCCATATCCAAAGAAATGATGTACAAAGTGCTATCAAAAAGCATTTTTTGTTTCAATACCGCTAAAGAGATCTCCGTCTTGGTCGTATCTTGTCCCTTTTTGATCTCTATAAACTGAAATAAGATCAGCGAATCAACCTGATCGCTATTCATCCGCATTCCATCAGTACCGAGTGCCCTATAACTACTGTGGTAGTTATTGTACCCACAGCAATAATCAATGGGACGCCCCAAATAAGACAGACTTTTAAGTGCAAAACTATCGGGGACACTCAAGGTGAACTGTTTGCGATAAAGCAAGTAGGCATAATCCTTTGCGTGAATATCCCGGAGGATCCTAAAATCTATATTGTCGGTTTTAGGATTGTATTGAATGTCGGTGAGTTGACGAGGCATGGGCAACTGGACTGAACGAAGCAATTTTTTGCCTTTAAACAATACCAATTGGTTATAAAATCCACACTTTCCCTCTTTTCGCAAGGCGATCTCTTTGTAACGACCATTGATGGGAATACTGTCGGGGTGCAATTTTAGGTCGGAGAGATTGGGCAACTGCTCGTTAGGATTTACTTTGATTTTTGCACTTATTTTTGCGCCTTCTGTTTCCCCACTTATATAAAAAAGGGTTTCAGAGGGGTCAAATATTCCCACGAAAGTCAACTCTTTATCCCCTGAAAATAGATTTAAATTTATTTTATTAAACAGTACCGCAAAATTTTTTCCGCTGGTTAATTTAAACCCTTTTTTAATATTTCGTTCTTGGCTACTTTCTGATATGTTTATAGAGTCGGCTACCATTTCGCAAACCAAAGAATCTGTAAAATATTGTGATTGAATTTTAAGTTGTGGTTTCCCGAAATTCATAAACTCCATTACATCACCGTCGGGAGGAAGCGTTGGAAAAATATAGACTCCAGACTTGTCAAAATTATACTGATTATTATGGAAGTACTCAATGTTGGCGTTACCTGTTTGTGTTGTGATTACCGTAAAATTCGTCTTACTCGTACCCGTATTGGTAAAGTAAATATCCGAGCCAACCAGCATCGTATCGGAACTGGCAATGAGTTCGTTATAGGGAGAAGTGATGCGAATCCCACCCTCCTTTTTGACTTCCATTATACAAAAATCGTACTTGATGACACAATGGAACAACACACTGCTATCGGCGGACAGAGCGGATTTTTGGTAAAAGATGAGAGTATCCGGGTATTTCCCTTTATTGATGATAATGTAATTGTATGCTTCTGACGAAGCAACGGGGCGTTCTTCCATAAAATCTACAAAATCATCCGCATATATAAATGGAATGGACTGGGTTAAGCGACACCAGTAATCATCCGAATCAGTTTTATTCTCCGATGACTTGATGATCCGGGCCAGAGACTTGGCATCCTGATAAAGAGATTGCGCCCAAAGGGATGAAACGGGAATGAGTAGTAAGAAATAAGTAAGCGCAAGAATGGAAGATTGTTTCATATATCTGCATTATTGTTTAAGGACGCAAATATATGTTTTATTATTTTGGTATAAGTACTTAAGTCATAATTCTTAGCCCATGACCTTAGTTATGAGGGTTGGGCTAAGTACATCAAACGGCTTTATCGGTTTTTCAGGCGATGAAAAATAGTAGATTTTTTAAAAAAGGTCGTATCTTTGTTCATTGAATGGGAAAAAGGTAGAAAATATGTATTTTTGCGGTGTTATCCAATTTGACTATCCAAAATAAGCAATTATGATTTTTACAATAGAAATTTTTGACAGCAAAGTCCTCAATATCCTGCGAGAATTAGAGCAAATGAGGACAATCCGCTTGACTCCACAAGGTAAACAATCTGTTGTCGGTATCAAAAAAAAAGAATTTAAAGCGATAAGCCTTGACACACGCGGCTTTAAATTTAACAGAGACGAAGCAAATGAACGATAAAATATTCTTGGATACGAATATTCTCGTCTATTGCTATACTGAAACAGAACCAATTAAGAAATCTGTCGCACTCAGTATCGCCCAAAATTCGGATGCTTGGATAAGTACCCAAGTGCTTCAGGAGTTATCTAACATACTACGGAAAAAATTTAATAAAACGTGGATTGAAATTGATTTAACAGCGGAAGAGATTTGCCAAAATTTTGAAATATTCTTGAATACTCCTGAAATAATTCTTGATGCTATACGCATTGCAGATCGTTATGGATACTCTTTTTATGACAGTTTAATTTTGAGTAGCGCAATTAGTATTGAATGTAAGATCGTATATTCGGAAGATATGCAGCATGGGCAAGTGACAGATGATGTTTTAGAGATAAAGAATCCATTTAAGCCTTAGCAAAATCTCCAAATTTTGGACACCGATTACCTGAATCACATGCGTACCATATTGTTTAAGAACGCAAATATATGTTTTATTATTTTTATATAATTACATCTATCCAATAAATTGAATTTTATCATCAACTATACTTATTTCATATTTAGATTGTCCTTGAGTTTTGCCGCCAACCAAATTTACATGACTGTAATAAAAATCAATAGTTTGGTTTTCAATCAACCCAAATATTTCTCCATATTCGACTTCCCCGCCACTGTATTCAGCATAAATCAAGGCTTCATTTTGATAAAAATGGAAACTTGTTTCTAGATCCACTTCAATGTCAATGCCATCATTTTTGACAACACTGAATTGCTTTTTACGGAAATTATATTGGGTAGAATCTTGGTTTTCATCCAGCCGTTTTGCCATTCGTTGATAATACAATAATTCGCCATTCTCCACTGCGACTTTCCCCATTTTGAACATTTTGTAACCTAAACGGTCATAAAACTGCTTCGCAAACAGGGACGAATGTAGTTCTACTAATTTCAAGTGGTTCAAAATGGCTTTATTTTCTAAATCATACATTATTAGTTTTCCCAATCCTTTTCCTTGATAATGCGGACTTACAAATACCCGTTGGATGTGTGTGTATTTCAAGGTACCTGTTCCGATGATTTTGTTATTATCTTTTACCACAATAACGTAATTATCTTGAGCATCTTCTAAAATACCTTCTTTGTTGGAGTATTCGATAAAATGGGTGATAGCCTCTTCTGGGTAGTACCCAACATAAGAGGTTTGGATGGTGTCAACAATAAAATTGTATAACTCATCTATGTCGCTGCGGTTGAATGGCTCTGTTACTAATTTCATATTATTTAATCTCCGACACATAATACATATCCATTTCAGCCTTGTTTTTAGCAGCAATTTTGCCCCGGTATTCCCAATCAAATTCTGATTTGGCGATCTCCATTGCGGCGGCACTGACGTTGATTTGTCCAGTTTCACAAACCTCCTCCAAGCGGGCAGCAATATTGACGGTATCGCCCCAAATATCGTAGGCAAATTTCTTTACACCCACGACACCCGCCACCACTGGCCCAAAGTGAATACCGATCCTTGCTTCAAAATGTTTATTACCTTCGGCTTTGCGTTTTTGGGCATATTCATGAAGAAACCGCTGAATCGCGATCGCCGCTCGGATCATGTTGATAGGCTTCTCATTCCGATCGGTCAAGCCCGAAGCGCAAATATAAGCATCGCCCACGGTTTTTATTTTTTCGATACGCGCCCGCTCCACGATGGCATCAAATTGCGAAAAACAATAGTCTAGTTCGTTGACCAACTCTTCTGGTTGCATAGATTCTGCCACTTTGGTAAAGCCAACAAAATCAATAAACATGACCGTAGCATGTTCGTAGCGGCGTGCCATCACCTTATTGCGCACCGTCAGTTCGGCAGCCACCGCAGGGGGTAATATATTGAGGAGCAACTGTTCGCTACGGCGGCGTTTTTCTTCAATCATTGCGTTTTTTTCGGCCATCTCACCGCGTGTTCGGCGGTCGCGGCGGCGGCGGAAGTAATACCACAGAGCCAATAACAAAGTACCCAACAAGGATAAGGGCAACAGAAATTTAGATTTTTGCTTGTCCGCCACTAGTTTTTCCAGTTTTTCCGTCTGCTGCTGCACTTCCAGTTCTGAGGCTACTTTAGCCTTTTGTTGCAATATAGCAAATCGCTCTTGGATGAGGGTATGCGCTGTTTTATAGTCTTGACGAGCCAGTGCCAATGATTCCAATTTATCCAACGTCAAGAGGGCAAGGTCATTTTGACCCGCCGCGAGGCTATCTTTGGCTAAGGTATAATATCGGGTTGATTCTGCATTTTTGTGCTGAATTTCGGCCAATTCACCAGATAACAATGCAGATTCTACCACTTTGACCCTGTCTTTCAGTGTCATGGCGATGGCAAGAGCCTCGTGGGCATAAGGCACTGCCTTGGGCGCGTCGGTACGAAGCCAATACTGGGCCAATCGGATATTGGCTTCATACTTGAGCAAAGGCGAGTCGGCACTGTTTAGTTTTGCCACCAAACTAGCCTCCGTCTGTGCCCCTACTTGACCCATAAAAAGAGTCCCCATCCATACTAGTACATATAAGAAAGTTCGAATAAGTGCTGTTCGGTTGTGTAGCATATATAAAAATAAAATACTATTTGTTTGGTTGCAATAGATACTACCAATGACCTTCTATATGTGTAGTAGCTGCAAATATTGCTGCAAATGTAAAAAAAACATGGCTACTACACGAGATAGTTATACCTTAGCATCATTAAAACGATCTATCCATGGCAGATTTGTTCTCTATACCGAACTTTTTGCACCTCAACAAAAAGAAAATAATCTGGGCATTTGCATTTGTGGCTTTAGTATGGATGATGAACACCTCATACATACAGGCGCAGCCTGCAAATCTAGTGGATAATCAAAGACCTACCAATACGGGTTTTCAAAGCACGACTCGTATTTTCGGTGCCCGCGATGGATTACCGGACAATAAAGTCCAAATGCTCCTCGAAACGCGAAAAAGCCCCTTCCGTTGGGCTATCACCCGCAACGAACTTTGCCGTTTCGATGGGTATCGTTTCCAGACTGTCTGGGAAAAAATGCCTGATATAAAAGGTATAGTTGAAAATTCGGATGGACAACTGGTGATTTCTCACATACTTGAGTCTGATATTATTTCTTTGTTTGATCCTCGTACAGGAGAAAAACAGGTGAAGAAAGTTGCCGAATTGGACGGCTTGAAGGATTTTGGCGGCATGATGATCCACATGTGGGCTCAAGACACCATGATTTTTATATTGATCGCGAAGCCCAACCCAAAACAAATTCAGGTATATCGCTTATTCCCAGATTTCAAGACCAAATTCATCCACAGTGTTGAAGCGAATGCAGACGATATTAATTTTAAATACTATACCTTTGTCTGGGACGAAAAAAATAGTGCACTTTGGTATCAGCATCTCTGGTATAATCCCTCAAATACCATTGCTCGATTTGACACCAAAACAGGACATCTACAATTCATACCAATTCCTCCTCAAAAAAGCATGTCTTCCCGTTCGATGTTGGACGTTTTACCAGATGGAAGCGTTTGGATTGCTCCGAATTTGGATGGTGATCACCTAGTTTGGAACGAAGCCTTACACCAGTTTGAGCGCGGCTATTCGACACCGAATATAGACTTGACGATGGATAACTACTTCGGTTGTGATCAGAATGGCGTGATGATTTTTCAGAAAATAACTGGCAGCCAAAGAGATTTATGGATCAGATATTCCAATGGATCGTGGAAACAATTGAAAGGCGATTGGTCTAATTACCATATATCCTACGCAGTTGGGCAAGATTTTTCACGTCAAATCCTCTTTTGCTCACTAGAGGGCGTGGTTCGTGTCAATTTTGAAAAATCGCTTTTTAAGAATTTTATTCCTCCGGCTGAAAAAGAATGGCATTTTCCTTTTCGTGGCATCACTGCCGACAAAGAAAACAATATTTTGATGCTGTCTGAAATGGTTGGCCTTTTTAGGTTGACGCACGGGGATGGCCATGGGGGTAAAAAAGTGAATTTAAAAAATACTGGTATCAATACGGAGGCCCTAACGTCCTTGGCAGGAGGTATGCAAACCGACAAAGATGGAAAAATTTGGGCTGTACGCGAAGGCGGAACGATGTGTAATTTGATGCGGTTGGATCCACAAACGGAGGTTATGGATACTTTTTTAGTAGGCAACTCTGCGGCAACAGCATTTTTGATTTTATCCAATGGAGGCATTATATTAGGTAGCGGAAACGGCCTTTTTTCGTTCAATCCAGAAAATGGGCAACGTCAACTGCTGGCCAAATTGGGTGCGACTGAAAATCTGAAATCAAGTCCTTTATTTTTCTGCGAAAACCCGCTGGGTCAAACCTGGGTCGGGAGTAAAGATGGGCTGGCATTGTTTGATCCAAATACTCAAAAGTGGCTCAACTTTAAGGGTGATAACTCCACGGCTCATGAGTATCCAGTGGCCGTCATCTTTCAAGAAAACAAAAAAACGGTGTGGATCGGTACTATTGGTGGAGGCTTGCGAAAACTGGATTTGGAAACCGGAAACTGGGAAGTGTTCACGATGGCCAACGGCCTGCCAGCCAATAAAATCGCTGGAATTTTACCCGACGAAAATGGCAACTTCTGGATTTCAACCTATGATGGGCTGAGTTTTTTTCAGCCTAAAACCAATTTATTTACCAATTTCTTTACCCAACACGGCCTCTCGCACAACGAGTTCAATCGGTTTTCCTTTTTTAAAGGCACCGACGGGGTTATGTATTTTGGCGGCCTCAGGGGAGTCAATTATTTCAAACCATCCGCATTGCTTGGGTCTTTTTCCCAAGGCAATGATTCGCTGTTGATTTCTCAGGTTTCTTATTTCGCATCAGACGGAAAGACCCGATTGGAGCAGTTTTTTGATTTGCAAGATTTAAAAAGTATTACCCTACCAGCCGATAATCGGTTTTGTAGCATCCGCCTAGCATTGGCCAATTACCTCCAGCCAGAGGCCAATCGCTTTACTTGGAAACTGGAGGGTCACGACAAAGAATGGCATCTCAATGGGACAAACAATGAAATTCTATTTCATTATTTGCCCGCTGGGACTTATCAATTGCGGATCAAAGCGGCCAACCCGACAGGTGTTTGGGGATCAACAGAACGAGTCATCGAAATCAGGGTAGGTGAATTTTGGTACAAAACTTGGTGGTTTTTCGGGCTCTTAGGCATGACGATGGCTGGATTGTTTTATCTGTATTATTTCTATCAGATCAAACAACGATTGGAACATGCCGAAAACCTTAAAATCAAAGAACTAGATAGCCTCAAAACCCGGCTCTACACCAACATCACCCACGAATTCAGAACGCCTCTAACTGTCATCATGGGTATGACGGACAATATACAAGGCCATGAGCAGGAGAAAAAACTGATCTCCCGCAACAGCCAAAACCTGCTTCGACTCATCAATCAACTGCTTGACTTGTCGAAACTCGACTCTGGGATGCTTAAATTAAACCTCGTGCATGGCGATATTATCAACTATCTCCAGTACCTCACCGAGTCATTTTATTCGATGGCTCAAGAGAAAAAGATCCGATTGGTTTTTTATCCTGAAATGGAGGCTTTAAACATGGATTTTGACGAAGAAAAAGTACAGCATATCATCTATAATTTGCTTTCCAATGCCCTTAAATTCACCGGTGAAGGCGGGAAAGTAGTCTTACATGCAAAGAAAATAGAAGAGCCAACCACCTCGTTTTTGCAGTTGAAAATACAAGATACCGGAGTGGGTATATCAGCGGCTGAGTTGCCGCACATATTTGATCGGTTTTATCAAACCGATCAATCCAGTACTCGAAAAGGCGAAGGCACTGGTATTGGGCTAGCCTTGACTAAGGAATTGGTGAACCTGATGGGTGGAAGTATAATGGCAGAAAGCACCCCTGATCGGGGCACGACCTTTATTGCTTTGTTGCCTATCCGATTGGATCATAACGATATAGAAAAAACAATAAAGGCGAAAATGATGCCTGTACCTGAAACTGCACTGACTCAAGATCAATACCTCCATGCAGTTGCTCCTGTTGGTTCGCCGACTGACGTTGAAAAACCCGTACTCTTGATCATTGAAGACAATGCCGATGTGGTGACCTATATCATTGGTATCCTAACCAATGATTATAGCATTGAGGTGGCCCGCAATGGTCAATTGGGTATCGAAAAAGCACTCGATATAGTGCCAGATATCATCATCAGTGATGTGATGATGCCCGAAAAAGATGGGTACGAAGTCTGTGATACCTTGAAAAATGATGAGCGCACCAGCCATATTCCCATCATATTGCTGACGGCTAAAGCCACCCAAGAAGACAAATTGGTGGGGCTAAAAGTAGGGGCAGATGCTTACCTGCAAAAGCCATTCGATAAAACAGAATTATTGATTCGCCTTGAAAAATTGCTTGAATTGAGGCAGCGATTGCAAGAGCGATATACTGGAAATACTGGTTTTGCTCACCTGCCCAAACATACAAAATCTGGCGCTCAACCAACGCTAGACGATATATTTCTCCAAAAAATACGGCAGGTTATTGAAGACAAAATGGGCGAATCTGAATTTGGTATTCTCCACCTGTGTCGGGCAGTGAACCTTGGGCATACCCAAGTATTCAGAAAGATGAAAGCACTTACTTGCGACAATCCGACTATTTTTATTCGGAAAATGCGCCTCCAAAAAGCACTCCACCTATTACAAACTACGGAATTGAATATTTCCGAAATCGCTTACGACGTAGGGTTCTCAGATCCTAATTACTTCACGCGAGCTTTTCATGAACACTTTGGTGAATCGCCTAGTGCTATGCGGCTGAAGAAGTAAGAAGAGGAAATAACACTTTCCCCTTACATTTTATCCAATACCCGCATCTGCAAGTACAAATCTTTGAAATCATACCAGTCATCTTCCATTTCTTCTGATTCCAAGGCATCTCTAAAACTTCGGAATGGCTTTTTGGCCAGTATCGATGCGGCCAATAGGGTTTTCAACCTTGGATCCTTCGTGTTTTCAATAAAAGATTCCATGATCTGATAAGATTCATTAGAGTCCAAAGGAGTGAACTTGATATATCTATCAGGATCAGTGTCAATGATATCCATGACCTCATCGGCTAGGTAATCATGCTCATTGTAGCCGGAATCATCAGGTGCTGGATAAGACAATATCTCACCAGTCTCTCTGTGCAAAAACACCACGTTGCTACAGTCTATGAGTTCGGCTATTTCTTTGATTATTTCTTCCATGTTTTTACGAATACTTCTTCAGTGGGCAAAAGTATTAAAAAAATTATGAATCATCCAAAAATGAGTGCATGAAATACTTAATTTATTGTCATTCAATGACTTATACTATTCACGATTGCCCGCCTTGCAACGTGAGTGCTAGTATTTTTTATGCCATGCAAGCAGAATCCAGATCAATGAATCCTGAGTGCAGGTGCTAAACAGGATCTCACCTGCACCTTTGTAGCATCAAAGTTACGGAGTTAAAAACGACCGATTTCAGTAATGCCCACATCATCATGTGGTTTTGGTACACTGTTTTTACCCCCACCTTTGCAGGATCAAATTTTATTATCACAGTATAGGCTTATCCAAATTTGCCTACAAAACAATCTATTTTATGAAACAAATGACTCATTTTTTTAATGACCTTCCAGATTTTAGCACCCCATATTTTCTTCTGTTCGGTTTATTGGCAATGCTTTTCATAGGGGTGGGATCATTGTTGATTTCGAGCAGATATACCAGTCACCCTACTGAATAAAAATCGGCAAATGACCTTGCCCACATCATCATGTGGTTTTGGCACATGGTTTTTGCCACCACCTTTGCACTATCATATTATCAAACGAATTTTTTATCACTTATTAATTTTTTATCACAATGAGAAAAACAATCTATTATCTGATCTTGGCAACACTGTTTTGCCAACCCTTCACCACCTCAGCCCAAACCACTGCTGCCAGCGACACCACTCGGTATGCACACTACGCCTACATGAAAGTAAAACCGGGTATGTATGACGACTACCTAAAATTGGAGAAGGCCTGGAAAAAAATCCACCTCGCCAATAAGAAAGCGGGCAAACTGCACGACTGGTCATTGGCCGAAATGGTTTCGCCTTCCGGCGCGAATGCCGAGTACGATTTTGTATGCCGCAACACCTATCGCGGAGTCGCCGCACTCGCTGCATCCTATGACAGCGATTATATGGCTGAAAACTGGAAATCACTGCTCACCGCCGAGGAAATCGCCTTAGTGAACCGCACCGGAGAAATCCGAACGATGGTTAAAACTGAAGTCTGGTCGGTCGAGCAAGGATCGGTATTGTGGGCTGCTGATGCAGATGCCAAAGCCAAGATTTTCGTGTTCAACTACTTCAGCCTGCCAGAAGGCAAAAGCCAGGATGACCACACCAAAATGGAAATAGACCTCTGGAAGCCTGTACACGCCGCTCGTATGAAAGATGGTCACCTCAAAGGCTGGCTCGTGCTAAACTTAGAAATGCCACGCTACTATGGCAAAACCGTCCCTTATCAATGTGCTACGGTTGATGCCTATACCGATTTGACACAACTATTGGCTCCTAGCGGCAGCGGTTACGTAGCGAAGGTACACCCAACTAAAACACAGGAGGCAATATGGAAACAGACAGAAGACACTGCCACGTTAGAGAAAGCGGATGTGCGCATGATGATTGACCGTTTAGGGTGGTAGTAACTTAGAATTTGACATTCAACTATTCCAACTATTAAATCATTCAAATGAATGGGCAGGCAAAACAAACCATGCTTGCCCATTCAAAAATAAAACATAAAATGACTAACAATCTTAAATTTCAACCCATTATTCTGATCTCCGCTTTTTTCTTAGCGATGCTGATCCCTTCTCTGTCCAATGCCCAATGGCAAGACTATCGCGGCCAACTCGACGATCCGAACGTGCCGGCCTTTGTCAAGGCTCTATCGGTTGCCCAACCCAATGTAAATGAAGTAGCCAAACTGTATGAGGAGTATTATACATCGGTCATCGCGCCGCTGAAAGCGGCGCACAAAGCCAATCCTGCTACGGCCAACCTCAAGTTTAAGCACGAATTTGAGCATTTGTACAAAACTTGGAAAATTCAAACGGCCAATTACGTTACTGCTGACGGTTATGTTGATTTTTCACAAAAAGCCGATGAGGCTCGAAACGAGGTCATCAATCGCATACATCCGCCAGCAAGTATGGGTGCCGAAAATGGAACATGGAAGCCCATGGGGCCTATGAATGTAGTACGCGCAGAAGACAATAAGCCAATATCTTGGCAAGCCAATATTTTTTGTATGGCGCGGTCAAATGTACCGGGCTTAACCCAACTCATGTACGCTGGCACAGAAGCCGGTGGTTTATTCAAATCTGTAGATACTGGCTCAAGTTGGTATCAAGTGGGTACCAACCAAAATTTTAGCACGGTTCAAGCCGTAGCCTATTGGCCTTGGAACTCTGACTATGTACGGATTGGAGTGTCAGGCAAAATCATGTATTCAGATGATGGCGGCGGTACTTGGACCCAATCTCCAATTAACCCCAATGGAGGCACCATTTCTCCGGATTTCCAAACCTATGATATACTTTTTTCTACTCAAAATCTCAGTGGAAAGGTATTTGCGGCCACCAGTGATGGGCTCTTGATTTCAGAGGACTACGGTAAAACATGGACGAAACGCAATCTTGTAAATGCTGCTGGCGCAAGGGTTACTTCCATTGTGGAACACCCTACCAATCCTGCTATACTTTATATTTTGATTTATGACCCTGTTACCAAAATGACTACCTTGGACAAAACCTTTGATTATGGGGTAACTTGGTATAATTCACCCGATGCAGGTTGGTTCGAGATACCGGCAGCGGATGCTGGCAAATTTGAGGTCTGGGGAGGTCGAATAGCGGTAACTCCGGCTGCGCCAGAGCGGATTTATGTGATGCTTAACGGATTTTCTCAACCGGGAGCAAGTTTGCAATTGAATGGTTTTGTTGGTATCTATCAAGAAGATGATGGCGGCAACTGGTCGCGAAAAACAGGGCCTTTGGGAGCGCCTTATAACCAATCTGACCGCCCCAATTTAGTTAGTTGGGGTACATTCCCAGGGCCAGGGTCTCCATATGCCTATAATCAAGTGACTTATCTCAACAATGCTATTGTGGCTTCGACCACCAATGCTGATCGTCTATATGTTGGTGGGTTGACTATGTGGGAATCCACCAATGCTGGCACCTCTTGGACACCCAAGGGCGGTTATAGCAATGTCGTTCCTTATATTCATCCTGATATTCGGCGATTCCTTATCCGCAATACTTCTGCCACCACAGAAGAGTTGTTTTGGGCTAGTGACGGCGGTATCAATTTTTCTGCCGATGGTACTTTGGAATCCCATGAGGCTCGTAACAACGGTATTTTTGCCAATGATCTTTGGGGATTTACCGCCGACAAACGCCTCGGTTTGATGGGTGGAGGCTCTTATCACAACGGGAATAATTTCACGCATACGGCTAATTTTCCAGCCGGGGTATGGAAGCACGCTGGTGGCGGAGAAACGGCCACTGGGTACATGCAATATGGCCCCAACCCGAGGGCGTGGTTTGTGGAGTATCCGGCTTTTGGTATCAATGTGCCTAGTTCCAGCAATCAGGCATCGAGTGGTTATTCAAGTATCTTGGATCAAGATCAATGGAGGCCAAATGGGCCAATCGGATATGATGATTACCGAGCCAGTCGCATTCTTTTCAGCAAGTTAAATCCACAGCATATCTATTGGGGCTCGAAAAGCAAGTTTTGCCAAAGTACCGATGATGGTAAAACGGCCAAAGTGCTGTATGATTTCGGAGGTTCCAACATCGTGGAATGGGTAGAGCAATCTCCCGCCAATCCGAAAGTGCTATACTTGAAGGTAGAAGGTAAAGATGGGCAAGGCAACCCAACATGGCAGTTGTACAAAACCGCCGATGGAGGTTATACTTGGGCTACTGCGGGTGGTCTTGAAACCAAGAATTTTTTCTTCGCTTTGGTTTCAGATGATTATCTATATCGCGCATATCAAAATAACAGCAATGGCCAAAAAGTTTGGTTGAGTGACAACGCAGGGGCTACTTGGTCCAATATCACTACTGCAACACTCAATGATTTGGAAATCGGGACAATCTTGTCATTAGAAGGGGTTGAAAACGACCTTTATGTCGCTACTAATAAGGGTGGAGTGTTCAACTATAACTATTTCACTGCGCAATGGGATAATATTTCACAGGGATTAAGTCCTGCCATTACACCTACTAGGTTATCCGCCAATTATAGCACCAAGAAACTGCAATTGGGTACCCGAGGTATGGGCGTATGGGAGGTTGACTTCAATAATAACCCAGTGATATTGGATATTACGGTAGCCAGTGATTTCAATCGGAATTTCTGTCTTGGCGAATCTATACATTTTATTAACCGAAGCAATTCTTCCGAATCCTCTGTCTATAGTTGGTCTTTCGCTGGCGGAACACCCGGTGTTTCATCTATAGAAAATCCGACCGTTAGTTATAGTAATGCGGGCACCTACCCTGTTTCGCTGACGATCACCGACAACCTGAATAATATCAATAGCAGTGTTACCCTCGCTGGATACGTCACCGTTGTTAGTAAAACGACGCTACCTTATGCTGAAACCTTTGAGGGTGGCAGTTTTCACCCTGAATGGGCACTCAATGATGCCAACCAAAATGGGGTAAACTGGACAGTGAACAATGGAGTAGGTGGATTTGGAGGCAGCCAATCATGCATGAAATTTGACAACTTCAACTCCGACGAAAAGGGCTCACGTGATGAGGTGCGTACCCACAAAGTAGATATGTCTAATATCACTTCGGCCAACCTACAATTTGACGTAGCCTATACAAATTATGCTGATTCCCCTACTGTTTTTGATTCTCTAGCGGTTTTGGTATCTACCGATTGTGGTAAAACATTTACACATGTATTCCTTGACGGTGGTGCTGGGTTATCTACTGCCCCACCTACCAACAATGCATTTACGCCCACTAGTACCCAATGGACGGAAAAGATGATTAGTTTACAGCCTTATTTAGGCAATGATGAGGTATTATTTGTGTTTCAAAATAGGGGAAATTATGGCAATAACCTCTACGTTGACAACATCAATGTAACGGGCATCTCAAAAAGCGTAGAAGAGGAAGCGATCCAGCAATCTTTGGTGGTGATACCTAATCCAAACCAAGGCCAATTCAAGATTAGGTTTGATCTGGCTCAATCTATAAACGGTAGATTGTCATTGACGGATCCCCTTGGTCGTGAGGTATATCGTTCCGAAATCCAAAGCATGGGCGGTTTATTTGAACAACAAATTCAGGTTGAAAATCTGAGTGCTGGCCTTTACCTGCTCCGGATCCAAGGCGAAGGTGTGGAAATAGTGCATAAGGTGCTGATACAAAAATAAAGAAAACTATCTAATATTCTATAACGATGTGGCGGGGCTGATTCTGGCCTTCGCTGCATCGGTTTTTGCCGTGCGCGGGTCTTGTGTCCCCGCACTACTTTACTTCATTTTATTTCGCTTTCTCCTCCTCCGAAACTTTGCTTTCTCTCTTGCCCAGATACAGCCCGGCGATTACCAAAACCGTCCCGACTACTGTATAAGCCGTGATGGGTTCGTTGGTCAATAGAGACGCATAGAAAAAGCCAAATATTGGACATAAAAAAAGCCAAAGTGATGCCTTGGTCGGTTCTGTCTTGAGTAAATACAGCCAGGTTTGAACAGCCAGAATAGAAATTGGAATGGCTAACCAAAGAGCCGGAATCCAAAATGAAGTATTGAATTGATTGCTCTCCGACTCATATAAAAACGCCGCAAATGGCAAAAGGACTGTACCCCCAATTAAAACCTGCCAACCATTAATGTTTAGTCGCGGCAACTCCCAGTTGATGCTTTGATAATAAACCGTTGCAACCGAATAACAAAGCATCCCAATAGTCAACAGAATTACTCCAGTCGGTGTTGCATGCGCGTTTAATAATAATGGATAGGTTGCAGCCGAGACCCCGACAAGTCCTACGAAAAGCCCCGCCCAGATATTCCAGGTAATTTTTTGCCTAAGCCAAACAGCATTTAAAACACTGATTATCAATGGACAAGTGGCACTTGCGAGCGTTCCGATGCCTGGGGTAACTTGCTTCATAGCATACACAAAGATGCTTGGATAAATGGCCATACTCAATACTCCACCCAATAAAAGAGGTGTCCACTCATTCCGATTCGGAAGGCGGTCTTTGTTGACCAACAATGATATGCCGAGCATCAATAACGCCGCAATCAAGAAACGGGTACTCATCAACACAAGGGGTTGCGAAACAGTTAGTCCCAACTTGATCGCTACAGAACCCGACCCCCAAAGGGCTGCAAAAGTCAAACCCGCCAATATTTGCTTCATTGCTGCATTGTATCTAAAGACATTCACAAACTGATGGTCTGTGAAAAAAATAGTGGCGAAGGTAGGTTTTTTTTCGATGTTTTATATTGAACGTTCCGTACCGAATAAATCAACAACTCTTAAAGAACTGTCGCGGCTGTTCTTCCAGCATGGCTTCTATTTTTTTAGCAGCCTTGGTAATGGATAGCCCTCCAAGGTTGGTGCAACGCAAAGTATGATGAATCCGGTCTCCAACGGCTTTCATGGTTTCTATCACCTCATCCAACGGGATTAGTTTTTCATAATCGGACAAAGCCATATTGGCGCAAGAAACGGCATTGGTGGCAGCCATTACATTTCTTCCGAGACATGGGGCTTCTACCCGGTTGCCGATGGGGTCGCAAATAATGCCCAATGAATTTTGCAAAGCCAGCGAAGCGGCAGCAATAGATTGCTCTAAAGTGCCGCCCTTCAATTCAACAATAGCAGCGGCGGCCATTCCTCCACCCGATCCAGTTTCGGCCATACAACCGCCAACTTCGGCAGCAAACGTAGCATGTGCTGCAATGAACACTCCTATCAATCCGGCAGATAACATCGCCTTTACCAGCACATCTTCGCTTAACCCCAAGGAATGCGCTGTGCCAAACAATGCGCCCGGTAATGCACCACAACTTCCAGCAGTTGGAGCAGCGACAATCACGCCCATAGAAGATTTTACTTCCATCATAGCACTGGTGTACATAATGATCCGGTTATTGGCATCACCGCCAATTAACTGACCAGCATCCATTTTTTCTTTGAACAGCGGTGACTGACTTCCCAAAATACGGTCATGGTATTTTGTTCCTTTCAGCCCCGATTCAATTGCATTTCCCATGATATGGATAATGCTGCGCATCTTCTCCAATACTGCTTCCGAAGCAATATTGCCCCTTGCCATTTCATAATCAACTGCCAGTTCCCAAAGTGCTTTGTTCTTGCCTTTATTATACTCCAGCATTTCATGGCAAGTAATAAAAGGGACTTGTAAGTTTTCACGGGCTAACACCGGCAGTACGGGTTGGAGTTGTTTGATACATAATACCCCTTCCATTTGCTGGATTTCAGTATATATTGCGGGATTTATAAAAGCCTGTGCTTTCATTTCTATGAAACAAACGACTCCTTTGTGCACTTCTATCGTATCATAAGCAACGGAGGCTTCCAGAAATGGTACAATAATTTCAGGATTATCGCAATAAATCAATGTTTCAAAATAATCTCCGGCCATAGAAACGGGTACATCATCAATGGATGTTACTTCTATCATGCCGCCGCCTGTAGAAATGGCAGTCAGTTTCCTTGTTTCTTGATAGTTAGATAATGTTATTTGATAGAGATTAGGGTGACTGTTGCCAATGTCAGTGATATGGATCGTCACATCGATGCCTGCTGTTACAATATGCCTGTCTGATTCGGGCAGGCGTTCATCATGGGCTTCCCATCCGAGAAATCCGCCGAACAAGCCCATATCAGAACCCTGACTCTTGTGTGTGGTAGCCAAAGAACCATCGGGATCAAATTCAATCAGTATTGCTTTGATGTTTTCGTCCATCAAATCTCTGCATATGCGGGCAATGCGCAGCGATGCGGCACAATGTGAACTGGACGGGCCTCGCATGACCGGGCCGATCACATCATTGAATATACTTGGGTAAGTACTCATAAAATCAGGTGTTCAAAAAAATGAATGGCAAAGATAGGGTTTGTTTTGGAGCCTAACAAGTTGGAAATGCCGCAACCTCAGGTTACTAAGGCTAATAATTCACCACCTGATCCGATGGTACTTGCCCCACATTAAAAGAAGGGTCTTGTTGGAGCGGGTAAATAGTGTTATTCCCTTCAGTAATGGAACGGCCACTACTGAGATTGTGCCATCCTTGTAAATCTCTTGAATTTGTCATAGCGAGCAATGTGTCCAGCATAGTGAACCAATTGCGGGGGTGGCTTCCTAAGGCAGTTGGTAACAAGCGAGTCAATTCTTGTTCAGCAAGTTGAGTGGCATTGCCTGGTGTGGTGGCCGGGCCAAATTCTCTTGAACCCATTTGGTTGATGGTGCTTGTAATGAGGCCATAGGTCAGGTCATAGGCTCGTTGAGCGTCATTTAAATGTTCTTGTTCTCCTTGTTGAATCAATAACTGTTCTTTTACCAACAAAGTGCGCGGGCGTAAGACCCAAACACGGCAAACGGCAGCCAGATTCAATTTTTATAATTTTTAACTATGTTGGCTAGGTCTATATTGGGTGGAACACCTTGAGGAAACCTTGCAAACATTTTTAAATTGTCATAGGTCATGTTTTTGTCGCTGTATCTAAAGGCCTTATGTCCACTTGAAGTAACCGATATTGTCACAATAAGATTAACGGGCAGCGAAAGTAAGAGAAATCCGCCGTGCGAAATTGTGGCTAAAGTATAAACCACATTTGTCCAAGCATACTCTTTGGATTTGGCATATTGCAATTTAAAATTTTTAACATCAGTTATTGGAATGGTTACACAATTGTGCGCAGATTCTTTTAATACAACAATCTGATTGCTGTCAATTGAAATTAATTCACCTCTAATATCAGCACCTGTATGGCGATTGATATCAATATATGAGCCAAATTTATTAACATCTATTTGGCTTGAAGTCGGCAAATACTTTGGGTAACTACAGCTGCTAATCATTATGGCAAGTAGCCCAATAAATATGATTTTAGTTTTCATAGTATGAAAATATTTTTGTGTCAATTTTTGAGTTCCAGAATTCCTGCTCCATAGTATTTTCATATCGTTTATACTCTTTTGCCTCTACTTTTAGGTACTTTTTGGGATTATACACCATTTGCCTTAGTTTTAATAAATCTTTATCTCTAATCCACTGCTCCCGCATCCACTCCAAATAGTATCCCTTGGAATAAAGGAATAATTCGTAATCGGTATCCTTGTTTGGGAGCACAAAATTGAATTCATATTTATTTCCGGGCATCGAAACTAAATATTTGTCAGGATTATTGATAGAAGATAATGCTGCATTATCAATTTTGCCTTTATTCAATATAGTGGTTGGCAAAACCTCCATCGCATTAACTTTCTCTTTAACGTTTGTCAACGATAAATAGTCAATACGCCATAGCCCTTTATTCATCACAAGTTTCAATTTAACTTCTGAACCCAAGGCAATATTTTTGAGCGGTAGTATTTGTCTATTGATCGCAATCGGCCCAGTTTCATACAATCCATCTTGTAATTCCCAATTATTTTTTTGCTCATTCCATGCGTAAACATCAATGTTTCCAAGTTCTTTTTTGATTCCATTTTTTAATTTATCCTTTATTTCTTTGTTGGTTTCAATTTTTGCAAAAATATCGCCAACCTCATCGCCCATATATCCCATGGCACTATAAATAAAATAAGTTGTCATCAGTGTTTGACGAAAATTTATGATCAGTCCCAAGTCATTGCGATGCTTAACATTGTCAAAGTTCAAATAAATTTCCTCTTTACTGCTTAAATTATGTTCATCAGCGGGGCTACATCGCTCCTGTCGGTCTTCATTTTGAATCAATGCAGTGATGTCACCTTCCTCTCCTTTGGCATTGATGATTGGGTAATTATTTTCACACAAATAAAAATCATTGTTCGGTGATTGATAAACACGCTCACCTTTTTTTCTTGGATACGCTAAAAGTTTGACATCATTGATACAATGCGTTTCTAATGCCTCATTTTTCATGGTAATAGAGAACACATTGTCTGATATTGGTTTGTTGTTCAATGCGTCAATGTCATAGTACTCCATGGAAGGGGCAATGGCATTTGAAAATCCTTCGGCGTCAGCATAATGAAAATTATCATTTTCATTGATGTAAAATGTTGGGCAAGAACCAAAACATGCTTTGGGATATGTGAAGCAAAGTATGCCAATCATAACATCAACTCCCGCTAAAACAGCGAGCGGGGCAATTCTCTTTTCTTCAGGCTTTATTATTTTAGTGTTGGTTTCAAAAATAGCAACGCTGTCAATGGGAATGGAGATACTGCCTGAAAAAGCCCAAGTTCGGTTAAAGTCATAGCGAATTCCTTTTCCAGAAACTACATTTTGGATGGTATCAATTTGCCAACTATCCCTGAGGATATACACATCGCCATTTTTATGGTGTGCTTTCAAAAAGGGCTTTACCGCTATATTTTTTGTGTCGTGCAAAAGTTTATTCGCGTATTGGTAGTTGGAACGGAAATAATATGTTTTGCAGGCTTGTATCGTTACGATTCCGATGGTTAGTACCACTACTAAGTAGGTCAATTTTTTATTTTTCATGTCAAATACTTTTAAGTTATGGATAAGGAACGGTTCCGAAATAAAGGTACAAATTGATGCACATCTTTTGACCCTATATTACCTCTTTTTTGACTTAAATAGCTGTGCTATTCGCGCCAAAAAACAGGAAATCTAAGGCCAAAACCTGAAGCCTGAATCTGTACCTTTATTCCAGAGCCGTTCCTAAGACAGAAACGATACCTCCCGCACCAAAGGTACTATTATTTTTCTGGTTTTGAGGCAAAATTTAATCGTATTTAGATCAACTTTGTCGGCTAGTTTATCAAATCCATACAATATTTGATCTTTTACAGCCGTTTAGGAGGTTCAAAAACAAACATTTTTCAATTTCGTTGAAAAATTCACCATTAGTCATTCCTTATCTATGCGTACGTTTCATTTTCTAAGTTTCGGTTTGCTGGTCATTGGCCTTGTAGTAGTATCTTGTAAAAAAGACAAAGATACTGTGGTTAATATTAGGCTCACTGATGGCCCTGGCGATTATCAACAAGTGAATATTGACATCCGAGAAATCGTATTAAAAACCACAGAAGACACCGCTAAATGGGTGACTTTGGCTACCAATGCTGGCGTATATGACCTGCTCAAATTTCAAAATGGAGTGGATACCCTCCTCGCTACTGGGCCAGCGCCTGCATTCACGCTCAAGGAAGTTCGTTTTATCCTAGGGCCCAATAGCACCGTGATGGTGGATAGCATCATTTATCCTTTAGAAACACCCAGTGCCGAGTCTTCAGGTCTGAAAGTCAAAATTGATAAAGATTTGAACCTCGACATCAACACTTTTGTGTTGGATTTTGATGCACAGGCCTCGATTGAGAAAAAAGGCAATGGCGATTATAAATTGAAACCAACCATAAAGTTGAAATAGATCGTTGTGCTGTGCGGTATCATGCTGGCGCGAGGTGAACCTCACGCCAGCACCTGCGTATTTTGTTTTGACTTTAGTCCGTAGTTTTTAGAAGCCTCGCCTCATCGGGATTTTGAATTAATTTACCAAAATCATTTGACTCCCCCAAAATTGCCCATCCAAAGAAATTTTTAAAAAATATGCGCCTCTTACAATTCCTTCCAACGGAAAATACCATGGCTGCGAACCTAAAATTTGTTTTTCAAATCCATAACCTACAACGCGCCGACCGGACAAGTCAAATAGTTCCAATAAAACTTCGCTTGAAAACCCTGTGTCTAATTGAATCCAAAAGTGATCGCCGACTGGGTTTGGAAAAACACTAAACGGTTTGGTTTTAAAGGCATTTTGCTGCTGAACACCCGAAACAGGATTCGCTTCGACTGCTCCAATCGAAGGCGGGTTTGCAAACAGGTTTTTCAAAAAATCAAATTTTGGCTCGTTCAGTTCAAGACCTGCTCCGGTGGCTGGGCTGTTTGGCGGAATAGAAAAATCGTCGTTCTCAGGGAGCGTAAGCAAGGGATTTACGTTGAGCAATTGGTTTGTTTCCATGACTGGAAGGTCAGGGCCAACCCAATTTGTGTTGTCTTGATTATACCATAGGTTATTAGAAAATTGGAAGGTACTGGGCTGCGTATTTGGGCCAATATTGGCCACGACGGAAACATTATTGCCTAAAAATATGATGTTGTTGCGGAATGAATTGTTTCCACATTCCAAAAAACGGTTTGGGTCCACTGTTTCTTGAAGGATTCGGATGACCCATTTTTCGGGTTGATAGATGGTGTTGTTCGCCACGTCCACCTCGACAGCTCCGACAAAAGCAATGGATGCCACCGAACCGACAAAAACATTGGAATACACCTGCACGCGAGCCGCCTCAAAATGCGCCGTGTCAGGGCGGAAAAACGCGAGTCCGGTGCTGCCACCGATGTTCAGCGTGCGTTGACCGCAGTTTTTGAAAAAATTGCCCTCTATTCGTACGTTTTCACTGCCGCCCTTGCATTGAATGGCATTGGAACCCATGTTTTCAAAACGGTTGCCTTCTATTTTTCCAAAATGACAGCCCACCATGTCAATGCCGCTGCCGCCTGCCGCGCCGTTTAGGAATTGGCAATCGCGTATTTCAAAATAATCCAGCCCAGAAAGTTTGAGCAAATCGTTGTTTCCGCTGGCCGACATATCACGGAAAGTACATTTTTCAAAAATAACGTGGTGCGCCGGGGTATCATAGGTTCCGCCGTCGTCGGTGTTCACGCCATTGCCGAGTTGGTGTTGGAAAATCAACCCCAAAATGTGCAAATAAGCAGGTTCTATCAACTGAATGGCATTGTTACCGCCCTCCAATATAACGGTTTCCCCCGTCTTATTTTTTATCGTAATCCATTGATTGGCAGTACCTTTTAGATTTGTTATAGCCAAGCCTCCGGGGTATATTCCAGCGTGCATTAGGAGCGTGTCGCCGGGTTGGGCATCGGCTGCGGCTGCATCGAGCGTGGCATAGGTTTGGCCGCTTCCGATGTGGCGGGTGATGGCTTGGGCGGTTTGGGCGAAGAGCAAAAGTAGAAGGGTATAGCAAATATTTTTCATCTTTGAAAACAGAAATCTTTTGTGCGATTCCTGCTCAAAGATAGATCAATGATGTCAATTTTTTTGAAGAAATTGCTAGGGGAATGATGTTGAAATAACAGTACAGATTCTGGCTTTAGATTCTGGCCTTAAATTTTCTGCTTTTTGGCACTAGTAGCCCAGTTATTTAAGTCAAAAAACAGGGAATATAGAGCCAAAAGAGGTGCATCAATTTGTACCTGTATTTCGGCCACGCTCCTAAAACCAATATTGAGTCCCTAAGTGGAGACCAGCCGTAAAATTACCTTGATTTTTGTTGCCTGCACCTGATTTTTGCTTGAAATAGCCCGACATCGCTGGGGTAGCCAGCAAACGCCAGTGTTGGTTAAGCCGGTATTCGATCCCTGCCGATACGGCATAACCCAACTTAAAAGTATTGGGCTTGTCATAGACCAAACTGATGCCCCTTCCGGGCAGAGGGCGTAACCTACTGGCATTCAAATCAAACGTGGACACAGCGACTTCATTTTTCAGAAACCAACTGCCTTGAAGTCCTGCTTTTATGACCAATTGTGTTTTGTGTTGCCCCAATCGAACCACGCCCAACAAGGGTACGTGCAACAATTGGATCTGCTCTTTGCTGACAATGGTCGCCCTGATGGCCTCATCGTCGCCGGGAGACTGAGCGGTATTTTCTTCCGTGCGGAGGGTCACCGAGGCTTCGCCCCCGTAGGTATTGAGGTCATAGTTAAATTGTTTGGATCGCGTTCCAGTGCTAGGAATAAAAGTGCCTTCGCGATATGCAAAACGGACCTTATGATTGGATTGTCGTTCCACATTTTGAAAGCCTATTCCGGTTTCTATTCCAAACGGTGATTGAAATTGTACCCCTCCCCTAACCCAAATATCAGAAGATAAATCAGGCCCATCTTGCTCGGCCCTATATCGAGGCCGCTGGCCCGGACTTGGGGTGGTAGCCGCTGGCGGTTTCCCTTGCCGAACTAACAAACGAGGCGTACCAGAAATCCCAATATACCAATTCAAATGCTTTTTGACGGGGATAATGCTTGGTTTTGAAGAAAAATCCAAGGCCACTGCTTTTAAATGTATAACACCCTGAGGATCATCTAAAACCTGTTTTCTGACGGTTGGTATCAGTGCCATCGGCAATAGTGCTAAGTCCGCGATGGCAGGAGGTGCAGCATCAGGTTGCGAGGCGGTGGGTTCTATGTTTTTAGGATCATTGGTCACTACCTTATTGGGGGTCTGTATTTGGTTTGCTACGATTTTTTCCCGCGAGGGCGGTGATGGAAGCGGTCTGGATTGTCCCGAAACAGGATTGGTCATCAACCGATCTGTTTGTGTTGCAATGGGAACAATGTTTTTAGGCTTATTTGGGCGTGACAATGATGGGGTAGCGTCCTTTTCAGTTAATACTGGTGTAGAGATTGATGTATCTTGCGTTGTGCTCTCCCGTGAAGGCATGGGTGCAATATTTGGCACAGTCCCATATTGATTTGCTTTAATGCCCTCCTGATGCGCCCGCTCTATGGCCAGTATCTTTTGTTCGTAATAATACCTTATACACAACACCGTACTCCCCACCAATACGATCATTGCTGCTGCCGCTGCCCACCGCAATCGGTCATTGGTCCACCACCAAACGAGGGGGCGTTTGTTATCTTTGGTTGGGAGGTCGGCTTCTATGCGATCCCACATGTTAGAAGAGGGGTTTTCCTCGTAGTCATCAAATGATTTTTGTACGAAATCATCTAATTGGTTGTTGTAATTATTTTTTTCCATAGTATTAGGAAGCCGTTAGGCTGTTTTCTAAAAGTTGACGAAAATGAGCCTTGGCCCGCATTAACTGTGATTTGGAAGTACCTACTGAAATACCCAATATTTCGGCAATTTCGGGGTGAGTACGACCTTCCAAAATATGTAGATTGAACACCGTACGAAATCCCACAGGAAGCAGTTGCAATATCTTGATTAAGTTTTGTGCGGGTACTTCCTCTGGGTCATAGGCATCACTTTGATCGGGCAGGTCTATATCATCAATATCCACCGTGATCAGTTCTTTTTTTTGGCGTTGTAAGTGTTGCAAAGCAGTATTGACCATTACTTTTCGTACCCAGCCCTCTAAATTTCCGACTCCTGAATATTGGTTCAAATCCCTGAACACCTTCACAAAGCCCTCTTGAAGCATATCTTCGGCATCTTCTCGTGCATTGGCATAGCGGAGGCACAAGGCAAACATTTTGCCCTTGTACCGCTCAAAAAAAGCCTTTTGGGCTTTTCGATCACCATTGATACAATCTATTAAATTAGGTTCCGTCATTCCGTTGTGTTTACCCTTTCTTTAAGGGTGTCTATTTACTTAGGTATATGTTTACCGCTAAGGGTTGCATGAAAAAAAACTTTTAAAAAATATTTTTCTAAATGCAACCCTTGCCATTTGCCGATTACCTAATGTATCAGACAACGGCAGTGGCGATCGGGAGTGCTACCTTTTAATATTACTGTTGCGCGTTCAGAATTTCACTTTCACTACAAAATTAAACGACCATGCGTCAATTATTGAAATTTTTCTTGTTGCCCACTATCGCTATCATGGCCACCTTTATGGCTTGTAACAAAAATGAAGACACTACTACAGTAGAAGAGTATGTGGATGAAGCCCTTTATTCCGTCCAGGAGCGTGGCGGTATGGGCCGTTTCGGGTGTTATGAATTGGTGTTTCCAGTGTCATTTACCCTGCCTGACGAAACCGTAGTAGAGGCAAATTCGTATGAAGACATCAAAACAGCCTTGCGCAATTACTTTACCAATAACCCCGGCCAAGGCGGCCAAGGCGGTCATTCATTTATTAGGCGCATCAATTTTGTATTCCCGATCAGTGTAATCAATCAAGATGGAGCAGTGATCACAGTAGCCGATCAGGAGGCTTTGAAAGCATTGCGTGAGGCTTGTCCCGGCACTTTTGGCAACCACGGTCACAATGGCCACGGTCAAAACGGATTGTCTTGTTTTGAGATCATTTTCCCGATTACCTTGACCTTCGCCGATGGCACTACTGCTGCTGTAAACAATCGCCTAGAGTTTCGTCAGGCCATCCGCCAGTGGAATGCCAACAATCCCGGTCAAAATGGCGGCCGTCCACAGATCACATTCCCGATCACCATTAAAATGACCGACGATGGCAGCATTATCACCGTCAATAGCCGCGAAGAACTGCGAACCATCAAAGAAAACTGCGAATAAATAACAGCGTTTCTAAGTCCGTGATTTCATAGTTTTTTTAGCCGGAATTTCTGCAAATGATAGGCAGGGGTTCCGGTTTTTTTATTGGGTTTTGATAAAGCCATCTTGTTCTAATGCTTTAAATAATTTTTGCCGCTGTTGGCGTCCCCGCCAACAGCAAATATCGGAGCGATATACTGGGTGAAATACTCAATCAATGGGATTCTGCTATATCTGAATACTCACTCCGCTGGTTGTTGGCGGGGACGCCAACAACGGCAAAAAGTTTTCTTTATGTTGATAATTTTTCACCCATTATCCAATCTTTTATCCCTAAATTTGCAGCCAATTTCCACCCATCTCTCAACACCACAAACATGGCAACCACATACCTACCCAGCATCAAAAAACAATTCGAGTATTACAAAATGATCGGAGAGCAAGCCATCGCCCAAGCATCCGATGCATCACTATTTGAGCAGTCCAATCCTGATTGCAACAGTATTGCCATGATCGTACAACACATGCAAGGCAATATGTTGTCTCGATGGACAGATTTTATGACCACCGACGGTGAAAAAGAGTGGAGAAACCGAGATGCCGAATTTGAAGTCGTGATCTCCAATAGGCAAGACCTCCTAGATGCCTGGGACGATGGTTGGAATTGCGTGTTTTCCGCTATTGATTCCTTGACAGAAAGCGACCTCGGCACCACAATCTACATCAGAAACATGGGTCATACCGTCATTGAAGCCCTACATCGGCAATTGGCCCACTACCCGTATCACATCGGTCAAATCGTACATATCAGTAAAATGGCTGCTGACCAGCCTTGGCAATCTCTATCCATTCCCAAAGGTAATTCTGTTGCGTATAACACCGATAAATTTTCAAAACCTAAGCACGACGAGCACTTCACAAGTGAATTTTTGAAAAAAGATGGATCTATTTAGCACCAGTACCGATCATACCACCAATTTACTTCCCCATGACGGAACGGTCAATTATTTTGGAAAACTACTGACCCACGCGCAAGCAGACCATTACCTGCAAGCACTACTCACTGACATCGCTTGGAAAAATGACGAGGCCGTTATGTACGGAAAACTAATCATCACCAAGCGGAAAGTGGCTTGGTACGGCGATACCGATTTTGAGTACAAGTACTCCAATACCACCAAAAAAGCCCTTCCTTGGACACCCGATTTATTGACATTAAAAGCCTTGGTAGAGTCCCAAACCGGCGAAACATTCAACTCCTGCCTCCTCAACCTCTACCACAATGGCGACGAAGGCATGGCTTGGCACAGCGATGCCGAAAAAGACCTGAAAAAAAACGGTGCCATCGGTTCTCTGAGTTTTGGTGCCGAGCGCAAATTCGCCTTCAAACATAAACAAACCAAAGAAACCATATCCATGATCTTGGAGCACGGTAGTTTGCTCATCATGAAAGACACCACCCAAACCCATTGGTGGCATCGGTTGCCACCCACCAAAATGGTTAAAAAGCCGAGAGTGAACCTTACGTTTCGGACAATCACAGGGTAAATAATGGTTACTCTGACCACTACCCAACCTTTATATAATGTATTTCGTATTATCAGTAAGTTTGCAAACGACACGATTTTTTCAACCAACACTTTCTGCTTTTTTATGAAATACCTTTTAATTACCTGCTTCTTTGCAGGCTTTTTGGGCATTATGGATGCCCAAAATTGTGGCGCCTATGTCAATTCTTCCGCAACGGGCGATCCCAATGTACGAACAGTTGCTGCATACATTCCCATTGACTCTACGCAGGGAAATCCTCCGACAGCTACGGCCTATATTTGGAATACTGGTCAAACCACCAACGCTTTTAACGTCAGCGTCAGCGGCGAATACTGCGTCACCGTCACTTTCGACAATGGATGCACGGCCTCTGATTGTTCTTATGTCACCATCATCGGGGTAAATTGCTGGGCAAACATCACACAATCCGGAGACCTGCAATCTGGATTTGTTATATCTGCTAACTCAGGTGCTACCGGTGGCTTTAATTACCTGTGGAACAATGGGTCAACCCAACAGTCCATCACGACTTTCACAACGGGCAACTATTGCGTCACCGCGACGAATGTGAACACTGGCTGCATTGCTGATACCTGCTTAACCTTGTTTTGGGATTCAACAGCCTGCACCGTGAATATTTATAACAACTGGCAAAACCAACTGATCGCAAATGCTCAAGGGGTCTATCCAGTTGCGTACCTTTGGGGCAATGGCTCGACGGATCAAAGTATTCCATTACCAACAGCACCTGGTGATTACTGTGTGACCACCACCGATGCTACGGGCTGTAGTACAACTGCATGTTATACTGTAACTAGTGGCGGCGGTGGCAATCCAAATTGCGTTGTTTATTTATCCCAGAACAAATCTACTGGAAGTGTTTATGCTAATACACCAGGCGCTCAGACAGACATCATCCACTATCAATGGAGCGATCCAACCCTTCCAGATACTATCATTGTTTTTCCCGGGTTTGATTGGGATTCTCTCTGTGTCACCGTCACTAACACCACCAATGGCTGTATCTCTACCCAATGCATCGCTAATGAGTATAAAGACCTTTGCCTCTGGAGTATCAACCGCATACGAATTAATAGTACTTCCATCGCGTTGGTTCCTTTCGGAGCCTATGGCACCAATGCGACCTATCTTTGGAGCAATGGCGCAACGACAGATACTCTAATAGTCACACAGCCCGGTACTTACACCGTCACTGTGAATGGCACCTGCACGGCGGTGGATTCCCTTACCTTTGAGTGGACCAATGATTTGAGGTTATTTATGTTCAATGCACCTGCGACCTCTTCAATTCCAGCAAATTTCCAAGCCTGGGCCATTCAACACGACCCGGCTCAAGGAGGTATTCTGACACCCATTGCAGAGTCCCTCAGTGATTCTGATATATTTCGCTGTGTTTTTGACGACTTGCCCAACGGTGAATATTTGTTCAAAGCCGCCTGTATGCCCGGCAGCCCTGGGTACTTAACCCGTATGCCCACCTATTACAAAAGCAGCCTTTGGTGGGATCAAGCACAAACCATACAAATACCCTCATTAATTCGTTCATGGTCTGGCCACTATCGAGAAATCGGCATAGATTTCATAGAAGGTCAAAATCCTGGCGGCCCCGGTTTTGTGGGCGGTTTGGTTAGTGAAGGTGCCAACTTCACCAATGGCGGCGGTGCTGAAAACAGTGGTGCGCCTCTGTACCCAGCCTCTGTGCTGATCTATGATCTGGCCGGAAATTTGGTGGCAGGTGTTTCGACCGCCGCCGATGGTCAGTTTTCTATTCCAAACCTGCCTTATGGCACTTATAAATTGATCGTGGAGGCAGCAGGCATCACACCCTACGAAACATGGATCACCTTGAGCGCAACCCAGCCCACGGTACAACTCGAGATCGAGGTAAAAGTCACGACCTCAGCGGTACTGGATCGGCCAGCATTGCAAGGATTTAACTACTGGCCAAACCCAACAACCAATGGGCAAATAACGGTAGAAATGCCAGCCGAAGGCCAAATTGTATTGAAAAATGCGCAAGGCCAAACGCTTCGAAATATTGTTCTGAAATCAGGCCAAACCCTTGTTTCACTGCAAGATTTGCCACCAGCGGTTTATTTTCTGGAAGCGCAGACCGCCATTGGAAATGTAATGAAAAAGATAGTGGTAGAGTAGTAGATCTGAATTATAGGCTCTTAGGAGGAATCTGTCAAGGCTGGTGTTTGGATAAAACATTTGGATTGGTGCAGGTTCCTCTTTTTTTATTGGTACATATATCGCGCAGTTCCTAAAGGGTTTGGAAGTTTAAAAAACTCCTCTATTTTAGGGGTAAAAAGCAAGATAAAAGTAGGAATGCTTTATAATTGAATATAAATCTAAACCTTTTCACCTCAGCAGAGGCTTAAAACAGGTTCTTGTAGAAATTACACGACTTCGCTGCTCTTTAGGGAGCAGAAAATTTGCGCATTTTCATAGTATTACACAGGATAGGACAGACGCGGCATTGAATCCACTCCCTCCCCTCGATCTGTCATGTCGTAGAGAAACGAAGACAATTACACAAGCCAAACTAACTGGAAATCAAGTATTTATCTTGCGTTGTCAGTTGGGCATCTTGTGTAGATGTCTTCACTACGTTACGACATGACAGACCGAGGGAAAGGGGAATTTAGTACGGTCTGTGAAACATAGCAATTAACCAAATTTTCGCGCCGCCGGAGTTTGGACGGACAATCGCGGGGTTTTTCGACAGCCAGGCCTTTTTTGGTTACTTTTCTCGGGGAAAAAAGTGACAAAGCAGGGCGGAGTGTAGAGATCATTTTATACTGAGTATTTGATCCAAGAAATAGTATTCACGAGCCAAAATCACTACATTGTTGAATCGCATTTTAAATAGCGCGCTCGATTTACCCTACTTCAGGGCCTTAGAAAAACCCCGGTTGGCCCCAAATGGAGGCGGATCAAGCGACCCGCTTTGGCAGGATTGATTGGTTCTCGCAAATCAGCCTCGGCGAGGCTCCCCATTTGTAGGAGTTTACATTTTACCACCATCTCGACCTCGGTAGAGGTCGCCCATTTGTATAAAAAATGCTAGGAACAATGCCGAAATCATCAATAAAATCAATGGGTTTAACAAATGGAGGACCTCGTCCGAGGTCAAGATTGGTGTGTTTTGTGTGTTTTCTAATCGGGTGGGAGGCGGTTTTAGCCGCCGTCCCCCCACACCACCGGACGTACTCTCGTATCACGGCGGTTTCCGTTAATGTCGTTTCCTAGTCAATTCTGCATAAATAGATCGCAAGCCCATTTGG